>NZ_JBXAWN010000001.1:0-879144 GCF_057291835.1 Pseudomonas sp. 1L-B-1-E-C1 | reverse complement strand
AGGTGCTCGTCCACCTCTTGATAATCGAGCGTGAAGTTCAGACCGGAGTGGCCGTCATCGCCGGGGATATCGTCGTATCCGCCGGGACGAGTGAGTTTGACCAGCAAGTTCCAGTGAGGCCTGAACTCTTCCTCCGGCTGGTTTTTCGAGGCGATCCGATAAAAGACCGGGAACGCGTCACCGTCGAAGAACAGCTCCTTGTCCAGAACGAACGTCACATCCTGGTTGAGCTCGAGCTCGGACTTGAGCTCATGGGTCCAGACCGGAACAACCGGGTCGATCCAGAACAACTTGACCGTATCGCCCAGTTTCATTTCCAGCCACGCCGGAATAATGACCTGCAGACCGCCCTCCAGAGCACGAATGGGGATGCCCCCCTCATAGGTTTCTCCCGAAGCCAATGGGTTGAGCACGGTCTGGGCGGGAAAATAGGGCGGCTTCAAGGCTTGCGGGGTTGCTTCGTCTGGCTGGGTAGGCGTGCTCATGGCGCTGATCCGTGCGGGAAAGTGACGCAACGAGTTAACGCGGATTGGCGGTATGGCGCACCTGTCAGAGTTGACAGGTGCGCTGGGGTATCCGACGAGCGGTCGCCTTCACAAGCGGGCTCGCTCCCACAGGTCCGGCGGTATCAATGCAGCTTTGTGATCGACACCGATTCCTGTGGGAGCGGGCTTGCCCGCGAAGGCTTCAGCCGCTCCAGCACATCAGTCATGCTGTGTCACAGAGGCCCGCTACTGCGGCAACTCCAGATTATCCAGCACCCGATTCACCGCCAATTCTCCGAGCATGACCAACTGCGCGATGCGCATCAGCGGGCGCCGCTTTTTACGCTTGGTAACCCATTTTTATATCGTCAATCCATATATCTGTCGGCAAATCTATGCCTATTACAAATCGTTTTATATCCGTACCGTAAAAGATCACATCGCCTAGGTATTTTTGGCCCAGGTGGGCCCCTTGGGAGTTGTAAAAATCAACCTGTCCGCTGGCACCCGAATTGAGCATTTGAATCATTGAGCAAGGTCTGTGGTTGTTAAGTTCCACTTGGACTTTGATCTGTCCTAGCACGTCCTCATTCGATTTCAACTCCAGGAGTTTATTCCCCGGAGTAGTACCAAGAATTCTCGCCACTATTTGATCGTTTGGCAGGGGCCAAGTCAGCGTAATGAGTGGTGTTGAGTACGGAGTGTTTTGAGGAAGAACGCCGGGTGCACAGTTTTCAAAGTCTTCAATATCAGAATCAAGTACTTTGATTTCGTAGGGCTTCGAGGTCTCACCGGAACCATACAATGCCTTGGCGGTAAAGCTGTGTTCTCCCACAGCCAGGTTATCGGCGGTCAGCGTCCAGCTACCGTATGTAGCATGTGCGGTTGCCTGACCTTTAGACGTCGCGCCGTCGAATATCTCTACTTTCTGGCCTTTGGCGGCAACCCCGGTGAGAGTTACTGCCGTGTTTACCGCAAGCCCTGGGTTGGGGATTTCGAAAGTATCCGAGTCCCTTACATAGCTGATTTCTGGTTTCACGTCCTCCATAGCGTTGATCGTATATGACTTAACCTGGGCATTGAGCGGTGCCAGGGTCACAGTGGCGCCGCTGCCTTGCGCTTGCGGCGTCTGCGGCAATGGCAAAGGATTTTCCAGTGCAGCACCAATACGCAACGGCAACGTATGCGAACGCCCCAACGTCACGCCGCCGCGCTGGATTTCATAGTCGACCTGCACCGAGCCGTTGTCGTTGGCGGTTACATATTGTTTGGCAATGGTGATCCGCACCGGTCTGCCTGCCGTTTCAGGAATCAGATCGACATGACCACTGATGCTGCCGCCCGTTGCCGAACCGCGCCATTCGTACTTGAGCCGGTCTTTGCCCCGAGTGTCGCGGTGCGTTAACACGAGGGTTGCGCCGGCTGGCGGTACGTGGTCGGGAATGAGCACGTCATCGACGGCTTCTTCGACTTCCGGACGTTCGAAGGTCGGTGGTGCGACACCGACCTGTTTCAAGGTTTGCGGGGTTGCTTCGTCTGGCTGGGTAGGCGTGGTCATGGCGCTGCTCCGTACGGGAAAGTGACGGAGTGAGTTAACGCGGATTGGCGGAATTGCGCACCTGTCAGAGTTGACAGGTGCGCAGGGGTATCCGACGAGTGGTCGCCTTCACAAGCGGGCTTGCCCGCGAAGGCGTCAGCCGCTCCAACACATCAGTCATGACGTGTCACAGAGGGGCGCTAGTGCGGCAACTCCAGATTATCCAGCACCCGATTCACCGCCAGTTCTCCGAGCATGATCAACTGCGCGATGCCCATCAGCGTCCGGCGCTGCGACGGTTTTACCAGTCCGGCGAATTCCTGGGCGATGGTTTTGGCGGAGGCGAGGGTTTCGCAGGCGTTGGCCAGCAGGTCTTCGTTTTTGGTGTCGGCGGTGACGGCGTACATCGCGCGGGGACTGAAGGGCGGCGGGGTGGAGCCGGGTGGGCAGAGGTAATGATCGAGGGCGCGGTCGGCGGCTTCGTGGAGTTTTTTCGAGTCGAGGGATTCGTAGGGGGAGGTGGGGTCGGTTTCGGGCGGGTTGGGTGTTGGTTTTATCATGGTGAAGCTCCTTTGACGTGGAGCCGCTACACCCTGTCGCTAAACAGGGAGGGTGGCGGCTGTACGCGGGTTAGCGAACCGGTCAAAGGCACCCGGCAGACCCGAAGGTCTCCCGCATACAGCCACCATGACGAAATCGCGAAAATAAAGATCCGCAACGAAGCCTGGAACGCTGATGCACCTTTGACTTGAGTTCGAGTCGCTAAACCCGATCGCTGATTCGTCAGCGACCGGTCCACAATAGAACCCGACCCCAAAGCGCACAAGCCGGCGGATTCTGGCGTAGCTGTAGGCAATGGCGCAAGGATTTGTAGCCTTGAGACCGTGTCGGCAGGTGTCTTTTAAACAGCTTCGTTTAAATCGAAAAATTGCGTCGCATCTGATGCACCCTTCGCGAGCAGGCTCGCTCCTACAGGCGTTGTGTTTTTTCTGGCAATGCAAATCGGTGATACGAGAAAGTCAGAGGTTGCGCTGCGCTTCTATCCGGTCATGCAAGACTCTGATGATTGCGATTCCATAGGCGGTGATTCGAAAATAAATCATGTGGCTCTCCACGCTGCAGCGTCGGTAACCGGGGCGGATCGCGTCGCAGGCGGGTGCTGTTTTAGGACGATCAGCTAACTGCGAGAAAGCCGCAGTAATGATGTCGATGTAGCGATCGGCCTGATCCAGCCCCCATTGTTGAGCTGTATAGGTCCAGATAGCCTCAAGGTCTGCTTCGGCGGCGGGGGTTAGTCGGTATTCAGCCATGTGCCCTCAACATTCTCTCCTTGAAAGCATCAGCATCAAAAGGCCGGGGTGCGCCACTGGATTCACCTTCTCGAAGCGCTGCGCGCACCATTTCCAGTTCAGCGTTTCGCTCTTGCTCCCGACGAATCAAATCCCGGATGTATTCGCTGTCATTGGTGTAAAGACCTGCTTCTATCTGAGCTTTGATCCAGTGATCTTGCTGATCGGTCACGGTAATGGTTTTTCGTACGGTAGCCATAATCGGGCCCTTTGCTGATGTTTGATTTCGCGCAAATTATCATACTAATGGTGCGCTAACGAGTACGAACCTGGCCCTTCCAAAAACAGAGCACAGCCTTCGCCGACTCCTACACCAATTGGTAGAAGCTGTCGAAGGCTGCGATCTTTGATTCTGAATGCCGGAGAAACGCAGTCTGGCCCCGCTTAGCTGATCGTTCCCACGCGCAGCAAAGGAGTGCAGCCCGGGACGCTCGCGTCCTCCCAGAGCCGGAACGCGGAGCGTCCTTTGAGGCATTCCCACGCAGAGCATGGGAACGATCAGGACTGGGACCCGCTACTGCGGCAACTCCAGATTATCCAGCACCCGATTCACCGCCAATTCCCCGAGCATGATCAGTTGTGCAATGCCCATCAGCGTCCGACGCTGCGACGGTTTTACCAGTCCGGCGAATTCCTGGGCGATGGTTTTGGCGGAGGCGAGGGTTTCGCAGGCATTGGCCAGCAGGTCTTCGTTTTTCGTGTCGGCGGTGACGGCGTACATCGCGCGGGGGCTATAGGGCGGTGGCGTGGATCCGGGTGGGCAGAGGTAGTGGTCGAGGGCGCGGTCGGCGGCTTCGTGGAGTTTTTTCGAGTCGAGGGATTCGTAGGGGGAAGTTGGGTCGGTTTCGGGTGGGTTGGGTGTTGGTTTGATCATGGTAAAGCTCCTATTAAGTGGAGCCGTCAGGCACTGTCGCTAAACAGTAGGTGGCGGCTGTACGCAGGTTAGCGAACCGGTTATAGGCACCCGGCAGACCCGAAGGTCTCCCGCATACAGCCACCATAGCGCAGTCGCAGAATTGAACCTGCGACGAAGCATGGACCGCTGATGCACCTAATTAAGATCCGGGTCGCTAAACCCGATCGCTGATTCGTCAGCGACCGCACCACAATAGAACCCGACCCCAAGGCGCACAAGCCGGCGGATTCTGGCGTAGCTGTAGGTAATGGCGCAAGGATTTGTAGCCTTGAGACCGTATCGGCAGGTGTCTTTTAAACAGCTTCGTTTAAATCGAAAAATTGCGTCGCATCTGATGGCCCTTTCGCGAGCAGGCTCGCTCCCACATTGGAATGCATTGCGCCGCCGTCCACCGCACCAGCCCACATCAGCAAACCTCACGGCTGATACGGAATCACCTTGTCCCGGTCCATTTCCACCAGCAACTGATCGAGCATTTGCCGCTTGTTCTCGACACTGGCAATCGGCACGTACCACGCCATCACGCTCCAGCCTTCGCGCGAGTAGTTGTAGGTCTTGAGCAGTTGACCATCCTTGAAGACCGAGCCGCGCAGGTTGTCCTGGTAGTGGTAGGGCATCGGGAAGGTGAACAGGGTGAAGACGTTGACCAGCGCCAGCCAATTGACCTTGCCGTCGCTGGGTTCGGTGATCAACAGGCTGTAGCCGTTGCGGGTGTAACCGCCGTCGAGCATCGAGAACGCGCCGGTTTTTTTCAGGACGCTGACGGTCTCGCGCTGATGCTGCTCGTCGATGCGCGTGTACGCCGGCCCCATGCCGAGCGTGACCGGCACATAGGCTTGGTCGGCATGGTAGTCGAGCGGTTGCAAGGTGTTGGCGCAGCCGCCCAGCATCAGTGAGGCGCAGAGCAGGCCAGCGACTTTCATCATGGCGAGGTTCATTGCGCGACTGCCGGGATCAGCCGGTCTTGCTGCACATCCTGCGCGAAGGCGCGGGCGATGCGGCTGAGGTTCTGTTCGCGCATCTCACCGCCCTGATCCAGCAGCCACGTGTATTTTTGCGTGATGTTGCGATAGGTGTAGTGCTTCAGGCGCTTGTCACCCTGGAACACGGTGAATTCGGTTTGCGTGTCGAATTCGTTCGACAGCGGCAGCAGGAACAACGTCGCGCTGCTCAGCAGAATCACCGGAAACGGCGGCAGGTGACGCTCCACATTGAGCTTGACCTGCACGTTGTACTCGTCAGCTTCGCCGCTGCCGGTTTCGATGGTGCGGAACACGCCGGTCTGACGCAGGTGGTTGCGCAGACTGGAGCCGTTTTCCGGGTCATCGACCATAACGTGAATCGGCTGCAGATAAGCCTGACCGTCCGCAAGCGTGCGCTCTGGCAAGGTGTTGGTAGCCGCGCAACCGGTCATCAGGGCGGCGGCGGTGAGGGCGATGATTTTTTTCATGGTTTGGCGTCCACGGCAACACCCGGAATGGGGCCGGTGAAGATGTAGGGCTGAGCGCTTTTCAGGTCGAGTTGCAGCGGTTGCAGCGTTGGCAATCCTGGGGCGAGACGTTGCGCAATCAGCGCATCACGGGCGTTCTGATCACTCCAGCGGAACGCGCAGAAACCAGCGGTCAGGCAGAACGAGCGGAACTCACCGATGTAATAGGCCTTGCCGGGTTCGAGGCGCATCGGCAGGTTGAATTTCTCGCGTGCCTCGGCCGAGGTGAAAACGGTGCCGAGCCCTGGTTGGTAGCGTGCGGAAAAGAACTGGAAATCATAGAACTCGTAATCGCCCGGCTTGAGCGGCAGCACGAACACGCTCGCTGCGCCGACACCGTCCTGAATATCCTGCGGCGTGGAATAGGCGCCGGCCATTTTCCAGACGCCGGCGGCCCCGTACTCGGAACCGCGCTTGCGGAAAAAGATGCGCTGATTGTCAGCGGCGGATTGCTTGAGTGATTGTGGCCCGATCGAGCCGACGAGGTAACTGACTGGCTCGCTGGCCTTGGGTTGCAAGGGTTCGCTGACCCAGGAAGCGCTTTCGGTAATGCAGCCGCTGAGCGTCGCGGCGAGCACGACGGCCGCGCCGAGTTTGAATAACTGGAACATGTACATCCCTGAATCCGGGTGTGTTGATTGACTACAAACAGGAAGGTCAATCAATGCCTTCCTGGCTTGGCTTTTTTTGCGGGTGCGCAGGATAAGGGAGGTGATGGCATTTGGCTAGCCGTGGTCGCCGTGCTGCAAGGATAGATTCGGTACTGTTTGGATGGGAAACGCACCCCATGTAGGAGTGAGCCTGCTCGCGATGGCGTCCTTCCGAAAAATTGCTGTTGACTGACACACCGCTATCGCGAGCAGGCTCACTCCTACAGGGGGCCGTATTTCAAAGGGACGAGTGTTTTTTTCAGAAACCGATTGGGTACTGGATGACCACGTAGATGCGGTCAATATCATCACCGGCCTGCGCTTCGTTGGCGCGGTGGGTCACATGCGAAAGCTGTACCGACAGATCCTTCGCGGCGCCGGACTGGACGATGTATTTCAGGTCGATGTCGCGTTCCCAGTGTTTGCCGCCATCGCCTTGTTGCGGTTGATAGTCGCCGCTGTCGGCGTCGAACGGGTTGTAAGCTCCGCCTCTGGGGGCGTGGGTGCCGTCGATGTGGCTGCCGCTGACGTAGCGAGTCATGAAGTTCAGGCCGGGAATGCCGAACGCACCGAAGTCGAGGTCATAACGGGCTTGCCAGGAGCGTTCGTTGGCGCCGTTGAAGTCGGCGTATTTGATTGAGTTGGCGAGGTAGATCGAGTCGCCGCCAACGAAGTCGAACGGTGTATCGCCATTGATCCGTTGCCAGCCGAGCATCACCGCGTGGGGGCCGAAGCTGTATTTGCCGGAGAGGCTGAACGCGGTGTTATCGATCTCGCCGGCCAATGCGCGGCCGGTGTCGCGGGTGTGGTAGAGGTTGGCGTCGAGCAGCACGCCGGACTGTTTGAAGTGCAGGTTGCCGTAGTACTGGTGCCAGGTGTCGCTTAGCTCGGAGGCGTAAAGTGCGCCGCCGATGGGGCTGCTGCCGAACAGGTCGGCACCGATAAAACTGATTCCGCCGGCCTCGGTGTTGGCGCCATAGCCGTAGAAATCGCCTTTGCCGGAAGAGCTGTCCTGATTCTTGAACGCGGTGAAATGTCCGGCGACCAGATTGACGTCGTCAAACTCAGCGCTGTTGAGCAAAAAGCCTGTGGCGTATTCCGGTTGCAGGCGTTTGTCGGAGGTGTCGAAGACCGGGTTCTCTACGGTCATTTCACCGAAGGCGAGGGTGGTGCGCGAGACTTTCAATTTGAGCGCACCGCCGGCGCTGGAGTAGTCGTTTTCGCTGCGGCCATCGCTGTCGACCGGAAGCAGACCCGTGCCCGAATGCCCTTTGCCACCGTCAAGTTTCAGCCCGGCGAAGGCGTGGGCATCGATGCCGAAACCGACTGTGCCCTCGGTGAAACCGGATGAGAAGTTACCGATAAAGCCCTGAGCCCATTCCTGTTTGTAATTTTTTCCGGAGGGAGTCGGCGAGCGATAGTCGTTGCTCAGGTAGAAGTTGCGCAGCAGGACATCACTTTTGGCGTCGTCGAAAAAGCCGCTGGCGTGGGCGGTGTTGGCCAGACCGCAGAGAAGTGCAAGCAGGGTGAGGCGGGGCGGGACGCGGTTGATCATGGTCAGGGCCGGTAGTAATCAGGATGGCGCTGATGATGAGAGATCGGGAGGAAGGAGGATTGGGTTGGTGTGCTGAGTTGGCAGCCTTCACACAAAACCCCTGTGGGAGCGAGCCTGCTCGCGAATGCGGTGGGTCAGTTAACAAAAATGCTGACTGACACAGTGCTTTCGCGAGCAGGCTCACTCCTACAATTTGGGTCGGGGTAGTCAGGTGGAAATGTGGCAGCTGTCAGGCCAGCCATCGCTGGCAAGCCAGCTCCCACAGGGTGTGTGGGAGCTGACACGGTGCATTACGCCAGCGGCGGTGTACGCGGCGGGATCTGGCGTTTGCTGCCGGTCGATTCAAACGCGGCGGCGAAGCGCAACAGGTTCGAATCGTCGTAGGCGCGGCCGGCGAAAGTCAGGCCGACCGGCATGCCGATGTCGGCCATCACGCCCATGGGCACGGTAACGGTCGGGACGCCGAGGTGGCGGATCGCGAGGTTGCCGTTTGCTACCCAGACGCCGTTGCTCCAGGCGATGTCGGCCGAGGCAGGATTGACATCAGCATCCGCCGGGCCGACGTCAGCGACGGTCGGGAACAGCACCGCATTGAGACCGAGCTTATCCATCCAGTCTTCGAGGTCGATGCGCCGGGTCTGCTCCAGACCGCGCAGGCCATCAGGCACGGTAGGGATTTCATTCCACGGCGTGATACCGCGTTCGGCCATGCGCACGTATTCGTCCATGCCGGCGGCCAGATCGCCTTCACGATTGGGCAGGGTGCCGGGGTCGTGCGGGAAGATCTTCGGGCCGTCGACGTCGACCAGACGATTAAGGTTCGGGTCGCCATTGGCCCGCAGGAAGTCGTCAAACGCCCAGGCAGTCAGGTCCCAAAGTTCATGGTGAAGGAATTCTTTCGAAACCAGACCACGGCTGAACACGGTTGGCGCGCCGGGGCGGTCGCCTTCGCAGTTGGAGACCAGCGGGAAGTCGGTTTCGATGACTTCGGCACCGGCGGCTTCCAGGGCCTGACGCGCCTGCTGCCACAAGTCGATCACCGAAGCGCGGGTGTTGATGCGCTGGCCGGTCGGGCCGCCTATGCCGGGGGCTTCGCTGGTGCCGGCGTCCGGGTCGGCGTTGATGTACATGCGCGGGATGGCAAAGCGTTTGCCGGCCAGCGCTTGGGCGTCAGCGGCCAATTCGCTGTACGCCGCAGGGCGCACTTCGCTGACACGCGGGATCGGCACCCACGGTTGCAGGCGCCACAGGTCGCCACGGGTGTCGGGGTCTTCGGCGACGACCACGTCGAGCACTTCGAGCAGGTCGGCCATGGTCCGCGCGAACGGCACGACGACGTCCATGGTCGGCGTCAGCGGCCAGTTGCCGCGCACTGAAATCACACCGCGCGAAGGGGTGTAGGCGCACAGGCCATTGTTCGACGCAGGGCCGCGACCGCTCGACCAGGTTTCCTCCGCCAGACCGAATGCAGCAAAACTCGCTGCGGTGGCGGTGCCGGCACCGTTGGACGAGCCGGAGGCGAACGGGGCAGTGAGGTAAGCGGCGTTGTACGGACTTTCAGCACGGCCATAAACGCCGCGCTGCATGCCGCCATTGGCCATCGGTGGCATGTTGGTCTTGCCCAGGCAGATCGCCCCGGCGGCGCGCAGGCGCTCGATGGTGAAGGCGTCGCGATGGGCAACCAGATCGGCAAAGGCCGGGCTGCCGGAGGCGGCGGTCAGGCCTTTGACCAGATAGCTGTCTTTGGCGGTGTAGGGAATGCCATCGAGCGGGCCGAGGGTTGCACCTTTGGCACGGCGGGCATCGGAGGCGCGGGCTTCGTTCAAGGCTTCCGGATTGCGCACGACTACGGCGTTCAGGGCTGTCGGGGTGTTGGCGCCGTCGTAGGCATCGATGCGCGCCAGATAGGCTTGTACCAGTTCCACCGCAGTGGTCTGGCCGGATTCAAGGGCGGCGCGCAGTTGGGCAATGGAGACTTCGGTGACTTCGATCATCGGGTCACCTGTTGAGCGAGGATGTTCTTGGCAGGGGTATTCATAGCGGTTCTCGTTGCACGGCTTTAAGCGACAAGGTCAAGACTGGCGCCTATTTAACACCAAGCCGCGCTTCGAGTAATCGGCGGGGTGACGGCCCCGCCGATTTTTTCTGCATCCAGCGGATCACTCGTTGATGCGCGGATGCTGCTGAACCAGCACTTTGCGCTTGGCCTCCAGCTCGGCAATCTCGGCATCGATGTCTTCGATTTTCTGTTCGATGTTGTCGTGGTGTTCCTGCAGCAGTTCCTTGGCCTCTTCGAGGTCGGAGGCCGCCGGGGCCGCGCCGCGCAGAGGTTTGTTGGCGGTTTCCTTCATGGTCACGCCGGTGATCAGGCCGACCACGGCGATCACCATCAGGTAATACGCGGGCATGTACAGATCGTTGGTGCTTTCCACCAGCCAGGCCACAGCGGTCGGGGTCAGGCCGGCGATCAGCACCGAGACGTTGAAGGCACTGGCCAAAGCGCTGTAGCGGATATGGGTGGGGAACATCGCCGGCAGGGTCGAGGCCATGACGCCAATGAAGAAGTTCAGCAACACCGCGAGAATCAGCAAGCCGGAGAAGATCAGGCCGATGCTGCCGCTGTTGATCAGCATGAACGCCGGAATGGCAAAGATGAACAGGCCGATGCTGCCAACGACGATGAAGGGTTTGCGGCCGATCTTGTCGCTGACGAAGCCGATCAGCGGCTGCACGAAGAGCATGCCGACCATGATCGCGATGATGATCAGCACGCCGTGGTTTTCGCTGTAATGCAGGTTGTGCGTCAGGTAACTCGGCATGTAGGTGAGCAGCATGTAATAGGTGACGTTGGTTGCCGCCACCACGCCAATGCAGGTCATCAGGCTGCGCCAGTGTTTGGTCGCAACTTCTTTGAACGACACTTTCGGGCCACCGGCGAGGCCTTCGCGATCGCCTTGTTCGAGCTTTTCCACGTGCTGCTGGAACGCCGGAGTTTCCTCCAGGGCGTGGCGCAGATACAGGCCGATCATGCCCAGTGGCAGGGCAAGGAAGAACGGAATCCGCCAGCCCCATTCTTCGAAGCGCTGTTCACCGAGAATCGTCGAAATCAGCACCACGACGCCGGCGCCAAAGACGAAACCGGCGATCGAGCCGAAATCCAGCCAGCTGCCGAGGAAGCCGCGTTTGCGGTCCGGCGCGTATTCAGCGACGAAGATCGAGGCGCCGGTGTACTCGCCACCCACGGAGAAACCCTGGGCCATCTTCGCCAGCAACAGCAGGATCGGCGCCCAGATGCCGATCGAGGCATAGGACGGAATCAGGCCGATGGCAAAGGTGCTCAGGGACATGATGACGATGGTCGCGGCGAGGACTTTCTGCCGGCCGTATTTGTCGCCGAGTGCACCGAAGAACAGCCCGCCCAGCGGACGAATCAGGAACGGCACGGAGAAGGTCGCCAGCGCGGCGATCATTTGCACGCCGGGATCGGCGCCGGGGAAGAAGACCTTGCCGAGCACATAGGCGACAAAGCCGTAGACGCCAAAGTCGAACCATTCCATGGCGTTGCCCAGTGCGGCGGCGGTGATCGCCTTGCGCATCTTGGCGTCGTCGACAATGGTGATGTCTTTCAAACCGATCGGTTTGACGGTGTTCTTGCGTGATTTCATTGCGATGTTCCCGCTCGCTGATCCAGATTACCGCTGCGATGCCATCTCCATGATGGCGCCGGCTCTTCTGCCTCAGATACATGCGGACACGAAATAATTCACCGATGGCGGGAATTAATTTCCCACCCGATACAGATCCTTGTGGGGGCGAATCCAATTCTCCTGCCTGACACAAATTCCCTGTGGGAGCGAGCTTGCTCGCGAAGACGGCATTACATCCAACATCTCAGTCGCTTGCCCCGGCGCCTTCGCGAGCAAGCTCACTCCTACAGGGGTTTTGTGTATTGCCGGGATTTTGTGCCCGACGCCAAACCCCGTAGGAGTGAGCCTGCTCGCGATGGCGGTGGTGCATCCACCACAAGGCTTAAAGCGCAGCCTTCACCTGCAAGCCCACCACCAGCGCATTGTCGATATCCTGGCCGGAAAACGCGCCCGGTTCGATGATGTATTGCAGGTTCGGGCGCAGGGTCAGCCATGGGGTGGCCTGGTAGCCGTAGCCCAACTCGATCAACTGCTCGGCGCTGTCCAGATTCGGGAACGCAGCACCATTGGCCATGGCGGCATCCTGTTGTACATCACGGCTGCGCGGGTTCGGCACGGCGCGGCCATAGCCCAGCGCCAAAGTGTCACGAGGGCGGCCTTCGAACGGTTTGTACAGAACCACACCGGTGCCGTACCACTTGCTGAACGGCGAGGCCGCTTCGCTGGCCGCCGAATACTGACCGAACGCATGCAGGCTGCGCCCCTCGGAGGTCGGCGAACGCCATACCGCCTGATCGATCAGCAGGTAATGCCCGCCACGGCCGGACACTTCGTCGTCGCTGCCAATACGTTTGACGTCGGAGCTGTCGTAGTAATAGCCGATCTTGTATTCACCCGGCAGCTCGCCGGCGTGCTTGTACACCAGCTCGATCGGCACGACGGTGCCGGTGGTGTGCTTCGGCCCCAGATGCCAGGCACGGCTGGAATTGCCGTTGCTCTCGGGGTCGACGTTGAACGCCGCCACACGCAGTTGCCAGGACGGCGACAGGTCGTATTTGACCCTTACACCCAAGTGCGCGTTGGGGTAGTTGGTCCAGCCGCTGCCGCCGGACATGTTCAGCGGATGGCCGCAGAAAGCGGCGTTCATGAAGTTGCACAGAATGCCGCTGTCGAGGCCGCCGAGGTCGTTGCCCATGGCCATGTAGCCGAGCTTCACGTTCAGCGCCGGGGTGAACAGGCTGCGCTCGTAACTCATTTCAGTCAGGCGCGTGTAGAGGCCGCCGTAGTTTTCCTGAATCGGCAAGCGGTTGCCGACCAGATCTTCCGAAGCGCTGTTGCCGCGACGGTCGTTGATGGTCAATTGCACCTTGCCGGCATTGTCGACGCCATAGAGTTTGCTCAGATCAAACTGCACGCCGAGCTTGATGTTCTGCGAGTAACGCGCCGAGCGGTGCAGGCCTCCGTCGGCGTTGTAAGCGGTTTCGCCGCTGTAATCACCAGTGAACTTGATGCCGTCTTCATCGAGTTGATGACGCAAGCCGCCCCAGTCACCGGTCAGGGTGCTGCGGGTCAGCAGATCGGAATCGCTGGCAGCCAGCGCGGGGAGGGTGGTGGTGCAGCTCAGGCCCAGCAACAGGCCAGTGGAAAGCTTGGTACGAGAAAAGCGAACAGCCGATGACATGTGAATCCTTCCTGCTGAAATCTTCAACGCAATAAAACGGCGACGCGGTGCTTTGGGGCACCGCGCGCTGGGGGGAGGGTGGATGTACAGCAGCGAATTACGGCAGGGCGTAAGCCATTACGTAATCGCCGCGATCAGTCGACTGGCGTGCGCCGCCAGCGGTGACAACGATGTACTGCTTGCCGGTCTTCGGCGAAACGTAAGTCATCGGGCCGCCCTGGCTGCCGACTGGCAGACGGGCTTTCCAGACTTCTTCACCGTTGCCGCTGTTGAAGGCGCGCAGGTAGAAGTCCTGGGTGCCGGCGATGAAGATCAGGCCGCCCTGGGTCGACAGGGTGCCGCCAAGGGTTGGCAGACCGATCTTGATCGGCAAGTGCATGCGGATGCCGAGGGGGCCGGTGTCTTCAACAGTGCCGACCGGAACCTGCCACGCGACTTTCTGGGTCTTCATGTCGATCGCGGTCAGCGTGCCGAACGGCGGCGCCTGGCACGGAATACCGGCGACCGAGAGGAAGCGGTTCTTGTTCACTGCGTACGGCGTGCCTTTGAGCGGCACAGCGCCCATGCCGGTGTTCAGCGCTTCGCCACCGCCAGCGGCCTGGCCTTTGTTCTGCGACGGAATCATCTGAATCCACAGACCCAGGCGCATGTCGTTGACGAAGATGAAGCCGTGCACCGGGTCAGTAGAGATGCTGCCCCAGTTCATGCCACCCAGCGAACCCGGGAAGCTCAGCGATTTGTCGGTACCCGGAGCGGTGTACAGACCGTCGTAGCGCATGCTCTTGAAGTCGATGCGGCAGAGCAACTGGTCGTACGGCGTGGCGCCCCACATGTCCGACTCAGTCAGGTGCTGCGCACCGATCTGCGGCATGCCCACGGATTTCGGCTGGGTCGGCGAGTACGGCTCGTTAGGGATGTTCGCCGCTTTCACCGGTACTTCTTTCACTTCGGTCAGTGGCTTGCCAGTGGCGCGGTCAAGTACATAAATCTGCCCGGCCTTGGTGCCGATGACCAGCGCCGGAACGCTTTGGCCGTCCTTGTCGAAGTCGATCAGGCTCGGCTGCATCGGCAGGTCGAAGTCCCACAGATCGTTGTGCACGGTCTGAAACACCCAGCGTTCTTCGCCCGTGCTGGCATCCAGCGCGAGGATCGAGGCGCCGTACTTGTGATCCAGTTCGCTGCGCTCGACACCATAGATGTCGGTGGACGAGCTGCCCATCGGCAGGAATACGGTGTTGGTCGCCGCGTCATAGGACATCGGCGCCCAGCTGTTTGGCGTGCTGCGCACGTAAGTGCTGCCATCGGCCGGCGCATTGCGATCCTGCGGGTTGCCCGGGTCGAACGCCCAGCGCATGGCGCCGGTGATCACGTCAAACCCGCGAATCACGCCGCCGGGCATGTCGCTTTGCACGTTGTCGGCGACGCGACCGCCAACCACCACGGTGGTGCCGGCCATCAATGGCGCGGACGACAACTGATAGTAGCTGTCTGGAACATCACCCAGCCCGGCCTTCAGATCGACCTGACCGTTGTTGCCGAAACCCTGGCAGAACTCGCCGGTGTCAGCGTCGACCGCGATCAGGCGGGCATCGATGGTGTTGGTCAGCAGACGGCGCTGGCAGTTGGCGGCCGGCGCCGGTTTGGCTTCGATGATCGAAGAATTGCTCGGCTGCGCGAGGGTGGCGGCGGCGTCGAAATAAGCCATGCCACGGCAGCGCTGCCAGACCTTCGATTGCGCGTTGATCGCGTTCTTCCACAGCTCTTTACCGGTGTCGGCATCGAGGGCGATCAGGTTGTTGTGCGGGGTGCAGATGAACACCTTGTTGCCGACCTGCAGCGGGGTGAGCTGGTCTTCGGCGCCGTTGCCATCGCTCTCGGCGACGTCACCGGTGTGGTAGGTCCACGCGACTTTCAATTGGTCGACGTTGTTGCGGTTGATCTGATCGAGCGCGGCGAAGCGACTGCCACCTTCGGTGTTGCCGTAGTGCGCCCAGTCTTTCTGCGCCTTGGCCGGCTCCACCGGGGTCAGACCCGGACCAGTGCCAGTGGCAGCAACCGTTGGGTGGGCGACGAACATGTTGCCGGCAGCAACTGCCACACCGACGGCGAGCACCGCGGCAACGGCATACGCGCCGCGACCGGCAACGCGGCCATTGGCACGCGCCAGCAGCGGGTAGACCAGCGCGACGACCATACCGATCGCGCTGAACATGAACAGCCGCGAGAACACCGGCCAGAACACTAGCCCGGCGTCAGCCACCGCCCAGATCGCAGTCGCCACGAGAAACGCGGCGAACAGCCAGGCGCCAGCAGTTTTCTTCAGTGCAATAAGCACACCGGAAACGGTCATCGCCAGACCGCCGACCAGGAAGTACCAGGAACCGCCCAGGCTGACCAGCTTCACACCGCCGGCCGCGAGCGCCAGACCGAGCAGGGCGATGATCACGCCAAGGCCGACGAGAATGAACGTTGAAACGCCTGAGACGCGTTGACTGTGGTTCACATTGAAAGTCCCGTTTGAATGAAGCGCGGGATTATAGCGGTAACTAACCATTCAGTTAACCGCAGTTTTGCCATGAAAACGTGCACTTCTGTGAATCAAGCGTGGTGCAGGTTGACGAAAACGCAAGTTGAGAGGGGTTTCTCGAAGTTTCAGCAGGAGGGGCGGATTGAGCTTGGTATTGCAATGCACATGCTTGGACACCGCAGTGAATTCACCCCTCACCCCAGCCCTCTCCCCGAGGAGAGGGAGCTGATTTGTGGGCTTTTCAAGATCTGTGTTCGCCTCGGTATTTCAGGTCGGCATAACGCGATCAGGCAACTCGGTCAGTTCCCTCTCCCCTGGGAGAGGGCTAGGGTGAGGGGCTTTCAGGATCGACCGCGATGGCAACCTTGCCCCTGGCCCGGCCCTGTTCGACGTAGTGCAAGGCGTCAGCTATCTGATCGAACGCAAAGATACGGTCAATCACCGGTTTGATAACCCCAGCCTCGATCAGTGCGGTGATCTTCTGCAACTGAATGCCATCGGCGCGCATGAACAGAAACGAGTAGCGCACCCCACGCTTGCGCGCCTTGCGCCGAATACCGCTGCTAAGCACACGCATCCCCAGCCCAAGCAGCCAGGACAACCCCCGCTCCCGGGCGAACTGCACAGTCGGCGGCCCGGACAGGGAAATCAGCTGCCCACCCGGTTTCAGCACCTTCAGCGATTTCTTCAGGACATCGCCGTTGAGGCTGTTAAACACCACGTCGTAATCGCGCAGTTCGCTAGTGAAATCCTGCTGCCTGTAGTCGATCACCACATCAGCGCCCAGCGCTTTGACCCATTCGACATTCGCCATACTGGTAGTCGTCGCGACGAAAGCGCCAATGTGTTTGGCCAGTTGAATGGCGACCGTGCCGACGCCACCGGAGCCGGCGTGGATCAACACTTTCTGACCCTTTTTCAGCCTGGCGACTTCGACCAGTGCCTGCCACGCGGTCAACGCCACCAGCGGCATGCTCGCCGCCTCGGTCATGTCGAGATTGGCGGGTTTCAGCGCTAGCGCTTGTTCGTCGACGGCGATGCGTTCAGCAAACGTGCCGATCCTGTTTTCAGGCGCACGCGCATAAACCTCATCCCCCGGTTTGAACCGCGTGACCGCCGCACCGGTGCTGAGCACCACACCGGCGACATCGTTGCCCAATATCAGGGGCAATCGATAGGACAGGATCATCTTGAATTCGCCGCTGCGAATCTTCAGGTCCAGCGGGTTGACGCTGCTCGCGTGCACCTCGATCAGCACATCGTGGGCGCCGACCACCGGCTCGGCTACGTCGCCAATCCGGCCGTTCTGCTTGCCGTAGTGCTCGATGAAAAAAGCCTTCATTGCGGATGCTCTTGTCGGTAGAAACCCGCCGGCATAGCGGCGGGTCCGGGTGAAGTCAGGCTTGAGGCAGATAACGTGGCGCCACCGCCGACTGGCGAATCTGCCCCAACAGGCCCTGCCGCGCGGTTTGCAGGGCATCCCAGCGTTCGCCTTCATGCAACGGCGGGATGGTCACGACTTCGCGACGATCAAAACCGACCAGCGCGGCGTCAACCATATCGCCGACTTCCATGATGTCGGTCAGCGTGTTGATGTCGATACCGGCGCGGTCCCAGATTTCCGTACGGGTCGCGGCTGGCAGCACGGCTTGCACATACACGCCTTTCGGCGACAGCTCCAGGCTCAGGCCTTGAGAGAGGAACAGCACGAACGCCTTGGTAGCGCCATACACCGACATGCCGAATTCCGGCGCCAGGCCCACCACCGAGCCGATGTTAATGATCGCGCCGTCGCCAGCCTTGGCCAGACGCGGGGCGATGGCACTGGCCAGCCGCACGAGTGCGGTGGTGTTGAGCGCGACCAGTTGCGCCACGCTGTCGGTGCTCTGTTCGATGAAGGTGCCAGACTGCGCGGCGCCGGCGTTGTTGACAAGGATGCCGATGCGCGCGTCGTCACGCAGACGCGCTTCGACTGTTTGCAGATCGCTGAGTCGGGTCAGATCGGCTTGCAGCACTTCGACATTGACGTTGTGTTCGGCACGCAGATTGGCGGCGAGGGCGTCCAGGCGCGACTGGTCACGGGCGACCAGCAGCAGATCGTGCCCGCGTTGGGCGAAACGTGCGGCGTAGACCGCGCCGATGCCGGTGGAGGCGCCAGTGATCAGAACAGTAGGGCGAGTAGTCATGGTGTTGGCTCTTTTCAGTAAAAGACTGATTTCGGGCTTTTAGGATGATGATCGAAATCTAAACTGTCAACGGTTTTGATTATGGATAACATCTATGTATCATCGAACCATGATTTTTCAGCGCTGGAGGTATCCAACATGCGCGTATCCAAGGCTCAGGCTCAGGCCAATCGCGAGCACATTGTCGAAACGGCTTCAGTGATGTTCCGCGAACGCGGTTATGACGGGGTCGGCGTGGCTGACCTGATGGCGGCCGCCGGTTTCACCCACGGCGGTTTTTACAAGCACTTCGGCTCCAAGGCCGACCTGATGGCCGAAGCGTCGGCCAACAGCCTGGCGCAGTCGCTGGCCAGCGCCGAGGCGATGAGCGTGCAGGATTTCATCGATGTGTACGTTTCACGCGACCATCGCGACGGCCGTTCCACCGGTTGCACCATGGCGGCGCTGTGCGGCGATGCGGCGCGGCAGTCGGGAGATGTGAAGGCAGCTTTCGCCGAGGGCATCGAGCGCTTATTGCAGATCCTGGGCGAGAAATATCCGACCGCACCGCAAGGTGAGGGCAGAAGCAAAATGATCGACGTGCTGGCCCGAGCGGTCGGCGCGATCATGCTGTCGCGGGCCTGCCCGGACGACTCGGCGCTGGCCGATGAAATCCTCGCTGTGTGTCACGCACAGATGACCGCTTCGTTACCGGTCATCGAGGCGGCGGAAGAAACCATGCAGGACAGCTGAAGCAATCAGTGTTGACGCTGCAGTGCCTTGTCGAGTGCCGCCAGCAACACCTCTTCCTCGAAGGGTTTGCACAGGCACTCGAACGCCTGGTAATGCCCGGTTTCGGCCAGCGCCGCCTCATCCCAATGGGCGGACATGCAGATCACCGGAAACTGTCGCGGCAGCGCGCGCATGACATCGATGCCGGACAGGCCGGGCATGCGCAGATCCAGCAGCAGGCAGGCTATCCCGGCAAAGTCGGCCTCGGCGAGAAACGCTTCACCGCTGGCATACACCTGCGCGCGATAACCGACCGAACGCAGCAGATTCGACAGGCTTTTGCGCACGGATGCGTCGTCATCAACGATGCAGACGATGGTAGGTCGGGTGCTCTCGGTCGCCGTCGGGCGTCCCGCCTGGCCGCTCACAACAGGCTCGATGGGCCAGGCGAAGGCACAGCGCTGATCAGTCCGTAGAGTTCGACGAGGTTGACCAGCGAGCGGGTCTGCATCTTCGCCATGATGTGTTTGCGATGAACCTTGGCGGTCACTTCACTGGTGCCCAACTGGTTGGCGATCTGCTTGTTCGACAGACCGCCGACGATCAATGGCAGCACCTCACGCTCACGCGGCGTCAGTTGCGCCGCCAATTGCCGCACGTGCTGAACCCGTTGCCATTGATCGTACGCCGTCGCCGCGTGTTGACGCGTGCTGCGCAGAATGCCGAGCAGTTCATCGTCATTGAAGGGCTTGGTCAGAAACTCCACCGCGCCGGCCTTCATGGCCTGCACCGACATCGGAATCGTGCCGTGGCCGGTCATGAAGATCACCGGCCACGGCAAGCCGCGCTCGTTCAGTGCCGCTTGCAACTGCAAACCCGTGGCTTCCGGCAGGCTGACGTCGAGCAGCAGGCACGCCGGGCCGCTGGCGATGTCGGCCTCGAGCAGTTCCTCAGCGGACTGGAAGATTCGGTGTTCGATGCCTTCGGCGCGCAACAACCGGCTCAACGCGGTACGCACGCAGGCCTCATCGTCAACAATGAACACCGGTACCGATTGCGCATCGACCGGCGGCGGCTGCGCGACGATCGGCGCCGAGGCAAGTGCATTGAACACTGGCAGTTTGGGTTCGCGGTCTTTCAATAATCGGTAACCTCGACGGGGAACCGTCTGGATGATTTCTTTTTCCCCGAGCAGTTTGCGCAGCGAGGAAATCTGCACCTGCAGATTGTTCTCTTCGACGACGATGTCCGGCCAGACGTGATTGATCAGTTCGTCCTTGCTGACGATGCGCCCGTCGGCCTGCATCAGCACTGAGAGTATTTCGAAGGCCCGCCCGCCCACGCGCAAGGGCCGGCCATCGAGAAAGGCTTCGCGCCGTTCTAGGGAAATCGTGGCTTGGCCGAGTCGGATCATGCAGGCCTCTGCGTTGCGGTAAGAAGGACAGGGTTATCAGGCTCGTACGCTAGGGGACGGCCTGGCATAAAGCAATTATCCCGAGGGATAAGTCGCGCGCTTTTATAGCCTCAAAAACCACGGCGCAAGGCTCTGGACGGCCATCTTGAGGCCGCAGACGGACATCCGCGCAGCGGCTGGCCCTCTGACAAAAAAACGCCGCGTATACTTCGCCACCAGCCTGAATCCCATTTCCAGCGGTGAATGTGTATGCCCGGCCAGCCATCCTCATCTGCAATTTCCCGCGCGATCGATGCGCCGATGCTCGATGAAGCATGGCTGGAGAACTGCCGGTTCAGCCTGCTGCGTCGCGACCATGAACTGACCTGGTTCAGCCTTGAAGACAGCCGCTCGGGCCAGACATGGTTCGCCGTGCGTGCGCCGATTCAGCGCCCGGCGCTGTGCCAGCGGCTGGAGCGCGACTTCCATTTGCAGCTGCCTTCGCAGTGGGCGATCAACCCGCTCGCGCTGCTTCGTTCGGCGGACGGCCCGGTGTTGGTCTATCCGCAATGGGGCGCGCCGCTGGCTGGCCTGATCGACGCCGCCGGGCTGCCGCTCGGGCGCGTGCTGAATATCGCCGTCGCCGCCGCCAATGCGCTGGCCCACTCTCGCCATCCGGAAACACCGCAAAATCCTGTGGGAGCGAGCCTGCTCGCGAAAGCGTCATTCCAGCCGACATCACCCTTGACTGACCCACCGCTTTCGCGAGCAGGCTCGCTCCCACAGGGTTCTTTGTTGCCTTGGCATTTGATGATCGGCGCCGACGACAGTGTAAGGCTGATGGGCCTTCACACCCAGGCGCAGGAAACCCCGGCGACCGAACTGCCGAGCCTCGAACACTGGCCCTATCTGGCGCCGGAACAGCTGCAGCGCGATGCCGCCGGGTTCGATGAACGCAGCGAGGTGTATGCGCTGTCGGCAATCATCTACGAGGCCCTGACCGGGCGCCCGCCGCTGACCGCCCGCGACGCCTCGCAATGGTTGCATGTGCACGCTGCCGTCGAGCCATTGTCGCCGGCGCAATACATCCCCGACCTGCCGCAAGGCATTTGCCATGTGCTGCTCAAAGGTCTGGCCAAGGAGCCGGACGCGCGTTATCAAAGCATCGAATCGCTGGCCGCCGATCTGACCTGGTGCCTGCGCCAATGGCAGAAAAAAGGCCAGATCGAAGCGTTCCGCCTCGGTGCGTTCGATGCCCGTGCGACAGCCACGCGCGGCGATGTGCTGTTTGGCCGTGATGACGAACGCAAGCAACTGCTCGAACAGATCCAGCGCGTGCGCAGCGATGGCATCGCCCGCGTGCTGCTGGTCGCCGGCGCGCCGGGGGCGGGCAAGTCGACGCTGATGCAGCAAGTGCTGCGCACACAAGCACCCGGTTACTGGGCCAGCGGCAAGGTTGAACTGCTGCAAAACGACCGGCCCTTCGCGCCGCTGGCGCAGATTTTCCGCTCATTGATCAGCCAGGTGTTGGCCAGGCCCGCGCTGGCCTTGCAGGCCCTCGGCGCGCAACTGAGCGAAACCCTCAAGGGCCGTGGCCGCTTGCTGGTGGACCTGGCGCCGGACGCCGAACTGCTGATCGGTGCCACCGCCGAATTACCGGACATGCCGGCCCGCCATGCCCTCGACCGGGTCAATCGGGCGCTGCTCGATGTGCTCGAGGTCTTTGCACAACCGGGGCATCCGCTGCTGTTGTTCATCGATGACGTGCAGTGGGCGGACGACTCGACCCAAGCGTTTCTCAAAGCTTTCATCGCCCGGCCGACGCGGCATTTGTTGCTGGTTCTGGCCTATCGCGAGGGCGAGTTGCCGCAAGGTCCGGATAGCTGGCGTGATGACTTGCGCACAGCCCGGACATTGCCAGTCAGCGATCTTGCATTAGGGCCGCTGTCGGCGCAGGCCGTCGCGCAATTGATGGCGGTTGAACTCGATGCCGACGTCGACAACCTCGAAGCGCTGGCGCGCGTCGTGCATTTCAAGACCGCCGGCAATCCGTTGTTCGTCAGCCAGGTGGCACGGGCTCTGGTGGATGAGCGTCTGCTGCGTTTCGATGCAACGACGCGGCGCTGGGTCTGGGATCAGGCAGAGGTGAACGGCTATCGCTACGCCGATAACGTTGCCGAATTGATGGTCCACCGCTTGCAGCGTCTGCCGGCCAGTGCCCGCGAGGTGTTGCGCACGGCGGGTTACGTCGGTGGTCGCTGTGACGAAGCGCTGTTGCAGCGACTGCTGCCGGACGATCCGGCGCAGTTGCTGCGTGATGTCGATTATCTGGTCAGTACCGGATTTCTCCTGCGCGAGCCGGGGCAACTGGTGTTTCCCCACGACCGTGTGCTCGAAGCGGCCGCTGGCCTGACGGCGCCGGCCGGGCGCGCCGCCGAACATGCGCGCATTGCCGCCGCCATGCTCGATCACTGCGGCGAGCAGCGGCAGGCGCGGGTCTACGACATTGCCAGCCAAATTCAGCGCAGCGACATCAACGCGCTGCAACCACCTCGGCGCGCCGATTTCATCCAGCTATTGGTCGAGGCCGCCGAGCGCGCCCGCGCTAGCGCCGCTGTCGAGCAGGCCGTGGATTACCTGCGCAGCGCCGAGGCTTTGCTCGGCGACAGCGGCTGGACGCAGCTCTACCCGCAAGCCTTCGCGGCGCGCTGGCTGGCGGCCGATTGCGCAATGTTGCTGGCGGATCTCCCCGGCGCGCAACAGCGCCTCGATGACTGCCTCAACCACGCCGAGACCGCACTGGACCGAGCGAAAACCTATCGCCTGCGCGCCAGTCTGCGCACCTTGCACTCCGATTATCACGGCGCGATCAGCGAAGCGCTGGCCGGTCTTGCCTTGCTCGACATCGACCTGCAGCGGCAACCATCGAAGGCGCAACTGGGCGAATCCTTCGAGGGGGTTCGGCAATTGGTCGGCACACGACGGATCGCTGACCTGGCGGCGTTGCCCAAGGCCAACGAGCCGCGAATCGAAGTGGCGATGGAGCTGCTGAGCACGCTGATCGCTTCATTCTTCGTGCAGGACGATATCGCCTTTCTGCACTTGGCGAAGATGGTCGAACTGACTTTGCTGCATGGCACTACGCCGAGCAGCGGCTACGGTTTTGCCTGGTACGGCGTGATGATCGCCGACCGCTATGGCGAATATCTCGACGGTGTCGCTTTCGCCGAACTGGCGCTGGAACTCACTGATCTGCACGGCTATGAGGCGGGGCGCACCGGTACGCTGGTGGCGCTCGATCAGGTCAGCCCGTGGACCAAACCGATGGCCTACGCCCGGCAGAAGGCCTTCGCCGCGTTCGAATCCGGTCAGGCGGGCGGCGACCTCGGCATGTCTTGCTACGCCTGCAACCACATCGGCTCGGATTTGCTGTTCATGGGCGAGCCGCTGCAAAACGTGCTGAATGAGCTGGAAGTCGGCCTGAGCTGGGTGCGGCAGTTTCACTACATCGACATCGAGCGCATTCTGCTGGCGCAACAGTCGTTTGCCAGCGACTTGCGCAGTGGGCCTGAGCTTCGTTCGATCGCAGAGCTTGATGCTGCGGAACATGACCGCTTCGGCCCGCTGGATCGCGGTCGCGTTTCACAGCCGACACTGTTCTGGAAATGGTTGTACTCGGGCATGTCGGCGTTCTATTTCGGCGATGTGCGCTACGCGCTGCGGCGTTTCGAAGAGGCCGAGGCGTTGACCTGGTCGCTGCCGGCGCACATCGATCTGGCCCATTACTACCTGTTCTACAGCCTGACGCTGGCCAGCCCCGAGGCGCCGGGTTCCGTGGCGGAAAAACTGCAGAAACTGGAGCAGCAACGTCAGCGGTTCCTGCGATGGACTGAACTCAATCCTTCGACCTTCAGCAACAAACTGCTGCTGATCGAAGGCGCCATGGCCCGTGTGCGCGGGGAAGGGCTGGTCGCCATTCGCTGCTTTGACCAGGCGCAAATTGCGGCAGCCGCTGCCGGGTTTATCCATGAGCAAGCGCTGGCCCACGAGCAACTCGCCGAGGTTTGCCTGGCAAACGGCTTGGTATCCGGCACGCATCATCACCTGCGCGTCGCCCGTGATTGTTATGTGCAGTGGGGCGCGCAGGCCAAGGCCGGCCAACTCGAAGCGCTACACCCGTTCCTGGCCCGCGAGCATTCGCTGGAAACCGTAGCGCCGGTGACGCGGGTGCGCCTTGATCTGGAGGTCGGCATCGAAGCGGCACGCGCGGTCTCGCAAGAAGTGCTGCTCGATCGGCTGGTGGAAACCTTGATGAATCACTTGATGATTCAGGCCGGCGCCGATCGCGGTGCGCTGTTGTTGGTCGCCGACGGTGAGTTGCAACTGGCCGCTGCCGCGCACGTCGAGGCGGGTAATGTGCGGGTCAGCCAGGACAATGAGCGCTCGCTTGAGCAGATCGCCCCGGTTTCAGTGCTCAATTCGACCATGCGCACGCGCACGCCGATGGTGCTCGACGATGCCCGCGCCGAGTGCCCGCAAGCCTGCAGCGCTGATCTGCAGCAACGGCAGACGCGCTCGATGATGTGCCTGCCGTTGCTCAAGCAAGGTGCGCTGATTGGTCTGGTGTATCTGGAAAACAGCTTGGTGCCGAAGCTGTTCAGCGCCGAACGCCTGACCATGCTGGAAATCCTCGCCTCGCAGGCAGCGGTATCGCTGCAGACCGCGCGGTTGTACGCGCAACTGGTCGAAGACAACCGCCTGCGAGCGCAGATGGAGGCTGACTTGCGCAGCTCGCGGGCCGAACTGGCGCGTAACTCGCACCTGAAAATGATGGGCGAATTGTCGGCGTCGATCGCCCACGAAATCAGCCAGCCATTGCTGGGGATTTCATCGAACGCCTCTGCCAGCCTGCGCTGGCTCAAGCGCGACACACCGGATCTCGACGAAGCCATCCAGGGGTTGGAGGACATCCGCGCCGACAGCGCCCGAGCCACCGAGATTGTCCAGGCCTTGCGCGCCTTGGCCAAACAGGCGCCACTGCAACGGCTGCCGCTATCAATTGACGGCTTGATTGACGAGGTCGTGCAACTGACGGCCACTGATGTGCACAACCGCAGGGTGAACTTGCACACCCGACTCAATGCAGCTGAGCCCGTATTGGCGGATCGGGTGCAGATTCAGCAGGTGATCTACAACCTGATCAACAACGCACTGGAGGCGATGGCCGGGCAGGGTGTTGTGGATGGGCGCCTGGTTATCGAGTCGACGGTGGCCGATGGGCAGGTCTGTGTGTCTGTTCAGGACAACGGGCCGGGGATTGCCGAGCACCAGCGTGAGGAAATTTTCGACGCTTTTTTCACCACCAAGGGCAGTGGCATGGGCATGGGCCTGGCGATTTGCCGAACGGTGATCGGCGCGCATGGCGGGACGTTGCGCGTGGAGGACAGCGAAGAGGGCGCGCGGATCTGTTTCAGACTGCCGCTGGCGCCGGACGCCAGGATCAAAAGCCCCTCACCCTAACCCTCTCCCGGAGGGAGAGGGAACTGACCGAGGTGTTTGGTCGAGATACGCCGACGTGCAATACCGAGTTGAATTCAGGTTTGGCAAAAACAAAAGCCCCTCACCCTAGCCCTCTCCCGGAGGGAGAGGGGATGACCGTGGTGTTTGGTCGAGATATGCCGACCTGGGATATCTAGCCGAACCCCGGTTTTGGAAAGCCCACAAATCGGCTCCCTCTCCCTGGGGAGAGGGCTGGGGTGAGGGGTGGATTCACCGCGGTACCAACGTCGATCGCCAGCGCTCAACCACAAAAAAAAGCCGCGAAAATCGCGGCCAAAAGGGAGGAGTGAACAAAACTCTTTGGAATCCGACTCAGGGCCGCAGTTCCGTCAACCGCTTGCCCCGTGTCGAGTTCAGCAACCCATCGCTGAGCTGCCAGACATCCGCCTCAACCAGCGCCACCCGCGCTCCGCACATCGCCTGTCGCCAGACCTTCGGCGGCATTCCCACCATGCGTCCAAACGTGCGCGTGAAGTGCGAGTGATCGGAAAACCCGCATTCGTAAACAATGTCGGTAATCGCCATTGAGGTCAGCAGCAACCCCTTGGCCTTGTCGATCTTCATCTTCAGCATCCATTCCTGCGGCGAGCAGCCAGTCACGATCTTGAACGCCCGGGAGAAATGGCTGCGCGACAGATTGCAATGCTCGGCAATCTCGCTGACGCGCAGGCTGCGGCTCAGGTCGCGCAGCATGTAGGCCTTGGCGCGGCGTTCCTGCCAGCCGGACAGCGCGCCCAGCGGGCGCGCGAGGTGGCAGGGATGGTCTGGCTTCACCGATTGCGGGTTCATGGCGGCTCTCCTGATCGATGGGCAAAGTCTGGCCGCCGGCGACATTTAAAGTCCTTAAACAAACCTTAAAAGTTATGAAGCGCAGACCTCAGGCGTGGAACGGGTAATCAACGTAGCCGCGCTGATCGCCGCCGAAAAAACTGCTCGGATCCGGTGTGTTCAGCTCGAGGCCGTCGTGCAACCGACGCGGCAGATCCGGGTTCGCCAGGAATGGCCGGCCAAAGGCAATGATGTCGGCGCGATCAGCGCTCAAGGCCTGTTCGGCGGACGCGGCGTCGTAACCGCCGGCGAGGATCAGCACGCCGTTCCAGGTCTGGCGCAACTGGGCGATGATCGCGTCCCAGCGCGGGTCGAAGTTCTCGTCCTTGACCGTGCCGACCATGGCCGGCTCGACCAAGTGCAGATACGCCAGATTCCACTGATTGAGCGCTTCGACCAGATAACCGAAGGTCGCTTCGGGCGTGTTATCGCCCATGCCCATGAAGCGACCCATCGGCGTCAGGCGCACGCCGACGCGTTCGGCACCGACTTCGTCAGCGACGGCGGCGACCACTTCCAGCAGAAAGCGCGCACGGTTTTCCACGCTGCCGCCATAGGCGTCGTTGCGCTGATTGCTGTTGCTGTTGAGGAATTGATCGAGCAGATAACCGTTACCGGCATGGATCTCCACGCCGTCCATGCCAGCGTTCAACGCGTTGCGCGCGGCGCGGCGATAGTCTTCGACAATGGCGGCGATTTCCGCTGTTTCGAGGGCGCGTGGCACCGGCACATCACCCCACACGCCATTGCCTTGTTCATCAACGATAAAGGTCTTGCCCGGCACTGGCAGGGCGCTCGGAGCCACCGGCAATCCGGCGTCAGGCTGGAAGCTCGGATGCGAGACCCGGCCGACATGCCACAGCTGCATGAAGATCAGGCCATGCGCCGCGTGCACCGCCGTGCTGACTTCACGCCACGCCTGCACTTGCGCATCGGTGTAGATCCCCGGCGTCCACGCATAGCCCTGGCCCTGTTGGGAAATCTGCGTGGCCTCAGTGATGATCAGGGCGGCACTGGCACGTTGGCGGTAGTACTCGGCGTTCATCGCGGTCGGAACATCGCCCGGTTGACCGGCGCGCGAGCGCGTCAGGGGCGCCATCGCTACGCGGTGGGCAAGGGTGTAAGGGCCAAGGGCGATCGGTTGGAACAGGCGACGGGTCATGGGTAGCTCCGGATTTCGATGAGTAGGGTTCAAGCGCGGCAGCCAGGTGCCGCGCGCTGTGCAGCTAACTTAACCGGGGGTGGCGGGGCTGATAATCCGTGGCCGGCGCTACGCAGTTTTGCGCGCAGCGCAACGGCACCCGCGCTCATCCATGACGAGCGCGGGCAAGGTTCAGGCGGGTGGGGTCGAGCGGGTCAGCGGCAGATTCAGCCAGCGCCGGCCGGTGGCATCACTGACTGCGTTGCCGAGGGCGGCAGCCATTGGCCCTTGGACGATTTCGGCAGCGCCGAGGAAGGGTTCGCCCGGTTGATCGAGCAGGTGCACATCGACTTTTTTCGGCAATTGCGTGAAACGCAGGATCGGATACCCGCTCCAGTCATAGCTGCGAATGCCGCCCGCGTCGTAGGCAACTTTTTCGTAGAGCGTCCAGCTCGCCGACTGGACGATGCCGCCCTCGACCTGATTGCGCAGGCCATCAGGGCTGACAATCTGGCCGACGTCGACCGCCGTCACCACGTGATCGATACGGATCTCGCCGGTCTGCGGATGCACCCGCAGCTTCACCGCTAGGGCGCAGTAACCCATGATGTTTTTGTAGCGGGCGAAGGCAAAACCGATCCCAGCACCGGGTTCGCTGCTCTTGTGAGGCCAGCCGATTTCGTCACGCACGCGCTCGATCACGGCGCGGGCACGCGGGTCGCTCAGGTGCGCCAGACGCAACGCCACCGAGTCGAGCCCGCTCTGGATCGCCAACTCATCGATACCCGCCTCAATGGCGAAGATATTGATGTGCGCGCCGAGCGAACGCATGGCCGACGTGCGAAAGGGCATGGTGGTGACGAAGTTCATGTTGATCCGCGTCGCGCCCAGTTCGTACAGCGGCACGGCGTTGCGATCGCCGTCACCTTCGGGCTGGGCAATCGGCACCGAGGGCGCCGAGGCGAAGGGTTTGGCCAGCAAGCGTGCCGGCAGCAGACGCCCGGCATTGACGATGCGTTCGTTGTGCGGCGTGGTCCACAGTTCGTAGTTCCAGTCCTGCAAACGGCCCTGACTGAGGCCGGCATCGACCTCGGTGACCATCGCCGAACTGTACGGCTCCCAGAGATTTTCCTGCTCGCGCATCCATTGCACGCGCACCGGCGTGCCCGGCAGGCGCATGGCGATCAATGCGGCATCGGCGGCGGCATCATCGGCGCCGTTATGGCCATAGCAGCCCGAGCCTTCGGTATGGATGCAGCGCACACGTTCCGGCGGTAGACGAAGCATTTCGGCGATGCCGGCGCGTAGCGGATAGACGCCCTGGGTGTGGGTCCACACCGTGAGCACGCCATCGTTGAACCATGCCACCGCGCAGGACGGGCCGATCGAGCCGTGCATCAGATACTGCTTGGTCACCCGCGCCTTGAAGCGTGTCTCGCTCGTGCCGCCGGGATTGCCGTTGTTGCTGATCGGGTAGCGCTTGGAGGGTAATTGCTTGAGCAAATCGTGAATCCCGGCGGCTTCGGGAATTGCCTCGCCGCCGCTCCACTTGGCACTCTCCATACCGGCGCGCATGGCCTTGATCGCTTGCCACTCATCACGGGCGACCACGGCCAGATAGTTGCCGTCGCGGATCACTTTGACCACGCCGCCAAGCGCTTCAATCGATGCCGTATCGAACGCCTGCAACGTGCAGCCCGGACGCGGCGGGCGGATCACTCGCGCATGCAGCATGCCCGGCAGGCGCATGTCCTGCACAAACGCCGCGCCACCGCTGACCTTGGCCGGAATGTCCAGACGCGGCAAGTTGTGCCCGATCAGCTTGAAGTCGGCCGCCGCCATCGCCGGTGATTGCGCCTTGGCGTATTGGTGCACATCGACATGCTTGACCGCGTCGGCGTACGCCATGCGTTGCCCGCTCGGGCCTTCGATAATGCCGTCGCGAGTGCTCAGTTGCGCAGCATCGACTTGCCAATTGCGCGCGGCAGCATCGACGAGCATTTCCCGCACCTGCGCGGCGGCGTTGTACAGCGCGGTGCCGCTGTCGAAAATGCTGTGGCTGCCGGCGGTGTAGCCTTCGTTGGGCGTCAGTGCGGTGTCGGCGGTGAGCAAATTGACGGCGCTGGCCGGTACCTGCAAACGCTCGGCGGCGATTTGCAGCAATGCGGTTTTCACCCCGGTGCCCAGTTCGACTTTGCCGGTGTACACGGTGATGCCATCGGCGCCGATGCGAATCCACGCGTCGAGGTATGGGTTGGTGCGCAAACTGCCGGGCAGATCGGGGGCGAGCACGACGGTGCCGAGGGTGTCGACTTCGGTGTCGGCCAAGGCCCGCCGCGCCACTGGCATCAGGGTGAAGGCCATCAGCAGCGCGCCGCCGCGCAGGAACGCCCGGCGGCTGGGGTTCAAGCCGTTTGCGCCGCTCATGTCAGGCTCCCGTTGTGCCCGGCCACCTGTTTGATCGCCTCGATGATGCGCAAGTGCGTGCCGCAGCGGCACAGATTGCCGGCCATGTGCTCGCGGATGGTTTGCTCGTCCGGATGCGGATCGCGTTCAAGCAACGACTGTGCGCGCATCAGCATGCCGGCGATGCAGTAACCACATTGCGCGGCCTGCTTGTCGATGAACGCTGCTTGCAGCGGGCCGGGTTTCGCCGCGCTGCCGAGGCTTTCGACGGTGCGGATCTTTTTCCCTTCAAGGCCCGCGCATGGCGTCAGGCAGGCGAACACCGGTTTATCGTCGACGATTACCGTGCACGCGCCGCACTGGCCCAGGCCGCAGCCGTACTTGGCGCCGTTGAGGTTCAAATGATTGCGCAGCGCGTACAGCAGCGGCATGTCCGGTTCCAGCTCCAGCGCTTGGGCGGCTCCATTGACGGTGAGAGTGATCTGGCTCATTTCGTCTCCTGACGTAACGCTTCAATAGTGGAAGAAAGGTCGATCCATGGCTGCTCGGGACGGGCTTGCTCGCGCAGATACGCGGCGAGCGCGCCGAGCTGGGCGTTGTCGAGGCTGGGGGCGAACGGCGGCATCACCGGGCCGGGTGCGCCGGGAATGGCGGGCACGCCTTCAAGCACGGTCTTGAGAAAGTTGCGCGAACTGGCCGCTTGCAGGGCCGAGGTGTTTTGCAGACCGGGGCGTCCGTCGATTTCGCGCATTGGCGCGGCGGTGGCGTGGCATCCGGCGCAGGCGCTGCTGAAGAGCAGGGCGCCGCTGCTGTGATCCGTTGGATTGCTTGGCTTTTTCGGCGTGGTTTCGGTCACTGCGTGGGGGCTTTGCAGGCTCAGCAGGTAGTCGGCAATTGCTTCGGCTTCACTGGCGGGCAAGCGCGCCAGACTCAGGCTGACCGCACGCATCGGCCCGGCGGGCGTGCCGTGGCCATCGACGACATCGGCGCGCAGGTAGCCGACCAATTGCTCGCGATTCCACGGATTGGCGCGCTGGCCGAGGCCGACCAGCGCCGGCGCCTCCCAGCCGTCGACGCTACCACCCTGCAGATATTCCGAGGATTTCTCCGCACCGATCAGGTTCAGCGGCGAATGGCAGCCGGCGCAGTGGCCCGGGCCGTCGACCAGATAGCGTCCGCGATTCCATGCCGCGCTGCGTTCTGCCAGCGGCGTCAGTGGCTCGCCATGCAGAAACAGCAAATTCCAGAACGACACCAGCGGGCGGATGTTCATGGGGAAGTTCATCTGGTTCTGCCTGGCGGGGGCGTGTACGGCGGGGCCGCTCATCAGGTAGGCGTAGGCGTCGGCGATGTCCGCTGCGCTCATGCGCCGGTAGTGCACATAGGGAAAGGCCGGGTAGAGAAAGTGGCCGTCGCGGGCAATGCCTTCGCGCATCGCCCGTTCAAATGCCGGCAAAGACCACTCGCCGATGCCGGTCTGCGCATCCGGGGTGATGTTGGTGCTGTACAGCGTGCCGAACGGCGTCACCAGCGGCAGCCCGCCGGCCAGGTATTTGCCGCCGGGCCGGGTATGGCAGACCGCGCAGTCGCCGGCCTCGACCACCCGTGCACCGCGTTGCAACTGCGCGCTATCGAATGACGTGGGGCGTTTGATCGGTGCGATTGCCGGGCGCCACATCAGCGCGACGGCGACTATCAGGCCGATGACCGCGAGCACAGCCACGCCGATCCACAGGGTTCTGGATTTGAGTAAAGGGCTGTTCATGGTAGGCAGGAAAACGCGGCGGGCAGTGGCAGGACGAGTGAAGTGCGGGTCATGGAAACGCTCCTTGTAGCAGCCGGGGAAGGGCGCCGATGCGGACGTCTGCGCCAGGGCCAAAGCGTAGAGAAGACATCTGCGGCGGAGAATCACCGGCCCGCGCAACAGCGCGTTGCGCCAGAAGCAACGTTGCGCTCGACGCATCAGTGCGTTGCCCCTGCGACGGATTCTCGCCGCCGCCGGGTGACCGTAGCCTTGGCACAACTTTCCCGAACTCAACGAGGTGTCACCATGCTTACGGGCAACCCTGCCGTTGCGGCCCCGGCCGAACAGCCTGCTTCACTCTCCGGCCTGATGGTCGCGTTTCTGGCCTTCTGCTGCGGCGCGGTCGTCGCCAACCTGTATTACGCGCAGCCCATCGTCGAACTGATCGCGCCGCAGATCGGCCTGTCCAGCGCCAATGCCAGCCTGATCGTCTCGCTGACCCAGTTCGGTTATGCGCTGGGTTTGTTGCTGCTGGTGCCGCTGGCGGATTTGATGGAGAACCGCCGTCTGGTGGTCGGCTTCACTCTCGCTGCCAGCGTGACGCTGCTGTGCGCTGGCCTGACCCATTCGCCGTCGCTGTTTCTGATCTTGTCCTTGCTGATCGGCCTGACCTCAGTCGCCGTGCAGATCCTCGTGCCGCTGGCCGCGCATCTGGCCCCGGAAGCCAGTCGTGGCCGCGTGGTCGGCAATATCATGAGCGGCTTGCTGCTGGGGATTTTGCTGTCGCGGCCACTGTCGAGCCTGTTGGTTGAAGTGTTCGGCTGGCGCGGGGTGTTTTACAGCGCGGCGGCACTGATGGCGGTGATCGCCTTGATTACCGCCGTGGCATTGCCGCGTCGGGTGCCGACGCACAAAGCCACTTACGTCGCGTTGATTGGTTCGGTGTTTGCCCTGGCTCGGCGCTTTCCGGTGTTGCGTCAGCGTTCGCTGTATCAAGGCTTGCTGTTCGCCAGTTTCAGCCTGTTCTGGACCCTCGCGCCGATTGAGCTGATGCGTCATCACGGTTTCAGCCAGGCACAGGTGGCGATCTTTGCGTTGGTTGGTGCAGTGGGTGCCATCGCCGCGCCGATTGCCGGGCGTCTGGCCGATGCCGGGCATGGTCGTCGCGGTACCCTGGTGGCGTTGCTGCTGGCGCCGCTGTTGCTGTTGATCGCCGCGCTGCCGGGCAGTGGTTATGTGTGGCTGGTGGTGTGTGCGGTACTGCTGGACTTTGCCGTACAACTGAACATGGTGCTCGGCCAGCGCGAGGTCTACGCCCTCGACCCGCACAGCCGCGCCCGCCTGAATGCGGTGTACATGACCAGCATTTTCGTCGGCGGCGCTCTCGGCTCACTGGTCGCCAGCCCGCTGTACGAACACTTCGGCTGGAACCTCTCGGCCGTCGCCGTGGCGGTGCTGCCGGCACTGGCGCTGGCGTTGTTCCTGGGGCGCAAGGCTGACCGCACCTGAATCCTGTAGGAGTGAGCCTGCTCGCGATGGCAGAGTGTCAGTTAACCAATTCCTGGCTGACCCACCGCTTTCGCGAGCAGGCTCACTCCTACAAGGGAATTGTGTCGGTAACGGGATGAGTGATCAGAACGTGGACCCTGTGGGAGTGAGCTTGCTCACGAAAGCGGTGGGTCAGCCTGCCCATCAATAACCTGACCCGACGCCTTCGCGAGCAGGCTCGCTCCCACAGGGTTTTCGGTACACCGCCTGATCCCTGACCCGCCACCAAACCATTGTAGGAGTGAGCCTGCTCGCGATAGCGGAGTGTCAGTCAATACATATGGCACTGAGAGACCGCCATCGCGAGCAGGCTCACTCCTACAGGGGGCGGGGTGATTTCCGGATTTTTCAGGAACCGATGAACATGCGTTCTGCAGAAAGCACCTTCAAGCACGACGGTACAAGACGTCCGGCGAGCGCTGATGCACAATCAGCGGCGTTCCCTCACCACCGGACCCCGCTTATGGAAAAGTTGCTGGCCTTGAAGATGTTTGTTGAAACCGTGCGTTGCGGGGGCTATTCCTCGGCGGCGCGCAAACTCGGGATTTCGACGTCTTCGGTGACACGGCAAGTGGCGGGGCTGGAAAACGAGTTGGGCGCCAGCCTGCTCAATCGCACCACACGCAACACCAGCGTGACCGTTGCCGGGCAGACCTATTTCGAGAAGGCCGTGGCGATTCTCGATGCCATCGACGAAGCCGATGCGGTGGTCGCCGATCGTGGCAGCGAGGCTCAGGGCCGGTTGCGCATCAGCGTGCCGGTGGAATTTGGCCGCCGACTGATCGCGCCGCACCTGAGCCGCTTGCTCGAACGCCATCCGGGGCTTGAGATCAGCCTCTCGCTGAGCGATCAGGTCAGCGATTTGCTCAGCGAGCAGATCGACGTTTCAGTGCGGCTCGGCTCGACGGTGGTCAGCGAAGACATCGTCAGCAAACGCGTCGGGCATTTCCAGCGCTGGGTCGTCGCCAGCCCGGATTACCTGGCGCGCAGCGGCGTGCTGGAGCATCCGCGGGATCTGCTCGAGCACCAATGCCTGCGTTTCGATTACGGCGGCAGCCATCATCACTGGACCTTTCAGGGCGACGAAGAGCCGATCCAGCTCAACGTCCAGGGCCGCCTGCAAAGCAACAACGCCGACATCCTCCGTGAAGCCGCGATCGGCGGTGGCGGGGTGACGCTGCTGGCCGACTGGCTGGTGCGCGACGATGTCGCCGCCGGGCGCCTGACGCGCTTGCTTGAGCACTACGAGGTCAACCCCGGCAGCGCCAGCAGCTGCATCAACGCGCTGTACTTGCCCAATCACCGCGGATCGAGCCGGATCAACGTGTTCATCGATTTTCTCGTGGAAATTCTCAAACCCGCTGCACCCGCCCCCTAGCGCTGCACACTCTGTTGCTGCAGCCGCTGCACACTGCTTGTATGCTTGCGCCCCGGAACACGTGGCCGCCGTGAGTGCCGACGTTCGAATGATGGCTGGAATGGATCCCGGACTTCCTTAAGGTACAGACGTGAAGCGTGATACTCGCCTTGTAATGCTCCTGCTGCTGGTGATTGGCTGTTCCCTGACTTCGCTGACGATCTGGAAAGTATGGTCTTCGCGTGAACGCGCGCTGGCCGAGGTTGACGTGCATGGCCTGAACCTGACCCAGGCGCTCAACACCTACACCGAAGGCATCGTCCGGCAAAGCTCGCTGCTCTTGCTCGGGCTGGTCGAACGCCTCGAAACCGAGGGCAGCGGGCCGACGCAGATCCAGCGCATCAAGACCCTGATCGACCTTCAGCAGCCGCTGATGCCACAGCTCAGCGGCATCACCGTCTATGACCGCCACGGTTACTGGCTGATGTCCTCCAACCGGCCGATTCCCGAGGGTGCCAACAGCAGCGACCGCGCCTATTTCATTCATCACCGTGACAGTCCGAGCCGCGAGCCGTTCATTGGCCCGCCGATCCAGAGCCGTTCCAATCACGAATGGGTGGTGACCATCAGCCGCCGCTTCAATGACGACGATGGACAGTTCGCCGGTGTAGTGGCGGTGACGCTGGGGGTGGAAAACTTCCTTCGTGTATTTGGCAAACTCGACGTTGGCCAGGACGGCGCGATCGGCCTGTCGTACACCGACGGCACGCTGTTGGTGCGCTACCCGTTCCGCGAGCAGGACATGGGCCGCAATTTCTCGTCATCGCCAATCTACGCCAAATACCTCGTCGACCGCTCGGTTGGCACGGCGTCGTACACCTCCAGCCTCGACGGCGTCGAGCGGCTGTACGCGTTCCGCAAAAGCGAAAGTCTGCCGCTGATTACCACCGTTGCCCTGGGCAAGGACGAAGCGCTGGCGGCGTGGCGTATCGAAGCGGCGTTGTCGGCGGTGGTAGTCGTTGGGCTGCTGGGGCTGACCGGGTTGATTGGTTGGTTCCTGATCCTCGACATTCGCCGCCGCACCGAAGCTGAAGAAGCCTTGCGCGATGCCCAGCAGCAGTTGCTCGCGTCCAATCGACAGCTGGAATTGCTGGCGCTGAAGGATGCGCTGACCGGCCTGGCCAACCGCCGCTGCTTCGATGAAACACTGGCGGTGGAAGCGCGGCGGGCGCAGCGTGACGGAACCTCGCTGGCCTTGCTGATGATCGATATCGACCACTTCAAATTGTTCAACGATACCTTGGGCCACGTCGCTGGCGATGCCTGCCTGCAAGCGGTCAGCAAGGTGCTCGAAAGCTGCGTGCGACGCCCCTCGGATCTGGTCGCGCGCTACGGTGGTGAGGAAATGGCGGTGATCATGCCGGCCACCGACGGCGCCGGTGCCACGGTGGTGGCGCAACTGGTGCTCGAGCGCTTGCAGCAGGCGAACGTCGCCCATCCGGCCAGCCCGTTCGGTCGGGTCACGGTGAGTATCGGTATGGCAGTGGGTGCGGGCGCGCAGTTGGACTCAATGCCGGAGTTGATCGAGACCGCCGATCAGGCGCTTTATCGCGCGAAAGCGGCGGGGCGCAACGGTATGGCCTGACACGCCCGTGGCGCACCAGAAAGCTTCGCCGTGAGCCGAAACCCTATTGGGTTTTGTGTGTTGCAAGGGCTTTGCACCCGCCGCGAAAACCCTGTGGGAGCGAGCCTGCTCGCGAATGCATTGGGTCAGGCGATGAAGATGCGGGATGTGCCGCCGTCTTCGCGAGCAAGCTCGCTCCCACAAGAGAGTTGTGTTGGTAAGCGGATTAGTGATCAGCGCGGATCCTGTGGGAGTGAGCTTGCTCACGAAGGCGGTGGGTCGGCTTGCATATGTAGTGACTGAGCCACCGCAATCGCGAGCAGGCTCACTCCTACAGGGGATTTGTGTTGGGTGCTTAGGCGGGGTACGTCGGGTAGTCGACGTAGCCCTCGGCACCACCGCCATACACCGTCGCTGGATTCAATTGATTCAATGGCCAGCCATGGGCAATCCGCGCCGGCAGATCCGGGTTGGCCATGAATGGCCGGCCAAATGCGACGAGATCAGCCAGCCCTGACTCAAGCAATTGCGCCCCGGTTTCGGCGGTGTAGCGCCCGGCGTAGATGATCGCGCCGCTGAAGGTGTCGCGCACGGCCTGGCGAAAGGTCTGCGGCATCGCGGGCGCGTTGTCCCAGTCGGCTTCGGCGATCGACAGATAGGCGATGCCCACGTCTTCGAGAATCTTGATTGCGGCGATGTAGGTGGTGTGCGGATCTTCCTCGACCAGCCCCAGATAGGTCCGCGCTTCATCGGTGGTGCTGAACAGCGGCGCAAAGCGCACACCGACCTTGTCCTTGCCGATGCATTCCGCGACGCCAGCCACCACTTCACGCAAAAAGCGCAAGCGATTGTCCAGCGAGCCACCGTACTGATCGGTGCGCAGGTTGCTGTGGGCGGAGATGAACTGGTTGACCAGATAACCGTTGGCGCAGTGCAGTTCGATGCCATCGAAACCGGCTTCCATCGCGTTGCGCGCGGCCTGGATATACAGCTGAATCAACTCCTGCACCTCATCCGTGCCCAGCGCGCGAGGGGCGGACGGCGGCACCAGTTCACCAGCACCGGGCGCGATTTCGATGAACACGCTGACGCGGTCCGTGGCGACAGCAGAGGCCGACACGGGCGCGTCGCCATTGGGCTGCAACGCCTTGTGGGATACGCGACCTACGTGCCAGAGCTGGGCGAAGATCACGCCATCCACCGCATGCACCGCCTCGGTGACTTTGCGCCAACCGGCGATCTGCTCCGGCGTGTGGATGCCCGGCGTCCACGCATAACCCTGGCCGCGCGGTTCGATCTGCGTGCCTTCGGTAACCAGCAAACCGGCACCGGCGCGCTGTTGGTAATACTCGGCCATCAGCTCGTTGGCGACATTGCCCGGCTGCGTGCTGCGCTGGCGGGTGAGGGGTGGCAGGACGATGCGGTTTTTCAGGGTGTGGCGGCCCAGTTTAGTGGGCGTGAAAAAAACGTTGTTCATGGAGTAAACCTTGAATCTGATTAGACCAGTCGACTAGTCGCTGGGCAAAAAAACAACGCCGGGCTATACGCACGCGGCGTTGATCGGGTTGGAACGAGGATTCAGCCGAGCAGTTGCAACAGCTTTGCAGCAACCGCGGCGGAGCTGGCCGGATTCTGGCCGGTGACCAGTTGCCCGTCAGCCACCACATGCACCTGCCAGTCGGCGACTTTCGAATAGCGCCCGCCAAGACGCTGGAATTCGTCTTCGATGAGGAACGGCACCACTTCAGTCAGGCCGACCGCCGCTTCTTCGGCGTTGGTGAAACCGGTGACGTCGCGATCCTTGACGATCGGCTGGCCATCAGCGCGCACGACATGCAGCAACACGCCTGGTGCGTGGCAGACAAAACCGTGGGGCTTGTTGGCGCGGTCGAAGGCTTCGATCAGCGCGATCGAAGCCTTGTCTTCAGCCAGATCCCACAGTGGGCCGTGGCCGCCTGGGTAGAACACTGCGTCGAAATCTTCGGCCTTCACATCAGCCAGACGGCCAGTGCTGGCCAATGCTTTTTGCGCGGCGGGATCGGCGCGGAAGCGATCGGTCTCCGCAGTCTGTGCGCCGGGCTCGTCGCTTTTCGGATCGAGCGGCGGCTGGCCGCCGGCCGGGGATACCAGGGTGACGTCGGCGCCGGCATCCTTGAAGGCGTAGTAGGGCGCGGCGAACTCTTCCAGCCAGAAGCCGGTTTTCTTGCCGGTGTTGCCGAGTTGATCGTGTGAAGTCAGAACCATCAAGATTTTCATAGAGCACCCTTGGGTTGGTCTGGCATCGGCAGAAGGCGAGGGATTCGCTGATGTCGGTGCCGCATGAATTTGTCGTGTCGGGGCGCAGCATAGTTTCCAATTAGACCAGTCGTCTAGTAATTTTTTCAGAAAATGTTTTTGCCCGGTGGATATGGCAAACTCGCGGTCCTGAAAAGTATACGACTGGTCTATTGTCTGGAATTTTGCGCACCATGAAGCCGACCTTTGACGACACCCGCCAACACTTGCTCGACACCGGCCACCGCATGATGGCCGAGAAGGGCTTTACCAGCGTCGGCCTCAACGAGATCCTGCAGACCGCCGGCGTGCCCAAGGGCTCGTTCTATCACTACTTCAAATCCAAGGAGTTGTACGGCCAGGCGCTGCTCGAGGATTACTTCGTCGACTACCTCGCCGACATGGAACGCCGCCTGACGTTGCCGGGGCTGACTGCCTTCGAGCGGCTGATGGATTACTGGCAGGGCTGGCAGAACCGCTGCACCCTGGAAGGCCATGGCGATGAATGCCTGGTGGTGAAACTCAGCGCCGAAGTCGCCGACCTCTCCGAATCGATGCGCCTGACCTTGCGCGACGGCGCCGAACGCATCGTCGCGCGCATCACCGAATGCATCGAACAGGGCCAGACCGACAAAAGCCTGCCCGAGGGCGATGCGCGGAAGTTGGCAGAGACGCTGTATCAGCTCTGGCTCGGCGCCAGTTTGCTGAACAAATTGCAGCGCACCGGGCAATCGCTGGAGACCTCAATGGCGATGACCCGGCAGTTGCTGCGAGTCTGAGCCTCACCGCAAGCTCACTCCTACACTGTTTTGTGCTGAACCATCGATCTGCATTCAATCCCCAATCCCTGTGGGAGCGAGCTTGCTCGCGAAGAGGGCGGCACATTCAAAATCTTCATCGCCTGACCCAATGCATTCGCGAGCAAGCTCGCTCCCACACTGTTATGTGCTGAACCATCGATCTTCATCCAATTCCCAATCCCTGTGGGAGCGAGCTTGCTCGCGAAGGGGGCGGCACATTCAACATCTTCATTGCCTGACCCACCGCATTCGCGAGCAAGCTCACTCCCACAGTTTTCGCGGTATGTGCAAAACCCGGCTACACACAAAACCCAATGTAGGAGTGAGCCTGCTCGCGATGGCGTCGTATCAGGTCAGCGAATTATTCAACTGACCCACCGCAATCGCGAGCAGGCTCACTCCTGCACTGTTATGCGCTGAACCATCGATCTTCATTCAAACCCAATCCCTGTGGGAGCGAGCTTGCTCGCGAAGAGGGCGGCACATTCAACATCTTCATCGCCTGATCCAACGCATTCGCGAGCAGGCTCGCTCCCACAGGGGACCTGCGTTGCTTGTTGAGTTGGGGATCTGCAGGCCATTCAACACTCACGCAGGTCTGCTGTCCTTGTCAGGCAGTTGTTCATACCACTGCGCATACGGTGTATTGGTCACTTTGAAACAGTTGTAATCCGGGCTGCCGTCATCCCACCACACCGGGCCGCGCTCACCCAGGGCGACTTTCGCCTCGTTTACGCGCGATCTTGCTGACTTCAACGCTTGTGCATCGTCCGCACGCTTCGCCTCTTTGACCGCACGCCGTGCCGCCATGAGATCTGCGACCAGCGCCTCACGCTCGGCGGCTGGTAGCGATGGATTGCTGCAGCGCCAGAGCTGCTGCTTGACCACAAAATAGCGACCGTCGGGGGTGGTGGGGTGCATAGGCGATGGCCTCGGGTGATCCGTTCTCAGACCGGGTAAGACAACTCGCCGATGAGTTTATCCAGCGTAATCGGATAATCGCGCACCCGTACGCCGCAAGCGTTATAGATCGCGTTGGCGATAGCCGCCGCCGCGCCGCTGATACCCAGTTCGCCGACGCCTTTGGCTTTCAACGGGGTGGCATACGGATCGACTTCATCGAGAAAAATCACCTCCTGGTGGGGAATGTCGGCGTGCACCGGCACCTCATAGCCGGCCAGATCGTGATTGACGAAAAAGCCCATACGATGATCCACCGCCAGCTCTTCCATCAATGCCGCGCCTGCGCCCATGGTCATGCCGCCGATGATCTGGCTGCGCGCGGTTTTCGGGTTGAGGATGCGCCCGGCGGCACACACGGCCAACTGCCGACGCAGGCGAATTTCGCCAGTCGCTGCATTGACCGCGACCTCGGCGAAATGCGCGCCGAAGGTCTGCTGGGCGAAGCGCTGAGCGAGGTCGCCGTATTCCATGCGGTCCTCGCCCGTCAGCTCGCCATTGGCTGCAGCCTGAGCCAAGGCAACCTGCTGCGAGCCTGCGCGAATCTGCCCCTCCACAAACTCCGCTTGCAGAGGATCGATCCCGACGGCGCGGGCAGCGGCCTCGCGCAATTTCAGGCACGCGGCATACACGCCGGCAGTGGAGGAGGCCGCGCCCCACTGGCCGCCGGAGCCTGACGATTCCGGAAACCGCGAATCGCCCAGATGCACCACGACACGCTCCAGCGGCACGCCCATCATTTCCGCGGCGGTCTGGGCGATGATGGTGTAACTGCCGGTGCCGATGTCGGTCATGTCGGTTTCTACGGTAATGATGCCCTGGCGATCAAGACGCACGCGCGCCGCCGATGCGGTGGTCGGTGCGCCGCGAATTGCCGAGGCCAGCCCGATGCCGATCAGCCAACCGCCCTCGCGTCGCTGACCGGGTTGAGGGTTGCGCTGACTCCAGCCAAAGCGCTCGGCGCCAGTTTTCAGACACTCCACGAGTTGCCGTTTGGAAAACGGCCGCGAGGGTTGCTCCGGATCGACCTGCGTGTCGTTGAGAACGCGCAGTTGCAGCGGATCCATCTGCAGCTTTTCTGCCAGTTCATCCATGGCGATTTCCAGCGCCATCATCCCCGGTGCCTCGCCCGGCGCACGCATCGCCGAACCCTCGGCGAGATCGAGCACGGCCAGGTTCAAACGAGTCATGCGATTGGCCCCGGCGTAAAGCAATCGGGTTGATGCGGTAGCCGCTTCGGCGCGTCCGCCGCGCAGATTGCCCGACCAGCTCTCGTGGCCGATCGCCGTGATCAGGCCGTCGCGATTGGCACCGATGCGTATGCGCTGAATCGTCGCCGGGCGGTGAGTCAGGTTGTTGAACATCAGCGGACGCGGCAATGCAACCTTCACCGCGCGACCGGCATGTCGGGCCGCCAGCGACGCCAGTACCGCGTCGCAGAGAATCGTGCCTTTACCGCCGAAACCGCCGCCGATATACGGCGAGATCAGGCGCACATCTTCCTTGGCGATCCCGAGGGTTTTCGCCAGATCGCGCACGCCCCAGTTGATTTGTTGAATCGATGTCCACAAGGTCAGCTGCTTGCCGTTCCAGCGAGCGATGGTCGCGTGCGGTTCCATCATCGCGTGGGCCTGATCGGGCGTGCTGTAGTGCTGATCGATCTGCAACGGCGCAGCCTCGAATGCGCCTTCGAAGTCACCGACGCTGGTCTGCGGCGGCGGGCCGAAACCGGCCGGCGGCGCTGGGGGCGCTGAGTCTTTCGCCGCCGCCAGATTGAACGAACCCGGTTCGGCCACGTAGCGAATATCGAGCAGCCCAGCCGCAGCGCGTGCCTCCTCAAAGGTGTTCGCGACGACAATTGCCACGGCCTGGTGATAGTGATCGACCTGCGGCCCGGCCAACGCTCGGGCCACGTAAAACTCGCCCTTGGCCAACGGCCCGGCATTTTCATAAGTGACGATGGCGACCACCCCGGACGCCTCGCTCGCTCGGGCTGAATCAATCGAGGCGATGCGCCCCTTGCCGATCCCGGCGCCGACGATATAGCCGTAAGCGGCATCGGGTGCCGCTGCGTGCTGTTCGTAGGCGTAAGTGGCAGTGCCGGTGGTTTTCAGCTTGCCGTCGATTCGGTCGGCAGGTTGGCCGATTACCTTCAACTGGTCGATGGGATTGATGTCGGCCGGAGTGTCGAATTTCATAGGCGGATTCCTTTCAGTCGGGCTGGCGGCGAACACTTAGCGCCGCGCAGCCATCGGTTGACGTCGGATCTCAACGAGCCTAGGCCATCGACGCGCAACTGATAATGCGCGGTTTCAGGATGAAGTGATGAATCCTGCTCACCAATCCTGACCAATATGACAAATAAGAATAAGTTTCAATTACCAATGCGCCGGTATACCATGCGCCGCGTTTTCACTGGCGGTTTTGCCCTTCGTTCTGGCCTATTCGTAAAGGTTTTCACCTCATGCGTCGAACTCTGCTTTCCATCTGTGTGCTGCAGGCGTTGTCTTCTTCCTCGTGGGCTGAGCCAGCCGAACCGACTTCATCAACGCTAGAGCTGGAAGCCACCGACGTGGTCGGCACAGCGGACTACGAAAGGGCAGACGGCCCGGTGCAAGGCTACCGCGCGACCCGTTCGGCCAGCGCCACGCGCACCGACACCTCGATCCATGAAACCCCGCAGTCCATCAGCGTGGTGACCAAGGATGCCGTCGAAGACCTCGGCGCCACCCGTTTGCAGGACGCCCTGGATTACGCCGGTGGCGTTGGGCGGGCGAACAATTTCGGTGGCCAGGGCCTGACCACGTTCACCGTGCGCGGCTTCACTACCGGCGAGTTCTACCGCAACGGTTTCCCGATCAATCGTGGCTACCCGAACATGCCCGATGCCAACACCATCGAGCGTCTGGAAGTGCTGCGCGGTCCGGCGACCATGCTGTATGGCCGTGGCGATCCCGGCGGTACCTTCAACGTGGTGTCGAAACAGCCGTTGCCCGAGCGCACGGTCACCCTCGGTAGCCAGTTGAATGACCAGGGCATGAAGCGCGGCACCCTCGATGCTTCCGGGCCGCTCGATGAAGAAGGCCGCCTGGCCTATCGTTTGAATGTGGTGGGCGAGGGCGGCGACACCTTCCGCGATCATGTCGAGACCGAGCGCTACGGCATCACGCCAGTACTGAGCTGGCAGGCGACCGACGCGACCAAGCTGATCTTCGAAGGCGACTTCATGCGTAACAACGCGCCGCTCGATCGTGGCGTGACGCGTTATCCCCGGCAGATCGGCACCGCCTCGCGCGATACCTTCTTCGGCGAGAAAGACGTCGGCAAACTGCACAATGACAACAACATGGCGCAGCTGCGTTTCGAGCACATGCTCAACGACGACTGGACTCTTGGCGGCGGCTTCCAGTGGCTCGACGGCTCGCTCAAGGGCGACGCGATCGAAGCCAACGGCATTGCCGCTGACGGCCGTACGCTGGGACGCAACTTCAACTACCGCAAGCTGGAGTGGACCGACAAGGACACCCAGCTCAACCTCACCGGGCATTTCGACACCGGCGGCCTGCAGCACACTTTGCTCACTGGCATCGAGTACGAAGATTACGACTACAAGTCGATCATCCAGCGCTCCAGCGGCGCCGTCAGTGCCTACCCGATCGACATCTTCAATCCGGTTTACGGCCAGCCACGCCCGGCGCTGACCCGCACACCGACCCACGACAAAGAAAACCTCAAGACCTACGCCGCGTTCGTGCAGGATCAGGTGGCGCTGACCGACAAACTGAAAGTGCTGGCCGGCGCGCGTTTCGAGCGCTTCGAGCACGATTACGAAACCTACGTGCCGGGCGGCAAGAGCTGGCAGGCCAGCGACAACGCCGTCACCCCGCGCATCGGCGTCACCTACGACCTGAGCGAAACCCTGGCGGTGTACGCCAACACCGCGCGCTCGTTCAAGCCCAACACCGGCGCCAGTCGCGAAGGCGGCGGCTTCGCCCCGGAGAAGGGCAAGTCCTATGAGATGGGCGTGAAATGGGAAGCGCTGGATCAGCAGTTGAGCGTCGACGCGGCGATCTATCAGATCGAGAAACGCAACGTCCTGACCACCGATCCGGTGGATTCCACCTTCAGCGTCGCCGCCGGTGAAGTGCGCAGCCGTGGTTTCGACGTCAACGTTACCGGCAACCTCACCCCTGAGTGGCGAGTGGTCGGCGGTTACGCCTACGTCGACGCCGAGGTGACCAAGGACAACACGCTGCGCTCCGGCACCCGACTGCTGAACATCCCGAAGAACAGCTTCAGCCTGCTCAACATGTACGAATTCCAGGACGGCACGCTCAAAGGCCTTGGCCTCGGTACCGGCCTGAAATACGTCGATGAGCGCGCCGGGCAGACCGCCAACACCGCGTTTTCCATGGGCAGTTACACCGTGGTCGACCTGCTGAGCTTCTACAAGGTCAACGACAAGGTGCGGCTCAATCTCGATGTGAAAAACATCTTCGATCGCGACTACGAAGAAGGCGCCTTCGGCAACGTTTACGCCTACCCGGGCGCGCCGCGAACCGTGCAGGTAGGGATTTCCTACACGCTGTAAATCGCCGCAGCGGTTGTCGTCGCGCCATGGTGGCCTGAGAGTGGCATGTCGAGATCAGGCATCGGCATGCCGCACTCAGGCTAGTTGTGCGGCGGTCGGGCCACGTAAGGTGAAGCATCGTTTCGTCGGCAAAGCGTCTGCGTCGCAGCTTTCGCCTGAAGTCGGCACAGGAAATGATGATCGCCTGACGCTCAGTCAGTGGCCCAAACGTCGATCATGAGAACAATAAGAACCCATGAACAGCCTGAACCCCAAGGACTCCAACGGTCAGTTGGCGCAAGGTTTCAAACCGCGTCACGTCACCATGCTTTCGATTGCCGGCATCATCGGCGCAGGACTTTTCGTTGGCTCAGGCCACGCCATCGCCGCCGCGGGTCCAGCGGTGCTGCTCGCTTATCTGTTCTCCGGTCTATTGGTCGTGCTGGTGATGCGCATGCTCGGCGAAATGGCCGTGGCGCATCCCGACACCGGCTCGTTTTCCACCTACGCCGATCAAGCCATCGGCCGCTGGGCCGGCTTCACCATCGGCTGGCTCTACTGGTGGTTCTGGGTGCTGGTGATTCCCATCGAAGCGCTGGCCGCCGGGCACGTGCTCAACCAATGGTTTCCCCAGGTCGACGCGTGGTTGTTCGCCTTGTTGTCGATCGTGCTGCTGGTGATCACCAACCTGTTCAGCGTGTCGAAATACGGCGAGTTCGAATTCTGGTTCGCCATGGCCAAGGTCATCGCGATCATCGGTTTCATCGGCCTGGGCTTTGCGGTACTGATGGGCTGGATTCCCGAGCGCGAAGCCAGTGGCCTGAGCACGCTGATGGCCGAGCACGGCGGCTTCGCGCCGAACGGCATGTCGGCAGTGGTTGGCGCCTTCATCACCATCATGTTCAGTTTCATTGGCACCGAAGCGGTGACCATCGCCGCTGCGGAATCGAACAACCCGGCGCAGAACATCGCCAAGGCCACACGCTCGGTGATCTGGCGTATCGGCATTTTCTATCTGCTGTCGATCTTCGTGGTGATTTCCGTGGTGCCGTGGAATGACCCGCAGCTCGCCTCGGTCGGTTCCTACCAGCGCGCACTGGAACTGATGAACATCCCCAACGCCAAATTCCTCGTCGACGTGGTCGTGCTGATCGCGGTGGCCAGTTGCATGAACTCGTCGATCTACATTTCCTCGCGCATGCTCTATTCGCTGGGTCGACGTGGCGATGCACCGCCAGCGTTGAAAGTGACTTCGGCCGCCGGCGTGCCACGTGCGGCGGTCATTGCCAGTACGGTAATTGGCGCGGGGGTGACGTTGCTCAGCTACTTCATGCCGGCCGGGTTGTTCCAGTTCCTGCTCGCCAGCTCCGGCGCGATTGCCTTGCTGGTGTATCTGGTGATCGCCATTTCGCAGTTGCGCATGCGCCGCCGACTGGAACGGGAGAAGGTCGAAATGACCTTGCGCATGTGGCTGTTTCCGTGGCTTACCTGGCTGGTCATCGCCTTTATCTGCGCGGCTTTGGCAGTGATGATGATCACCCCTGAACATCGCATGGAAGTGAGCTCGACGATTGGCCTGGCGCTGCTGATCTCGTTCATCGGATTGGCCACCAGCCGCCAGCATCGGCCGGCGGGCAGAGTGGCGGCTGCGAGCAAAGCCTAAGCAAACAGCGCCTTGAGCCCACGGGAAAACCAGCCGTTCGGGCTCGAAGGCAGATGTTCACGTTGATTGAATGAGCCAGTCATCGCGCAGGTTTCTCCGGCGAGCGAGCCCATCAATTGCGGCAGCAAGAAGCTGCGTTCGCATTCGCTGGCTGACAGTCCGGTTTTCTCTTGCGGCCAAACGACGTTGGTTTCGGCAAACGGGTTCATGGCGCACTTCCTCTTGATTCAAACGTCCAGCACCAGGGTGACGCTGCCCTGCGCCGGGGCGGCGCAGCAGATCAGCACTTCGTCGTCCGCCAGGCGCATGGCCGGCGTGGTGAGGTAATGCACCTGGCCGCTGCTCAGGCGGGTTTTGCAAGTGCCGCACGAGCCGCCGCGGCAGCTGAATTCCGGATTCAGACCACGCGCCTCGGCCAGTTCCAGCAGGGTGCCGCTGCCCGGTTCCCAGCGTGCTTCCTTGCCGGACGTCGCGAACAACACCTTGACCGGCTCTTCAGCGACCGGCACTTGCGGCGGCGCCGGGGTGCTGATTTCGACATCGCGGATCAGCGTCGACGGGCCGAAGGTTTCGGCGTGGATGCGATCGTCGGGGATGCGCATCTTGCGCAGGCCGTCGTACAGCGCCTGGGTGAAGCTGCCCGGGCCGCACAGGTAGAAATCGTAGTCATCCAGCGGCAGCAGGCTTTTCAGCAAGGCGATGTCGATGCGCCCGGCATGGTCGTAACCCTGCGCTGTTGCCTCCAGCGGTGGCTGGCTGACCACCCGCAGCACTTTGACCTTGTCACCGGCGCGCGCAGCCAAGGCATCGATTTCTTCGCGAAAGGCCAGATCCTCGACGGTGCGACTGCTTTGCACCACCCAGGTCGGGCGCATGCGACTGATGCGTTTGCCCTGATAGACCACTTCGCGCAGCATCGACAGCAATGGCGTCACCCCGACCCCAGCGGCGAGCAGCACCAGCGGGCGGCGTTCGGTGGCGTCGACGGTGAAGTCGCCTTGCGGCGCGCGGGCTTCGATCAAATCCAGTGCTTGAACTCGGTCATGCAGATGCGAGGAGACCGAGCCATCGCGTTTGACGCTGATGCGCAAGAATTCGTCCGACGGCGCGCTGGACACGCTGTAAGTACGGATCGACGCGGCGTCCTGGCCGTCGAGCAAGACCTTGATCGGCAAGTGCTGGCCTGGTTCGAAGCGCGGCAGGCCGAAGCCGTCGTTGGCTTGCAGGTAAAAGGAGCGGATCTGCGGACTCTCATCGACCACCCGCGTGACGTGCAGCGCACGCCATTGATTGCGCAGCGCCTCGGCCTGCAACCGTTCACGGGTCTGCTCCCAGCTGCCGGTCATCTGCGAATTGGGCGAATCGCCTTCCGGTTGTTCGGCCCAGCGCAGCGGCAACGCGGCCTGACGGTAAACGATGCGCTGCGGCTTGAAACGCCACAGACGCTCGGCACCCTGAAACGCGGCGATCTGCGGATCGTCGAGCAGCACTTCGGCACTGCCGGTCATCTGCAACAGATCGCCGCTTTCAAAATCGATGAAGGTCAGTCCGGCACGCGGATTGAGCAGGATATTGCCGAGGGTGTTGAAGAACAGATTGCCGGAGAAATCCGGGATGGTCAGGGTGCCGTCCTCGTCCATACGCACGAAACCGGATTTGCCGCCGCGATGGGACACATCGACCTGACGCTCACCGTCGCGCACCACGTAAGTGGCGACGTAGAACGAATCGGCGGCGGTGATCATGTCGCGCACCAAGGGTTCGCTGACCGGCAAGTCGAGCGCGGTGTCGGTGGTTTCGTCGACGAAGGCGTAATGGCGCAGATTGATGTAGCGCGGGCAATTGCCGTAAGCCTGGGTCACGCCGATCTCGAGACTGTTGTCATCGCGGCGACTGATGTTGCCGTTCATGCGATTGCGCCGGCGGGTGTGCAGTTCGATGCCGAGCATGCCGATCGCATCGCCGGGCTGCAGACCCTGATTGGCCGGGTCGTTGGACTGGGCGTCGAGTTTGATTTTCAGGACCTGTGGTGACGGCGAATCCATGAACCCCGGTTGACCGGTGCGCAGCGTTGCCCATGGATCGCCCTGGCTGTCGACGGCGCCGAGCACGACGAAGGGCAGTTGCGCATAGAACTCGCGGTGCTGGTCCGGCATCCAGTCGCGGGCCAGTTGCCGCTGGCCAACGCCGACCATCATTTCCACCGCGCCGACGGCACGTTGCAGGGTCAGCTCACCTTCATGCCAGGGCGAGGGCTGCGGTTTCGACGCTGTGTCCATTTCGATTCTCCTCGGGTGCAAACGGGCCGGTGAGCCGCCAGGGGCTGAAGCTCAAGTGGGCTCATGTTCGCTCTCGGCCGGTTGCGAGGGAATGGTCAGAAACTGCAATCCACTGTTTCACTCGGTGAAATGATCCCTACGTGCGTCTAAGGACGTGGGGGATTATTTCACTGGCTGAAATGCTCGATTGTATTGAGTGAGGATTCCGCGATTTACGGCAGGGGAGCAGGATGAGCCCATCGACACGATCAGCGGGTCGACCTCGAATAATTCAGGAGCACGTCATGTCTCAGTCAGCCGTCAAACTGTACCGCCATCCGTTGTCCGGCCACTCGCATCGCGTCGAGTTGATGCTGTCCCTGCTGGACGTTCCGACCGAACTGGTGTTCGTCGACTTGATGAAGGGCGCACACAAAACGCCTGAATTCCTTGCCCTCAACCGTTTCGGCCAAGTGCCGGTGATTGACGACAACGGCACGGTGCTCGCTGATTCCAACGGCATTCTTGTGTATCTCGCCGGCAAATATGGCAACGGCCAATGGCTGCCGAGCGATCCGGTCGAGCAAGCCAAAGTGCAGCGCTGGTTATCGGTGGCTGCCGGCCAGATCAGCTCCGGCCCGGCCACGGCGCGCTTGATCACTGTGTTCGGTGCCGGTTACGACGCGGCTGATGCGATCAAACGTTCCCATGCTTTGTTGCAGGTGATGGAAGACGAGTTGGCCAACAGCGCATTCCTCGCCGGGGACAAGGCAACCGTCGCCGATGTCGCTGCCTACACTTACGTCGCCCACGCACCGGAAGGCAATGTCTCGCTCCAAGAGTACCCGAATGTTCGGGCGTGGCTTGAGCGGGTTGAGGCGCTGCCGAAATTCGTCGGCATGCAGCGCACAGCGGTGGGCCTGCAAAGCGCTTGATATCAGCACACGCCAAACCCCTGTGGGAGCGAGCCTGCTCGCGAAAGCGGTGTGTCATTCAGCATTGAGGTTGACTGAGCGGACGCCTTCGCGAGCAGGCTCGCTCCCACAGGTTTTGCGTCAGCTGTGCCATCCACGTATTGGAAGACAATGTCTCGCTGAAGGAATATCCGAATGTCCGGGCGTACTGGCGGGAGTTGAAGCATTGCCCAAATTTGACTTTGTACACCAACCCTTGTGGGAGCGAGCCTGCTCGCGAAGGCTTTCTGTCAGTCAACATCAGAGTTGAATGACACACCGCTTTCGCGAGCAAGCTCGCTCCCACATGATTTAACTGTGTTTTCGAGGTCTTTCACGGGTTTTCGCCTATGGATCGTTTTCAGGAAATGCGCATGTTCCTGGCCGTGGCCGAGGAGGGTGGCTTTGCGGCTGCGGCCCGGCGTTTGAACACCTCGCCACCTAGCGTCACACGTGCGATTGCCGCGCTGGAACAACGCATCGGCACGCGCCTGTTGTCGCGGACCACGCGCAGCCTGCACCTGACCGAAGCCGGGCATCGTTATCTGGACGATTGCCGACGGATTCTTTGCGATATCGACGAAGCCGAAGAGGCGGCCGCCGGCAGTTATCGAGTGCCGTGCGGGCATTTGAGCGTGACCGCGTCGGTGTTGTTTGGCGAGTTGTTCATCGCGCCGCTGCTGGCGCAATACGTCGATGCGTTTCCTTCCGTACATCTGAAGGCTTTGCTGGTTGATCGCGTGGTGAACATGGCCGAGGAGGGCATCGATGTCGCCGTGCGCATCGGTCATCTGCACGAAAACAATCAGCATGCGATCAAGGTCGGCGAGGTCCGCCAGGTCATCTGCGGCACGCCCGATTACTTCGCCCGTTATGGTCGGCCGCAACATCCGAACGAGTTGAGCCGCGCCAATATCGTCATGTCGTCAGCCAGTCATTTGCTCAGCGATTGGCAATTCGCCCATGCCGATGGCCCGTTGAGTTTTCGCTTCGAACCGCGTCTGGTGGTCACCGCGAATCAGGCGGCGATCAACATCGCCAGTTCCGGCTGGGGCATTACCCGGGTGCTGTCTTATCAAGTCGCCAGCCAGGTTGCGGCCGGTGAACTGGAATTGGTGTTGCAGGCCTTTGAGCCGCCGGCGTTACCGGTGCAACTGGTTTATCTGAAACATCCGCGCGTACCGGCGAAGGTGCGCACGTTTGTCGATTTTCTCAGCGAACGCCTTCAGCATCACCCGGCGCTGAAAGCCGTGAACAGGGTTCACGGCTGACGCTTCAGGGATCGATCACTTCGCCGTAGCAGCCGTTTCGATCAGGCTGGCGACGGCTTTCGGGTTGGACACCATCACCACGTGCGACGCGCCTTTGACCACGACGGTCTGCTTGGCGTGCGCGCGCTCGGCCATGAACGCCAGGGCTTGCGCCGGGATGTTCTTGTCCTGGTCACCGTAGACGAAGTACGACGGCACGGTTTTCCACGCAGGCTCGGTGGCGGCTTCGTTGAGCGCGGCGACGGTCACCGGGCGCTGTGTGGCGGCCATCAACTTCGCATCTGCCTGGGAAACGTCGGCAGCGAACTGATCGTGGAATTTGTCCTGCTGGATGTACAAATCCTTGCCGCCGTCGGCCAGTGCAACCGGGGCCGACAGGGTCGGGCCGAGGGTGCTGCCGGGGAAACGCCCGGACAACTCGGCAGCGGTTTCACCCTTTTCCGGCGCGAACGCAGCGACGTACACCAGCGCTTTGACATTGGCATTGCCATAAGCGGCTTCGCTGATTACCGGGCCACCGTAGGAGTGGCCGACCAGCACCACCGGGGTTTTCACGCTGGCCAGCACATCCGCTACTGATTGCGCGTCACCCTTGACCGAGCGCAGCGGGTTGGCGGCGGCGATCACCGGGTAACCATCCTTCTCGAGAATCTTGACCACGCCGTTCCAGCTGCTCGAATCGGCGAAGGCACCGTGCACCAGCACCACGGTAGGTTTGACCGGCGCGGCGAACGCAGCGGTGGCGCCGAACATGGCGGCGGTAAGGGCGAGGGTAGCGAAGACTTTGTTCATGGTGATGTCCTGTCGATTGATTGAGGTAGGAATGGAAGCGACAGGGGTATTTAGCGCGCTAAATGTGTCAGATATGTGTGCGCATGGCCGGACTTCGCATGCGTGTGTATCTGTGTTGGCAAAAGCTACATGCTGATACAAACGTCGCGGATTGCTCAGCTTTGGCCCGTGACTGTAGCGGGCTCGAATTTCTCAGTCCGCTGCAGCGTTTCCGGAACGCCGATCAACAGCAGCAGAAACGCTGCCCCTGCAATTCCGGCGAGGGTCAGAAATGCTGCGCTGTAACCGGCGGCCTCAACGACAAAACCGGCCAGCCCATTGCTCAGCGCCGCACCCAGACCAAACGCGGTGGTCAGTGCGCCGAGGCTGACATTGAAATGCCCGGAGCCGAGGGTGAGATCCTTGACCATCACCGGGAACAGCGCCCCGAAAAGCCCGGCGCCAACACCGTCGAGCAACTGCACGGCGACCAGCCAGTAGGGATCATCCGAGAAGGTGTAGAGCAATCCGCGCAGCGGCAGGATCAGAAAACCCGCCAGCAACAACGGTTTGCGCCCCCAGACATCGGCTTTCGCACCGGCCAGCAGCGCCATCGGCACCATGACCAGTTGCGCGGCGACGATGCATGCCGACGTCAGCGGCGTGGCCATGTGCAAGTTGGCTTGCGCGAGTTTCTGGCTCACCAGCGGTAGCATCGCCGCGTTGGCCAGGTGGAACAGCGCGCAGCACAGGGCAAACATCAGCAGCGGCCGATTGCTCAGCAGCACCTTGAACCCGGACGGCTGATGGCTCTGATCGCCGGGCTGCAGACCCCGCGCCACATCATGATCAATCGCCTCGGCCGAGACGAACAGCACGGCAATCACGCTGGCCAGCGCCATGACCGCCATCAGATAAAACACCGCCACCGGACCGAACAGGTAAGCGAATAAACCGGCCAACAACGCCGCACACGCGTTGCCGGCATGGTTGAACGTCTCGTTGCGGCCAGTACGACGGGTAAATGCCCGGGGGCCGGTAATGCCTAGGGTGATCGCGGAAATCGCCGGGGCAAAAATCGACGCTGCCGCCGCGCTCAAGGCTTGGGTCAACGCCACCAGAGAGAATGAAGAAATGAACGGCAGGACCAGACAACTCGCGGTAACCAGCAGCGCGGCGATGATGATCAGCGCACGTTTCGCCCGACTGCTGTCAACCAGTGCTCCGGCGGGTGTTTGCGTGACCAGCGCGGCAATCCCCGCGAGGGTCATGACCACACCGATGCTGGCCGGATCCCAGTGGTGTACCGCGAGCAAGTAAATGGCAAGGTACGGCCCGAGACCATCGCGGACATCGGCGAGGAAGAAATTCAGACTGTCCAGCGAGCGGTTGTTGCGGCGATCGAGATGATTGATCACGGGGCAGTCTCTTGAGTGTCAGGTCTGCGTGGCTGACTCGACCACGGCAATCCTAATGACCGAAGTGGTGAAAGATAAGTTGCAGAGAGCAAGGCCCAATCTGCGATCTTGTTATGTGATCCGTCATCGTATGAGTACTCAGCCGATATTTAGAGATGTGTTGTTTAGCCGGAAACGCCAATGCCCATAAACAACTGGGCCGACCTACTTGGTTGGCCCAAGAACAGACGGGGATAGAGCGACAACAAGCAAGCATTGAAACATTTCTACATACTCTCGCGTTGGCGTTGTTGTACGACATCCTACCTAATGTGCCGACCGCCCAAATTCTCACAAAAACAATAATGGAGACTCCTATGACGAGCATACCTTCACTCGATCATCAGGCCGCTGCGAAACCGCAAAACCTGTTCCTGCGAACGCTGAAACTGCTCGGCCCCGGCATCATCGCCGTACTGTCCTGGCTTGGCGCGGGCGACCTGATCACGTCCTCGGTGGCCGGTGCGAACTACGGCTACGCCATGATGTGGGTGCTGGCCGTCTCGTTGTTGCTGAGATACCTGATCGTCAACATCATTGCCCGTTTCCAGCTGTGCAATAACCAAGGCATGACCATCCTGCAGGGCTACGCCCAGCTCAACCCGGTGTTTGCCTGGTTCATGCTGGTTTACGCCCTGTTGATGGGGCACTTGATGAACGCCTACATGATCAAGGGGGCAGGGGAGTCGCTGGCGATGCTGTTCAAGATCGATCAGCCATTGCTGTGCTCGGTGGCGGTGGTGCTGGCGGTCTGGATGCTCGTCGGGCGCAACATCTACACGATGATCGAAGGCGTGATGAAGCTGCTGCTGGCGATCATGACCCTGGCGTTCATCGCCCTGGCGGTAATGTCCGGCCCGGATGTCACCGGCATCATCAAAGGCACCATCGGCTTCAGCATTCCGCCTGACGAGGGCGTGCATGGCGCGTTGCTGGTGGCGGTCTCGGTGATCGGCGCGGTCGCCGGCTCGATCGCCAACTTCGTGCACCCCTATGTCATGCGCCAGAAAGGCTGGACCGGGCCGCAGCACAAGCGCATTCAGCGTAACGATCTGCTGTTTGCGGTGTTCGTCGGGATCATCATCAACCTGGCGATCTGGATCGTCGGTGCGGAAATCCTGCGGCCCAACGGTATCGAGGTGAAAACCCTGGGGGATCTGGGCAAGGCACTGGAAATCTTCTTCGGCCCGATCGGCTGGTATGTATTCTTCATCGGTGTGTTCGCGACGCTGTTTGCCAGCATTTCAGGCAAGACCACAGCATTTCCGATGCTGATCACCGATGCCTTCCAGCACGTTCGTCCTGAGCGTCGCGAGAAGTACGGCAAAGAGTTCCATCACGACCCGATGCACAAGTGGTTCATGCTGTTCATCCTGGTCACGCCGCTGATCTGGTCGATGCCGGGCATGCCGGATTTCGTCACCCTGACCATCGGTGTCAGCGCATTGAACATCATTGGTTTGCCGGTGATTTCCCTGGGCTTGCTGATCATGTCCAATCAGAAATCGCTGCTGGACAAGCAGTACCGCAACAACCTGTTCGAAAACATCGCGCTGCTGTTTGCCACTGGGCTGGCGCTGTGGGTGGCCTTTCAACTGGGCGTTGATCTGTTCACTTGATGAATAGCAGTCGAGGGGGCACGCGCCCCCTCGAATCGCCGCTTACAACGGCACATCCATTTCGATTCTGCGCCAGGCCGCTTCGGAGAAGCTGTACACCGAGAATGCGATCAGCCCCAACGCCATCAGCATCAACAGCACACCGCCTGCCGGCAGATTCTGCAAAGCATCCAGCGCTTCCTTCATGCCGGGCGGATTCGTTGCCTGGTAAACCGAACCGCTGACCGCCATCAACAGCGCAATCTCGATAAACACCACACCTCGGGCAATCAAGCCAAAACGCGACACCGGGCGTACGTAGCGCATCACCTCGTCATCCGCTTCGAAGTACTTCTCGAACGTGGCTTTCCAGCCTTTGATGATGTGGGCGATACCGACACCGAGCGGAATCAGCGCGATCAGGTAGATCAACAGGTTCGAGTGTTCGAACGACAGCAGCTGTGCGAGCAGATCCTTGGTCTTGCCATCGCCGGAACCGCCCGAACTCCTGAGGCCACTCACCAGCAGGCCCAAGGCAAAGAAGGCCAGCGCCGCGTTGACCAGACCGCCGGCCAGCAAGCCTGCACGAATGACCAGGCCCTTGAACTCGTTGCCATGGTGGTCGACGTCACGAATCGCTTGCAGCGCACGCCAAGCGGCGAAGGCCAACAGACCGGCGACCACTACACCGATCAGCACATAGCCAAACGGCTGGCTGAGCAATGCTTCGAGGCTTTTGTGGCTGTCTTTGGGTTTGGTTGAGTCGTGCGCGGCGAGCAGGGCGAAAATGCCGATGATCAGGTACAGAACACCGCGCGCGGCGTATCCGCCTCGGGCGAGCAGGACAAGGGTGTGTTGAGTGGACATGAGTTTGCTTCCAGGGAATCGATGTGAAGCAGACCCGTGGACGGGGCAGGGGTTCGATTAAGGTTGTGGGTCAGGTCACCCTTGAGTGACGTCCGCCCTTATCGGCCTGCCATTCAACGGATCAAGGATTCGCTCCAGCACTCTGGCGACGGAAGAACACTGTCACCTGACCGACCTCAACACCCCACTTGGACATACTTGTGCGGTTGATCAACGTGTCTTCGTCGATCAGGTACATCCAGTCGTCCATGCTTACTTCGTAGGTCGAATCGTCGACGGGCAGGTTCAGGCGATACCGCCAGTGGAAAGTATTTCCAGCGATCTGACCCTTTGCGACACCGACCACGTCGCCCGCGCGACCGCTCCAGCCGCCGTTCTCCTCGGGAGTCAGCGTCCAGATTCGGCGTTGATGGGTACCGTCGCTATACACAAAGCGCTCGTCGAGAATCAGGTTGTTGCCTTCGCGACGACTGACGAGGTCGACCTCGAAACGCTTGGTCACTTCGCCGTTGCGCTTCTGAAACATCCCCCAGGCTTTGACGGGCTGGCTAAAGAAACGCTCCAGACTCAATGCAGGCTGCTGGTCTGCGTACCGAGCAACATCGACACTGCCACAGCCTGCAATGCTGAGCGACAGTCCTAGCAGCAGCAGAAATCGGGTCATCTTCCTACTCCTTGAGCTTGTACAGTTAACGAGCGGCGTATAGGCCTAACGCCGTCCGATGAGCTGGAGAAATTCCTGCCGCGTCGTCGAACTATCACGGAAGCCGCCGAGCATGACAGAGGACGTCATGACCGAATTCTGCTTCGCGACACCGCGCATCATCATGCACATGTGCCGGGCCTCAATGACCACCGCGACACCGGCGGCATCGGTGATCTGCTGGATGGCCTGAGCAATCTGCTGAGTGAGGTTTTCCTGAATCTGCAGACGCCGCGCGAACATATCGACCACCCGCGCCACCTTTGATAGCCCCAACACCCGGCCAGTGGGGATGTACGCCACATGCGCCTTGCCGATAAATGGAAGCATGTGATGCTCGCACAGCGAATAAAGCTCGATGTCGTTGACGATCACCATCTCATCACTTTGCGATTCGAACAGAGCACCGTTGGTCACGTCTTCCAGGCTCAACGCGTAGCCGTTGCACAGGTATTGCATGGCCTTGGCGGCCCGCTCGGGCGTGTCCAGCAGACCTTCACGCTCAGGGTTCTCGCCGACACCAACGAGGATCTCACGGTAATGGCTGGCTAACTCTGGGCTCATTCGGGTTACTCGGGGCGAGTGGTGCGTGTGGGCTAATGTCAGGTGGAAAAGGTTGTACGTATATAAGGCATCTGTATAGGTTTTATTGAAGATAGGCTGAAAAAGATCAACTGACAACGAATCGGTGGTTTTTTTGTGGGGGCTTGAAATTTTCAGGCAGGACAAACTTAAGGCAAGGTTCAGTCAGTGGGCTTGATACGGGCTGGCAGATGGCTGTTTTGGATCGATAGCTCACGGGGGTGAATGGCAGCTATCGGCCAGAAGCGGACGTTTGAGAATGGCACCTTCCGGCCAAAAGCTGCCCCAAGCCAGCGTCGACTCGATGCTCTCAATGGAGGTGCACACACCGCTAAGTAGTGGCATGATGGAACTATCCCGAGTTTTATTAGCGTGTATACGCTCGAACGCAAAAGGATTTTTGGATGAAGATCAAGCAGATCCAAATCACCGGAATTGGTGGTATCGACGACCTTGTTTTAACCTTCGATAAACAAATGAACATCATAAGCGGGCCCAATGGAATCGGGAAAACGACAATTCTTGAAAGCATCGCTCACGCTTTTTCTGGTCTTGAAAGTAATCTTCTAAAGCGAAGGGTAAGTTCTGACTGCGGCCTGGTTAAGGCGCTCATGGATCAGGGTAACGGTAATCTCGAAGAGAAAACTTATCAAATTCTTGAGTTCAGCCCAAGAAAAACCGCACACACTGCAATGCCTGAGAATTACCCAAAGCATCTCATTTCATTGAAGATTGCGCGCACAATCAACTATATCGCATTAGATGCTGTCTCTCGGGATGTGGATAGAGATATATATAGCACTTCATCAAGCAATAAACACGGCGTAAACCTGAGCGAAGTGAAAAGCTGGTTTGTTAATCGATATCTCTACTCCGCACATGCCGGCGCTCTTTCGGGTGCTCGGATGCATAACTTTTATCAGGCAAAGAAATTTTTCTCCTTATTGAATAGTGACTTTGAGTTCAGTAGAGTGGATGCCGGAACCAATGAGATAATGGTGAATACTCCTGCGGGCGAAATTTATTATGAATATCTTTCCTCTGGCTTTAAGTCCTGTCTATCCATATTGTTCGGTATTGTGAAGGAAATTGAGTTTCGCTTTGGTGAGCCGGGAGTCAAACTAGATGAGTTTGATGGTGTGGTTTTGATAGATGAGTTGGAACTTCATTTGCATCCAGAATGGCAGGCGAAAATTTCTACAATCTTGTCACAAGCGTTCCCGAGTGTGCAATTTATAACCACAACGCACAGTCCACATTTAATACAGGCTGCAATGCCAAATCAGGTGATTGCCTTACATTATGCCAATGGCAAGCTAGAGAGGAAGTTGCTTCCAGCGAATGAATATGGCTATCAGGGTTGGACGATTGAGGAAGTTTTGACTGATGTGATGGGATTGGGTGATACCCGAACCGCTGTATATCAAAGCGCAATCCAAAGCTTTCAGCAAGCCGTAGATGAAGAAGATTACGAGGCCGGAAAACTGGCATTTATCAATCTGGAAAAATTATTGCATCCCGAAAACAGCTTAAGGAAGCTCTTGTCCTTCCAACTTGGTGCTATCAAGGGGTAATATAATTGATAAAACTAGAGCGACAACCAAAGCCTGCTTATTTATCTGAAGCTGTCGTCATTGAACTAACACAAAAATTCAAAAATGATGGTAGTAGCGTCTGGAATCATGCGCAAATAAAAACTCCATTACTGGCCTCCAGCAACGAAAAATGTGCATTTTGCGAATGCTCTCTATCAGACGAAAGCAAGTACATGGAGGTAGAGCACTTTAAGTACAAAAATCTTTACAAAGATTCTGTTGTTGAGTGGTGTAACTTACTTCCTTCGTGTAAGAGATGCAATATTGCCAAAGGCGTTCACGATGTAATCACTGATCCACTAGTTAATCCGTATGACGTCGATCCTCGGCATCACCTTTCTTTCAGACTCTACCAGTTTAGAGGGAAAGACAAGGTTGGAATTTCCACCGTTGAGGCCCTCGATCTCAATAGCTCTGATCGTCTCGTGCTCAGGCGGTTTGAAGTTGGCGAGCAGGTTTTTCGTTCGGTGCGGGTTGCTGCTGATAGACTCGAAGCTTACAAAAGCTCATCGACAGCGATAAGAAAAAATAAGTTACTAAACATAGTCGAAACTATACTTGATGAGTGCCAGCCTAGGGCAGCTTACGCAGCCACTACTGCAACAGTCGCATTAAACGACGAGGAGTTTCTGGATGTTATAGCGCAACTTCGCGCTTTAGACTTATGGAAGGACTATCTTGAAGAAAAACTATTAGCTGCGCAGAATATTGCATTTCAATGATTGTTATTGAGATTTTCAGTGTGATAGTTCTCAAAGAGAAGCGATAACAAATAATTATTCTGTCAGCGATCTAGCAGATAAGCTAATTTGGGCCTGAACCGGACCTGTTATGAGCGTCCGCTCTTGGCCGACAGCTGCCGCTCACGGGCGATATCTCTGGGCCAAGAAGCGCCTATTGATTACATTTTTGGGCGCGCAGAATCAGGAAGCCGGCAATGACAATCAAAACAATTCCAGCCCATGTAAAGGTGTCCGGCGTTTCCTGGAACAGTACATAACCCCAAAGGCAGGCGAAAACCAGGTACGCATAATCGAAAGTCCCGATAACTGCTGGAGGCGCAACCTGGTAGGCCTTGGCGGTAGCCGTATTTATGAAAATCAGGGCGCAGGCGTAACAGAAGATAAAAAGCATCTCCTGCCAACCGGGCGTCTGCCAGGGAGAGAGTAGAAATGCAGCACCAGCGACAGTGGACTCACTGACCATCAGCGATGCGATGCCTCCGATTACGGCGGCGAAAAGAAAAGCGATATTCAAGCCCAGCGCCAATACCAGTGGATGTTCATTGCGACAATGTCGACGTGTCACAACCATCGCGACCGCGTAGAAAACAGCCGCAATCACAGGTAGCAGAGTTGCAAGGACGAAAACATCTGATCCCGGGCGTAACACTGTGGCGACACCCGCGAAACCTATTCCTATCGCAACCCAACCTCGCAGTGATAACGGCTCACCTCCGTAAAGGGTGGAGAAAAGCGCTATGAAAAGGGGAGTTGTGTAGATCGCCACGGCAGCCACTGATAACGGGATCAACGGTAACGCCGAGTAGTACGTTACCCACATTAACAACAGCAGAATGCTCCTGATTGCCACCCAAAACATCGAGGCGGTTGAGTATCGACCCGATCTGACGTCCCTGGCGAGCCAGGCTACAAGGGTGGGCACCGACAGGCAGGAGACGATGAGGAACAACTGCCAGAGCGGAAGTCTGGCGCTGAAATATTTGACTGCTGCATCGGCCAGGGAAAGGAGAAAGACAGCAGCGCTTATTAGCACTATGCCCTTGGCAACACTGTCGCCGCTTGCACTGTACTTGCCCATGAATCGCACTCCTGTTCCTTCAGTGAACTGAGAATTTAACAGACGGTGGCGAATTCTCAGGGCAAACAGCCGACACGCCAGACGGCGATTTTCATTCCTGACCGTTGTCCGCTTCTGGCCATAAACAGCCGTTCAAGGCTGCTCGTTTTCAGGCGGCAGTGGCCCATCCCGTCGCCGCTACCTGGCGCTCACCGTCCACAACTGATCCAGCTTCGTCGTATAACTCTGGCTCATAAGCTCCCGACGCATCGCCCATCCAGGTGCTGTAGGCACGCTGGCTAAGCGCAGCACTCCCTTTCCCCAGCGACCATTAATCTCATCCAGCACACCCATCACCTTGTCTGCCATCGCCGGCTGGGATTGCGCGAACAGGTCATCGGTGAATTCGCCAGGCTGCCGCAGATCCATCAGCAGCACTTCCGCCTTGCTGTATTTGTAGCCGGGACGGAAGAGACGATTGACCGCTTCGGTCGCAGCCTTCGTCATCAGCCGCACGTCGTTGGTCGGGTACGGTAGCTCCACCAAAGCGCCATTGGCATATTTCGCTTCGTCAGGGTTGAACATGCCGGTGCGAATGCTCACGCGGATTTTCTTGCACAGCGAGTTTTGCGCTCGGAGCTTTTCCGCTGCGCGCTGGGTGTAGGTGGCGACGGCCTCTTTGATCGGCTCGATCTGCGTGAGCCGGTTGCCGAACATCCTGCTGCAGCAGATCTCCTGCTTGGGCGGGTCAGCTTCACCCAGTTCCAGGCATGAGGTGCCGGCGAGCTCGCGAGCGGTTTTCTCGATCACCACGCTGAATTTCTGCCGAAGCATCCACGGGTCGGCTTTCGCCAGGTCCATCGCCGTCTTGATGCCCATTGTTTCCAGGTGCGCCTTCATGCGCCGGCCGACGCCCCAGACCTCGCCGACGTCGGTGTTGCGCAGCGTCCAGTCCCGTTTGAACGGATCGCACAGATCCACCACGCCACCGGTGATGTCCAGCAGCCGTTTGGCTGTGTGGTTGGCGAGTTTGGCCAGAGTCTTTGTCCGTGCGATGCCCACTCCGACTGGAATGCCGGCGCGCTTGAGAAGCGTGGAGCGCATGTGCCTGCCAAGCGCGGATAGATCTCCGGGCATGCCAGTCAAATCGGCAAATGCCTCATCGATGCTGTAGACCTCAAGTGCCGGCACCATCGATTCGATGATGGTCATGACGCGCTCGCTCATGTCGCCGTACAGCGCGTAATTGCTGCTGAACGCTACAACACCATGGCGGCGTAGATGGTCTTTGATCTGGAAGTACGGCTGGCCCATTTTCACGAAAGGCTTGGCGTCATAGCTACGCGCGATCACACAGCCATCGTTGTTGGACAGCACCACAATAGGTGTCTTTGCCAGGTCGGGCCTGAAGACGCGCTCGCAGCTCGCGTAAAACGAGTTGCAGTCGATGAGTGCAAAAACCGGTTCACGCATGGTCATGATCACGGACGCTGTATTTCACGACACCCCAGATCACCAGCTCATCGCCTTCCATGACATGCCTCGCCGGGTATTTTGGATTCTCCGACAAAAGCATCACGGCGTTCTCGCGCAAAAGCAGGCGCTTGCAGAACGGCTCCGAGTTCAACGCGGCGATGACGATATCGCCACTGACCGCCTCGATGCTCCGATCGACGATCACCATATCCCCGGAATAGATACCCGCGCCTTGCATGCTGTCCCCATCGATCCTCACCAGATACACGTGCGGCGCCCGGATATCGAACAGCTCATCCAGGGAAATGTGCTTTTCGATGTGGTCAGCCGCAGGGGAGGGAAAGCCCGCCGGTACCCTGGAGGAATAAAGGGGCAGCTTCTTACCGCCAGTAGCGAGGGGGCCGAGAAGGATGATGCTCATGATGCAAGCCTTAGGAGGTTAACTGTACGTACATACAGTTAACGATTTGGTTCGCTTGCGGTCAATCTCATAGGCACCACAATTCGACGGGTGACAGCATGTGCGGACGCTACTCGATCTACGAATCGATGGATCACTATCTCAAGGAGCTCGCGCCAAAGCAGTTGGTGATCAATGGCTATGACCTCTGGCCCGTTGAGCGATACAACGTCGCACCGTCGACGCGAGTGGAAATCATCCGGCCCGTTCGGGAGGGCCTGAGCATTGACAAGGTCAGATGGGGATGGGCCCCATTCTGGGCGAAGGGAAAGCGTCCTGACCCGATCAACGCAAGAGTCGAGACCGTCATCACCGGCAGGTTTTTCAATCAGCTCTGGCCAGACGGACGCGTACTCGCGCCGGCGAACGGCTGGTTCGAATGGGTCAAGGACGAAGAGGATCCGAAGAAAAAGCAGCCGTATTTCATCACCCTGAAAGAGCAGATTCCGATGTTCTTCGCGGGATTGGCCGAGGTGCACGAAGCCCTGGAACCGGACGAACGGGACGGCTTCGTCATCATCACCGCGGCGAGTGATGAAGGCATGGTCGATATCCACGATCGCAAGCCCTTGGTCTTGGCGCCTGAGCATGCGCGTGAATGGATCGACCCCAATACCTCACCTGAACGCGCTCGCGAATTAGCCATGGAGCACTGCAGGCCGGCAACGGATTTCCATTGGTACAAGGTTGGCAAGGATGTGGGCAACGTGCGTAACCAGGGCCCGCAGCTCATTCAGCCGCTATCCTTGGCCTCGGATGTCGACGATTGATGCACCAGCGGTGGGAACAATCAACGTGGCTGGCTCAGCTGCAGCAACACGGGGCGATGAGGAGGGAAGCAGCCGAGCAGAGGCTCAACTCATGACCTTGATGGAATGGTTTGATGAGCGAGATTCAGCAAAAAAACTTCCAAGGGGGCCGTAGAATCATCTGTTCTGGCCAATAACCGGCTGCGTGCTGGTCAAGCTGATTTTTCAATGGAGCAAAGTGAGTGAAAAAATTGAAGGTGATGGCGATTGCGCTGGCGGGGCTGGCGTATTTTGCGGCGGGCAGTTGTCGGGTGATGGCATCGGACGCTCAGTCTGCCGCACCACCGGCCTACTATGTCGCCGAGTTTGAAGTTACCGATCCCGAGGGGATGAAGCCTTACAGTGCGCAGGTCGAATCAACTTTCAAACCCTATGGCGGACATTTCATTGTGCGAGGCGGGAAAACCATTTCGCTTGAAGGTGAAGCGCCAAAGCGTCGCCGTGTAGTCATCGAGTTCGCGAGCGTCGAAAAAGCCCAGGCTTGGTACAACTCTGTGGAATACACCGAATTGCGCAAAATCCGCCAGCGTTCAGCCAAGACGGACGTCTACTTGATCGAGGGAGTACCAGCGCGGTAGTTCCGACTTTGTAAATTTAGGATATTGTTTAGTTGGAAGCCTCGATCAATAACAGAAGAGAAAATTCATGTCCAAACTCGCAGAATTCCGCCAGCTTGAAAAACACCTCGCCGAACAGCTTCAGGCTCTGGAAGCCCTCAAGGGTGACGCAGGTCTCAAGAGAGAAATCGAATTCGAAACCAAGCTGCGTGATTTGCTTGCAAAGTACGGCTACAGCTTGAAGGACGTGATGAATGTGCTCGATCCACAGGCAGGTCGCCGCGCTCCAGCTGTCGAGTCCAAAGCCGTTAGCCGCAAGCCCCGCCAGTTGAAAGTCTATAAAAACCCCCACTCCGGCGAAGTCGTAGAGACGAAGGGCGGCAATCACAAAACGCTCAAGGAGTGGAAGGCAAAGCACGGCGCCGCGACCGTCGAGTCTTGGCTGAGCAAGTAAGGTTCATGGGCCATTACTCCTGCGGTGCCAGCGCAGCAATCAATTCGTGGGTGGTCACGATTGAATGAGCGAAAGTCGGCCCGTTCAAGTCGTGGGCGGCGTGCATCATTTCCGCACGGAAAGCGGCGGTCGCGTCACGCACCAAGGTGACGTGGTAGCCCAATTCCGAGGCGTAGCGGGCGGTCGCTTCGATGCAGGTATTGGCGAGCAGGCCGACGATGATGACGTGGGTGATGCCTTTCTGCTTCAGGCGAAAATCGAGGTCGGTATTGGCAAAGCCGCTGGCGCCCCAATGTTCCTGCACGACGATGTCGCCGTCCTTCGGCGCGAAATCGGGATGCCATTCACCGCCCCATTCACCGCGTGCGAAGTGGTGCATGTGCATGATTTTGCACTGGGTCGGCGTTGGATGGTCCCAGCCTTCGTAGTCGCCGTGTTCCCAGCGGTGGTGCGGCACAATGACCACCGGAATGTTCTGCGCTCGTACGGCGCGATCGAGGGCCCGCAGGTTGTCGAGCAGCCCGACCTGGTCGGCAATCGGCTTGATCAAGGGGAAGACCTTGCCGTTCTCCGAGAGGAAGTCGTTGTACGGATCGACCAGCAGATAAGCGGTTCGGTTCAGCGGATAGAGGACGTTCGACATGACGATGTGCTCCACACAAGTTGAGTGAGCGGTGCCGTGGATTTGCCCGGGGCATCGTGTTGGTTAGTTGCTTTGTCAGGCTATAGCCGACTCTCGTGCCACTTGCCTGAGGATGTGTTCGTATTCCTTGACCGATAGCGATCCGGACACCAACTGACGACCGTTCAACACCATGGCCGGGACCGAATTAATGCCGCGTTCAAGGTAAAACCCCTCAAGTTCACGGACCTCGCTAGCGAACGCCTCGCTAGTCAAAATCTCGCGAGCGCGGGTGGTTGAAAGTCCTGCTTCACCGGCCAGGCGCACCAATGTTTCGTGATCGCTGGGGTTCTGGCCGTTGGTGAAATAAGCCTCGAGCAGGATTTTCTTCAGCGCAACCTGGCGGCCTTCCTGCACGGCCCAGAGCAGAAGGCGATGAGCATCGAAGGTGTTGTAGAAATGGCTGCGCTTTTCCAGGTCGAACTGAAAACCGATGGCTTTGCCACGCGCGATGATCATTTCATTGCGGGAGGCGACTTCTTCGGCGGTGCGACCGTATTTGCGCATCATGTGCTGGATGGCGTGCTCGCCCTCGGCCGGCATGTCCGGGTTCAGTTCGAAAGGCTTGAAGGTCAACTCCACAGCCACTTCGCCGGCAACATTCGCGATGGCTTGTTCCAGCGCTGTGGCGCCGAGTGCGCACCAGGGGCACACCACATCCGACACAAAGTCGATCCTGACGGGAAAAGTCATTTTTTCGACTCCGTCAGCTGTTGGCGGTATTCAGTGGTGGTAATTCCGGCATAGCCCCAGTTATCGGTGTCGACTTCTTCAATGACGATATGCGTGAGGTGCGGATCCTTGTTGAGCACTGTTTGCATGGTTCTGGTTATCTCGGCGATAACTTGGGATTTCTGTTCCTTGGTGACGCCATCGCGGGTGATACGAACGCTGATGAAAGGCATGGGGAAAGTCTCCTGTTGGCGCCCCATCGACATGATGAGGTGAGCAGTAGGATGGACTTTAGAGTGTCGCTTTCGGTGGATAAATCAGGGACGGAGAACATCACTTGTGACGCTGTGTAATTAATACATCTTGCAGAAAGTAAATCGCCCTCCCGGGCGGCCACCGCAGGGGAGGGCGAATGTTACGGGAGCTGGAATCAGTTCTGCGCTTTGCTCATGCGGGTGAAAAGCTCGGTGGGTACTTTCTTGCCGTTGGAAAGGTATTGGTTGCTTCTGAACTTGTAGACCTCGCCTTCAGAAAGAAAACCATCGTGGTTGGTGTCCATCGCTTTAAATTCTTCACCGCCCTGAGGTGCCACAGCCAAGAGTTCCTTAAGAGAGACGCGACCATCATGGTCGGTATCTGTGCGAGCGAAAGAGTCGTCACCGCACTTGCCTTCACCACACTTACCTTCGGCAGTAGCGGACTTGTCGCTGGCTTGGCTGGCACCGCATTTGCCTTCACCGCACTTGCCTTCGCCTGCCTTATCCGCCGATGCCAGTTGATAGCCTTGGGACAACGGCTCAACAGCAAACGCCGCAGACGATGCCAGGCTCATGCCGCCGGCTAAAGCAATAGCGGCCAAGCCAAGGCTGCTTTTGTTCGAGAAAGATTTACGGTACATGATGATTCTCCAGATGCATTGCGCGGCCAGGCCGCGGTTCACGCCACAGGGCGAATAAACCCGCAAGGAAGCTCTAGGCGAAGTGGGAAAAGCTTGGAATTGCAGGGCTTATGCGCGCAAGCGTCTTCCACTTCGACAGGGCGACCTTATTCGGGTACGGCTTATTTAGCCGGAGTCATGTATCCACGATGTATCAGCCGAGAGGAGCATTTGTAAGCCAATCCCAAGACTTCGCGTGCGGGTACATAGAGATACAAAAGCTGACCTCGACCTTTGATCACTCGTCAGGACTACAGCCTTGAAACCGGTGTCGCTGCTACGCCGACGGCAGCTTGCTCATGAAGCTGGCGCAGCAGAACCAGTGCGTCAGCAACGAAGCTGGTCACATCTGGTGCGCCAGCCTCTGCAGCCAACGCATGCAATTGCGCTCGACCCTCCATGTCAGGGAACTGCTCGATCCGCTGCAACAAACGGAACGCCAAAGGGCTGACCTCGGAGAACTGCACTTGGCCACTCGGCCCACGGCTGATCAGCAACAACGTAGGCTGCTCTGGCGGTTCAGAAGGCAGGTGGCCTGGCCCGAGACGATGTACGGCCCAGGTGTAAGCCAGCGGCCAGACGAGCGGGGATAGCCGAAGGGGTCGGTCGAGTAACTGTGCCGCATCACTGGCCTCCAGCGGCACAGCGTCCAACTGTTGCAGCGCCATCTCCACCCACTCGTAATGGACCAATTCAGGTAGAAACGGGTACCAGGGATGCTCAAAACCAGGCGAGTCCTCCAGGCTCGCTACGAAGTCTACAAACTCGCGTGCAATTTCTCCGAAACGTGGCGTTTGCGCGCGGTAGTCACGCAAAAAACGTCGGACCAGCGCACGCCAGCCAGCATCGCCCAGCACGGCAACCAGGACTGGAAACGTTCCACCCAGCAAACTCAGCAGATTATTGAACACCAGGTTGAGATAGACCTGCGCTCTTGCGGGATTCATCTGCGCAGGCGGCGCGTAACTGTCCGGGTCACGCAGGTAACGGGTCAGCGCGAGCTGCTGACTGTGCAAACTTGAAGTGGAGTCAGCCATCGACGGTCACCCGCACCAAAGCATCCGCGTCGCGCTGCAACCGCCTGATGGTATTCAGCTCAGCCACAAGTTCGTCGTAAGACGGAAAGTTGAAATCGCGCTCCAGCAGCGTTGGCTTCACACCAAAGAGGCCATAAGCTTGCCCCAGTAATGACCAGACGACCGGTTTGACCGAGGCACCATGGGTGTCGATTATCAGGTCATCGGCTTCGTCATAGTGTCCAGCCACATGCATGGCGACTACGCGCTCTGGTTCCAGGCCGGCCAGGAAAACCGCTGGATCAAACCGATGGTTCACTGAGTTGACGTACACATTATTAACGTCGAGCAACAGGTCGCAATCGGCCTCGCGAAGTACTGCATTGGTAAACGTAAGTTCGTCCATATCCTGATAAGCAGCGGCGTAGTAAGAGACGTTCTCTACGGCAAGACGGCGGCCGAGGATGTCCTGTGCTCGACGGATGCGCGCCGCCACGTGATGAACTGCCTCCTCAGTAAATGGCAACGGCAGCAGGTCGTATAGATGACCATCGTCACTGCAGTAACTCAGGTGTTCGCTATAAAACGGCACGTCGTAGCGATCGAGAAAACCGCGTACTTGCTCGAGAAAAGACTCGTCCAGCGGCGCACTGCCACCTAGCGACAGTGACAGGCCATGGCATGACAGCGGATACCGTTCGGCCAGCAACTGCAGGGCCTCTCCATGCGCGCCGCCGATGCCGATCCAGTTCTCTGGAGCAACCTCCAGAAAATCGAAATCCCCGACTGGAGCGTTACGAAGCGTGTTGAGAAGTGCGCGGCGCAATCCGAGGCCAACGGTCGCTTCAAGTGGCTGTGGGGCTGAATGTTCTGGTGAGGAAATGTTCTGTTGCATGAGCTCAATACTCCGATTCGACGCTTGGAATCCCCGATCCACAGCACCTCCACAGTCACCTTTGGTAGCCGGGCGGGCGTGGATCGGGCGATTGAAACCCGCCGCGGTTCTGCTCAAACGAGGTTAATCACCACATTGATGTTGTTCCGCGTCGCTTTGGAGTACGGGCATGTCTGGTGTGCGGTATCGACTAAGTCTTGAGCAACTTTTCGATCCAGCCCGGGAAGGTAGACGTTGAGGCGAGCCTGGAGGAAATACGCACCATCGGTGGTGCCTAAATCCACTTCGGCGTCGACGGCAAGATCAACCGGGAGAGTGACTTTCATCTTGCTCGCCGCGAGCCCCATTGCACCGATAAAACAAGCCGACCAACCGGCGGCGAACAGCTGCTCTGGGTTGGTGCCGGCGCCCGAGGTACCAGGCGACGACAGTTTTATATCCAGTCGGCCGTCGTCACTCAGGGCGGTGCCATTTCGTCCACCCGAAGAGGTATGGACTTTGCCGGTGTACAGCACTTTATCAATATGGGTCATGGTGAAACTCCTGATTAACTAGCGGGGTTTGAAGGCGATAACCTTAGTGACGCGATAACACTCAGCGTGCATTCAAACGCTGGATAGACCGATGGATGAATGCATCCAGGCTCAGCTTGCCGGCGCCTGTGAACAGCAGCGGCACAAGTGCTACGAGATAGATCAAGGGCAGCTTGTAATTGCCGTAGCCTTGATTGCTGATGGAGTAGCCCCTGGCCAGTTCGCTCAACGTCGACCACTCCGCTGGCCAGTGAACCGCGGCAGTTGCCACGACGGTGACCACTATGAGGATGAGTGCCGAGAGGCGTGTTCCCAGGCCTACAAGCAAGGCAATGGAACAGAGCAGTTCTGCCCACATTGATAACTGCCAATTGAACGTAGCCGGCAGCTGATTAAAGGGAAAAGGAAAGGCACCTTGAATGCTTGGGAACCAGTTCTCACCGTTCCACTTTTCCCACCCGGCCTCAAAAAACTCCCACGCCAGGAAAACGCGCAGGCTTAGAGGAGCGATCCAGTCTCCAGCACGATCGAGGTTAAGGTGCAGCCGATTCAAGACCGATGACGCGTTTGTTTGCATTGGTTTAATCCTCCGACTTGTCGTCAAGAAAGTGGAAGCAGTTCAGGTGCTCCCGATGAGGGGTTTCAGGCACATGAGCAACTGCGCTGGCCGTGAGCGCAGTTCATCGTGCTGGTGTATCTCGCTTGTGTCTTGAGGGGCGGGAAGATCAATGTTGTGTAACGTGTTTGCGTCCGTACACACTTGGATACAGAGCAATACCTGTCGAAGGCGCTATTCAGGCATCTGGCCTGTGGCACTGGGTTTTGGAGTTTGGATAAACGATCGGGCTGCGTTCTGCCGGTGACACGCGGGAGGATTTCCGGCAGGGCGCAGTCACTCCCATGCGCCGCGAAGGCTATGAAATACTGCAGAAATTAATGCACGTCGCAGATGAGGGAGGGGCGAGGGCGTGGAAATTACTGTTGGATGAGGGGGCACGCTAGGTGCCCACCTTATCTGTCTGGAACCGCCTAAGGTATCAAGCGCATCTCGCGCAGCTTGTCGAACACGTCAAAAAACGCCTGATCGCTCGCCTGGTAGGCAGTGAAACCCATCATGCGGCTTTTCGACATGTCCGTGACCACTTCGATGGGGCGACCGAGATCTGCGTCGGTATGCCATGGAGAAATGAGGCGACTGATATCGGGTTCCTTCAAACCGTGTTCGGCAACTATTTGCGTCCATACGGCTTGGTCGTCAGCCATCTGCTCCTCCAGAGGAGAGGGTGAAGCAGGATAATCAGCAGCAGGCAAGTCGAAGTATTCGGCGATTCGCCCCCACATCCATTTCCAGCGAAACACGTCGCCATTGGTGATATTGAACGCCTGGTTAGCCGCAGCTGGCGTGGTGGCCGCCCACAGTTGTTGTTTCGCCAACTGCCGTGCATCGGTCATATCGGTGAGACTGTCCCACTGCACCCTTGATCCGGGAAACACAAAGGGGCGATTGGTGTGTTTGCACACCGAGGCATAGACGGCGAGGGTGGTTGCCATGTTCATCGCATTGCCCACGGCCACCCCGGTGACGGTGTGCGGGCGATGGACGCTCCAGGTGAAGCCGTCCTGTTCGGCGGCAGCGAAGAGCTCGTCTTCCTGGGCGTAATAGAAATTCTCGACATCCAGACGACCCTGCTCTTCGCGGAACGGTGTCTGCGGAAGGCTGCCTTTACCATAGGCTTCGAACGGGCCGAGGTAGTGTTTAAGGCCGGTAACAAGTGCTACGTGTTTGACGCTTCTGGCTGGGCGAACGGCGGCGAGGACGTTGCGTACCATGGCGGCATTGACGCGAATGTTCTCCGCTTCCGTGGCTTGCCGTGACCAGGTGGTAATGAACACGTGAGTGGGTTTCAAATCCCTCAGCGCCTGTTCCAGCGACGCCGGGTCCTGAAGGTCCGCGGCGATAGGGATCACGCCTTGCGCTTGCGAAGGGTGCCTCGACAACGCGGCGACCTGCCACTTGTTGTCGATGAGTAACTGAGTGATGGCGCTGCCGACAATACCGCTGGCGCCCACGACTAAAGCTGTCTGGGTCATAGGTTTCTCCTGGTTTCAGGTTTGGGAGTCCACCTGAGCAGCAGAGGTTCAACCTGAAATCCGTTAGAGTGTTCGCTACCCCCCGTTGAAGTCTGTGAACAATGACTCGTCCGCTGTTTGTTGCTCTGGATGGCCCCAAAGGCGTCGGAAAAACCTCGCTGTTGGAAGCGATCACTGAAGTCCTCAGGGCAGACAACCAGAAAGTCATCCGACTGTGCGAGAAAAAAAGCGACCCGTTCAGGGGCGAAACAATGCGCTTGGTAAATCAACTCGTCCGACATCCTGACCGGGATCTGGAGCTGGAAGTCTGCCGACGCCTGGCTGATAGCCGGAGCTGGATTTCCCGGCACGTGCTGACCAAACAACCCACCGACAGCATCATCCTTATCGATCGCTGGTACCCTTCCGATGCCGCGTTTCGCCGGATAGTCCCGTTTACAGAAATCCTGCAGCTCAATATTGAACGTAACGTCCAAGTGCCCGACCTGCATGTCGGGGTGGTGACAGCGGCGAAGATTTCGTGGGCGAGGGCAGGGGCGCGACGGCGCGGCTTGAGCAGTACTGTACTTCGGGGGCTTGAGGAGCATGTCGCTTGTACTCAAGCTTTTGAGCAAGCGGTTGCTGAGCAGGGTTGGTTTTTATGCCGTAATGAGGGAACGATCGAGGAAGCGACGGGGCGGGTGGTAGGGGAGATTAATCGACTGATTAGACGCGTCCATGTCGGAAGTGTCAGTCCGCCATGCTGAGCGGCGCGGATCGGATCTAAACCCGCTGTCCTGTCACTTGATAGCACGCTCAGCGGCGTTGAGGATCGTGCCTGGTAGGAGGTGGCGCTTCCTGGTTCTGGATCGCGGTAACCGTAGCGATTTCAGGCGGGGGGATCCAGCAGGGAAATCAGGCGCGGCTCGATGCTATCGGGTTGTATCTCGAGAATCGCCAGCGTGACCGGCAATTTGAAACGCCGAGGGCCGGCGCTACCAGGGTTCACGTATAGACGATCGCCGCGCCATTCGATGCGCGGCTTGTGGGAATGGCCGGTGATGATGAGCTTGATGTCTGGATCCAGATCGGCGGGGACGTCAGCGATGTCGTGGATAAGGAGGGTGTGCCAGCCGTTGAGAGTGCAGGTCAGAAGGTCGGGGAGGTCTTTGGCCCATGGGCTGCTGAGATCATTGTTGCCGCGCACAGCGTGGACGGGCGCAATTTCGGACAATTGGGCGAGGATGTCCGGGTTGCCGATGTCGCCGGCGTGGATGATCAGGTCACAGCCTTGGAGCGCGCCGATGGCTTCGGAGCGGAGGAGATTGTGAGTGTCGGATATCAGGGCGATTTTCAAGGGCCAATTCTCCGTGGATGTTTCGGGTGGGAGTGGCTGTTTGCGACCCAAAGCTGCCATTCGCCAAGCAGTGATTCAAGCGTTTTAGTTCGTCATTATGGCTATGGATTCGCTGAGCAGGCTTTCAGCCATTTGAGAACGAGCGGAGGCACGTGCCCTTCAAGAGCTAGAGCGGTCAGTGGGCCTTGCGCAGGCAATTGTGACGAAACCTTCAGCCATGGGCGAATCTCAAGCAAAACCATCGTTCGACTGAGCACGGCGACCGAAAAGATTTGCAGGTGGCCTGGCGTTCAACGGTGAGATTCAAGCCTGCCTTCACAACCGAGTGACTGTCAGTTATGGGTTGTTAGCGCTTGTTAGCGCCCGGCTACCGAAGTATGTCGCGTGGTGACTTTTTCGCTGGCCACTCAAGACTCTGCAGCGGTTTTCGATGCCCGTGGCCTGCACGAAACGGCAGTACGATGTACGAACATTTTTGACATCCCTGTCTCTTTGCCATCGTCACAATCATGTGGGAAACGGCTGATATTTATTTCGCAGAATTCCTACATTTTGTTTGCCTCACCAGCAAAAAACGTGGTTATTATCTGCCGGCGCTTCGGGTCACAAACCCGGCGCCAGAAGATTGCCGTGTGTCCACAGACCCGGCAGTCGCAGCCGATCGGGACCACCCTGGCGCTGTCATCCCCGCGCAGGTTGTTCCTCGTCGTTGACCCTCAAAATGGAAGGCGAGGTTTCAATTGGTCACGCGGTTTGCAATCGTCGATGTAGTGAATGGGGCGACGTCTGTCGCCAATGATTCGAGCCACTTTCCAGTTGCCTGCGCCAACCGCGCGGCGGCGTTCTTCTCCAGCCTGTCTCCCCCCGAATCTCTGCGTGTGCCCGCGTTCAACGCGAGTCTGCACGCGCGTGCCGTGCCATCCTCCTGAATTTGAATGACCGTGCCGGCATCTGATGCCGGGGCCTGACTGGCGGGGCATGTTCTGTCCCGGCCTGATCACAACAATAAAGTAGTCATGGACGGTAGTCTCCGATGCTCGATAACACTTCCTTGCGTGGGACGAATCCAACGCAGCCCGACGTTTGTTCCTTGAAACCGTTCGATGCAGACCTGTGCGTGCACGGTCTGTTTGAGGCGCAGGTGCTGCGCAACCCTGATGCCATCGCCGCACGCTGGCAGCAGGAGGCGCTCAGTTATCGTGAACTGAACACCCGCGCCAACCGGTTGGCCCATCACCTTCGCAAGCTCGGGGTCGGGCCGGACGTGCGAGTCGGACTGTGCCTGGAGCGTTCATTGGAAATGCTGGTCGGCGTACTCGCGGTGCTCAAGGCCGGCGGCGCCTATGTGCCGCTGGACCCGTCTTATCCGCAGGCGCGGCTGGCGCACATGCTGGCCGACAGCGCACCGCCGGTGGTGCTGACCCATGGACAGGCGCGCGTTGTTTTGCGGGCGGCGCTCGAACAGTCGGCGACCACCCCCACTCTGCTGGATCTGGCCGACGCCCGCGATTGGGCTGCGCTTGCGGCTGACAACCTTGATCCTCACGCGATCGGCCTGACACCCCGTCACCTGGCTTACGTGATCTACACCTCCGGCTCCACCGGCACCCCGAAAGGCGTGATGGTCGAGCATCGCGGGCTGGTTGCGGTGAGTGCTGACTGGGCGCAACTCTATGAGTTGGGCGAACCGATCAACCACCTGCAAATGGCCGGTTTTTCCTTCGACGTGTTCAGCGCCGACCTGATCCGTGCGCTCGGTTTTGGCGGCACGCTGGTGCTGTGTCCACGGGACACCCTGATGGACCCGCCGGCCCTGTATCGCTTGATACGTGACGCGCGCATCGGCTTTGCCGACTTCGTGCCGGCGCTGCTCAATCCACTGTTGGCGTGGGTCGAAGAGACCGGCCACGACCTGTCGTTCCTGCGCACCGTGGTCTGCGGCTCCGACATCTGGACCGCCCACAGCGCCCGGCAATTACGCAGGCTGTGCGGTGAGCAGGTGCAGATCGTCCAGGCCTATGGCGTCACCGAGGCGAGCATCGACAGCACCTGTTTTGAATTCACCGAAGACAGCCAGATCGACGCGGTGTTGCCCGTCGGCCGGGCACTGCCCAATACCCGGATTTACCTGCTCGACGCTGACGGTACAGCGGTTGCCGAGGGGGTGACCGGTGAACTGTACATCGGTGGCGTCGGCGTGGCGCGCGGTTATCTGAACCTGCCGCAACTGACCGCTGAGCGTTTCATCGACAGCCCCTTCGTGGCGGGCGAGCGTCTGTATCGCACCGGCGATCTGGCGCGTTACCGGGCCGACGGCCAATTGGAATTCCTCGGCCGCAACGATTCCCAGGCCAAATTGCGCGGGCTGCGTCTGGAGTTGGGGGAAATCGAAACCCGGCTCGCGGACATTCCGGGCGTGCGGGAAAGCGTGGTGTTGCTGCGTCAGGACATTCCCGGTGAACCGCGTCTGGTGGCCTACTACTGCGAAAAACCAGACTCAACGCTGAGCCCGCGCGCGCTGCGTGAACAGCTGCAAACCAGTCTGCCGGACTACATGGTGCCAAGCGCCTTCGTGCGTCTCGATGCGTTGCCGCTGACCGCCAACGGCAAGGTCGATCGACCAAACCTGCCGGCGCCGGACATCGAGGCGTTCGAGCAGCAGGAGTATCAGGCACCACAAGGCCCGCTGGAAACAGCGCTCGCCGCAATCTGGGCCGACGTGCTCGGCGTCGAGCAGGTCGGGCGTCAGGATCAGTTCTTCGCCCTCGGCGGTCACTCGCTGCTGGTGATGCGCGTGCTGGCGCAGGTTCGTCATGCGCTGGGGCTGGAAGTGACACCCTCGACGCTGTTTGCCGCGCCGGTTCTGGCTGACTTCGCCGAACGGCTGCACGCCAGTCAGGCGGCGGCTCGTCCAGCCATCACAACCCTTGAACGCTCGGGCGCGCAAACGTTGTCGTCTGCTCAGCAGCGCCTGTGGTTTTTGGCGCAAATGGAGGGTGGCAACGCCGCCTATCACATGCCGTTAAACCTGCGTTTGCGCGGTTCGCTGGACGTGGCAGCACTCGAACGCAGCTTCAATCAACTGGTGGCGCGCCATGCGGCGCTACGCACGACGTTCATTGCCGTTGAAGGGGAAGGGCGGCAATTGGTTTCGCCGCCTGCGCACGGTATCCGGCTGACGGTGATTGACGTGCAGGGGAACGATGCGCAAAAACGCCTGAGCCGCTTGATCGACGAGGAGGGGGCCGTACCGTTCGATCTGAGCTGCGGCCCGCTGATGAGGGTCAGCCTGGTGCGGCTGGCGGCGGATGACCATGTGCTGTTGCTGACCCAGCACCACATCATCTCAGACGGCTGGTCGATGGGCGTGCTCACTCGCGAGCTCGGCCAGCTGTACGCAGCGGCGCTGCAGGATCGCGACGATCCGCTGCCGCCATTGCCGGTGCAGTACGTGGATTACGCCGTGTGGCAAAAACAGTGGCTGTCCGGTGACGTTCTGGAGCAGCAAAGCCGTTACTGGCGTGAAACCCTCAGCGGCGCACCGGTGCTGCTGGAGCTGCCGACCGATCACAAGCGCCCGCCCGTGCAGGATTACCTCGGCGGCTTTGTTCCATTGGTCTTCGACGAAGCTTTGACCGCGCGATTGAAAGCCCTGGGCATGCAGCAGGGCACGACGCTGTTCATGACTCTGCTGGCCGGTTTTTCGCTGTTGTTGTCGCGCCTGTCGGGGCAAAGCGACGTGGTGATCGGCGTGCCGTCGGCCAACCGCCCGCAACAGGAACTGGAAGGGCTGATCGGGTTCTTCGTCAATACGTTGGCTCTGCGGATGACTCAATCGGGTACGCCGTCGGTGGCGCAATGGCTGCAACAGGCGCGGCGAGTGGCGCTGGAGGCTCAGGAGCATCAGGACCTGCCGTTCGAGCAAGTGGTGGAATTGCTCAACCCGCCGCGCAGTCTGGCCCACAGTCCGCTGTTTCAGGTGCTGTTTGCCTGGGAACAGGATCAGGATTCCGATCTGCTGCTGACCGGGCTTGAGGTGACCCCGGTCGAGAGCAGCCATCACGTGGCCAAGTTCGACCTGCAACTGGCCCTCAGTGAGCGTGACGGGCGGATCGTCGGCGGTCTGGAATATGCTTCGGGCCTGTTCGAGCGCGGCACCGTCGAGCAGTTCGGCGAGTACCTGCGTCGGGTACTGACGCAGATGTTCGAGAATAGCGAGCAGTCGCTGGCGGGGATCAAGCTGCTGAGCGCCGAGCAACACCAGCAGATCGTTCATGACTGGAACCGCACCGCCCGGGAAACTGCGTCGCTACCCGGTTGCGTGGCGCGTTTCGAAAGCCTCGCCCGGCAAACACCCGACGCCGTGGCGTTGCTCGCCGACCGTGAGCAACTGAGCTACGGCGAACTGAATCGCGCCGCCAACCGCCTCGCGCGTTACCTGATCGAACAAGGCGTCGGCCCCGAGCATCGCGTCGGCCTGTGCCTGGAGCGTTCGCCGCAAATGGTCATCGGCCTGCTGGCGATCCTCAAGGCTGGTGCAGCGTATGTGCCATTCGATCCGGCTTACCCGAGCGAACGTCTGGCATTCATGTTCAGTGATGCGGCGCCTGCCTTGCTGCTGACGCAATCGAGCCTGATGGCCGGGCTACCGGCTAACGAGGCGAAAATCTGCTGCCTGGACACTGACGCATCGCAATGGGCGCAACACCCGACGGATGACCCGCAGGTCACGGTGAGCCCGGAACACCTCGGCTACGTGCTTTACACCTCCGGCTCCACCGGACGACCCAAAGGCGTGGCCCACAGCCGTCGTGCGCTGGACAACCTGATCACCTGGCAACTCGATCAGGCCAGGGCACCGCAGCGGGTGCTGCAATTCGCCTCGCTGAATTTCGACGTCTCGTTCCAGGAAATCTGCAGCACGCTGTGCCAGGGCGGCAGCCTGTTGCTGATGACCGAAGACAGTCGCAAGGACCTCGCCGCGCTACGCCCGACCCTGGTGGCCGAAGGTGTACAACGGGCGTTCCTGCCGTTCGCCGTGTTGCAGCAACTCGCCGGCCTGACCGAGACCGATGCACCGATGCCGGCCGGCGGCTGCGAGATCATCACCGCCGGTGAAGCCCTGCAAATCAATGACGAGCTGCGTGGCTTTGTCCGCGGGCTCGGCGGCGCGCAGTTGCACAACCAGTACGGGCCGACCGAAACCCATGTGGTCAGCCAGTTCAGCCTCGATTGCAACGAGGCCGAGTCCTGGCCGGACGCGCCGCCCATTGGCCGCCCCATCGCCAATGCGCGGCTGTACGTGCTGGACGAATATCTCAATCCCGTGCCGATCGGCGTGGCAGGCGAGTTGTACATCGCTGGCGCTTGCCTGGCCCGTGGCTATCTGAACCGCCCGGACCTGACCGCCGAACGCTTCCTGCCGGACCCGTTCAGTGCCGAGCCGGGCGGGCGGATGTACCGCAGCGGCGACCTCGCGAAGTTCCAGGCCGACGGCAACGTGCAATACCTGGGACGCATCGACCAACAGGTGAAATTGCGCGGTTTCCGCATCGAGCTCGGCGAGATCGACAGCCTGTTGCATCAACAACCCGGCGTACAGGAAGCCGCCGTGTTGCTGCGTGAGGACGTGGCCGGGGACAAACGTCTGGTGGCCTATGTGGTCGGCACCGCGCCCCCTGAATGCCTGCGCGCCGAACTGCAGCGCCAGTTGCCCGAACACATGATCCCGAGTGCCTGGGTTCGCCTGTCGCAATTGCCGCTGACCCGCAACGGCAAGCTCGACCGCCAGGCGTTGCCAGCGCCGGAACGCAGTGCCGGGGCGACTTACGAGGCGCCGCGCAATGACATTGAGCGTCAGATGGCCGGGATCTGGGCCGAAGTGCTCAAGTGCGAAAGGGTCGGCATCCACGACAACTTCTTCGACCTCGGCGGCCACTCGCTGCTGGCGACGCGGATGATCTACGCGATCAACCAGCGCATGGGCGCGCAACTGTCCCTGAGCAGCCTGTTCCAGACCCCGGTGTTGCTGGATCTGGCGGCGCAGGTGTCGCGTGAAGAGCAAAGCGTTGAACCGGCATTCATCCAGCTCGAGCCGGATCGCGGCAATCGACATGAACCGTTCCCTCTGACCGATATCCAGCAAGCCTACTGGTTCGGTCGCGAGGCCACCGTCAGTCTGGGCGGCGTAAGTGCCCACGGCTACGAAGAACTGCGCATTCCCGAATTCGACGCCGAGCGTTTCGAGCGTGCGCTGAACCGCATGATCCAGCGCCACGACATGCTGCGCGTGGTGTTCCTCAGCAACGGCACGCAACAGGTACTGGGGCAGGTGCCGACCTACCATATGCCGCGCAGCGACCTGCGCGGGTTGCCCGCTGATGTAGCGCAACGCACCCTTGAGGCGACCCGCGAACGCCAGTCCCACCAGGTGCTGGACGCCAGTCGCTGGCCGCTGTTCGAGTTCAGCCTGTCGTTGCTCGACGACGGCATCACCCATTTGCACATCAGCCTCGACGCGCTGATCGTCGACGCGGCAAGCACGCAGATTCTCGCCCGCGAACTGATGGCGTTCTACGTCGATCCGACGCTGGAACTGGCGGAACCGGGCCTGACTTTCCGCGACTATGTGCTGGCCGAACAACAGCTGCGCGATGGCCGCCGCTACGAGCAGGCGCTGGGCTACTGGCGTGAGCGGGTGACCACTCTGGCCCCGGCGCCGGACCTGCCGTTGGTGCGCCAGCCGGAAAGCATCGCCAACCCGCACTTCACCCGCCGCGACCGCGACATGTCGGCGGCGCAGTGGACGCAGCTCAAAGCCGTGGCTAAACAGTTTGCCGTGACGCCGTCGGTGATGCTGCTGACCGCGTTCAGCGAAGTGCTGGCACTGTGGAGCCGCACGCCGCGTTTCACCCTGAGCCTGCCGCTATTCAACCGCATGCCGCTGCATCCCGATGTAGACGAAATCATCGGCGACTTCACCTCGCTGGTGCTGCTGGAAGTCGGCATCGACGGTTCGCAGAGTTTCACCGACAAGGCGCGCGCGGTGCAGGCGCAACTGTGGCGCGATATCGACCATTCGGTGGTCAGCGGTGTGCGAGTACTGCGCGAATTGTCCCAGGCCCGGGGCGTGCAGCAGACGGCGATGCCGATCGTGTTCAACAGCACACTGTCGGAAGCGGCGCCGGAACTGGCCGAGTTCAATCTCGCCGACGCATTGAATGCCAGGCACATGCACAGCATCACCCAGACCCCGCAGGTGTGGCTCGACCACACGTTGCTGGAGCTGGAAGGACGCCTGCTGTTTAACTGGGACAGCATCGACGAACTGTTCCCGCAAGGGATGATCGAGCAGATGTTCGACGCCTATAACACGCTGCTCGACAGCCTGTGCGAGCCGGCAGCCTGGGGCGCAAACACGCCGCAATTGTTGCCGCAGGCACGCTTGCCGGCACCGGTCGACAACCAGCACACGCTGCCGTTGATGCACGACTTGTTCGAACGTCAGGCCCTCGCCACACCGGATGCACTGGCGGTAATCGGTGCGCGACAGCTGACGTACGCCCAGCTACGCAACGAGGCACGGCAACTTGGCGCCCGTCTGCAAGCGCAAGGCGTGCTGCCGAACCGCTTGGTCGCGGTGGTGATGGAACGCGGTTGGGAGCAAGTGGTCGCGACCCTGGCGATTCTGTATGCCGGCGGCGCTTATCTGCCCATCGAGCCGACTCAGCCGGCGGAACGGCTGCGGCATATTCTGGAGCGGGCCGAGGCGAGTCTGGCCCTGACCCAACCAGCGCTGCTCGACAAAATCGAATGGCCGGCGCAAGTCACGGCCATCGCGGTGACCGATGAAGTCTCAAACGATGTACTGCCACTGCAACCGGTGCAGGTGAACGAAAGCGACCTGGCTTACGTGATCTATACCTCGGGTTCCACCGGCCAGCCCAAAGGCGTGGTGATCGATCATCGCGGTGCGGTCAATACCTTGCTCGACATCAACCGACGCTTTGCCGTCGGCCCGAACGACCGCGTATTGGCGATCTCGTCGCTGAGCTTCGACCTGTCGGTCTATGACTTCTTCGGCACCCTCGCCGTGGGCGCGGCGGTGGTCATCCTCGAACCGCAACTGTCACTTGATCCGGCGCACTGGCTGGCGTTGATCGAACGTTACCAGGTCAGCGTGTGGAACTCGGTCCCGGCGCTGCTCGGCATGCTGGTCGAGTACGTAGAGGGCGAGGGCGGCGCGTTGCCCGCCAGCCTGCGGGTGGCGATGCTGTCCGGTGACTGGATTCCATTGACTCTGCCCGAGCGGGCCTGGGCCTTGCAGCCGGATTTGCAGTTGATCAGCCTGGGCGGTGCCACCGAAGCGTCGATCTGGTCGATCTGCTACCCGGTGCAGCATGTCGACCCGGCGTGGCGCAGCATTCCCTACGGCAAGGCCCTCGATCATCAGCGCTTCTACGTGCTGGATGAAACGCTGCAGGTGCGCCCGACCTGGGTCGCGGGGCAGCTGTACATCGGCGGTATCGGTCTGGCGAAAGGTTACTGGCGCGATGACAAGCTCAGCGCCGGCAGTTTCTTTGATCATCCACTGACCGGCGAGCGCCTGTATCGCACCGGCGACCTGGGGCGCTTGCTGCCGGACGGCAACATCGAATTCCTCGGCCGCGAAGACAATCAGGTCAAGGTTCAGGGTTATCGTATCGAGCTGGGCGAAATCGAAGCCGCGCTCAATCGCCATCCCGGCGTGCAGAGCGCGGTGGTGCGGATTTTGGGCAGCGCGCTGGGCGAGAAGCGTCTGGCGGGTTATGTGCTCAAGGCCGATCCGGCGTTGCAGGCCAACGATTTCAGCGCGTACCTGAGCGACAAACTGCCGGCCTACATGATTCCGCCGTCGTTCACCTTCGTTGAAGCGTGGCCGTTGTCGTCCAACGGCAAAGTCGACAAGAAACGCCTGCCGGAACCGGAACAGATCGAGGAGCAAGGGCCGGCGATCGAAGTCGATGGGCCGCAGGAGCAACGGCTGGTGGCAATCGTGCAGGACGTGCTCAAGCGCGATTGCATTGCCGCCAACGCCAATCTGCTGAACCTCGGCGCAACGTCGATCGATATCGTCAGGATCAGCAACGCCTTGTCCGGCGCCTTGCAGTTCCGCCCGCACGTGGCGCAACTGCTGGCCCAACCGACGTTGCTGCATCTGCTTGGCATGTACCGCCAGAACCGGGCGCGGCAGGATGTGCTCGGCAACGTGCAGCAGGCCTCGGATCCCGTACAGGACATCATCGAAGATCCCCAGCAGCGGGCGCAGTTCAAGGCCGAACAGCGCGGACGCCGGGACTTCGCTCAGACCCTGCCGGCGCTGGCGCTGGACCTGCCGCAAGACCCGGCCTTCGCCCGACGTTTGAGCAGTTACCGCTCGGTGCGTCAATACGATCGGCAACCGATCGCCACCCGGGCCTTCGCGCACGTACTGGCGGCGTTGGCCCAAGGGCAACTCGATGGCGAGGTGAAATACCAGTTCCCGTCGGCGGGCGGGCTGTACCCGATCCAGGCGTACCTCTACGTCAAGCCGGATCGCGTGCTCGGCGTACCCGGCGGCGCGTATTACTACGATCCCCGCCAGCATCGTCTGCTGGCGCTCCAGAGCGGAGCGCTCGACCCGGACACCTATGACTATTTCGTCAACCGTCCGGTGTACGAGAACGCCGCGTTCTCGCTGTTCTTCATCGCCGACATGGCGGCGATTCGTCCGCTGTACGGCGAGCGCAGCCGCGACTTCTGCCACATCGAAAGCGGCGCGATGGCCCAGTTGCTGAGCATGACCGCCGTCGAGCAGGGCCTGGGCCTGTGCGGCATCGGCTCGGTCGAAGAACAGCAACTGACCACGCTGTTCGACCTCGGGCCGAGCCATGAATTGATCTACTCGATGATCGGCGGCCTGCGCACGGCCGATGAACGACACCGCGCGCCAGTCGAGGCGTTTGCCATCGAGCCTGTGACCGCCAGCCTGGACGATGAAGACATGGAGGAATTCGAAGTATGAATGCCGATCAATTGCTGGCGTTGTTCGCTCGCCATGGCGTGGTGCTCGAGGTTGACGGTGACAGGCTGCGCTGCAAGGCGCCGCGCGGGTTTCTCACCGAAGAACTGACCCAGGCGCTCAAGCGTCACAAACAGGAACTGATCGCCTTGCTCGGCGGGCAAGATGACGCGGTAATTCCCCGCCGTGCAGGTGCGCACGGGGCCTGGCCATTGTCGTTTTCGCAACGGCAACTGTGGTTTCTTGATCAACTGGAACCCGGCAACCCGTTCTACAACGTGCCGACGGCGGTGACGCTGAAAGGGCAGTTGGACGTTGCGCAGCTGGAGCGGGCGCTCAACCAACTGGTGGCCCGCCACGAAGTCCTGCGCACGACGTTTTGCAGCGTGGACGGTGAACCGCGTCAGGTGGTGCATTCATCGATGCCGCTGTCGTTGTCGGTGACGGATCTGCGCCAATTGCCTGCCGACGAGCGTGAGCAGCAAGTGCGAATCGCGGTTGAACAGGATGCCCGGGCGCCGTTCGATCTGGCCGCCGGCCCACTGCTGCGGGCGTCGTTACTGCGCGTGGCCGACGATGAGTACCTGTGGCTGTACAGCGTGCATCACATCATCGCCGACGGCTGGTCGATGGGTGTGATCCTGCATGAAGTCGCCACGCTGTACGGCGATTATCTGCGTGGCGAAACCTCGACTCTTGCGCCGTTGTCGGTGCAATACGCCGACTACGCGTGCTGGCAGCAACAGCGGGTGGGTGGTGCGGCGCTGGACGCGCAGCTCGATTACTGGCGGCGCACCCTGGACGACGCGCCGCTGTTATCGACCTTGCCCGCTGACCGGCCGCGACCGCTGGTGCAGCGCTTTGTCGGGGCAACGCTCAGTTCGTCCGTCGATGGCGACACCTTGCGTGAACTCACCGCGCTGGCCCGGCAGACTCAGGGCACGCTGTTCAACGTGTTGCTGGGCGCATTGGCGGTGCTGCTGTGGCGCCACAGCGGTCAGCAGGATCTGTGCATCGGCACGCCGTTCGCCAATCGCAATCGCCCGGAAATCGAGCCGCTGATCGGTCATTTCGTCAATACGCTGGTGCTGCGTCAGCGCCTGAATCCGCAGCAGACCTTCGCTGAACTGCTGCGTGAGGTGCGGGGGCAGATGTTCGACGTCCACGCCCATCAGGACGTGCCGTTCGACCGCGTAGTCGAGGCCGTCAACCCGCCGCGCGATCCCGGTCACTCACCGTTGTTCCAGGTGATGCTGGTGCTGCAGAACACCCCGGGCAACGCGGTACAGATGCCCGCTCTGGAACTGGCGCCGTACGGCACCAGCAGTGCCACGGCCAAGTTCGATCTGGCATTCGAATGGGTCGAGCGGGCAGGGCGACTGGACTTGCTGGTGGAATACAACACCGACCTCTACGACGTTGCGACCATCGAACGCCTGAGCGGGCACTACCGCCACCTGCTCGCGCAGATCGCCGCCGACGCCAAGCAACCGATCAATGCCTTGGCGTTGATGAACGAGGCGCAGCGTCAGCAGATGCTGGTGGAGTTCAACCGCGCCGCGCCACTGACGCAAGCGGCGCCCTGCGTGCATCAACTGGTCGAATCGCAGGCGGCGAGCAACCCTCAGGCCTGCGCAGTTGTGTTCGAGGGTGAGTCGCTTGACTACGCCGAACTCAATGCCCGGGCCAACCGCCTGGCGCGGCACTTGCGCAACCTGGGCGTCGGCCCGGATGTGCGCGTGGCGGTGTGCATCGAGCGCTCGCTGGAGTTGCCGGTCGCGTTGCTGGCAGTGCTCAAGGCCGGCGGCGCCTACGTGCCGCTGGATCCGGATTATCCGCTGGGACGCCTGAGCCATATGCTCGGTGACAGCACGCCGGCGGTGCTGCTGACCCTCGGCTCGGCGCACGCTATCCTGCGGCAAGCCGTGCAAGGCTCGACCTGGGAAGCGCCGATTCTCGACCTCGAAAAAGATGCCGCGAGCTGGGCGTCATTGCCGGCGGACAATCTTGATCCGCGCCATGTCGGCGTCACCCCTGACCACCTCGCCTACGTGATCTACACCTCGGGCACCACCGGTTTGCCCAAGGGTGCGATGGTCGCCCACCGTGGCCTGAGCAACCTGCTGCTATGGTGTTTGCAGGTCTGCGGCGAAGCGGGGGCGATGCTGCACAAGATTCCGTTCGGTTTCGATGCCTCGGCGTGGGAGACGTTCTGGCCGCTGGCAACTGGCGGGCGGCTGGTGATCGCGCGGCCCGGCGGGCATTACGAACCAGCGTATCTGGCGCGCGAGGTGCGCGAACGGAAGGTCACGGCGCTGGTGTTCGTGCCGGCGATGCTACAGCTGTTTCTGGAGGTCGACGAGGTCAGCCAGTGTGCGTCACTGACTGACGTGTTCAGCGGCGGCGGTGAACTACCACCGGCTCTGGCCCGGCGCTTTCAGGAGCGCCTGCCCCATGCGCGGCTGCACAACGTCTACGGCCCGACCGAAACCACGGTGATCAACAGCATCTGGACCCTGGAGCCTGGCGCCGAGGTGCCGGCCCGGCAGCTGCCGATCGGCCGGCCGATTTCCAATAACCGTTTTTACGTGCTTGATGACCGCGACCAGCCGGTGCCGGTGGGCGTGACCGGGCATCTGCACATTGGCGGCGTGGGCGTGGCCCGTGGCTATCTGGGACTGGAGCAGCTCAGTGCCGAGCGCTTTATCGACAATCCGTTTGTGGCAGGCGATCGGCTCTATCGCAGCGGCGATCTGGCGCGTTATCGCCCGGACGGTCAACTGGAATTTCTCGGTCGCAACGACTTTCAGGTCAAGTTGCGCGGCGTGCGTCTGGAACTGGGCGAGATCGAAGCCCGGCTCGAAGCGTTTCCCGGCATTCGCAGCGCCGTGGTGCTGATGGTCGGCGAAGCAGCGCAGGATCAGCGGCTGGTGGCCTGTTGCGTGGTGGCCGAGACCGTGGACGAAGCAGCGGTGCACGCCCATCTGGCGACGACATTGCCCAGAGCGGTGATCCCCGGCAGCTACCTGTGGCTCGACGCGCTGCCACTGACCGCCAATGGCAAGGTCGACCGAACCGCGCTGACAGCGTTGGCGGATGAAGAGATGACCAACCGCCAGGTCAACCTGAGCAGCCCGCGCGATCACATCGAACTGGCGTTGTACCAGATCTGGAAAAGCCTGTTGCTGGCGCCGCAGATCGGCATTCGCGACAATTTTTTCAATGTCGGCGGCACCTCCATCGCCGCAATCAAAATGGCCCATGAAATCAGCCAGCAGTTCGCGGTCGAAGTGCCGGTGCGCGTGGTGCTCAGCTACCCGACCATCGAAACGTTGGGCGGCTGGCTGCGGGTCGGGGCCAACCCGGCGCTGGCCCAGAGCAACCTGATCGAATTCCGACGCGGCAGCGGCCAGCACAACGTGGTGTGCATTCACCCGGCGGGCGGCACGGCGTTCTGCTACCTATCGCTGGCCAAGGTGCTGCCGGATACAACCGGCGTCTACGGCGTGCAATCGCCGGGGCTGAATCCGGGGGAGAACACCGAGCCGACGGTCGAAGCGATGGCCGAGGCCTACTTGCGCCAGATTGAGCCGCTGACACAGCAACCGCTGATCCTCACCGGGTTGTCGTTCGGCGGCCTCGTAGCCTATGAAATGGCGCGACGGTTGACGGCGGCGGGGCATCGTCAGGTGACGGTGGTGCTGCTTGACACCCAGGGTAGCGACGACCCCGGTTTCCGCGAGCAGATCGGCACCGTGGACATGGCCGAGTTTCGCGACAAACTGGTGCGCTTCAACGGCATGTACCCCGGCATCGAAGACGCCCAGGTCGAGCGCTATTTCAACATCTACAACCACAACCGGCTGGCCATGGCCGCTTATGAGTGCTCGCCGCGCGCCGGTCGTGTGGTGCTGATCCAGGCGCGGGAAGATTTCAGCCGCCATCAGTTGCATGAACTGCGCGGCTTCTGGCGTCGCCGCGCGGGCAGCGGCTATCTGGCGAAACTGGTCAGCGGCGGGCACTGGGACATGCTCGAGAGCGCGGAAATCCACCGGGTCTCGCAAATCATCCGTCGGGAGCTGCAACGCTTCGACGCGCAGGAGGCGAAGTAATGAGTGCGTCCAATGACAGGCCGTTGCTCGCGCTTTTTGCCGAGCAAGTGGCGCGCAATCCGCAAGCCCCGGCGGTGATCGATCAGTCGGTCAGGCTGACTTACGCCCAACTGGCCAGCGCCAGCGAACGCATCGCCCGAGGGTTGCTGGCGCGCGGCGTCGAGCCCGGCCAGTCGCTGGCGCTGTGCATGCCGCGATGCTGGCAGTGGTTGGCGGCGATTATCGGCGCGTTGAAAGTTGGCGCGGTAGTGGTGCCGCTGGACCGGGCCAGCCCGCGCCAACGCCGGGAACTGATGCTGGCGGATGCGGCGTGTGTCGGCCTGATTACCCTGAATGAAGAATCGTTGTGGTCGCCTTCACTGTGGCAAACCAGTGTCGAGGCCTTGCTCGATCAGCCGGACGCTGCGCCGCAAACACTGGCCGAAGACTTCGCCGAGGTGATGTTCCTGTTCTACACCTCGGGCACCACCGGCACGCCGAAAGCGGTTGAGGTTGGCGAGCGCGGCTTGCTGCGGCTGGCGTCCACCGACGGCTATATCGAGATTTGCCCGACGGACCGGTTTGCCTGCCTGTCCAACCCGGCATTCGATGCGTGCAGTTTCGAACTGTGGGCGCCGCTGCTCAACGGCGGTTGCTGCGTCCTGATCGCTGACGAGGACGTGCTGGATGCGCGTCGACTGGCCGAGGTGCTGGAGCGCACGCAGGTCGACAACCTGTTCATGACGGTGTCGCTGTTCAACACGATGATTGCCGAGTGGCCGTCGTGCTTTTCCAGCATGCGTCAGGTGCTGATCGGCGGTGAGCAGATCAGCGCTGCCGCCGTGCGCAGGTGGTATCGAGCCAATCCTGAGAGCCGCTGCCGGATCTTCAACGTCTACGGCCCCACCGAATGCAGCACGTTTGCCCTGTGCTGGCCGATCAGCCGCGATTTTGCCGGCGACTCGGCGCCCATTGGCCGGCCGTTGCCGGATACCGGCGTGCAAGTATTGGATGAGCAGCAACGCCCGGTGTCGGCAGGCGAGGTCGGCGAGCTGTATTTGAGTGGCAGTGGTGTCGCCCGTGGCTACCGCAACCGGCCCGAAGAAACCGCCCGCCAGTTCGTTCGTTTGCCCGACCTCGACGGTGGCGCGCAGGTGCATTACCGCACCGGCGATCTGGTGCGGCGCAATGCCGAAGGCCTGATCGAGTACCTGGGGCGCGTCGACCGGCAGGTGAAGATCCGGGGTTTCCGGATCGAGCCGGGGGAGGTGGAGCAACGGATCCTGGAGCATCCGGGTGTGGCGCAGGTGTATGTCTGCACCCGGCGGCAGGCGGCGGAAGATCATCAGTTGCTGGCGTTCATCGTGCCTCGCCGGGCTCTGGACTATCACGCATTCGAAAACCATCTGCGGGCACAACTGCCGCCTTACATGCGGCCTAATCAGCTGTTCCTGCTGGAGCGCCTGCCGCTGACGGCCAATGGCAAGATCGATCGTGATAGCTTGCTGGCCCAAGGTTTGAGTCCGTGGCACCCAGTCCTGACGGCTACGGATAACGAAAACGCATCACCGGCGCTGGATTGGTTGCTGAGTCAGGCCCGTTCGCTGCTCAGCCAACCCGCTCTGAGTGCGCAGGACGATTGGCTGGGCTGTGGCGGCGACTCGCTCAAGGCGATGCGCCTGCGTTCGGCGATCCGTGTCCGCTGGCAGCGCGAGATCGCGATCGATACGTTGCTCAACGAGCCTTTCTCGTCATTGGCCGTACAACTGAGCGGTGAAACGAACGGCGCGGCGATCTACCCACCCGCGCCTGCGATCAGTCGCGCAAAACGCCTGCCGGCCACCGCCGAACAGCGCCGCCTGTGGCTGTTGCAACAACGCTCGCCGACCTCGACCGCCTACAGCGTGCCGCTGATTCTGAATCTGGCGGCAGGTGTCGAAGTCGCGGCACTGGCCGAGGCTTTGGGGCGTCTGGTGCAGCGTCATCCGGGGTTGCGCACGGCATTCGTGGCGGGTGCCGATGGGCTGGATCAGGTAATCGCCGAGCAGGGCTCGACCTGTCGCATCTTTGCGGTCGGGCATTTCACCGAGGACACTTGGCAGGCCTTCGCCGACCTGGTGTTCGCCGCGCCGTTCGACCTGACCACCCCGAAGCTGTTTCAGGCTTGGCTGTTGCCGTTCGCCGATGGCAGCTGCCGGCTGTTGCTGAACCTGCATCACATCATCGTCGATGGTTGGTCTGTGAACCTGCTGTTCGACGACCTGGCGCAGCTTTACAGCGATGTCCTGCAAGGCCGCGACAGCCTGCAACCCGCGGCCCGCTTGACGACGCTGGAGTTTGGCCAGTGGCAGCGCCAGTGGAGCGTCGATCCGCATTATCGTGACCAGCGCCGCGCCCTCGCCGAGTTGCATCGCCGTCAGGAAGAACCGTCGCCTGCATTGATGCCAATGCGCGAAATCAGCCCGGACGCCCGGTTGCACCGGGAACCTTTGGGCACCCTGCGCAGCGCGGCCCTCGAACGCTTTTGCACCCAACAACGGCTGACCCGTTTCGAAGTGCTGTTCAGCGTCTTCGCCTGGAGCCTGTACGCCCTGACCGGGTGCGAACGGCCACGGATCGCCAGTCCGGTGTCCAACCGGCCACTGGCGGAGTTCGAAGACACGGTCGGCATGTTTGCCAACACCGTGCTGATCCCGACCGCCGTCGAGCAGGCATCGACCCTGGACGAACAGTTGCGCAAGCAGACCGCCACGGTGCGCGAGGTGCTGGCGTTGCAGGACGTGGCGCTGGCGGATCTGGTGGAAGACCTGCGGCTGTCGTCGAGCCCGTTACTGTTCGATTTCATGCTCGTGCTGGAGAACACCGATTACGCAGCGCTGGCCGATTCGAACATGCACGCGACGCTGCAATTCAACGAGCACTTGCACGCCAAGTGCCCGCTGACGCTGTTGATGGTGGGCAGCGGGTCGCAACTGGAATGCTGGTGGGAATATCAGTGCAGCTACTTCGATGGCGAACAGATGCGCGCAGTGAATGCGCTGTTTCGCCGAGGCCTGGACCTGTTGCTGGAAACCCCGGCGGCCAACCTCAACGATTTGCTCGGTCCGTATCGACGTGGTTTGCCTCCGGCTAGTGAGGGCCCTCGGACTGCGCTGCCGTTCAACACACTGGCGGACGGGTTCGAGCATCAAGTGCATTGCACGCCGGATGCGGTTGCGCTGGTTCAAGGCCAGCGGCGCCTTACCTACAGCGAACTGAATGCGCTGGCCGATGCCCTGACGGCAAACCTGATCGAGTGCCATCCGTGGCCCGTCGGGAACGCGCCATTGCATGTCGTGCTGTTCCTCGATGCCTCGGTGGAACACATCGTCGCCTTGCTGGCCCTGGCCAAACTCAATCTGACGGCCGTGCCGCTGGATCCTGCCTATCCGGTGGCGATCCAGCGCCAGGTGCTGGAACAGGCGCAACCGCATTGCGTGCTGTTCAGCGATATGACGAAGTCAGCGCTGGATGACCTTAACGCCGGACGATTCGCCACCCATCGGGTCGATCCGAGCGCCAATGCCGCAACGTTCGAACGTCGACGCCACGCCGGCGAACGGCCGCTGTACACGCTGTTCACCTCCGGATCGACCGGCACGCCCAAAGGTGTGCAAGTGTCGGAGCGCACCCTGTGCAACCTGCTGCAATGGCAGCGCACCGAAGGGCAGTTGCCGGCGAAAGCGGTAACCCTGCAGTTCTCGATGCTGTCGTTCGATGTGTCGTTTCAGGAGATTTTCAGCACCCTGTGCGGCGGCGGGTGCTATCACCTGATCACGCCGCGCTGGCGTCAGGACGCCGAGGCGTTGTTGGAGTACATGGTCGAGGCGCGGATCGAGCGCCTGTTTCTACCGTACGTGGCCTTGCAGCATCTGGCGCAAACCGCCGTGACCCGGGGCATCTACCCTTCGGCATTGCGCGAGGTGATCACGGCCGGCGAGCAACTGCTTTGCACCGATGCGCTGCGCAACTGGTTCGGCGGCATGCCGCACGCCTCGCTGTTCAACCATTACGGCCCGACCGAAACCCACGTGGTCAGCGCCTTGCGCCTGCCGTCCGTGGCGCGGAACTGGTCGTTGCGCGCGCCGATCGGCCATGCCGTTGGCAATGCGCGGCTGTTGCTGGTGGATGAGCATGACCGCCCGGTGCCCAACGGCTGCCGTGGCTACCTGCTGGTGGCCGGGCCAATGGTTGCCCGGTGCTACCTGGCTGACCCAGTGTTGAACACTGCGCGGTTTGTCGAGCTGGCAAACGGCCGTTTGTACTACCGCACCGGCGATCTGGCGTGGGCCGATGCCCAGGGCTGCCTGCATTATCTGGGACGTGACGATCAGCAGATCAAACTTAGCGGCCATCGTCTGGAACTGGGTCAGATCGAGTCGGCGCTGATGCAGGTTCCGGAAGTGGTCAACGCGGTGGTGGCGGTGCAGGCCGATCCGCCACGGCTGATCGCCTGGCTGCAGCTCGAGGGCGAACCTGCGACATCCCATGAGCTGGATCGTCAGGTCGCGCAACGGCTGCCGGCCCATGTGCGAATCGATGAATACCGGCGAATCGACCTCTGGCCACGCACGCCCAGCGGCAAGATCGACCGCAAGGCCTTGCCGAATGTTGGCGAGGCCCTGGAGCGGCGCAGCACGCCAACACCGGTTGTTCAATTGACCGCGCTGGAACGGCAACTCAGCGAGTTGTTCCAGGCCGTGATCGGACGGGACATCGAACCGGAGCAGACCTTCTTCGAGGCCGGCGCCGCCAGCCTCGGCTTGATGCGTTTGCATGGCCGTTACGCCGAAGAGCTGCCGCACAAGGTGACAATGGCCGACCTGTTCGAATACGTCACGGTGCGACGTCTGGCGGCGCATCTGTCGACCGCGCCGGTGGACGTGGCCGAGCGTGTAGGGCAGACCGATGCAGGCCATCAGCCGATGGCGATCATCGGCATGTCGGTCAATGTGGCCGGGGCGCAGAACCTGTCCGAGTTCTGGGCGATGGTGCAAGGCAATCGGCTGGGCATTGAGCACTTTGCCGCTGACGAGGGGCTGGTCGGCGCCCGCAGTCAACTGGCGGGCATGCTCGATTTCGATGCTGAGTACTTCGGCATCAGCCGCCAGGAAGCGCGCCTGATGGACCCGCAACAGCGGCACCTGCTGATGGCGTGCGTTCAGGCCCTGCAACACGCGGCCATCGTCCCGTCGGCGAATGGCCCGCGCATCGGCCTGATCGCCAGTTGCGGCGAAACCACTTACTTCCAGCAAATGCTGCGTGAAGCCGCAGACGACGATTTGCCCGACGGCTTCCAGCTGGCGCTGCATCACGACAAGGATTTTCTGGCGACCAAAGCCGCGTATCACCTGGACCTGAACGGCCCGGCCCTGAGCGTGCAGGCTGCTTGCGGCAGCTCGCTGATCGCCGTGCACCTGGCCAGTTCGATGCTGCGTCAGGGCGACAGCGACGTGATGCTCGCGGCCGGGGTGCTGATCGACCCGACGCTGACCGAGGGCTACCGGCACCGTTCGCAGCACATTTTCTCCGCCGACGGTTTGTGTCGTCCGTTCAGCGACGACGCCAGCGGCACCCTTGGCGCCAGCGGCTACGGCGTAGTGGTGCTCAAACCGCTGGCCAAGGCGCGGGCCGATGGCGACCGGATTTACGCGCTGGTCGAAGGATCGGCGTTGAACAACGATGGCCGGGCCAAGATGAGTTACACCGCGCCGTCGGTGGCCGGGCAGAGCGCGGTCATCCGCGATGCCTTGAGCCGTGCCGGGTTAACCGGCGCCGACATCGGCTACGTAGAGGCCCACGGCACCGGCACCTTGCTCGGCGATCCGATCGAGGTCGCGGCGTTAACCAAGGCGTTCGGCGATGCGCCGGCCGGCCAATGCGCGCTGGCCTCGGTGAAAAGCCAGATCGGTCATCTGGGTGCGGCGGCGGGTGTGGTCGGGCTGATTCGCGCCAGCCTCGCGGTGTTCCATGGCGTACTGCCGCCGAACCTGGGTTTTGGCCGGATCAACCCGCAGATCGACCTGGAGCATTCGCCGTTCTATGTGCCGACCACGTCCCGGCCATGGCCGCAAGGGCGGCGGCGACTGGCCGGTGTCAGCAGTTTCGGGATCGGCGGGACCAATGCGCATGTCATCGTTGGTGCTGCACCTACGGCGCAGCAAACTGTTGAGGAAACGTTGCCGCTGCTGATGATTTCAGCGCATAGCCGGGCGGAGTTGCTGCGCGATATCGCGGCGATTCGCAAATACCTGCAAACGAATCCTGAGCAGCAGACCGCGTTGTTGCGGCACTTGCAGTCAGGTCGCCGGCAGTTGCGCTGGCGCTTCGCGATAGTGTGCCGGCGGGGTGACGACATTCCATTGCAGCCGACAGCGATCAAGGAAATCACGGCCTCGGGCGCGCCGTTGATCGCCCGTGATCAATCGCCGCAGGAGCTGCTGGAAGCTTGGTACGAAGGCGCGAATATCCAGTGGCCACAACGCTCGGCACCACCGCCCTGGGATTTACCGCCGTCGTCGTTCGATCTTCAGCCGTATCGTTTCCAGCCACCTGTAGCTGTTCAACCTGATGCGCCAACCCTTGAGCGACAACCGCTGGCGGACTGGTTCCACCAGCGACAGTGGGTGCGCACCCGGCGCCTGAGCGCGACAGCGACGGCCGGATCCCGTGAGGTGCTGATTCTGTGCAGCCATGACGCGCCCGAATCGACATTGCTGGCGAGCCTGAACGCCGTGTATCGACGCGTGATTCAAGTGCGCACCGGCAACGGTTTCAAACGCCTGAGCACGGACCGTTTCGAGCTTGATCCGCTGGACGCTGAGGCCCTGAACCGTTTGCTCGCTGAGGTCGCAGAACCTGCACTCGGCGAGCTCGACTGGCTGCATGCCTTGCCACTGGCGGTGTCTGGTGCAGTCAACGAGCAATCGCTGGATCTGGCGCAGTGGGCCTGTCTGGACACGGTCAGTGCGCTGATGCAGGCCTGGGGGCAAACACCGCGCACGACCCGTCTGCGGTTGTGGTTGATGTCGTGGCAGGCATGCCCGGTGGACGGCGAGGTTCAACGGCCCGAACTGGCAGCGCTGGCCGGCGTCACTGAAGTGGTGCCGCAGGAATACCCGGTGCGTTGCCACTGGCTGGACTGGCCGTCGGCGCGCCTCGGAACGCACGCGGACGAGTTGGCAGCGTTGTTGGTCGATCCGGTCTCATTGCCTCGGCGAATGGCGGTGCGCGATGGTTATCTCTGGCAGCCACGTTTAATGCCCCAGCCATTGACCGGCCCGGCAACGACATCAGGGCTTCTGCCGGAAGACGGTACGTTCCTGGTACTGGGCGGCAGCGGCGGTATCGGCCGGACCTTGTGCGAACACCTGCTGCAGGCACCTGCACGCCGGGTGGTGCTGCTCTCGCGTCAGGGGCAATTGCCGGCGTCTCTGGCGGCTTACGCTTTGCGGATCGACTGCATCAAAGCGGACATCGCCGACCTGCCGCGCTGGCCGCAGGTACTCGATCAACTGGCCGTTCGTTACGGTCGCCTGAGCGGGGTGATTCATGCGGCGGGCGTCGGTGCAGGCAGCCTGATTCGTCACCGCGATGCTCGGCAAATGGCCGAGGCCATGGCCGCCAAGACCCGCGGCATGCTGGCGGTCGAGGCCTTGATCGAGCACCTGACGCCGGATTTTGTCCTGTACTGCTCGTCGATGTCAGCACTGTTTGGCGGCGCGGGGCATCTGGACTACGCAGCGGCCAGCGGGGTGCTCGACGGCTTCACCCACTATCGCCCGAACGCAACCGACGCTTGCCTGCGCCTGGAGATCAACTGGGACATCTGGCGCGACATCGGCATGGCCACCACCAGCAACAGCGCAGACACCGCGCACCTGGAGCATTTGACGGTTGGCCTGTCCGCCGAAGAGGGCTGTCGGGTGTTCGATCTGGCGATGGCGACGCAGTTGCCGCAGCTACTGATCTCCACCACCGGCATCGACACGGCGCGGCGGTTCTATCCGGTTCGCCATGGTGCCGTGGCCGCAGTGGTCGAGGCACCGAAGGGCGTGGATCTGTCGACGCGCCTGCGTGAATGTTTGTGCAAGTGGCTCGGTGTCGCCGAGCTGGAGGACGACGATTCACTGTACGACCTGGGCGCGGATTCGCTGACGCTGCTCGACCTGATCGACGAACTGCAAGCGGCCACTGGTGAGGTATTCCAGCTGTCGCAATTCAGCCACAAGGTCAGCCTGAGCGAAGTGCTCGGGCTGGTGTCGGCCGCCACGGTTGAAGAGGCGCCCCTGGCTGCACCGCACGACTGGCACGACGCGGTGCGGATTGATCAATGGCATGCCGGTGCCGGCCGCGATTGGCTGTACCTGATCCACCCGGTGGGTGGCGATGTTCAGGCCTATCGGGAACTGGTGTCGGCATTGCCGGCGGAGTTGGGCGTGTGCGTGATCGCCGACCCGGCGCTGCGTGTGCCGCAGTTGCCGAACATCAGCGTGGACGAACGTGCACGCCGGTATCAGGCGGCGATCAAGGCCCACCTTCCGCACGGCAGCACTTGGCGCCTGGCAGGCTGGTCATTTGGTGCATGGGTGGCGCAGGCTCTGTGTCATCAGGCCCAGGCTGACGGATTCAGGCAACCGTTGTTATACCTGATCGACCCGCCCGCGCCGGATGCCGGTGCGGAACTGGCCGGCATCGACGAACAGACGATCGAGCAGGTGTTCCAACGCGAGTTCGCCCAGCGCTGGCCGGAGGTTGAAGGGCAGGGCATGGCCGAGGAACGTCAGGCGTATCTGCAACGGCTGACGGTGTGCTGTCGCAACAACATGACCAGCATGCTCGACTTCCAGCCGCCGGCGCTGGCGACTACAGCGGTGCGGCTGTTCATCGCCGGGCAGGCCAATCCTTACGGGCTGGGCAATGCCTGGAACCCGGACGACCTGCAACGCAATTGGCAGGCCTTGCTGCCGCAGTTGCGCAGCTGGCAAACCCTCGACACCGATCACTACGGCATCGTGGCGGGCCGCTGGGCGCGGTTGCTGGCCGAGGTGATCGGTACGGATGAGCCTGCGCCATGAATGATCCGATCTCGATGCCGCGATGGTGGCTGGCCTTGACCAAGGTGTTGTGCGAAGCCGATTCGAACACGGCCTTGCGCTTGAGACAATTGCGGGGGCAGGTGCCGTTTCAGCTGTTTCATCTCTGGCAGGCCGACGTGGTCATGCCGATGCTCTGCGAAGCCTTGCCGGAACATCAGCAGGCGCTGCTCGCGTTGCAAAGCCTGCATCAGCGGGCGGCGCTCGGCGTGATCGGGCGTCAGGGCGAGTGGCGGGCCACGCTCAAACCGGTGTTGCTGGCGCTGTACCGCAAGGCCTATGCCTACGACGCGGCGTACGCCAAGGCCCACGCCAGTGCGATGACCTACGGCCTCGCACCGGCCAACAGCGCCGCGATTTCCGAGCACTTCGGCGATGCCGAGGCGTTCGCCGAGTATTACGCACAACTCAATACCGAGGCCGCTGCCACCGCGTTTGCCCAGGCTCATGCCAGCGCCAACGCCGAGGTGTCGGCCCGGGCCTTTGCGGACGACGATGCAGACACCTGCGCTCAGGTCTGCGGGGCGTCCGTGCGGGTTTACGTCGGGGCCTGCGCTTGGAGCGACGAACAGCGACATGCCGTATTCAACCATCTCGCCGCCGGGCTCGACCGGAGTCTGGCCACGCTGCAATCGCGTTCAACAGGAGAACGACATGAATGACGCACACCTGCAATTCGATGTGGTGATCAACGCCCAGGGTCAGTATTCCCTGTGGCCGGCGGGCAAGCCGATGGCCAGCGGCTGGAACGAGGCGGGGATGCGTGGCGAACGCCAGGTCTGCCTGGATTACATCAACGAACACTGGATCGACATGCGCCCGCGTTCGCTGCACGAGCAATCATCGGTGTCGTTCCAATAAAAAAGGTGAGGGAACATGGATCAGTTGGCACTCAAGGCAATCGAGCGCATCGCCGCCGAACGACGCGCGCCGTATCAGCACATCACGGTCGAGCGGATCACGCCGATCATCGGCGCCGAGATCGGCGGCGTCGATCTTTCGCAGCCGCTGAGCGACGAGCAGCTCACGGAAATCCGCCGGGCCTTTCTGGAGAACCACGTGGTGGTGTTCCGCGATCAGCACCTGACGGTGGACGAACACAAGGCGTTTGGCCGGCTGTTCGGTGAGCTGCGGGCCCTGCCGGTGGAAGACATCGACGGCGATGACCCGGAGCTGGTGGTGATCCGCGCCAATGCGCAATCGCGCTACGTGGCCGGCGAAACCTGGCACACCGACGGCACCGCCGATCTGGCGCCGTCCATGGGCTCGATGCTGTACGTCAAGGAAACCCCGGCCATCGGCACAGGCGGCGACACGCTGTTCGCCAACATGCACCTGGCGCTGGAAATGCTGTCGCCGACGATGCAGCAGTTTCTCGGCGGATTGACCGCGATCCATGACGGTGCGATTCCGTGGAAGGGCTATGAGGCGCCGGCCAATCTGCCGAAAACCGAACACCCGGTGGTGGTTCGCCACCCGGAAACCGGGCGCAAGTCGCTGTTCGTCAATTCCGGGTTCACCTCGCACATCGTCCAGTTGTCTGACGGTGAAAGTCAGGTACTGTTGAACATGCTGTTTGACCTGGTCGCCCGCGAACCGGTCGTCAGCTGTCGCGTGCGCTGGGCGCCGAACAGCCTGGTGTTCTGGGACAACCGCTGCACACAGCACCATGCGGTCTGGGATTATTTTCCACACTCGCGGTATGGCGAGCGGGTGACGATTCTGGGGACGCAGCCCAAGGCTTGAGTCTAAAAAACCGGTGGGAGCGGGCGCCGTTCCCACCGCTCATTCACAGACCTTGTTTGAGCAGTTGCTCGACGATCAACTCGCCGAACGCCAGATTCCCGTGCAACGGGTCATCCACCTCGCAGTACGCCGGAAGCTGAAAACCCAGCTCATCATTCGCCGCCGCGCGCACGTCGATCAGCTCGATGCCGAGTCCTTGCAGGCGCTCGATCAGCAGCGCCTGCGCGGCCATGAACACCCGTGGGTCGGACAGCTCCGGCACCCGCTGCGGCGGCAGCACGGCGAACACCTTGAGGTTCAGCGCCCGGGCCTGCTCATAAAACGCCACCGCAGGCCGGGACAAGGTGTCGATGATGGACTCGAACAGCGGCCCGGTGAGAAAACCTTCGTCGAATTCGCCGTCCGGCGTCTGGTAGCAGGTCCAGTTCGGTACGGTGGCGAGATAATGCAGGCTCAGGCCGATGGTACTCACCAGCGGCACCCCGACCTTCGCCAGTTGCGGTACTTCGAATGGCTCAAGGGCCTGGCGATACAGGCGCTCCATCTCGACGTCCCGAAACACCACGTCATGACGGGTCAGGCTGAAGAAATCCACCGCGAAATCCCGGCCGGTGCCCAGCGGGCCGCCACTGAAAGGCAACTCGCGGGCCTGCGCTGCCTTGCCGATGACCCCGGCATGGGAATCGCCCAGCAGCAGAAACCTAGGCGTAGTAATCGAGCACGGCGTCTTCACAGACAAGCTCCTCACTGGACACGCAGGTGGAGGCAACGCTGGTTGACGCCTGCGGAGGTTGAACCGCATCGAGCCCGGCGAAAAACTGCCGCATGACAAATGCCACGCCTTCAGGCGTGACCTCCCGCTGGTTGGGTTGGTAGAACGCGCCCTTGAAAGGTGTGCCGGTGATGATTTCGTAGGAGGGGAAATAGTCGACGTCGTGCAGGTCTTCGCACAGCTGCCCGGCAACGGCGCGCAGGACTGATTTGGAATAGGTGGTGGCGCTCAACACATGCTCGCCCGTGGCGGTTGCCGTCAGGGGCACCGGTGAAACGGTGAGCAGCAGACGCAGTTGCGGGTTGATCGAACGCATCAACTCAAGCGCCCTGACCATGTCCCCATAGGTGTCCATGAAGCCGAAGTTGCAGAAGCAGTGCAGCTGCGGATCGAAGGTGCCGCGCACGGTGCCGGGGCACACGGGATACACCAGACCGGTCTGGCGGTTCTGCCAGGCTTCGGTCAGGCCCAGGGTGAACACGAACACTTTGGCGCGGCGCAGGGCGGTGCGGATGGCATCGAGGGTGGCTTCGCGCGAGGCGAACAGTGCGTCCTCGCTGGCAAAACCGTCGGGTTCCACGGCGGGGCGGAACGGGTCGAAGAAACGCCCGTCATGGGCCCAGGTTTCGTCGGGTGGCAGGCTCACGCCGAGCGCCCATTCCAGCCATTGGCACAGCATCGCCGGAGTGTACAGATTGCCGGTGCGAAACGAGAAAACCCCATAGTTATGGGCCTTCCAGTCGGTTTCGGGCAGTCCGGGCGGGGCCGGTTCGGCATCCAGCCAGTTCATGCCGCGTTCGCCCAGCGCCCGGCCGATGTGCTGGGCGAAACACGAGCCGGCGGTGACGATGGCGTCCTTGTTGCCGATCTCGAATTGTGGCGTCCACAGTTGATCGATGTTCAGCGCGGGCTTGTCAGCCACGGCGGTGCGCCAGAAAGCGCGGGTTGGCAGGCACTGATAAGGGTTCACGAGGAGGGCCTCCTTGGCGGTCGCTGATAAAACCGGTCAGCTGATTTGATAGCGGTAGATCAGGTCGTCAAACCACCGATCTCCAATCTGATAGGCCTGCGGCACGCGGCGCTCGAATACAAAACCGCATTTCTCCAAAACCTTGCAAGACGCGATATTACCGTCGGTCACGGTCGACTCCAACGAGTCCAGGCCGATGGCCGCGGCATAGTCGATGATCGCCTGCCGCGACTCGGTGCCAAAGCCTTTGCCCTGATGCTCGGGCAACAGCAGGCAACCCACCTCGGCATGCCCCGGCGACAGGATGCGGAATCCGGTCACACCCAGTTCCTGCCCGCTGGCCCTGTCGATCACTACCAGACACAACCAGTGATCCGACTGCGGTCCCCAGGCCGGAAGCCGATGCTCGAAGCCTTTGCGCACCTGGTCCTCGGCGATTTCACCGAACACATACTGCATGGTTTGCGGCTCGGAATGCAGCCTGAGGAACAGCGGCCAGTCGGATTCGACCATCGTGCGCAGGTCCAGGCGTTGCGTGGTGAGCTCAAGCATCCGCAGCTCCTTGCAAGGGCGGAAAGGGAAGACAGTTTTTTACTGGGTGTGGCGCGAAAGATCAATGATGCAGCGGATTTGCGCTGGTGCGCTGGCGCGCCGGCAGCCGACAGCGCTAGTCTATTCCATGGACTTTTCACAAATCAGTGTGGTGGTTTCCTCGCTGTGGATGATGCGCAGGACCGAAAGCGATCCGGACTTCGCAGTTTCGACGACATCACCCACGACAGCTTGATGATTGAGGGTTATGAATCCAATCAACTGTTTTTCCTGATCCTTAAGGCGGTAATCATATTTGCTTGTACAGAACTCTTCTGCCGTAGGCCTTGTTTTGAATTCGTGTTCTGTTGATTTGAAATAATCTTCATCACGCTCGGCGTGAAGAAGAGAGCGCTGATAGGCACCCAGTTTTGAAAGTCGCGATTCTATCTGTTTGTTAGCCAGCAAGAAGGTAAAAACGCCCAGGAGCCCGGTGGCAACTGCAAAAATGAAAGCGGGAACTGAAAAGTGAAGAATCAAGGAAAATGTGCCCAATATTGGCGTGGCTAAAGCGATGAATTTGAATATTCCTGCGTAGGTCGTGTTTTCAATGTCCCAGATGTACTTTCGCTCGTTTTTTCCAGAAAGGGTCTTATACAAAAAGAAAATAAGTATGTTGGAAACCAGACTGGCCGAGAACAAAACCGCCGAGGCGATCAGCGCCGGCTTCGACAGTGTGTCAGTCGATGCGCTGAATAAGGCAAGGAAAAATGCAAAAGAGATGGCCCCGAGTACCGAGCTCATGTGCTGTTGCTGGGCGATGATTGTTCCGTCTTCGTAGCCGGATTTGAATTTGATGAGTGCAAGCTCTCTGGCTGTTTTCCCGTTTATTGTCGGCTCGGATTCTTGGTTGCCGTTCAATTTCAGCTCCTTTTGAGTGAATACTTTTCCATAGATCGAAACCAGCGGCGTAATGTTTGCCTGCACAGGACGATAACGTTAATGGGCACTGCGAGGAATAGACGGTACCGATTTTTCTGTGGCCGCAGTCCGACGACTTTGACCGGGCCCGACTGCTCAATCCCAATCTGGCGCCAGCGTGGTATCTTGAGTGCAGTCTCAATCGCGGCCGCTCCGGCGCGTACAATTGCTACTGGAACGGCGAAGTAATCGATTTCGCACAGTAGCGCTAAACTCGCTGACAATCCCACAACCCGAAATAAAGTCTTCGGCTCCCGGCGTATTGGTTCGCGACGCCGGGGCGACCGTTCAGGTTCACAAGCGGCAATGTTTTCGATCTTCACAATCGTTCAACGCTCGTGGACAATCCACGCTCTGTTCCGGGGTAGTTCAGCGGTAGAACACTCGGCTCTTAACCGGGTGGGCGCTGGTTCGAATCCAGCCCCCGGACCCACAACATCGCAGGCTCGGAAGGACTCATGCTCAGGGACGATAGGGAATCGAATGCGAACGCCGGCATAGGTGCCGGCTATGCAGCCTTTCAACTGTCTCGAGCACTCACTGCACCGGGCCTCGACAATGACGGACAGACGAGCAAGCGCATCGAGCGCTGGCGCAATGTAATCGAGCACATATTGCAGGGATCGGCGTCGTATGGCTCACGAACTCCATTCGCGGATGTGCCTGAGTGGGTCACGCTGGAAGTCGTCACTGGAGGTTTCGCCACTGGGCAGTTCTTGGCCGGCGGTGCACTGACCGAGTACGAGCGACAGTTGGCTGCTTCGATTCCTGATATCCGTCCTGGCTTCGAGCGACTCGATCTCAACACTTGGCACCTTACGGAGGAGGGGATCGAGGTACTGCAAACGAAGCTGGCGAGCGGGGATTATCGAATCGAGGTGCCCGAAGAAGCTGCACTGCTGACCGTGGCCTGGTTGCTGGGGCAGCAACGTACAGAGAGTGCATGGGACCTGGTTGAAGCGATAGCGCCTTTCTTTGAACAGCTGCGATTCTTTCCGATGGCTTCTGACGGTTTGCCGCTTTCTTCAGGGCAAGTGCAGGCTTTTACTGTCGGTGATGTCAGGGCCGTGCTGTCAAATCGCCCGGCACAGGCGCGCGTGGCAGTGCAGAAGCATGTCGTTGAAACTCGTTTACCGCTTTACGATTCGGCGGTGTCGCTGTTCCTTTTAACGTATCAGGATAATTGGCCTTGTCGCCGGTACCCCGAGGGCTGGTTTGAGCAGGCGAATATTCTGAAGCGGCAGTTCGATGCTTCTTGCCCCAGCGCTTCAGGTGAAGCTGAAAGCTCAAGGGATCGGGCAGGGGAGTTGTTTGCACTGCTGGGGAGTTGCGCAAGCGATGTGGCGTCGCTTACGGGACGGCAAGTCGGACGAATTCGCAGGATCGTCGACGATTTCGTACGCAAGCATGGTCATCCCGAATCCGAATCTCATCAAAAGCACAGAGACTCTCAACGCAGTCACGTGTCCGCACCCGGTCACCATCTATTTGCTAAAGCGGTTGCCGCACGTCTGAGCAGGTATCCCGGTTCGGACGGAGTTTCCGACTTTTCATCTCTGCTGCAACCCGTTACCTGCGAAGAAGCGAGCGCATATTCGCTGTTAACAGGTATCGGCATTCCTCCTGATATTCGTCGACGCGTCAAGCGGTGTCGAAAGGGCACAATTGCCGAGTTGATCGAGAAGGGATTGATTACATCCGGGGATACCGTGGCGCGGCTGCTGCCAGCGATAACGGCTGAGATCTGCAGTGCAGGATTTCGCGCTATGTCGCTGCGGATGCTCTCTGTAGCAACCTATCGCGCCTTTCGACAACGCCGATCATTGTTGCTGTTGGATCTGCAAAGTCAGGTCAGGATGAATGAATTGCCGTGGGTGGCGGCTGTTGAAGTCGAGCGTAAAACGGACGCGGTGGTCGCTGACGCAGCCAGACAGGTCCTCATCGAATCCGCAGCAATGACCCTTTGTGCTTTTCCTCAAGCGATCCTGCCCAACAAACTGATTCAGGAATTTGCCGCGCTTGCGGCGATGGCCAAGCTGGATCTGCCTTTTGTGGAAGAAGTCGCCTCGGACATTTTCATGGGCGCTTTCTCGAACAAGTACATAAGAGCTGCCAGGCAGGCGGCATCTTTGACAGGTGGCACGCTATACGCCAATTACTACGACATTGATGCAAGCCAATTGGCGATGCTTCCTGATCAACCGAAATCCAGGCGCAAAAGGTTCTCCAGGCCTGACGCTAGTACCAGGGACGCATTGGCCAGATTGTGCTCCCAGCGCGCTGATGAGGGCCTGGGGACATGGCGACCGGCGACTAACGGGAAAATCATTGAGCAACAACAGATCCTGACGACACAAAACCTCTCGCTCTTATTTGGTGAGCTTGGGTTGAAAGCGCTATTGCAGGATCGCCTGGCTTCGATGGCCGAGGAATGCTTCAGATGGATATGCATACGCCAGCAGATGAAGTTGAGGTTTTATCACTCCAGCCTGGTGATGATCAAAAATACAGCGTACGCGTGGCGGCAGATGGTGTTTTATCTAGCGATGCTCGATGAGGCAGAAATGCAATTCGCGATTGAACGTATCGAAGCTCATTTCGCGACTCAGCTTAGTGCATTTCGTGAAAGGTTCCTGCCGGCGATTAGAGGATTGCGATTAGCAGCTTCTGGCACACCGTTAACCGAGTCTCGCCAAGCAAGCGAAGGTGCTCAGGTTTTTATCGGATGGACTACCGAGAGACATTGGTTGTTGAAGCTGCAAATGAATGGCGTTGCTTAGACTGAGAGGTTGGGAGTGGTGGATGTGATATCTGAAGCATGAGGCTATTCGCATCCGTGATTTAACATAATATACATTACACGTAACAAGATGTTGCGAGATTAGCGTGGTTCTACGAGAGATTTGAATCTGCGTCGTCGCTTCAAAACGAGCTTTCCAGCACAGCTCTCATTCATCTATTCATCATTACGTGTCAGCTTTTCAATCAGCGCTCCATGCGGCGGAAACCGCGCGGTCAGTTCTGTGCGATCTCCGATTTCCATATCCGCGAATTCAACTCCGGTGATACAGCTACGCTGATCAAGCCAAAACCATTCGAGCCTTCCAGCAATCGTGATGCTTTCCAGCTTCTGCCGGGTACATTACTTCCACCGGTGCGACGCCACCGAGTACAACCTGATACACGCCGACGGCTCATTAATGCAAGATGTCGGACTGGTTGAAATGGAACTGGCCCACCGGCGAATCCTCAGTGAGCAAAAAGTAAATCGAGGTCAACAGATAGCGCGGGCAGCCTGGCATTTGGAGCCAGTCTCGGTCGTCAGACTGAAAGGTCCTGCGGTAATAACCGCCTTCAACATGAGGCTCAAGATTCAGCGCAGCAATCACATCAGTTGCGTTCGGCTGACGTTGAATCATGGCCTTCTCCGTATATCTGACTAAATTCTCTGTTAGCTCAACTAAACGGTCATTTAGTGTAGTTAACGTATTATCGACGAAGATCGATGCAATTACCCTGCTCCATCAGAAATCTACGGTCGCCGACAGCAGATACGTTCTCGGCGTGGAAAGCGTCAATCCCGGCTCGCTGTCATCGGATGCGCCCGCCGAACTCCAGTAGCGTTTATCCAGCACGTTTTCGACATTGGCACGCAACGTAATCGTTTTCTCGTCCAGTTTGAAAGCGTAGCGCGTGCCGACATCGAACCGCTCCCAAGAGTCGATTTCCTTGTCGTTCGACTGGTCCAGATACTGCGAACTCGAGTAAATACCGCGACTGGTGAGTGTCAGCCCTTGCACGTTTGGCACATCCCACTCCGCACCAAGGTTGACGTTGTATTTCGGTGTCGCCGGTGCGCGGTTGCCGTCGAATGTGCCGTTGGTGGTATGGGTCAATTCGCTATCGATGTACATCACTCCGCCGAGCAACCTGAAGCCCTTGAGCGGTTCGCCGAACACGCTGAGTTCTACGCCGTTGTTCTCACGCTTGCCGTTCGGGCCGAAGATTCGCGTGGCGGCGTTGGTTTCGTACGCAGGTTGTTTGATGCGAAACACCGCTGCCGTCAGCGCATAGGCGCCGGCGTCGTACTTGGCGCCGACTTCGACCTGACGGCTGATGAATGGTGGGAAGATTTCATCTTCGTTGATCGATGTCGATGGCGCGATCTTGCCTTGGCTGAGACCTTCCATGTAGTTGGCGTACAGCGAGAGTTTGTCTGTCGCCTTGAACAGAATCCCGCCCGATGGCGAGACCTTTTCTTCATCGTAGGCTGTGTCGCCCTTGATGCCGTCGCTCCAGTCATCGACTTTGACCCGCTGCCAACGCGCACCCAGGGTCAGCATCAGGCGATCATCGAAGAAACCGAGGGTGTCGGACAACGCCACGCCGCTGAAGCGGTTCTCGGTGTAGACCTTGGCGTCATTGCGGGTCGGCGTGCCGGGTCTGGCGATTTCCACCGGGTCATAGAGATTGCTGCGCCCGGCCGCATAACGGGCGCCGCCGTTTTCGAAGTCCATATAAAAGTAGTTGGCCGCCAGGTTCACTTCATGGCTGACTGGCCCGGTCTGGAACCAGTTACGAACGCCAGCGGTAGCCGTGCGGACATTTTCGTCGCGAGTGAAGTCTCGCGGCTGGACACTGAAATCACCGGCGTCGTTAGTCACCGAAACCGCATGGCGCAAGAAGTCGTGATTGCTTTTACGTGCGCCGACGCCGCCGTACAGCATCACCGAATCACTGACATCGAACTCCCCATTCACCGTACCGAAGGTATCTTTGGTGCGCGCCTTGCTCCAGGGTTGCGCATAGTTGTCGCGCACATCATTGGCGTTCGGCACCTTGGCATTGGCGGCGATTTGCACGCGCTCCTGCGGTGCGTCGGTGTCGCGTTCGGTGTGGCCGATATCGGTAGAAAGCCGCAAGCGTTCGCCACGGAAATCCAGGCCGAATACCGCCATGTCGCGATCGACACTCTGGTGATCCCATTCCGTATCGCCGGACTGTTTGACGCCGTTGAAGCGCACGCCGAACTGATTGTCTTCGCCAAAGCGCCGCCCGACATCCACCGCGCCACCGACCTGGTTGTTCGAGGCGTAGTTGGCCGTCAGCGAGGTGATCGGCTTGTCGGTGGCGCGTTTCGGCACGACGTTGATCCCCCCTCCTACACTGCCCCGTGGCGAAATCCCGTTGATCAATTGGCTCGGGCCCTTGAGGATGTCGACGCGATCGGCCATTTCCATGTCGATGGTGTACGTCGGCAAGATTCCGTAGAGGCCGTTGTAGGAAACGTCGCTGTTGAACAGGCTGAAGCCACGGATGGTGAATTGCTCGTAGCGTCCGCCGGCCGGGTTGGTCGCGCGTACCGAAGGGTCGCTGCCGATCAGGTCGCCGAGCGTGCGCGCCTGCTGGTTCTTCACCGTTTCGCTGGTGTAGGTGGTCATGCTGAACGGGGTTTCCATGAAATCCCGCGAGCCCAACAGCCCTTGCGAGCCACGCCGTGCAACCTGGCCGCCGGCGAAGACGTCGGCACCCGCCGAATCGCTCGCGCCAAGAATGGATGTCGGTGCGAGTTGCAAGGTGCTGCCTTGCGCTGCCGGTACCAGCGTATAAGCCTGATCACCGACCGGTTGCAGTTGCAGCCCCGAACCCAGCAACAGCCGACCAAACCCCTCCTCCACGCCATATTCACCGGACAACCCATTGCTGTTGCGGCCGCTAACCAGCGCCGGATCCACCGACAGATTGACTCCCGCGAGACCGGCGAACCGCGTCAGCGCCACACTCAGACTACCGGCCGGGACCTGATAACTGCGGCGGCTGCCGTCGTCGGCCCAGCTCGATTGGATCAGCACGGGGCTGGCACTCAGGCTCAGCAAAAGGCTCAACTGCAACAACGGACGCAAGCGACCTGGAAATACTGCGGGCATTGGAAGAAGCTCTCGATTTTATTCACTTGCCTGGAATGACCAGCGAGGCGAAAAAAAGGGACAGGCTTCAGCCAGTTTTTTCTGCACGCGGCACCAGCGACACCCAAAATCGCGTTCGCGTATGCACTTCGACGGGCAAACTTGCTGCCAGCAGTGACAGCACCTGGTCGGTGTCGTCGAGGCGGAAGCTGCCGGTGATACGCAGCGACTCCAGCGCCGGATCCCAGCGCAAGAGCCCCGAACGATATCGACTCAGCTCGCGGAGGAAATCACCCAGGGGCTGGTTTTGCGCCACAAGCACGCCGTCGCGCCAACCGGGCATCAACGCATCGAAAGCCGTCACCGCCCCGGCACCAAAAGCTTGCAGGCTGACTTGTTGGCCATGTTTCAATACAAACGCAGGGCCATGCACCGGCTGCAACTGCACCGAGCCGCGCAGCACGCAGACCTGGCAGTCGCGTGCATTGAGGCGAACCGAGACGTCGCTGTGTCTGACGATCATCCGCCCGTAAGGCGCGTTGACGATAAAGGCTGAATCGCCCGCTACATTGAGCGCCATCTCGCCACGAATCAGCGTCAGCTGACGTGCAGGCAGATCGATATCTACCGCGCTGTCAGTGTTGAGTTGTAGCGATGAACTACCAGCCAATTGCACTGTGCGCCGCTCGCCGGTGCTGGTGTGCATGTCGGCGCGCCAGACCTCCAGCGGCAGTTCGCGGCCGATCAACCACGCCGCTGGCACCAGCGCCGCCACGCCCAAGGCACGCTTGAGCGCCGCGCGCCGTGCAGGATCCGGCCGATCCAACGTGGCCATGGCCAGCGCCGGCGGCAAACCTGCAAAGCGCTGACGCAATTGTTGAATTTTCTGCCACGCGTTTTCGTGGCGACTGTCGCTGCTGCGCCAATGCTGCAACCGGGCGTGATCTTCATCGCTGGCTCCGCCGGACTCGAGCAATGCCAGCCATTGCGCCGCTGCCCGCGCCACTTCGCGCGTTTCATCGCTGGGGGCAACGCGCGTCACAGGTCCACCAGCAAACAATGCTCGTAAGCCTGGGCCATGTAACGTTTGACGGTGCGTTCAGAAACTTGCAAGCGCTCGGCAATCTCGCGGTAGCCAAGACCTTCGAGCTGGCTCCAAAGAAACGCCCGACGCACCGCGCGCGGCAAGCCGTCGAGCAATTCATCCAGCGCCTGCAAGGTTTCCAGCAGCAACCAGCGCTGTTCCGGCGACGGTGCGCACGCCTCCGGTAATTGCGCCAGGGCGTCGAGGTAGGCTTTTTCCAGCTGGCGTCGCGTGTAGAAATTGCTCAGCAGCCGTTTGCCGACGGTGAGCAGATACGCGCGCGGCTCGCGCAATTCGGCCAGTGGCGGCGCATTGCACAAGACGCGCACGAAGGTGTCCTGACTGAGGTCCGCCGCATCCCACGCATTGCCCATGCGCCGGCGCAGCCAGGTTTCCAGCCAGCCGCGATGTTCGCGGTACAACTGCTGCAGGCTCTGCTCCGACGGTGACGTGGCTTCAATCATCTCAAGAGACCCTGCGCGAAGGTAGATTCAAATGAGACTGATTCTATTTAACTTCGCCAAGGACACAAAGCCTTTTTCTGCTCAGCGCTTGAGCGTCTCGCTCGGCAGCTCTTTGAACAGCGCGCGGTAACTGCTGGAAAACCGCCCCAGATGCCAGAACGACCAGCGCATTGCCACTTCGGCAACCGTGGTTTCGCTAGGCCTGCGCTTGAGTAATTCCCGGTGGGCGCTGTTCAGCCGCCTCAGGCGTAACCACTGACTCGGGGCCATGCCGGTGTAGGCCTTGAAAGCCTGTTGCAACTGGCGCAGCGGTACGCCGGCAACGTGGGAAAGTTCGAGCAGATTGACCGTGTCCTCCGGCGAATCAGCCGCCCACTCCCCTACTCGCTGCATGATCTTGCGTTCCTCGTTGCGTCGCTGCAATCCGCCACGATCAAGACCGGTTCGAGCGTTGTCGAGGATGAACAGGCAGTCCTCAAGCAGCTGACGAGTCAGATGCTCTTTATCAGGTGGATCAGCAGGTTGCGCCAACTTGGTGAGAATCGAGCTTAACCAGCTGCTGAACAATGCGTTCTGCCCGCAGTTCAGCGGCGCCATGAACAACCCTTCGAGTTTTGCTACCTCCAGACCGTGCTCGCGGACAAAATCCGGCCCGAACACCACGGCGATTTCCCGGTAGTTCTCCGGCGTAATCCAGATGTTGCGGCTCTCTTCGTTGAGCAGATACAGCGCGTTGTCACTGCGATCGAAACAGAACGCCAAGGCACCGGATGGCGCGCTGAAATTCTGCTCGACCCGGGTGTTCATCTGCTCTTCGTAAACCTCGACGCCCTGCAGATCCAGATAGCGAATCTGCCCGGCGAAATGCCCTGGCGACATCTGCTGGTAATACTGGACCCAGCCCGGTGTGGCGCGGATTTGTTCGGCCACATCGGCGGTGTTGAACGCTTGAACCTGAAGCAGATTGCACGTTGTCATGAGGTGACCTTGCGCACTCTTTTGGTGCGCTTTGGTGCTGCTGAAAGTGGATAGATGGAATCGCAAGCCGCGCCCAAGATAGTCGTCAACGCGCCACAGGGGAAGGGGCGGAAGATGAAACCCGCCCTCCCCGGCGTCTACAAAACCAATAACGAGGTCTTTATGAACGCCCCCTTCGATCAGCTGTTCACCTGGCTGAAAGATCACAAGATTACCGAAGTCGAATGCGTGGTCAGCGACCTGACCGGCATCGCCCGCGGCAAGATTGCACCGACCAACAAGTTCCTGCATGAGCGCGGCATGCGCCTGCCGGAGAGCGTGCTGCTGCAAACGGTAACCGGGGATTTTGTCGACGACGATATCTACTACGACCTGCTCGACCCGGCCGACATCGACATGGTCTGCAAGCCGGTTTCTGATGCCGTGTATGTCATTCCGTGGGCCATCGAGCCAACCGCCATCGTCATCCACGACACCTTCGACAAGTTCGGTAACCCGATCGAACTGTCGCCGCGCAACGTGCTGAAGAAAGTCCTGCAGCTCTACACCGACAAGGGCTGGAAGCCGATTGTCGCGCCGGAAATGGAGTTCTACCTGACCCAACGCTGTGAAGACCCGGACCTGCCGCTCAAGGCCCCGCTGGGCCGCTCGGGCCGCGCTGAAAGTGGCCGGCAATCGTTCTCGATCGATGCTGCCAACGAGTTCGATCCGTTGTTCGAAGACGTCTACGACTGGTGCGAGCTCCAAGGCCTGGACCTCGACACGCTGATCCATGAAGACGGCCCGGCGCAGATGGAAATCAACTTCCGCCATGGCGATGCGCTGGATCTGGCTGACCAGATCACCGTGTTCAAACGCACCCTGCGTGAAGCGGCGCTCAAGCACAACGTAACCGCGACGTTCATGGCCAAGCCGATCGGCGACGAACCCGGCAGCGCCATGCACCTGCATCAGAGCGTGGTCGAGATCGGCACCGGCAAGCCGATCTTTGCTGAAGCCGAGGGCAACATGAGCGAGCTGTTCCGTCATCACATCGGTGGCCTGCAGAAGTACATCCCGAAAGTCCTGCCGATGTTCGCGCCGAACGTCAATTCGTTCCGCCGCTTCCTGCCGGACACCTCCGCGCCGGTCAACGTCGAGTGGGGTGAAGAGAATCGCACGGTGGGCCTGCGCGTGCCGACGTCGGGGCCGGAGTCGATGCGCGTGGAGAACCGCTTGCCCGGCGCCGACGCCAATCCTTATCTGGCGATTGCTGCGAGTTTGCTGTGCGGCTACATCGGCATGGTCGAAAAGATCGAGCCGAGCGCGGCGGTCGAAGGCCGGGCCTATGAACGACGCAACCTGCGCCTGCCGATCACCATCGAAGAAGCCCTGACGCAAATGGAAGAGTGCCCGAAAGTCGCCGAGTACCTGGGCAGCAAATTCGTCCGCGGTTACGTCGCGGTGAAGCGCGCCGAGCATGAAAATTTCAAGCGCGTGATCAGCTCGTGGGAGCGCGAGTTCCTGCTCCTGAGCGTCTGAGCCAAATCTGCACAAATCCTTGTGGGAGCGAGCTTGCTCGCGAAGGCGTCAGCCCAGTCACCGTTGATGTCACCTGATGCACCGCATTCGCGAGCAAGCTCGCTCCCACAGAAGAATGTGCAGCGCCTGAGAATTCCAATAAATCCAAGAGGTGTCGATATGCGTCCATTGAAATCCGTACTCCCGGTTGCGCTGAGCGTGCTGTTCAGCGCCACAGCCCACGCCGCCCCCCAGGTCAGCGTCTACAACTGGACCGACTACATCGGCGAAACCACCCTCGCCGATTTCCAGAACAAGAGCGGGATCAAGGTGATTTACGACGTCTTCGATTCCAACGAAACCCTCGAAGGCAAACTCCTCGCCGGGCGCACCGGCTATGACGTGGTAGTGCCGTCCAATCATTTTCTCGCCCGCCAGGTAAAGGCCGGCGCGTTCATGAAACTCGACCGCTCGCAGTTACCAAACTGGAACAATTTAGACCCGAAACTACTTGAATTGCTTGAGAAAAATGATCCAGGCAATGAGCACTCGGTGCCCTATCTCTGGGGCACTAACGGCATTGGTTACAACGTCGACAAGGTCAAGCAAGTGCTGGGTATCGACCACATTGATTCCTGGGCCGTACTGTTCGAACCTGAGAATTTGAAGAAGCTGAGCCTGTGCGGCGTGTCGATGATGGATTCCGCCGACGAAGTGTTTCCGGCGATTCTCAATTACATGGGCATGGACCCGCGCAGCGAAAATCCCGAGGACTATAAGAAGGCTGAAGCCAAGCTGCTGAGCATCCGCCCGTACATCACCTATTTCCATTCTTCCAAATACGTCTCGGACCTGGCCAATGGCGACATCTGCGTAGCCTTCGGTTATTCCGGCGATGTGTTCCAGGCCGCCAACCGCGCCAAGGAAGCGAAGAACGGCGTCAATATCGCTTACGCCATTCCCAAGGAAGGCGCCAACCTGTGGTTCGATCTGCTGGCGATCCCCGCCGATGCGAGCAACGCCAAAGAGGCCCATGCCTTCATCAATTACCTGCTCGATCCGCAAGTGATCGCCAAGGTCAGCGCCACCGTCGGCTACGCCAACCCGAACCCGGCGGCCAAGCCGTTCATGGATCAGGAACTGGTCAACAACCCTGAGGTTTATCCGCCTCAGGCGGTGCTCGACAAACTCTACATTTCCTCGACGCCGCCCCAGGCGATCATGCGCCTGATGACCCGGTCGTGGAGCAAAGTGAAGTCGAACAAATGAATCAGTACAGCTCACAACACCCCTGTTCGTATTACGCCGCTTCCGCCCGGGCGACCACGCCCTACCCTGTGCTGGACGGCGATTTGCTTGCCGACGTCTGCGTCATCGGCGGTGGCTTCACGGGCGTCAACACGGCGATTGAACTGGCGCAGCGCGGATTGTCGGTGGTGTTGCTCGAAGCGCGACGGATCGGCTGGGGCGCCAGCGGGCGCAATGGTGGTCAGCTGATTCGCGGCATCGGTCATGAAGTCGAGGGGTTCGCCCGCTACGTAGGCCAGGACGGTGTGCGTTATCTGCAGCGCGCCGGCATCGACTCGGTGGACCTGGTGCGCCAGCGCATCACTGCAAACGCCATCGACTGCGATCTGCGCTGGGGCTTTTGCGAACTGGCCAACACTGCTGCGCAATTCGCTGCGTTCAAGCAGGAACAGGCCAGCCTCGGCGAACTCGGCTACGCCCACGAGACCAGACTGGTCGGCCCTGAGCAGATCCGTCAGCAAGTGGTCGACGCTGGTGTGTACGCCGGTGGATTGATCGATATGGGCTCGGGCCATTTGCATCCGCTGGATCTGGTGCAAGGCGAAGCACGTCTCGCCGCGTCGCTGGGCGTACGCATTTTCGAGCAGAGTCCGGTGCTGGAAATTCTCCATGGCCCGACCGTAGAGGTGCGCTGCGCCACGGGTTCAGTGCGCGCCGGCAGCCTGGTGCTGGGTTGCAACGCGCATCTGGATGAACTGGAACCGAAACTCAGTGGCAAAGTGTTGCCCGCCGGCAGTTACATCATCGCCACCGAGCCGTTGGACGAAGCGCGTGCCGCGCAGTTGATTCCGCAGAACCTGGCGCTGTGTGACCAGAAGGTCGGGCTGGATTATTACCGACTCTCGGCTGATCGACGTTTGCTGTTCGGCGGCGCTTGTCATTATTCCGGCCGCGACCCGGCGGACATCGCCGCTTATATGCGACCGAAAATGCTCAAGGTCTTTCCGCAACTGGCGGACGTGCGCATCGACTATCAGTGGGGCGGCAAGATTGGCATCACCGCCAACCGCTTCCCCCAGGTGGGCCGGCTCAAACAGCATCCGAACGTGTTCTACGCGCAGGGCTATTCGGGTCATGGCCTCAACGTCACGCACTGGTGCGCGAAGTTGTTGGGCGAAGCCATTCACGCCGGCCACAGCCAGGGCATGGAGGTGTTCAGCGGCGTGCCGCACATGACGTTCCCCGGGGGCCCGGCCTTGCGCTCACCGCTGCTGGCATTGGGCATGTTCTGGTATCGCCTGCGCGAAATGCTCGGTTAACAGGCGCTTACATATTCCTGAAGTTAAAACGGCTGGGGATTTGCTCTATCGCAAGGCACTTCTATATTGATGAGGTGCTTTTGCGTTCCTGACGCTCAGTGCCCGAATAATCGAGGAGGACATGGATGAAGTCGTCAGCCAGCGACGAGCCGCGAGCACCCGGTCAGGCGCCGATCAAGACCCGCCGTTTCGGCATTTCGCTGGTATGGATCGTGCCGATCGTGGCGGTGCTGGTGGGCATTTCGCTGGTCATTCACAACATCCTCCAGGAAGGCCCGACGATCACCGTCACCTTCAAGACCGGCGATGGCCTGACCGCCAACAAGACCGAAGTCAGGTACCGCAACGTGGTCATCGGCCATGTCTCCGAGGTCGAACTGGCCGACGATCATAGAAACGTCAACGCCACGATCAAACTGGCCAAGCAGGCCGAAGCCTTCACCCGCGAGGATTCGCAATTCTGGGTGGTGCGCCCCCGCATCGGCGCCGGCGGTGTCTCGGGCATCGATACGCTGCTGTCGGGCGATTACATCGGTGCCGACATTGGCCAGGCCAACACTCGGGCAAAAACCTTCAAAGGCCTGGAAAACCCGCCTCCGATCACCTACGGCGAACCGGGCAAGCGCTTTACCCTGCACACCGCTGACCTCGGCTCGCTGGACATCGGTTCCCCGGTCTACTACCGCAAGATTCCGGTCGGCCAGGTGGTGTCCTACGCGCTGGACCCGGACGGCAAAGGCGTCAACATCGAAGTCTTCGTGCATTCGCCCAACGATGCCTACGTGACCGAAAACACCCGGTTCTGGAACGCCAGCGGCATCGATATCAATGTCGGCGCCAACGGCTTTGCGGTGAAAACCGAGTCGCTGTCGACTCTGCTGGTCGGCGGCATCGCTTTCCGCGCCCCGGACTACAGCCCCAACGACACGCCGGCCGGCGAAGACAAGAATTTCGAACTGTTCGCCAACCAGACCGCCGCCCTCGCCCCGCCCGACGGCAAGGCGCAGTATCTGGCGCTGCGCTTTGATCAGGCGTTGCGCGGGCTCAAGGTCGATGCGCCAGTGGAGTTCCTTGGCATCGAAATCGGTCGGGTGGTGGCGGTCAACCTCGACTTCGACGAGGTCAAGCGCACCTTTCCGGTGAATGTCGGCATCGTCATCTATCCGCAGCGACTGGGCCGCGCCCACGCAAAAATTCTCAAGACCTACCATGGCGACGAAAACGACGAGGCCACCGGTGCGCGTCTGATCGCCACTTTCGTCGAAAATGGTCTGCGCGCCCAGGCGCGCAATGGCAACCTGCTCACCGGTCAGTTGTATATTTCCCTGGATTTCTACCCCAAGGCACCGAAAGTCGCATTCGACCCTACGGCGCGGCCAGTGACCATTCCAACAGTCCCGGGCAGCCTCGAACAGTTGCAGGAAAAACTCGAAGCGATGGTCAACAAGATCAACGCGCTGCCGGTCGAGCGCATCGCCAGCAATCTCGACGGTAATCTGGTCGAGCTGCGCAAAAGCCTGAAGCAGTTCAACGCCAAGACTCTGCCCGGCGTGCAGAGCACCCTCGCCGACGTCAGCAAGACCTTGCAGTCCGCCAATTCGACTTTGGCCGAGGACTCACCGCAACGCGAGCAGCTGACCGAGACCCTCGACGAGCTCGGGCGCATGTCACGTTCGTTGCGTGAACTGTCGGATTATCTTGGCCGCCATCCTGAGTCGCTGATTCGCGGACGTCCTGACAACGCCGCGCCGCTGGACCTCAAAGGACCGCCACGCAATTGAGCACAGGAGCTGTATCCATGGCTTTACCGTTGAAGATCACCCTGCTCGCTGCGTTCGTCTTGCTGACCGCGTGCCGCAGCGACCCGATCAGCTTTCACACGCTGACCCCGGCGCAACCGGGCGTCAGTCGCAACGGCGCCGACATTGCCATCGAAAGCATCAGTGTACCGCCGCAGGTCGATCGCGCGCAGATTGTCATCCGCCAAGGCAACAGCGGCGTCGCTATCCTGGATACCGATTGGTGGAGCGCCACCCTTGCCGATGAGTTACGCGGTGCGCTGGCCGATCAATTGAGCAGTGGCGTTGGCCAGCAACGAGCTTCCGTGCGCGTCGACGTGCAGCGCTTCGATTCGATTCCTGGTCAGTACGCCCTGATCGACGTGAAATGGCGGGTGCGCCCGTTAGGCGCGACGGATGCAGCGCTGCTGACCTGTCGTTCGGTCTTGCAGACGTCTTCAGGGCCGAGCATCGAAGAACTGGTGACCGCGCAACAGAACAACGTCAAACGCCTCGCAGGGCAAATCACTCAGGCGGCCACCGGCTCGCGCTGCCCGCCGCAAAACTGACTCGGCTTACAAATCGAAGCGATCCACCGCCCGCCGCCGCTCGTTGTCATCGCGCACGTCGTAGTTGGCGGTCGTCTGGATATTGCTGTGATGCGCCAGTTTCTGTGCGATCGACAGGTCGTGCTCCTCGATCACCCGGGTGATAAACGAACGCCGAAAATCGTGGGGCATGATCTTCACCCCGACCTGCGTACCGCGTTGGCGAGCAATGTAGTAAATCGCGTGTTTGGTGATGCGCTCGCGGGTGATGTGGCTGCCCCGGCGAATGCGGTTGAACAGAAACGCATCGTCGCTCTCGCCTTCCTTGAGCTGTGAACGCCGCAGTTCCAGCCAGGCGTCGAGTTTGGCAAACGCCCAGGCCGGTGCGTATTTGATCAGCTGTTTGTTGCCCTTGCCGGTCACGGTCAGGCTGCGTTCGTGGAAGTCGACCTGACTCAGATCCAGATCCACCGATTCCGACTTGCGCATGCCGGTGCCATACAGCAACGCAATCACCGCCGCATCACGCAGGCCCTGCGGGCGCGGGTCGGCAGCGCAGACTTCCATCAGTTCGTGAATCAACGTGCGCTTGAGATTGCGGCCCTGGGACAACCGTGTGCCGGCAATGCCTTTGACCGAACGCATCTTCAGCAGGTGATCCTGGGTGATCAGACTCATGCGCCAGGCTTCGTTCATCACCCCGCGCACGGCGTTCACGTACAGCGACGAAGTGTTCGGCGCGTAACCGTCGGCACGCAACGCGGCGACCAGCGCCACGACGTCTTCCGGTTGCAAACCGTGCCACGGGATTTCTTCGATATCGACGTCCTCGAAACCGAGGCGGTCGGCGGCGTCTTGCAGCACGTAGCGCATGGTCAACTGGCTGGAAGGCGCCAGTCGTGCCAGGTAAACGGTCAGCGGATTGTGGCTGGACGGTGCGGGTTGGGTACTCGACAAATCACTCAAACGAAACGGCCTTGAAATAAAAAACGATTCAACAAAAACAATAAATGCATGAAATGAAACGCAAAAAACGGCATGACTCAATGACAGGGGTTGCCGCGAAAGGCCGACAACCTGCCGTTCGATGCCATAAAAGTCAATCGGGCATTCCCCGAACGGTCCATTTGCTGGCTCATCCACACGGTAGGCGAACTGAAACATCGCGCTCTTATCTTCAAAGCACGGAACTGCAGGCAGGAGTACGGCATGAAGATCACGGTGTTTGGCAGCGGTTATGTCGGTCTGGTGCAAGCGGCGGTGCTGGCCGAGGTGGGTCACGAGGTCGTTTGCATGGATGTCGACGCGCAGAAGATCGAGCAGCTTCGTGATGGGCACGTCAGTATTTTCGAGCCGGGCCTGGCTAACCTGGTGCGTGAAGGGCTGGATGCCAATCGCCTGCAATTCACCACCGATGAACGACGCGCTGTGTTGCATGGGCGGGTGGCGTTTATCGCGGTGGGCACGCCGTCACGCGATGACGGTTCGGCGGACCTGCGCTATGTGCTGTCGGTCGGCGACGCGATTGCCCGGCATCGTGAGCGACCGTTGATCGTGGTGGAGAAATCCACGGTGCCGGTGGGCACGGGCGATGCCTTGCGCAGCCACATCGAAAAGGCGCTGATCAAGGTCGGCCGCTTGCTGCAGTTCGATATCGTCTCCAACCCGGAATTTCTCAAGGAAGGCTCTGCCGTCGCCGATTGCCGGCGGCCGGATCGCATCGTCATCGGCTGCGAAGGCGCTGAGGTGCGTGACGTGATGCGCGATCTGTACGCGCCGTTCAATCGCAACCATGACCGCATGCTGTTCATGGATCTGCGCAGCGCCGAGCTGACCAAATACGCCGCCAATTGCATGCTGGCGACCAAGATCAGCTTCATCAACCAGATCGCCGAACTCGCCGAGCATCTGGGTGCGGACATTGAAGCGGTGCGCCAGGGCATCGGGGCCGATACGCGGATCGGCTATCACTTCATTTACCCGGGTTGCGGCTACGGCGGATCGTGTTTTCCCAAGGACATGCGCGCGCTGATTCACAGTGCCGAGCAGGCGCACTGCTCCAGTGATCTGCTGCAAGCGGTCGAGGCGATCAACCAGCGCCAGAAGCACAAGCTGTTCGAGCGCATCAATGCCTTCTACCGGGGCGATTTGCGCGGCAGGACCTTTGCTTTGTGGGGCCTGGCGTTCAAGCCCAACACTGACGATATGCGTGACGCCCCGAGTCGGGTGCTGCTCGAAGATTTGTGGGCTGCCGGTGCCAGCGTGCGTGCGTTCGATCCGGAGGCCATGCTGGAAACGCAGAAGCTCTATCCGAACGAGTCAAAACTGGTGTTGATGGGCACGCCGGAATCGGTACTGGCCGGCGCCGATGCGTTGATCATTTGCACCGAATGGCAACAGTTCAAGGCCCCGGATTTCGAGCTGATCAAACAGCGTCTGCACAGCCCGGTGATTTTCGATGGCCGAAATCTGTACGACGCCGAACGCCTGGCGCGCAATGGCTTTCAGTACTTCCCGATGGGGCGCGGCGAATCGTGCAAGTTGCCGATCACATTGCAACAGTGGCCGGCGGCTTCGGATGTGGCTTGAGCTGCCCCGGTGGGAGTCAGTGGTAATTGTGAGGTGCACAGACCCTGTGGGAGCGAGCCTGCTCGCGAATACGGTATGTCAGCAACATCGGAGGTGACTGATCCTCCGCCTTCGCGAGCAGGCTCACTCCTACAAGGGGGCGATGGTGGATCAGCTTTTTCGCCCCAGGCTTTCCGAATAAGGACATTCCCCCTCCGTGACCATTTACTCGCCCTTTATCCGCCGGCTGATGATCAGCTCGCTGACCGTGGTGATCAGTCGTGCCCTGGTCAGTCCGTTACTGACGCTGTTCCTCAGCAACAAGCTCGGGCTCAATCCGCAGGATGTCGGCCTGCTGCTGGGCATTGCCGTGTTCAGCGCCACGCTGCTGTCGCTGTACGGCGGCTACATCATCGACAAGCTGGACAAGCGCCAATTGCTGATTCTGTCGATGCTTTCCAGCGGTATCGGCCTGATCCTGCTGACCTTCGCGCAGAATCTGTATCTGGTCACCGTGGTGCTGATCATCAGCGAAACCGCGTCAGCGCTGTTCCTCATCGGTAGCAAGGCGATCCTCAGCGAACAGCTGCCGGTGGGCCAGCGGGTCAAGGCGTTTTCCCTCAACTACACGCTAACCAACATCGGCTACGCCGTCGGCCCGATGCTCGGCGTGGTCATTGCCGGGGTGCAGCCGTCCGCGCCTTTCATCGTTGCCGGGGCGATTGCGATTGGCAGTATCTTTCTGCTGCTCGGCGCAGCTAAAGATGCCCGTCCTGTATCGGCCGGCACCGCGCCGCAGAGTTTTCTCAACACCCTGGTGATCCTGAAAAACGACCGCACCATGGTGCTGTTCACTCTCGGCTGCCTGCTCAGCACATTGGTGCACGGGCGTTTTACCCTGTACCTGTCGCAATACCTGCTGGTCACCCATAACCAGCAACAAATGCTCGACACCATGGCCGCCCTGCTCGCCTGCAACGCAATCACGGTGATCCTGCTGCAATATCAGGTCGGTCGCTGGCTCAGCCGCGAACACCTGCGTCACTGGATTGCCGGTGGCACCGCGCTGTTCATCGCCGGGTTGATCGGTTTCAGCATGGCGGACAGCCTGCTCGGCTGGTGCGTGGCAATGTTCATATTCACCTTGGGCGAGATGATCATTTACCCGGCCGACTTCCTGTTCGTTGACACCCTCGCCCCGGAGGCCCTGCGCGGCAGCTACTACGGCGCGCAGAACCTCGCCGCCCTTGGTGGCGGCGCGAGCCCGGTCATCTGCGGGTTTCTACTGATGCACACACCCGCGCCGAGCATGTTCTATGCCTTGAGCGGATTGGCAGCGCTGGGCGGTTATCTGTGCTTCGTCAGCGCACGCCGTACCGCTTCAATGCAAAAATAGTGCACTAAAACTGCATTTATATGAATTTGTCAGCATCGAGTTTGATCGGCAAACTACGCGCGTTCCTCCCCCAATGTTGGAACCTTCGAGGGCTTTCCGGATATGCCGGACAAGTCCTTTTTTTTGCCCCGGATTTTGCAAAGGATCAGTTCTACATGCTTGCTCGCTGGTTGCCCGCCGCCATCAATACCCGTCCCACTGAATGGAGCCGTGCCGCGATCGGCATGAGCCTGGGCACGCTGTTCAGCGTGTGGATGTGCGCGCAGGTGTTCGGGCATGACGTCGCGTTTCATCTGATCGGCCCGCTCGGCGCTTCGGCGGTGTTGCTGTTCGCGGTGTCCTCCGGCGCCCTCGCCCAGCCGTGGTCGATTCTCGGCGGCTACTTGTGCGCTGGAGTGGTCGCCTTGCTGGTTGCCCACGTGCTCGGCCGAACGCTGGGCAGCGCCTGCCTCGCCGCCGGCATGGCGGTAATCCTGATGTGCTGGCTGCGTTGCCTGCATCCACCGGCGGGCGCCTTGGCATTGACGCTGGTGCTGGCCGATCCGGCGACCATCGCCATGGACTGGAAAGCCATGGAGCCGGTGATGCTCGGTGCCGTGTGCATGCTCGCCAGCGCCTTGGCCTACAACAACCTGACCCGCATCCGCTATCCGAAACGCCCCGCCGACCCGGCACCGCCAGTGGTCCCGGTCGACAGCCAGGCAATCACCGCCGACGACCTGAAACTGGCGCTGGCCGACATGGAGGCTTTCATCGACGTCACCCCCGAAGACCTCGAACGCCTGATCCATGCCAGCGAACTGCACGCCAAACGCCGCAGCATCAGCGAAACCTTCAGATAACCGCTGTAGGAGCTGACGAGTGCAACGAGGCTGCGATCTCTTGATTTCAAGAAACAAGAACAAAAGATCGCAGCCTCGTTGCACTCGTCAGCTCCTACGCGTACAGAAAGCAGTCCTGAGATAAAAACGCAGATTCCCCCTGCACATATCCCCGTTGTACACGGCAAATTTGCACTGTTACGATCCGCTAACGCCCGCGCGCGGGCTTTTCGAATAAAGACAATAAAAGCAGGGAGTTACTGATGACAGCTCAGGCTTCATCCCGGCGGACCCCGTCCATGGATGCCATGCAAAACGACGTGCTGGCCGAAGTGCGCAACCATATCGGCCACCTGACCCTCAACCGCCCTGCGGGCCTCAATGCAATCACCCTCGACATGGTGCGTCTGCTGCAACGTCAGCTCGATGCCTGGGCGTCTGACGCCGATGTGCACGCCGTAGTACTGCGCGGCGCGGGAGAAAAGGCGTTCTGCGCCGGCGGTGATATCCGTTCGCTGTACGACAGTTACAAGAGCGGCGACACGCTGCACGAAGACTTCTTCGTCGAGGAATACGCCCTCGACCTGACGATTCATCACTACCGCAAACCGGTGCTGGCCTTGATGGACGGTTTTGTCCTCGGCGGCGGCATGGGTCTGGTGCAAGGCGCCGATCTGCGCGTGGTCACCGAGAAGAGCCGCCTGGCAATGCCGGAAGTGGCCATCGGTTATTTTCCTGACGTCGGCGGCAGCTACTTCCTGCCGCGCATTCCCGGTGAGCTGGGGGTTTATCTGGGCGTCAGCGGCGTGCAGATTCGCGCTGCCGATGCGTTGTATTGCGGCCTCGCCGACTGGTATCTGGATAGCCGCAAACTGCCGCTGCTCGATGAGAAACTCGACCAGATGGAGTGGCAGGACACCCCGCTCAAATCGCTGCAGAACCTGCTGGCCAAGCACGCCGTGCAAACCCTGCCGGATGCGCCGCTCGAGGCTCTGCGCCCGGCCATCGATCACTTCTTTGCCTTGCCTGACGTGCCGAGCATGATCGAGCAATTGCGCGCCGTCACCGTCGCCGACAGCCACGAATGGGCAATCACCACAGCGGATCTGCTGGAAACCCGCTCGCCGCTGGCCATGGCCGTGACTCTGGAAATGCTCCGTCGCGGCAGGCATTTGAGCCTGGAGAATTGCTTTGCTCTGGAGCTGCATCTGGATCGTCAGTGGTTTGCCCGTGGCGACCTGATCGAAGGCGTGCGCGCCCTGCTGATCGACAAGGACAAGTCACCGCGCTGGAACCCGCCGACCGTCGCTGGGCTGGACGCTGCGCAGGTGGCGAGTTTCTTCCATGGTTTTGATGAGAGCGGGAGCTGAGCCATGCACGATCTCGAACTGACTGAAGAGCAAGTGATGATCCGCGACATGGCCCGGGATTTTGCCCGTGGCGAAATCGCCCCCCACGCCCAGGCCTGGGAAAAGGCCGGCTGGATCGACGACGCCCTGGTGGCGAAGATGGGCGAGTTGGGCTTGCTCGGCATGGTCGTGCCTGAGGAATGGGGTGGCACTTACGTCGATTACGTCGCCTATGCACTGGCGGTTGAGGAAATCTCTGCCGGTGACGGCGCGACCGGCGCGTTCATGAGCATTCACAACTCGGTGGGCTGCGGCCCGGTGCTCAACTACGGCAGCGATGAACAGAAGCAAACCTGGCTGGCCGCGCTGGCCAGTGGGCAAACCATCGGTTGTTTCTGCCTGACCGAACCCCAGGCCGGTTCCGAAGCGCACAACCTGCGCACCCGCGCCGAACTGCGCGACGGCCAGTGGGTAATCAACGGCGCCAAGCAATTTGTCAGCAATGGCAAACGGGCGAAACTGGCGATCGTCTTCGCGGTGACCGATCCGGACCTGGGCAAAAAAGGCCTGTCAGCGTTTCTGGTGCCGACCGACACGCCGGGTTTCATCGTCGATCGCACCGAACACAAAATGGGCATCCGCGCTTCCGACACCTGCGCGGTGACGCTGAATAACTGCAGCATCCCCGAGGCCAACCTGCTAGGTGAGCGCGGCAAAGGTCTGGCCATTGCCCTGTCCAACCTTGAAGGCGGACGCATCGGCATCGCGGCACAGGCATTGGGCATTGCCCGGGCGGCGTTTGAAGCGGCGCTGGCCTATTCGAAGGATCGCGTGCAGTTCGACAAGCCAATCATCGAGCACCAGAGCATCGCCAATCTGCTGGCCGACATGCACATGCAGATCAACGCCGCGCGGTTGCTGATCCTGCATGCGGCGCGGCTGCGCACGGCGGGTAAACCGTGTTTGTCCGAGGCTTCGCAGGCCAAGTTGTTTGCCTCGGAAATGGCCGAGAAGGTGTGCTCGTCGGCGATCCAGATCCATGGCGGCTATGGCTACCTGGAGGATTACCCGGTCGAGAAATACTACCGCGATGCGCGGATTACCCAGATTTATGAAGGGTCGAGCGAGATACAGCGGATGGTGATTGCGCGGGATCTGAAGAATTACCAGTTGTAATGGTGTCGCCCCCCTTCCCCTTCCCCTCACCCCAGCCCTCTCCCCAGGGAGAGGGAGCCGACCGGGGTGCCTCGCGCCATGCATCGACCTGAACGACCGAGTCGATTATGGCTTTAAGCAGCGATCCGGAATGTCTGCAATTATGGATTCAGCGACGACCCTTTCAGGTCGGCGTAATTCGCCAATATCGCGCGGTCAGTCCCCTCTCCCTCCGGGAGAGGGCTAGGGTGAGGGGCTTTTGAAGGTTTCACACATTATTCCTGCCCCGAACGCCGAATCGCCCTTACCCCCAACGCCGCCAGATCACTTTCCCCCTCGCCCAACGCCACCGCATCCAGCAAGTTATCGCGCAACACACTGGCCACCGGCAACGGCACATGATTCGGCTCGCCGGCCTTCAGCGCCAGGCCAACATCCTTCAAACCCAGACGCAAGGTAAACCCAGCCCCCTCAGTCTCCCGCTCGGCAATCTTCGGCCCGTAGACCTTATAGGCCGGTGCCGCGAACAGCGTGTTGGTAATGAATTCGACAAAATCGCCATTGCCCACCCCATAACTCTGGGTCAACGCCATCGCTTCGCCGGTGGCTTCGATGGCGCTGATCAGCATCATGTTGGTAGCGATCTTGAGGATGGCGGCGTTGACCGGGTCGTCGCCCATCGGCCAGGTTTTCTGCCCCATTACATCCAGCAGCGGCTGAACCCGGGCAATCGCGGTGGCCGGGCCGCCGACGGCGATGTTGAGCTTGCCGGCCTCGGCGAGATCGTTGCGTCCGAAGACCGGGGCGGCAATCAGTTGGGCGCCGACGCTGTCATGCAGCGCTGCGAGTTCCTTGATGAACTCGACCGACAGCGTGGCCATGCTCAGGTGAATCAGCCCCGGTTTGCTTGAGGCTAAGGCGCCGCTGTCGATCAGCACCGAGCGTGTCACCGCGTCGTCGGCGAGCATGCTGATCACCGCGTCGGCATCGAAGGCTTCAGCAGGATCGCCGGCGGCCGTTGCGCCCTGCCTGACCAGTTGTTCGATGGCAGGCTGGCTGCGGTTCCACACCCGCACTTCATGCCCGGCCTTGAGCAGATTGGCGGCCATGCCCTTGCCCATGGAACCCAGCCCGATAAATCCGATACGCATGTTGACCTCCGCTCTTGATGTGCAAGAAGGTCAACAGACTAGCGCTAGTGAGTGGGCCTTTAAAAGCTTCGCGAGCAGGCTCGCTCCCACAGGAGTCTCCATAGTCCAATGTGGGAGCGAGCCTGCTCGCGAATGCGTCAGCCGGAACGCCGCATCACTTACCTTGGAAAACCGCCTCGCGCTTACCGACAAACGCCGCCATCCCTTCCTTCTGATCCTGCGTCGCAAACGCGGCATGAAACACCCGACGCTCAAAACGCACGCCCTCCGTCAGGTTGACCTCGAACGCGCGGTTGACGCTCTCCTTGATCATCATCGCAATCGGCAGTGACTTGCCGGCGATCACCGCCGCGACTTTCAGCGCCTCATCAAGCAGTTCATCACTCGGCACGATCCGCGCGACGATGCCGCAGCGCTCGGCTTCTACAGCGTCGATCATGCGCCCGCTCAGGCACATTTCCATGGCCTTGGCCTTGCCCACCGCGCGGGTCAGGCGCTGGGTGCCGCCCATGCCCGGCAGCACGCCGAGGTTGATTTCCGGCTGGCCGAATTTGGCGTTGTCGCCAGCCAGAATGAAGTCGCACATCAGCGCCAGTTCACAGCCGCCGCCGAGGGCAAAACCATTGACCGCGGCGATGATCGGTTTGCGCCGGTTGGCCACGCGATCGCTGTCGCTGAACAGATCGTCCATGTAGATCTGCGGATAGGTCAGCTCGGCCATTTCCTTGATGTCGGCGCCGGCGGCAAAGGCTTTTTTCGAGCCGGTGAGGACGATGCAGCCAATGTGTGCGTCGGCTTCCAGCGTATCGAGAGCGTGGTTCACTTCACTGACCAGTTGCGCGTTCAGCGCGTTCAGCGCCTGCGGCCGGTTGAGGGTGATCAGGCCGACGCGGTCGCGGGTTTCCAGCAGAATCGTTTCGTAAGTCATGAAGAAAATTCCTTGTCAGAGATTGCGCGAAATGACCATGCGCTGAATGTCGCTGGTGCCTTCGTAGATCTGGCAGACGCGCACGTCGCGGTAGATGCGTTCCAGCGGGAAGTCGTTGAGGTAACCGTAACCGCCGAGGGTTTGCAAGGCCATGGAGCAGACCTTCTCGGCCATTTCCGAGGCGAACAGCTTGGCCATCGACGCCTCGACCAGCGCCGGTTGGCCGCTGTCACGCAAAGCCGCTGCGTAATGCACCATCTGCCGGGCGACGGCAATTTGCGTGGCCATGTCCGCCAGGCGGAACGCGACGGCCTGATGCTCGATGATCGGTTTGCCGAAGGTGTCACGCTCGCGGGCGTAGTCACGGGCGGCCTCGAATGCGGCGCGGGCCATGCCGACGGCTTGCGAGGCGATACCGACGCGGCCGCCTTCGAGGTTGGCCAGGGCGATCTTGTACCCCTCGCCCTCCGCGCCCAGCCGATTGGCCACCGGCACTTTCACATCTTCAAAAAGAATCTGGCAGGTGTCGGACGCGTGCTGGCCGAGTTTGTCTTCGACCCGCGCGACCTTGTAGCCCGGCGAGTCGGTCGGCACGATAAACGCGCTGATGCCGCGTTTGCCGGCGCTCGGGTCGGTCACGGCAAACACGATCACGACGCCGGCGTTCTGTCCGGAGGTGATGAACTGTTTGCAGCCGTTGAGCACATAGTGATCGCCTTCCAGTCGCGCGCGGGTCTTCAGGCTGCTGGCGTCGGAACCGGCCTGCGGTTCGGTCAATGCAAAGGCACCGAGCATGGCGCCGCTGGCCAGCGGTTTGAGGAAGCGCTCGCGCTGGTCGTCATTGCCGAACTTGAGAATCGGCACGCAGCCGACCGAGTTGTGCACGCTCATGATCGTCGAGCAGGCACCGTCGCCGGCGGCGATCTCTTCCAAGGCCATGGCGTAGGGCAGATAGCCGGTGTCACAACCGCCCCATTGCTCCGGCACGAGCATGCCGAAGAAACCCAGTTCGGCCATCTCGGCGATGGCTTCCCTGGGGAAACGGTGCTCGCGATCCCACTCGGCAGCGAACGGCTTGAGCCGCTCCTCGGCAAACTGCCGGGCCATGTCGCGGATCTGGGTTTGGTCTTCGTTGGGGATCATCGTGAGTCCTTGGGTGTAGGAGCTGTCGAGTGCAACGAGGCTGCGATCTTTTGATCTTGATCTTGATCTTGATCTTGAAAGCAAGATCAAGAGATCGCAGCCTCGTTGCACTCGTCAGCTCCTACAGGGGATTTGAGTGGGTCAGTAGAGGCATTCCACGGCCATGGCCGTGGCTTCGCCGCCGCCAATGCAGATCGCTGCTATGCCGCGCTTGAGTTGTTTCTGCCGCAGCGCCGCGAGCAACGTCACCAGGATCCGCGCGCCCGAGGCGCCGATCGGATGGCCCAGCGCGCAGGCGCCGCCATGCACATTGAGCTTGTCGTGGGGAATCTCCAGGTGCGTCATCGCCGCCATGCCGACCACGGCAAACGCTTCGTTCACTTCAAACAGATCCACCTGATCCAGCGTCCAACCGGTCTTCTTCACCAGTTTCTTGATCGCGCCAATCGGTGCGGTGGGAAACAGGCCCGGTGTATCAGCGAACGCAGCATGCCCATGAATCACCGCCAGCGGCTTGAGGCCCAGTTGCTGCGCGTGGGACTGGCGCATCAGCACCAGCGCCGCCGCGCCGTCGGAAATCGAGCTGGAGTTGGCTGCGGTGACCGTGCCGCCCTCGCGGAACGCCGGTTTCAGCGAGGCAACCTTGTCGAGTTTGGCTTTTGGCGGCTGCTCATCGTTGCTGATCACCACCCGCTCTTTGCCGACGGTCACCGTCAGCGGGACGATTTCGTCCGTGAAGCTGCCATCCTTCATCGCCTGTTGCGCGCGGGTGGTCGAGGCAATGGCGAAAGCGTCCTGCGCCTCGCGGCTGAAGCCGTTGGTTTCGGCGCAATCCTCAGCGAAGGTGCCCATCAGGCGGCCCTTGTCGTAGGCGTCTTCGAGGCCGTCCAGGAACATTGAATCGAGCACGCGGCCGTGACCCATGCGATAGCCGGCGCGGGCGCGATCGAGCAGGTACGGCGAGTTGGACATGCTTTCCATGCCGCCGGCGATCACCACGTCGGCACTGCCGGCAAGCAGCATGTCGTGGGCCATGATGGTGGTCTGCATGCCCGAGCCGCACATCTTGTTGACCGTGGTGCAGCGCGTCGATTTATCCAGCCCGGCACCCAGCGCAGCCTGACGTGCCGGCGCCTGACCGAGGCCGGCGGGCAGTACGCAACCAAACAGCACTTCATCAACCGCGTCGCTGGCGACACCGGCGCGTTCGACCGCAGCCTTGATCGCCGCCGCGCCAAGTTGCGGCGCGGTGAGGCTTTTCAGTTCGCCCTGAAAACCGCCCATCGGTGTGCGGACGGCGCTGACGATAACAATCGGATCGTTGGACATAGTCATGACGGATTCCTCTTTACTTGGCGGCCATGCGCAAGGCGCCGTCGAGACGGATCACCTCGCCGTTGAGCATGCTGTTTTCAATGATGTGGCGCACCAGCGCGGCGTATTCGGCAGGCTTGCCCAGACGCGGCGGGAACGGCACACCAGCGGCCAGCGAGTCGCGCACTTCCAGGGTCATGCCGGCCATCATTGGCGTTTCGAAGATACCCGGTGCGATGGTCATCACGCGAATGCCGAAGCGCGCCAGTTCACGGGCGGCCGGCAGGGTCAGGCTGGCGATCGCACCTTTCGATGCCGAGTACGCGGCTTGGCCAATCTGACCGTCGAACGCTGCGACCGAGGCGGTGTTGATGATCACTCCACGCTCGCCGTCAGCATTGGCTTCGCTCTCGGCGATCGCCGCCGCAGCCAGGCGCAGCATGTTGAAACTGCCGATCAGGTTGACGTTGATCACTTGGGCAAAACTGCTGAGGGCGTGCGGGCCGTTATTGCCGAGAATCTTCTCGCCGCGAACGATGCCAGCGCAGTTGATCAGACCGTTGAGGCTGCCAAACGCGGCGACGGTCGCTTGCACAGCGGCTTCGGCGGCGGCTTCATTGCTGATGTCGGCAACCACGCTTTGCGCGCCGAGGCGCTGGGCCTGAGCGGCGACGGCTTCGGCGTTCATGTCGACCAGCATGACTTTTGCGCCGGCACTGACCAGCAATTCAGCGCTGGCGGCACCGAGGCCTGACGCGCCGCCGGTGACGATAAAAACCTTGTTCTCGATCTGCATGACGGTGTTCCCTTGGATTCAAGCTGAAACTCTGTGCGCCGCGGCCTCTTGAGCCTTGGCGATTTCCTGGTTGCGCAAGATAAAGCGCTGCAATTTGCCACTCGGGGTCTTGGGCAATTCGCTGACAAATTCGATTTCACGCGGGTACGAATGCGCGGCCAGACGCTTGCGCACGTGTTGGCGCAGTTCTTCGGCCAACTCCGGCGCGGCGCGGTACTGCGCACTGAGCACGACAAAGGCTTTGACCAGTTCGGTGCGTTCCGGATCGGGTTTGCCGACGACCGCCGCTTCGACCACGGCCGGGTGTTCGATCAGCGCACTTTCCACATCGAACGGGCCGACGCGGTAGCCCGAGGTGGTGATCACGTCGTCACTGCGGCCGACAAAGCTGATGCTGCCGTCGGGGTTCCATTCGACGGTGTCGCCGCTCAGGTAGTAGTTGCCGACAAAAGCCTTGGTCGGCGCGCCTTCGTAGCCGCCGAACCAGCACATCGGCGACTGCGGCCGGTCGATGGCGAGAATGCCGGGCTGGCCGACGCCCAGCTCGTTGTACTGCTCGTCGAGGACAACGATGCGATGGCCGGGCGAAGCGAAACCGGCGGCGCCGACATGCACGGGGTGCTCGAGGCCATGGTGGTTGCACAGCACCATGCCAAGTTCGGTCTGGCCGTAGTGGTCGTGTATGACCACATCGAGGTTGTCGGCGAACCAGCGAATCACTTCCGGATTCAGCGGCTCACCGGCGCTGCTGACGATGCGCAGCTTGCCCTTGATCGATCTGGCGAACTCTTCGCCCCCGGCAATCAACAACCGATACGCGGTGGGCGAACCGGTGAGATTGGTAATGCCATATTTGTTGATCACCCGGCAGGTGCTTTCGAGGGTGAACGGGCCATCGTAGAAGGTGATCGGGTGCCCCAGCGCCAACGGCCCGGTCACACCGAAATAAATGCCATAGGCCCAGCCCGGATCAGCGACGTTCCAGAACGCATCTTCAGGACGCAGGTCCACCGCATCGCGGGTGTAGCTTTGAAAAGCAACAACGGCTTTGAGCGGCACCGACAGCGCTTTCGCCGGACCCGTGGTGCCCGAGGTGAACATCAACAGGAACGGGTCTTCGCCGGTCAGCAGCATTGGTGCGCAGACATTAGAATAGTTGCTCAGCTCGGCCCAGAAACTGAAATCACCACGGACAATCCCCTGACCTTTCACGCCGCCAACCGTGACGATGGTCGGGCATGCGCTGACTTCGCTTAGCTTCGGCCGGTTGACCGCATCGGTGACCACGACTTTTGCCTCGGAGCTGTTCAGGCGATGTTCGAGGGCTTTCGGGCCAAATGCGGTAAACAGCGGCTGATACACCGCGCCGATGCGCCAGGTGGCGAGAACAGTGACCAATAATTCGACATTACGCGGCAGCAGCCCGGCGACCTTGTCACCCTTCTGCACGCCTTGGGCGAGGAGGAAATTGGCGAAACGCGCGGCTTTGTCTTGCAGATCAGTGAAGGTGTAAGTCGCACTTGAGCCGTCGCGACCTTCCCAGAACAACGCGATGCGACCGGGCAAGGCATGGCGGTCACAGCATTCGACGCAGGCGTTGAGTGCCGCCAGCGTGCCGCTGAGCGACGCATTGACGGTGTGCTGGTAATCGAACTGTTCGGTGGCAGACAAGTAATCGCGCATTGCCAGAATCCCTCGGTGTTTTTATTAGGCTGGGAACCGTAAACAACACAGGGATAGTCGCGCCGCGCGGGGCTTGGGGCAATGGTCAAAGTTATCAACGTGGCTGACTGGTTTGGCCAAGGGGTTGGCGCCGCATCCCCTGTAGGAGCTGACGAGTGCAACGAGGCTGCGATCTGTTGATCTTGATTTTCACCACCAGATCAAAAAGATCGCAGCCTTCGGCAGCTCCTACAGGGGAACGCATTTCCAAACTGTGGGAGCGAGCCTGCTCGCGAAGGCGTCGGATCAGACAACCTCATTCAGGATCAGCGTGCGGTAATGCCCCGGGTTCGACCCCGACCACTTGCGAAACGCCTTATAGAACGAGCTGACATCAGCAAAGCCCAGCCTCGCGGCAATCTCGACAAAACTGATCGAAGGCTCCGCCAGCCAAGTAATCGCCAGCTCCTTGCGCACGCTGTCCTTGAGCCCCTGCCAGGTCTGCCCTTCCTCGGCCAGACGCCGGCGTAATGTCGACGCGGACATGCACAGCTGCTGAGCCAGCGCTTCGGTTTCCGGCCAGTGCTCGGCGGGCAGTTGCCGCAGATCCTGCTTGATGCGGCTGGCGAGGCTATCGGGATCGCGGTACTTGACCAAAATGTTCGCCGGCGCCTGGGCGAGAAAGCGCTTCAGCTCTTCGGCGCTGCGCTTGATTGGCAAATCGAGGCAATCGGCGGAAAAAATCATTCGCGTGCGCGGACGTTCGAAACGCAGGTTTTCCGAGAACATCACACGGTAGTCGTCGGTGAAATCCGGTTCGGCGCAGCGCAGTTCAATCGCCAGAATCGGAATCCGCCGCCCGGCCAGCCAGCACGCCACGCCGTGGACGATCATCCAGTAAGTGAAATAGGTGAACGCACGGCGCGGTTCGGCGTCGTCTTCGAGCAGGACAATTTCGGCAAGGCTCTGCTGATGCACCAGTTGCGCCGGCAGTTTTTCCAGCATTAGCGAAAGGAAAGCCAGACCAGTGTCCAGCGCTGGCGCCAGCGTTGGTTGCGCCATGGCGCTGCGACACAGGAACGCGAGGCTGCCGGACTTGAGCCTGCGCGGGTCCATACCGAAGAACTCATCATCGCCGCGCCGGGCCAAAAAACGCCAGAGCCTGGCGTATTGCGAGGCCGGCACCCTGCCCTCGTCGGCCGTTAACAGCGCCGGATCGATGCCGACCTTGCTCAACGCTTCATCCGTGGCTGCGCCCGCAGCACAACTCTGCAGCAGCGCCTCGCGCACCAGTTGAATGGCAATGGTGTCTTTTTCCGCCATGGAGCGAGGTGAGCCTTGTTGTTTTTCGGTGATGGGCATCTTAACCCAGCTGCTGAAGTCACCGCAGGGCCAATGTGGGAGCGAGCCTGCTCGCGAACGCGGTGTGTCAGATAAAGAAATGTCACAGGCATACCGCATTCGCGAGCAGGCTCGCTCCCACGGGAATCACAGTTGTTCAGCTGAGGTTCAGCTAAATGTCAATGAATGCCATTTGGGAATGAGTGTCATTATGTTACAACTTAGCCACCTATCTAAATCGTTGTGGCTGCCGAATGCTCGTTCCCTTTTTGATCATGTTGCGCGAAGGCATCGAGGCCGCGCTTATCGTCGGCATCATTGCCAGTTACTTGCAGCAGACCGGCCGCGGCCAGTGGATGCCCGCCGTATGGATCGGCATCTTCCTCGCGGCCGCCCTCGCCCTGCTGGTCGGCGGTGGCCTGGAATTGGTCAGTGCCGAGTTCCCGCAAAAGCAGCAGGAACTGTTCGAGGGCATCGTCGGTCTGGTCGCGGTGGGCATTCTCAGTTCGATGGTGTTCTGGATGCGCAAGGTCGCGCGGTCGATCAAGCATTCGCTGCAGGCCTCACTGGATGAGGCGCTGGCGGCCTCCAGGCATCAGGTGATTGCGCTGATCGCCATGGTCTTTTTCGCTGTCGCTCGCGAAGGCCTGGAAACGGTGTTTTTCCTGCTTGCCGTGTTCCAGCAGAGCGAAGGCCCGGGCGCGCCGATCGGCGCCCTGCTCGGCCTGATTCTGGCGGTGATCGTCGGTTTCCTTATCTACAGCGGCAGCATGCGCCTCAATCTTTCGGCGTTCTTCAAATGGACCGGTTTGTTCATCCTCGTGGTCGCCGCCGGGATCCTCGCCAACTCGGTGCAGGCGCTGCATGAAGCCGGGCTGTGGAATCACCTGCAGACCGTGCTCTTCGACTTCAGCGCGACGCTGCCGATGGACGGCCCGCTGGGCTCGGTGCTGGCCGGCATGTTCGGTTATCAGGATGCGCCGACCGTCAGCACCCTCGGCGCTTACCTGATCTATCTGCTGCTGGCGCTGGTGATGTTCTTCATGCCCGCGCCCCGCCAGGCGCCGTCAACGACTTCCATTTCCAGCCAATAAGGGCATCCATGTCTGATATTCAAACCCCTCCGGCCTTGCGTTGGGCGCTGACCGGCTCGGTTCTGCTGATGATCGCCGCCGGCGGCCTGTTCTGGTACGCCTCGAACATGGCTGCCACCAAGCGTCAGCACAACCACGACGAAATCGTCGTCAACATCCATCCGCACAGCTGCGAGCCGAATGCGCTGACCGTGCCGGCCGGCCGCGCCAGTTTCCGCATCGTCAACCGCTCCGAGCGTGCGGTCGAGTGGGAAATTCTCGACGGCGTGCTGGTGGTCGAAGAACGGGAAAACATCGCGCCAGGCCTGAGCCAGGTGATCAACGCCAACCTGCAACCGGGCGACTACGCGATCACCTGCGGCTTGCTCAGCAACCCGCGCGGCACTTTGCACGTGACGCCGACGGCCGCTTCCGATGCCGCCGCCAAGGCCAAGCCGTCGATGGTGGCTTTCGTCGGGCCGCTGTCGGAATTTCGCGTGTATCTGGCCGTTCAGGGCAGTGCCTTGATCAAAGCGGTGACAGCACTTGATCAGGCGATCGCCAGCGGCGATCTGGATCAGGCGCGAGCGCTGTACCTGCCGGCGCGTGCTGCTTATCAACGTCTGGCGCCGGCGGCGCAGCGTCTGGCCGAGCTGGATAATCACATCAACGCCCGCGCCGATTATTTCGAGAAGCGCGAGCAGGATCCGGCGTTTGTCGGCTTTCACCGCCTCGAATATGCCCTGTTCCAGCAGCGCAATCTTGATGAACTCGCGCCGATCAGCCAGCGGCTGGTCGCCGACGTCACAATGCTCAAGCAGCAGTTGCTCGCGCAGTCGCTGCCGCCGGAGCAATTGGTGAGCATCGTCGTGCGCAACCTCAACAGCCTCGCCGACGTGCGCGCTGGCAGCGGCGAAGAAGAACGCTACAGCCACAGCGATCTCAACGGTTTTGCCGCCAACGGGCAAACCGCGCACAAAGTCGTCGACCTGTTGCGGCCGATGCTGAGCAAATCCGCCGCAGACGTATTGGCGAAAGTCGACCAGGCGCTGGGCGACTTCGACAGCCAGCTCGACGCGTTCAAATCGGCCGACGGCTATGTCAGCTACGACGCCGTAACCGCCGCACAACGCCAGCAGATCGCCGCCAAAGCCAAGGCCCTGGCCACCGCGCTGGATGGCATCGACCCCGCCCTCGGCCTTTCCGGCCTGTAAGCAGAAGACCACCCGATGAACGATTCAGAACCTCTCAACCTGCAACGGCGCCGCGTGCTGATGGGCATGGGCGCCGCCGGTGTTGCCCTCGCCGGATCGGCCCTGAGCTGCCCGGCCATGGCCGCCGCACCGGCACAAGTCACCGAAGCACCGAGCAGCGACAAGACCGAAGACCGTCACGATTTCCACGGCGTGCACCAGACTGGCATCGTCACCCCGCGCCCGGCCTCGGGCATGCTGGTGGCGTTCGATGTGCTGGCGACCGATCGCGAAGATCTCGAGCGACTGTTCCGCACTCTCAACGAACGCATCGCGTTTTTGATGAAGGGCGGCCCGGTCGCGCAGATCGATCCGAAACTGCCGCCGCCGGACTCCGGTATCCTCGGCCCGGTGGTCACCCCGGACAACCTGACCATCACTGTTTCCGTGGGGGACTCGCTGTTCGACGAGCGCTTCGGTCTCGCGGCGGCAAAGCCCAAGCGTCTGCAACGCATGGTCGGTTTCCCTAATGACGCGCTGGATGCGGATTGCTGCCATGGCGACTTGAGCCTGCAGTTCTGCGCCAACACCGCTGATACCAACATTCATGCCCTGCGCGACATCGTAAAGAACCTGCCCGACCTGCTGCTGGTGCGCTGGAAGCAGGAAGGCAGCGTACCGCCGCAAGCGCCGGCCAAACCCGGTGCACCGGCACAGTCGGCGCGCAACTTTCTCGGCTTTCGCGACGGTTCGGCCAACCCCGATTCCAACGACGCCAAGGCCATGGAGCGGATTGTCTGGGTGCAACCGGGCAGTGACGAGCCGGCCTGGGCTGCCCATGGCAGTTATCAAGCGGTACGGATCATCCGCAACTTCGTCGAGCGCTGGGATCGCACGCCCTTGCAGGAGCAGGAAAGCATTCTCGGCCGGGTCAAGAGCAGCGGCGCGCCCATGGGTGGACACAGCGAAAGCCAAGTGCCGGATTACAGCCAGGACCCGGCCGGCAAGCTGACCAAGCTCGATGCGCACATTCGTCTGGCCAACCCGCGCACCGCCGCGACCCAGGCCAATCTGATCCTGCGTCGGCCCTTCAACTATTCCAACGGTGTCAACAAGAATGGTCAGCTCGACATGGGCCTGCTGTTCATCTGCTACCAGGCCGATCTGGAACAAGGCTTTATCACCGTGCAGACCCGCCTCAACGGCGAACCGCTTGAGGAATACCTCAAACCGGTCGGCGGCGGTTATTTCTTCACCCTGCCCGGCGTAACCGGCGATGACGATTTCATCGGCCGCTCGTTACTGGCTGCCACCTCCCACAACAAAACCGCATGACACCCAACCGACACTGGAGCCGCCCCATGAAAAAGACGCCACTCGCGTTATTACTGACCCTTGGTTTGCTCAATACCCCGCTGTCGGCGTTCGCCGCGACCGCGCCGCTGGATCTGGTGGGGCCGGTGTCGGACTACAAGATTTACGTCACCGAGAAGCTCGATGAGCTGGCCAGCCACACTCAGCAGTTCACCGACGCGGTGAAGAAAGGCGATCTGGCCACCGCGCAGAAGCTCTACGCGCCGACGCGGGTTTATTACGAGTCGATCGAGCCGATTGCCGAGCTGTTCAGTGATCTCGATGCGTCCATCGACTCACGGGTCGACGACCACGAGAAAGGCGTGAAAGCTGAAGATTTCACTGGCTTCCACCGGATTGAATATTCGCTGTTCGCGGAGAAATCCACCCAGGGTCTGGATGCACTGGCCGACGGTTTGAACAAGGACGTGCAAGACCTGCAAACCCGTGTCGCCGGCCTGACCTTCCCGCCCGAGAAAGTCGTCGGCGGCGCTGCTGCGCTGTTGGAAGAAGTCGCGGCGACAAAGATTTCCGGCGAGGAAGACCGCTACAGCCACACCGACCTGTACGACTTCCAGGGCAACATCGACGGGGCGAAGAAAATCGTCGATCTGTTCCGTTCGCAGGTCGAACAGCAGGACAAGGCATTTGTAGCGAAAGTCGACAAGAACTTCGCCACGGTCGACAAGATTCTCGCCAAGTACAAGACCGCGGATGGCGGCTTTGAAACCTATGACAAAGTGAAGGACAACGACCGCAAAGCGCTGGTCGGGCCGGTGAATACGCTGGCGGAGGATTTGTCGATGATGCGCGGGAAGCTGGGTCTGAACTGACAGATTTGATTTGTCAGGAGCAAAGATCGCAGCCTTCGGCAGCTCCTACATTGGGCGGCGTACACCCTGTAGGAGCTGCCGAAGGCTGCGATCTTCTGCTTTTAACGATCAAAGAATCCGGTACAGCAACCGCTCAATCCTCACCCGACTCACCCGCTTGAGAAACTTCGCCACCCCCGCCGGGTAATCCGGCAGTGTCTCCAGGGTCTGGAAGCTGTCGATCCGCGTGGTATGGCGGAAGATGTTCTCCAGCTCTTTCGCCCGTGGCTCCAGCCATTCGCCTTGCGGGTCGTCGATCAGCAGCGCGTTTTCCAGATCCAGACGGAACGCCCGCGGGTTGAGGTTGTTGCCGGTCAGCAAGGTGTAGCGCTGATCGATCCACATGCCCTTGAGGTGATAAGTGTTGTCGCCGTCGCGCCACAGGTGCAGGTTCAGCTGGCCGCTGTCGATGCTGTGCTGATGGCGTTTGGCGAAGCGGCGCAGGCTGATCTCGTACAGATACGGCAGCGCGGCGATCACCTTGAACGGCTCGCTCGGCGGAATGTAGAAATCGTTGGCGGTCTTGTCACCGACCACGATATCGATCTTCACGCCACGAGCCAGCGCACGGTTGATCTCGCGGATCACGCCCAGTGGCAGGTTGAAGTACGGCGTGCAGATGGTCAGCTGCTTTTGCGCGCTGGCGATCAGTTCGAGGATCGCCCGGTTCAGCGGGTTGTTCTTGCCGACGCCGAGCAGCGGCGTGACCGACAGCCCTTCTCTGCTGGTGCTACCGGCGCTGGTGTCGTAGGTCGCGTATTTGAGGCGGCTGCGCAGGTCACCGATGTCGTTGCGCAGGCTGCGCGTGCTCGGCAGGTTCGGCAGGTCGAGGCGATGCACGGCTTTCGATTCGATCAGGCCATGCTTGACCAGGTGATGCATCGAATCCGCCAACTCACGACTGTGCAGCACGTGGTAACGGTCGAAGCGATATTTGTCGAGTTTGTGCAGGTAAACGTTGTTCAGGCTGGCGCCGCTGTAGACCACATTGTCGTCGATGACGAAGCCTTTGAGGTGCAGCACGCCGAACAGCTCGCGGGTCTGCACCGGCACGCCGTAGATCGGCACTTCGCTTTGATGCGCGCGGGTCATGTCCTGATACCAGGCGGCGTTGCCGGGCTGCTTGCCCGCGCCGATCAGACCGCGCTGGGCGCGCAACCAGTCAACCACCACGGCAATTTCCAGCTCGGGACGCTTGAGTTTGGCAGCGTGCAGGGCATCGAGGATTTCCTGACCGGCTTCATCCTGCTGCAGATACAGCGCGACGATGTAGATGCGCTGGGTCGCTGCGGCGATTTGCTCGAGCAGGCAGCGTCGGAATTCGGCAGCACTGGACAGAATGCTCACCGCCTCGGCGGTCAGCGCGAAGCTGCGCAGTTTGGGCAGCAGAGAACGTTTGAAAAGCAACGGCATAAGGCTCGCAAGGTTCGATTCCGAAGAGTTTGAGAGCTTACACCATCGTCTGCGCCGGGTCTTCTCAGTGTCGGTTGAAATGCAGTCCCCTGTGGGAGCGAGCCTGCTCGCGAAAGCGATTTCACAGACGCAATACATATCCGCTTGACCAAGGAGAACATCCGTTCTACTGTTCGTCGCATGAACGAACCAATCAGCAATGACACACGCGACATCATTCTGGATGTCACCGAAAAGTTGATCTACAAAAGTGGCATCGCTGCCACCAGCATGGATCTTCTGGTGAAGACCGCCGGCGTCTCCAGAAAAAGCATTTACCGCTACTTTGCCGACAAGGACGCGCTGGTCGTCGCAGCCCTGCAACGACGCGATATCCGCTGGATGCACTGGTACAGAGGCGCTGTCGAGCAGGCTGAAACCCCGGCTGATCGCCTGCTCAACCTGTTTACCGTGCTCAAGGGCTGGTTCGGCTCGGAAGGCTTTCGCGGCTGCGCCTTTATCAACACCAGCGGCGAAACCGGCGATCCCCAGGACCCGGTGCGGCTGGTGGCCAAAGAACACAAACAGAAGCTGCTCGACTACGTGTGCGAGCTGTGTACCGAATATGGCGCCGAGGATCCGCAACTACTGGCCAGACAGTTGCTGATTCTGATTGAAGGCGCCATTACCGTAGCGCTTGTGATGGGTGATCACAGTGCCGCCGATAATGCGCAATGCATGGCGCGTAAGTTATTGGGCCTGTAACTCTAAATAAGCCTGACCCGTTGTTAGTTCATCAAATGAATCAGGAGATTGAATATGTCTGCTGCAGCCCAGGTACGTCCGCCATTGCCACCGTTCAATCGTGAATCGGCCATCGAAAAAGTGCGCCTCGCTGAAGATGGCTGGAACACCCGCGATCCGGAAAAGGTCTCGCTCGCCTACACCCTCGATACCAAATGGCGCAACCGCGCCGAGTTCGCCAACAACCGCGAAGAAGCCAAGGCCTTCCTCACGCGCAAATGGGCGAAAGAACTGGATTATCGCTTGATCAAAGAACTGTGGGCCTACTCCGACACCCGTATCGCCGTGCGTTATGCCTATGAATGGCACGATGATTCGGGCAACTGGTTCCGCTCGTACGGCAACGAGAACTGGGAGTTCGATGACAACGGCCTGATGTTCCAGCGTTATGCCTGCATCAATGACATGCCGATCAAGGAAAGCGAACGCAAATTCCACTGGCCGCTGGGCCGCCGGCCGGATGACCATCCGGGGCTGTCTGACCTCGGTCTCTAATGTCAATGGGTTCCCATGTGGGAGCGAGCTTGCTCGCGAAGGCGCTTCTTCAGTCGATACAAATGTCACTGTGATATCGCTTTCGCGAGCAAGCTCGCTCCCACAAGTTGGCCGGCTCACCTCAGAATAATGTTAAGCATGGGACCTTGTGGGAGCGAGCCTGCTCGCGAATAGGCCCTGCGGCTCGCCGCATCAGTTCGATACAGGTAACATAACCGCCCTCCCCGCAGCTCACGTCCTGCGCCTTGCCGAATAAGCCGACTCCATGCCTTTCGAACTCAGCGTTGACCTCACCACCCTGGCCATTCTGGCTGCCGTTGCCTTCCTTGCCGGTTTCATCGATGCCATTGCTGGTGGTGGCGGTCTGTTGACCACGCCGGCGCTGCTGACGGCAGGCCTGCCGCCGCATCTGGTGCTGGGCACCAACAAGCTGAGTTCGACCTTTGGTTCGGCAACCGCCAGTTTCACCTTCTACAGACGCAAACTGTTTCATCCGCGACAATGGACCCACGCGATCGTCGGCACTCTGGTCGGCGCGCTCACGGGTGCGGTGGTCGCACATTACTTGCCCGCCGAATGGCTGAACAAGATGCTGCCGGTGATCGTTTTCGCTTGCGGTTTGTATCTACTGTTTGGCGGGACGCCGAAGGCGCCGCTGGACAGCGACGCGCCGATCAAAAAGAAATGGCAATCGACCCAGGGCTTCAGCCTCGGCTTCTACGATGGCGTGGCCGGACCCGGCACGGGCGCGTTCTGGACAGTGAGCAGTCTGCTGCTGTACCCGATCGATCTGGTCAAGGCCAGCGGCGTGGCGCGGAGCATGAACTTTGTCAGCAACATCGCAGCGTTGTCGGTGTTCATCTTTTCCGGCCAGGTCGACTGGATCATCGGCCTGTGCATGGGCCTGTCGGTGATGGTTGGGGCTTTCTTCGGCGCGCGCACCGCGATCAGCGGCGGCGCCAAGTTCATTCGTCCGGTGTTCATCACCGTCGTGCTTGGCCTGACCGTGCGCCTAGCCTGGCAGCACTGGTTCAGCGTGGCCTAAGCGCCGCGCCACGTAGACATCGATCAGGTACCGGGCAATCGAACGCGACGCCGGCAGCGGCGGCAGTTCATGCACGTTGAACCACTGCGCGTCTTCGATCTCGTCTTCCTGACAGACAATCTCGCCACCGGCGTATTCGGCATGGAAGCCGAGCATCATCGAATGCGGGAACGGCCAGCACTGGCTGCCGATGTACTGGATGTTCTTCACCTCGATCTGCACTTCTTCGCGCACTTCGCGAATCAGACAATCCTCGGCCGATTCCCCCGGCTCCGCGAAACCGGCCAAGGTGCTGTAAACCCCGGTGACGAAGCGCGGCGAGCGCGCCAGCAGGATCTCGTCGCCACGGGTGATCAGCACGATCATGCTCGGTGAGATTCGCGGATAACTGCGCAGATCGCACGGCTGGCAATACATCGCGCGCTCGCGCGGCACCTGCGTCATCGGCTGGCCGCAGTTACCGCAGAAGCGATGCTCGCGCGCCCAAGTGCCAATCTGCGCGGCATAACCGAGCACCTTGTACAGCGTGTGATCACCCTCCAGCATGAACGCGCGCAAGCCTTTCCAGCCGCAACCGGGCACTTCGCTGACACTGCGCAACTCCAGCAGATAGACCGGTTCGCCATCGAGATGACCAATGCCGTGCTCGGCAAGAACCGCAAGGTCCTGGCGCTTGAGCCATTCGCGCGGGAACAGTGCGCCGTTGTCATCGCACAGAAAGCCTTCCGGGCTACGCGCCACGGCCCAGCCGCCGGGTTGATCGGTGTCGAGTACTGCAGTGGTCCAGCGAGAGATCATGGTTAACTCAATCCAGAAATTCGGGTTTCTGTTTGCTCATATGGGCGGCCATGGCCACGCGCAGATCGGTGGATTGCAACATGGCGGCGTTCCAGGTGGCAACGTATTCGAGACCGTCGTCGATGCGATGGTCGCGCATGTAGCTGATCATTTCCTTGGTGCCGGTCACGGCAATCGGCGACTTGGCAGCGATGTCACGGGCAATGTCGAACACGCCTTCGAGCAACGTGTCCTTGTCGCTGTAGACGCGATTGACCAGGCCCATGCTGCGCGCTTCTTCGGCACCGAAGGTACGACCGGTGTAAGCCAGTTCGCGCAGCATGCCGTCTCCGATGATTCGCGGCAACCGTTGCAACGTGCCGACGTCGGCGGCCATGCCGATATCGATTTCCTTGATCGAGAACTGCGCGTCCTCGGCGGCGTAGCGCATGTCACACGCTGCGATCAGATCGATGGCCCCGCCCAGGCAATAGCCCTGAATGGCGGCAAGCACCGGTTTGCGGCAATTGTCGACGGCGTTGAACGAAGCCTGCAGGTTGAGGATCTTGCGCCGCAACAGGCGTGCATTGCGGCCCACATCCTTGCCCAGTTCATTGGCGACGCCGGCGAGCATCATCAGGTCGATGCCGGAGGAAAAATGTTTGCCATTTCCGCTGAGAACCACCACGCGGACTTCGTCGGTGTCGTCGATCCATTGAAAGATCTCGACAATCTCACTCCAGAACGCAGCGTTCATCGCATTGATCTTTTCCGGGCGATTGATCTGCACATGGGCGATGTTATCGGCCAGTTCGACGCTGAAGGCGGAGTATTGAGTCATGGCAGTGGTCCTTTACCGGGCTGGAAAATAAGGCCCGAACTATAACAAGGCAATGGGGTGGCGGTTCGGCCAAATGCGGGACTGCCTGGCGCACTGATTCTGTAGGAGCTGCCGAAGGCTGCGATCTTTTGGGACGCAGAGCGTCCCGGGCTGCATTCCCACGCAGAGCGTGGGAACAGTCAAGATCAAAAGATCGCAGCCTTCGGCAGCTCCTACACGGAGTGCGCGTCAGATTGAGGGTTTCAGACCGATTTTGTACAACGAGCCATTCTCGTCATCCGTCAGCACATACAAATAGCCATCCGGTCCCTGCCGCACATCACGGATGCGTTGATTCAACTCACCCAGCAGACGCTCTTCATGCACGACCTTGTCGCCATCGAACTGCAGGCGAATCAGTTCCTGGGACACCAGCGCGCCGATGAATGCGTTGTGCTGCCAAGGCTTGAAGCGATCGGCATCGTAAAACGCCATGCCAGTGACACCCGGTGACTTCTCCCAGACGTGATGCGGTGCCACAGTGCCTTCGGCAGTTTTACCCTGCGCCTCCGGAATCGGCTGCATCGAGTAATTGATACCGTGGGTTGCCAACGGCCAGCCGTAGTTTTTACCGCGCTCGATGATGTTCACTTCATCGCCGCCACGGGGCCCGTGTTCGTTCTCCCACAACGTGCCGGTCCACGGATTGAGCGCCGCGCCCTGCGGATTGCGCAGACCGTAGGACCAGATTTCCGGCCGAACGCCAGATTGGCCAACGAAAGGGTTATCGTCCGGCACTTTACCGTCGGGGTAGATGCGCACGACTTTACCTTGCAGCTTGTCGAGATCCTGCGCTGTCGGCCGATCGTTGTTTTCGCCGAGCGTGATGAACAGATACCCGTCACGATCGAAAACCAGCCGCGACCCAAAATGGTTGCTCACCGAAAGTTTCGGTTCCTGACGGAAGATTACGTTGAAGTCCTTAAGCGTCTTCAGGTCCTCGGAAAGTCGTCCGCGCCCTACCGCTGTGCCAGCCTTGCCACCCACGCCACCGCCCTCGGCATACGAAAGGTAAACCATACGGTCCTGCTTGAAGTCCGGTGACAGCACTACATCGAGCAAACCGCCCTGCCCTTTGGCCCAGACTTGTGGCACGCCGCTGATCGGCTCCGACAACTTGCCGTCCTTGCTCACGACGCGCAGACGGCCCGGCCGCTCGGTGACCAGCATGCCTTTCTGATCAGGCAGGAACGCCAGCGCCCACGGATGTTCCAGGCCTTGGGCGATGGTGGTGACTTCAAGAATGCCCTGTTCGCTTTTCAGCTCTTTGGGCGCGGCGGCGAATGCCGGGGCGCTGATCAGCGCGGCGGCGCAGCAAGTGGCTAGAAGGGTTTTACGCAACATGCACGATTCCTTTTGTTCGATTGAAGGGCTGACAGAACTTTAGTACTGCCGTTCAACGGTTGCTGCCGGTGCCCCGTGAGGGCGGGTTGGGAATGAAGGTCGGCGGATTGCTCGGCACCGAGCGAATCGGTTGACCATTGCCGATGCCGCGATTTTCCACGGTCGGCTGACGTGGCACGGGAACGGTGTTCGGCCCGCGAAGGGGCGGCGCGCTGGGCTGGGTGCCCTGCATGCTGTTGGGATTGGCCCGGCGGATCGGACTGTTGTAGGGATTGTTGCCATTGCCGGTCGGGCTTTGTGCCAGCACGATGTCGGCATGAACCAGACCGCCACTGAGGGTCAGGACGGCGATGCCAATCAGAAACCGGTTCATGAGAAATGCCTCTCGATGTGCATGGACTAGAGCCTTGGAGCCCACGCTACGCCGTGGGTTCGGATTTGTTAACCCTCGCCCCTTAAACAACATGTAACACGGCTTGACCGTGTCGCCGGAAGCCCCCGCAATCATTGGAAACTTTCTCGCCGCGCCACGGGTCACCTGATCATCACTCGGAGGACAGGTCATGGCTCGGGCAATCTGGAAAGGCGCAATCAGTTTTGGACTGGTACACATCCCCGTGGCGCTGGTTTCAGCGACGTCGTCCCAAGGCGTGGACTTCGACTGGCTCGACAGCCGCAGCATGGACCCGGTGGGCTACAAACGCATCAACAAGGTCACCGGCAAGGAAGTCACCAAAGAAAATATCGTCAAAGGCGTGGCTTACGAAAAAGGCCGCTACGTGGTGCTCAGCGAGGAAGAAATCCGCTCGGCGCACCCGGTCTCCACGCAGACCATCGACATTTTCTCTTTCGTCGACGCCGAACAGATCCCGCTGCAGAACATCGACACGCCCTACTACCTGGCGCCGGACAAACGCGGCGGCAAGGTGTACGCGTTGCTGCGCGAAACCTTGAGCAAAACCAACAAGGTCGCCCTCGCCCGCGTCGTCCTGCACACCCGCCAATACCTGGCGGCGCTGATGCCGCTGGAGTCGGCGCTGGTTCTGGTGAAGCTGCGCTGGCCGCAGGAAGTACGCAGCCTCGATGAATTGGCGCTGGGCAGTGAAGTGACCAAGCCGCAACTGGCCAAGGGCGAGCTGGACATGGCTAAACGTCTGGTTGAAGACATGACCGCGGAGTGGACGCCGGAGGATTACAAGGACGAATTCGAAGACAAGATCATGGCCCTGGTTGAGAAGAAGGCCCACGAAGGCAAGATCGAGGATGTCGAGACCGCCACTGGCGAGGAAGAGCGCAAGACGGCCGATGTTATCGACCTGACCGAGCTGCTCAAACGCAGCCTCGGCGGCAAGGCACCGGCCAAGCCCAAGGCCAAATCAACCAGCAAGGCGGCGCCGGCGAAGAAGACTCGGAAGGCGTCTGGGGAGTAAGTGTTGAATCAGATCTAAATGATTTGCAGCTGAAGGCCCCTTCGCGAGCAGGCTCGCTCCCACAGAGGGTTTAGGTTGGATGAAATATTAGCATTCACCCAAATCAAATGTGGGAGCGAGCCTGCTCGCGAAGAGGCCGGTACTGACACCGCAAATCTTCAGATCAGAATAAAGATCGCCAACAGCGCCGCAAAAATCGCCCACTTCTCCAGGTAATACCGGGTGCGGTTGCGCTTCTTCAGCTCTTTGCCGCGCAAACGGATCTTGTAGATTTTGGTAAACAAACGGTTGATGCCACCGGTCTTGTCCCCAGCATCATTCGGCGCGCCCGCCGCCGACATCACCGTGCGACTGAACCAGCGATTGAACGCCGCCGCCCAGCGGTATTTCAGCGGCCGCTCGATATCGCAGAACAGAATGATCCGGTTCTGCTCAGTGGTGTTTTCCGCGTAATGAATAAACGTCTCGTCGAACATCACCGCTTCGCCATCGCGCCAGTGATAGTTCTCGCCATCGACGTTGATGTAGCAGCCAGGGTCGTTCGGCGTATCCAGGCCCAGGTGATAGCGATAGGAACCGGCGTAAGGGTCGCGATGGCGCACCAGCTTCGAGCCCGGCGGCAACTCGGCAAACATCGCCGCCTTGATCGAGCCGATGCTCTGCACCAGCTCGGTGGTGCGCGGGCACAGCTTCATTGCCGACGGATGACTGTCGCCGTACCACTTCAGATAAAAGCGCTTCCAGCCAGTCTTGAAGAAGGAGTTGAAGCCGACATCGTCATACTGGTTCGAACGCTTGATTTCGCCGGCACGCAGCAGGTTCTGGCCTTCCTCGCGAATCTCTTGCCAATGGGCCTGCAACGGGCTCAGATCGGGAAAATCCGCCGGGTTCAGATACGGCTTGTTCGGCATCTTCGAAAAGAGGTACAGGAAGCAGTTGATCGGCGCGAGAAACGTCGAGTGGTCACTCAATTGCCGCCCCAGCTTGTGGCGCACGCGTCCACGCAGGTGAACGTAAGCAATGGAGATGACATAAACAGCGGCAATGATGAGTTTCACGGAAAAGGGTCACACGTCAAAAGTGAACGAACTGCGCGCGTGGCGGCCTTGGGCCCAGCGTCTTATGCAGCGGTCTTGATGCACAGGGCGCGTCCTTGGCCCGCGCCGTTTCCGGGCGCTCGGTGAAAGGGTGGCATTTTAGCCACACTTTGTAACCGATAGTGAACCCTCAACTGTGAAAAACTGTCTTGCACTACTTTTGTGTAATGCCTGCGCGATTGCCAAAGCAGGCGAAGCGCCCGCTGCTCATTTCGATGGAACCACGCTTCACATGCGCTCCTCTATCGCTTACCAATAATGGAGGAACCCCCATGATCGCCCCAGAAACCGGTATGAAACCAGGTCAGCGCTATCGCATTGAGAGCGTCGAGCGCGCACCGCAATTCTCTGGCTTTTTTCTCGATGGAAAGTATTACCTGGGACCTGAACTGCAGACCGCCGTCGGCTGGCTTGAAGGGCAGACTTTCTATTACGACCAGCTCGACCCGACCGGTGAGCCGGTGTATCCGGACCGGATTGCCGGCACGATTGAGGGGCTGACGTTGGTAATGGCGGACGGCTTACGCCTGGAAATCGAAGAAACGCCCTATCTGGCGGAAGCTGCTGCGCCGGTGCGCGCATCCCTCGCCGGGCGGGTCGAGCGAATTTCGCGGCAGCCAATTCGCCCTTCGCCACTGCTGGTGGCCGGGGCTGCGATGCTGGTTGGGGTTTGCCTGCTGACACTCTCGCGCATCAGAAATCGATAAGGCCACCGGCACGAGCAGTGGCCCAATCGTCGGTCACTGCTCGCGGGTTACCGTCAGCGCGACCACCGCGATTCGCTCGGCGCGCTCATATTCAGGCTTGAGCAATTCCTCGCTGAACACATCCGGATCGAGCTCGCGATAGGTCCAGCCGAAACGCTCGCCCTTGAGCAGCGGCGCAACCGCCTCGCGGAACGGATCCTTGCCGGCAACAATCGCGACGCCGGTATACACCAGCAACGTGCCGCCGACTTCCAGACGCGGCAACGCCTCGCGCACGATACGCACCGACAAGCCCTCGCCCAGTGCCCCGCCGCCGTGACGATAGGCGCGCTGTTGCTGGTCGTTCATGTATGGGGGGTTGGCGATGATCAGATCGAACTGCCCTTCGACGCTGGCGAGCAGATCGCTGTGATACACCGACACATTGCTGGCCCCGGCCAGCTCGGCGTTGACCGCACTCATGCGCAACGCCTGCGGGTTGATGTCCACGGCCCACACCTCGGCATCCGGCCGCGCCTTGGCGATAAGCACCGCCCCGGCGCCACTGCCGCAGCCGATATCCACCGCACGTCTTATCGGCGAGAAGCGTTGCTGTAACTGCGCTTCGATGGCCTGGGCGAAGCGGTAGGTATCCGGACCGAAGAACACTGCGTCGCTCGCCGTCGTCGGAAACGCAGAGTGAGCGAATAACCGGTCATTCAGCGTCGACCAGCGCACCTGGCTGCGCCATACGGCGCCATCGCGTTCGACTATGCCAGCCTGCTCCAGGCTGGCCAGTTCGTCTGCGCTGAACAGCTCGGCAGGAAACGGCATCGACCAACCGAACACGTCGCGCAAATCCTTGGCCAAAGGTGTGGCAAAGCGCTGCACAAAGCGTTCGTGGGTCAATGGCGTTGGGGTGATGAAGTGATAACCGCTGTCGAGCAGGCGCTTGCCCAACTCGAACAGCGCTCTGTCCGATGTTTCTTGTGCCGACATGAAAGCTCCTTGTTTCAACGCAAGCGGGCGCGCAGTTGCATGAAGCGACGCGTCGCGAAAAGTCCGGCCGGACGCCAGTGTCGCTGGGGTTGCAACCACGGCAGCAGAATTTCCATTTGCTCGGCGGAAGGCTTGTCAGCCAGCGCGGCTTCGAGGTTGAGCAGATCAGCGTCATCGTCAAAGGTTTCCTCGACGGCGGCTTCGCGGCGCACGTAAGGCCGAGGCCGTGAAGCCGGGCAATCCTCAGTGATCCAGTCGCGCATGAGCTGTTTTTCATAGCCATTGAACACCCCGAACATGGCCGCATCGCTGCCATCGATCAGGCGCCAGAAGCGACTCTCTTCAACCGCCTCACCGCGCTTGATCCAGCTCTTGCGCTCCAACGCGGCGAGGAATTCGCCCATCTGCCCCGGCGTGGCCAACCATTGGTTGATGGTGCGGTTCTCGATGCGGCAGTAATCGGAATGCATGTGCCGGCCGAATACCGCTTTGCGCTCAAGCATGGCGACGACTTCGTGCTGCAAATCAAATTCCTTGATCACCGCGGTGGTGCCCTTGCCGACGTCGTTGAGGCGATAACCGATCGCCATGCGCCGGTAGAACTCATCGCGCTCTTCACCCAGCGGCATCAGCTCGAGCATCGATTGCACAGCCTTGCGCGCATGACCGGTGCTGGCGTTGTCGATGGTCACATGCAGGCGGAAATAATGCGGGTCGATGCCCAGCTCCGCCAGCTCATAGGCAGTGATCAACAAATGCAGCGGCAGTTGTTCGTAGCCGAGGTTGAAGCCGATGACTTCCGGCAGAAACTGCGCGCCGAAGCGCCCCAGCGCCAGTTGCACCGCGCCCTGCAAGAAATACTCGTCGGCAAGGCCGCTCAGATCCGAGCAATCATGCTCGGCAAGGAGCTTGCGATAGATCACCACATGGTTCTGCCGTGGCACGCCTTCGCCCAGTTCTTCCAGGTAGGTGTCGAGCAAATCGTCGAAACGCGGATCCTGCCACTGCGGCAGCAGCCCGGCCAGCCAGGCGCCATCGACCTCTTTGGTCGGTGCCACATGCAAGATGAAATACAACGCGTGGGATTTGTTGCGGAAATAGCGGCGTGGCGCGCCCTGCTGACGTTGTTCCAGGTAATCCGCATATTCGCCAGCGACTTTGGCGCAACGGGTTTCCGACCATTGCAGCAACTCTTCAGCGCTGCCCGGCAAGTCGTCAGGCAGTGCGGCCGCCGTGTTCAATTGTCGACGCAGAAAGTCCAGCGCCGCGCGATCGGCCGTGGAGTCTTCTGCCAACAATCGGTCGTAGAGCCGGCGCTCGGTATCCGCCGGCCTGGATGTTTTACCCGAAGACTTCCTGGTCGGGATTTCGATCAGCGACATGACTCATTCCCCTGCGTTATTGGCATTGCCTGTAAACGAAAGAGTGATTGGCGCTGAAAAAAATTCCTTTTTTGTGCGAAGCGATGCGCTCAGTGGCGCGCGTCGATTGGCTAACCCAAAGCCGTATCGAGAAACATCATCACGCCGAACCCAAGCATCAAGCCAAGCGTGGCAGGGGTTTCATGGCCGTTGCGGTGCGTTTCGGGAATCACTTCGTGGGAAACCACGAAAATCATCGCGCCCGCCGCCAGGCCCATCGCGACGGGAAAACCCAAGGCGAAACTATTAGTGATGCCCAAACCGATGATCGCGCCTAACGGCTCCATCAATCCCGAAGCGGCGGCAATCAACGCTGCGCGCACTGCGGAAATGCCGGTCACCCGCAACGCCAAAGCCACGGCCAGACCTTCGGGAATGTCCTGAATGGCGATGGCGGTGGTCAGTGGCAGGCCGATTTTCATGTCGCCGGTGGCGAAGCTGACGCCGATCGCCATGCCTTCGGGCAAGTTGTGCAAAGTGATCGCCAGAACAAACAACCAGACCCGATTGAAGCGCTTCGCCTCAGGGCCGCGCCGCCCGCTCTTTTCATGTTCGTGCGGGACGAAGCGGTCGAGGCCGACCATCAATGCAACGCCCAAAGCCATGCCGGCAACCACGACGGCTGCGGCGAGCATGGGACTGCTCACCGCCTCCTTCGCCGCCGCGATCCCCGGCAGGATCAGTGAAAAGGAACTGGCCGCCAACATCATCCCCGCCGCGAATCCCAGCATGGTGTCTTGGGTTCGCGAGGTAATCGCGCGCAACGCCAATGCCAGCAATGCACCGACTGCCGTAGCGGCAAAACCCGACAGCCCGCCAAGGCTGGCGAGGCGCAAGGTATCGCGGCCTGTGCTGACCAGACCGGTGTAGCCGCTGATCAGCAGCAACACGGTGACACCGACCAGCGTCAGCCAGAAAATGCGTCCTCCCCAGCCCGTACGCGACAGGCTTACGAACCAGGCGCGTACGGGGGCAGCGAACGAAGATGACGGTAGCGCCATGTAAATTCCTCAGGTTCAGGTGGCCGGTGCGAACGGCGTGGTTTCATCCAGCTGCGCCAGCGGAACATCGCTGCCACCCGGGGTCAGAATCACCTTGCGGCATTCTTCCTGTTTCTTATTGAAGATCTTGTAGCCCTCGGCCGCCTGTTCCAGCGACAGCCTGTGGGTGATGATCGCTTCGGGCTGCAACTTGCCGGTTTCGATGTAGCCGAGCAGCTCGGGCAGAAAGCGCTGCACGTGAGTCTGGCCCATTTTGAAGGTCAGGCCCTTGTCGAAGGCATCGCCGAACATGAAGCCATGGATGAACCCGGCATAAACGCCCGGAACACTGACCACACCGCCACGCCGTACGGCGGCGATGCACTGGCGCAAGGCCTTGCCACTGCTGCCTTCGAGCTTGAGTGTAGCCATGACGGTTTCGGTGGTGCTGCCCTTGGCTTCAAGGCCCACGGCATCGACCACCGCATCCACGCCGCGATGGCCCGCAGTCTGACTGATGATGGTGTCGGCCGGGTCGTCGTCCTCATCGAAGTTGATCGGAATCACGCCATAGGTGCGCTGGGCATAATCGAGGCGGTACTGGTGGTGATCGACCATGAAGATCTGCTCCGCACCAAGCATTCTGGCGCAGGCGGCGGTGAGCAGACCGACCGGTCCGGCACCGTAGATCGCCAGACTCGAACCCTGGACGACGCCGGCATTGATCACTGCTTGCCAGGCGGTCGGCAGGATGTCGGAGAGAAACAGCACTTTTTCATCCGATAGCGTGCCCGGCACCTTGAACGGCCCGGTATTGGCTTTCGGTACGCGCACCAGTTCCGCCTGGCCGCCGGGAATCCCGCCATACAGACGGCTATAGCCGAACAGCGCTGCCGGTGGTGGAATCATTTTCTTGTTCAGCGCCGCGCCAGGGCCCTCGTTGGTCGTCTCGCAAGCGGCGTAAAGCTCCTGCTGGCAGAAGAAGCAATCGCCACAGGCGATCACGAACGGAATTACTACACGATCGCCGCGCTGCACGGCCGTGACGGCAGAACCGGTTTCTTCGACGATACCCATGAACTCGTGGCCGAAGATATCGCCGTGTTCGACGGTGGGTATCTTGCCTCGGTACAGGTGCAGATCCGACCCGCAGATGGCGGTGGCGGTGACGCGCAGGATGATGTCGTCGGCGGCTTCAAGTTTCGGGTCCGGTACGGTTTCGACGCGCACATCATGAGCGCCGTGATAGGTCATTGCTCGCATGGCTTGGTCCTCACTCGATTGAACGAAATGGCTGCTGCTCCACTTTCCGAAGAGCAAATGGCCGCGTGAGTTCATTCGGGTTTTCGAGATTTTGATCAGCGGATATTCCGCGTCCGCCTGACGAGCCGACGCAGATCCCGGTTTGCCTGCCATATAACTGCCGTCTGAGTTATGCGACAATGCGCGCCAATGTCCAACAAGAACCCCGTACTCGTCGCTCAGCAGCTTGCCTTCGAAGGCCCCAGTTGCGGACGGCTTATGCGCGTTGGCTCAACTCAAGCACAGACTGGGGGGAGCTGGAAAAGCTCCAGATTGGTACTCAAGTTTGTACCAGGCACCACAGGCCAGCTCTAACCCATTGATAGGTAAGGTAATTGATCTCCACAGCTAACATCACGATGCAGTTTGGCGCCAAGCCGCTGTTCGAAAACGTTTCGGTCAAATTCGGCGCAGGCAATCGCTACGGCCTGATCGGTGCCAACGGTTGCGGCAAGTCGACCTTCATGAAAATCCTCGGCGGCGATCTCGATCCGTCCGGTGGCCAGGTCATGCTCGAGCCGAACGTGCGTCTGGGTAAGCTGCGCCAGGATCAGTTCGCCTACGAAGAATTCACCGTGATCGACACCGTGATCATGGGTCACGAAGAGCTGTGGAAGGTCAAGGCCGAGCGCGATCGCATCTACTCGCTGGCTGAAATGTCCGAAGAAGACGGCATGGCCGTCGCCGAGCTGGAAACCGAGTTCGCCGAGATGGACGGCTACACCGCCGAATCCCGTGCCGGCGAATTGTTGCTGGGTCTGGGCATTCCGCTGGAACAGCATTTCGGCCCGATGAGCGAAGTTTCGCCAGGCTGGAAACTGCGCGTGTTGCTGGCGCAGGCACTGTTCTCCGATCCGGAAGTGCTGTTGCTCGACGAACCGACCAACCACCTGGACATCAACACTATTCGCTGGTTGGAAAACATCCTGACCCAGCGCAACAGCCTGATGATCATCATCTCCCACGACCGTCACTTCCTGAACAGCGTGTGCACGCACATGGCTGACCTGGATTACGGCGAGCTGCGTCTGTTCCCGGGCAACTATGACGAGTACATGACCGTGGCGACCCAGTCCCGCGAGCAACTGCTGTCGGACAACGCCAAGAAGAAAGCGCAGATTTCCGAACTGCAATCGTTCGTCAGCCGCTTCTCGGCCAACGCCTCGAAAGCCAAGCAGGCCACCTCCCGCGCCAAAGCGATCGACAAGATCCAGCTGGCCGAGGTCAAGCCTTCGAGCCGTGTCAGCCCGTTCATTCGTTTCGAACAGAACAAGAAGCTGCACCGTCAGGCGGTCATGGTCGAGAAAATGGCCAAGGGTTTCGATGGCAAGCCACTGTTCAAGGACTTCAGCTTCCAGGTTGAAGCCGGCGAGCGCGTTGCGATCATCGGTCCGAACGGTATCGGCAAGACCACCCTGCTGCGCACCCTGGTCAACGAACTGACCCCGGACGCCGGTAGCGTGAAATGGACCGACGCCGCTGAACTGGGCTACTACGCTCAGGATCACGCTCACGATTTTGAAGACGACGTCACGCTGTTCGACTGGATGGGTCAGTGGACCCAGGGCGAGCAGATGATTCGTGGCACCCTGGGCCGCATGCTGTTCTCCAACGACGAGATCCTCAAGTCGGTCAAGGTCATCTCCGGTGGTGAGCAAGGTCGCATGCTGTTCGGCAAGCTGATCCTGCAAAAGCCGAACGTGCTGATCATGGACGAACCGACCAACCACCTGGACATGGAGTCGATCGAGGCGCTGAACCTGGCGCTGGAAAACTACCCGGGCACGCTGATCTTCGTCAGCCACGACCGTGAGTTCGTATCGTCCCTGGCCACCCGCATCATCGAGCTGAGCCCGAACGGCGTGACCGACTTCAGCGGCACTTACGACGACTACCTGCGTAGCCAAGGCGTAGTGTTTTAAAGCAGCTGCGAGTTTCTAGCTACAAGCTGCAAGATAGAAGCCCTGTCCATGTGACGGGGCTTTTTGCATTCGGCGTTTGGGAATTGTTGTTGCGCAGATATTCGCGAGCAAGCTCGCTCCCACAGGGGAATGCATTTCAAATGTGGGAGCGAGCCTGCTCGCGAAGGGGCCGTGAGCAACGCCATCAATCCCTGTAGGAGCTGCCGAAGGCTGCGATGTTTTGATCGTTAGCCTGCTTTCTTTTATCCCAGCCCCGCGCCATGATGTCGGCAACTCTCCCACCGCCGCCCGCGAACGAGTGCTCATGTCTGCGCAGCCACTGCCACCGCAAAGCTCCCTGGCGATCACCCTGCAGATCGTCTCCATCGTGTTCTATACCTTCATCGCCTTTCTCTGCATCGGGTTGCCGATCGCGGTGTTGCCCGGTTATGTCCACGAGCAACTGGGTTTCAGCGCGATCATCGCCGGCCTGGTGATCGGTTCGCAGTATCTGGCCACGCTGCTGAGCCGGCCAATGGCCGGGCGCATGTCGGACACGCTCGGCACCAAGCGGGCGATCATTTATGGCTTGTGGGGGATTGTCCTCAGTGGCGCGCTGACGTTGCTGTCGACCTTGCTGCAGAGCTTTCCGCTGACCAGCCTGTTGATCCTGATCGCCGGGCGCCTGCTGCTGGGTATCGCTCAAGGCTTGATCGGTGTCGGCACCATCAGTTGGTGCATGGGCCAGGTCGGTGTCGAGCACACGGCCAAATCCATCGGCTGGAACGGCATCGCTTCCTATGGTGCGATTGCCATTGGCGCTCCGCTGGGCGTGGTGATGGTTGCTGAATATGGCTTTGTCAGCCTGGGTATCGCACTGTCGGCGTTGGCCGCGGGTGCGTTGTGGTTGATCCGCAACAAGCCTTCGGTGCCGGTGATTCGTGGTGAGCGTCTGTCGTTCTGGGCCGTGTTCGGCAAGATCGCGCCGTACGGCACCAGCCTGACCCTCGCGTCGATCGGCTACGGCACGCTGACCACCTTCATCACGTTGTATTACCTCAACCGCGGCTGGACCGGCGCGGCCTATTGCCTGACCGTGTTTGGCGTGTGTTTCATTCTGTCGCGGCTGCTGTTTATCTCGGCGATCGCCCGGTTTGGCGGGTTCGCCTCGGCCATCGCCTGCATGACGGTTGAAACCGTGGGGCTGGTAATGTTGTGGCTGGCGCCGTCCACCGCGTACGCGCTGATTGGCGCCGGGCTGGCAGGGTTTGGGCTGTCGCTGGTGTATCCAGCGCTGGGCGTTGAAGCGATCAAGCAAGTGCCGAGCTCCAGTCGCGGCTCAGGACTGGGGGCTTATGCGGTGTTCTTCGATCTGGCCTTGGCGATCGCCGGGCCACTGATGGGCGCGGTGGCGTTGAATCTGGGGTATTCGTGGATTTTCTTTAGCGCGGCGCTGTTGTCGGTGACCGGGTTGGGCCTGACCCTGGTCCTCAAGCGCCGCACGACCTCCTGAAACCACCCATCCCTTGTAGGAGCTGACGAGTGAAACGAGGCTGCGATCTGTTGATTTTGCTTTCAAGATCAAGATCAAAAGATCGCAGCCTCGTTGCACTCGTCAGCTCCTACAGGGATATGTGGAGGCACACAGATCATTGATCCGCCGTCTGCATCCCCGCCCTGGTCGATTTGCCCAGCGCATGGGCGAAAAACCGTCCGGCCTCTGAAATCAGGTTGCGGTGAATATCCTCGCGATCCACCCCGTCAGCATCGGTACACAACGCCGGCATGGCGCGGATCTGCTCTTCGGTGCATGGCGCCATGAACACGAAGTGCCCTGCCCCGGCCAACAGTTTGAAGTCCGGCGCAGTGGGCAGTTTGCGCGCCAGGGCGGCGGCGTTTTTGTCGAAAGCGACCAGTTTGTCGCCGTCGCCGCTGTAGAGCAGCACCGGCACGTGCACATCAGCAAGAGTATGGCGGCCGAATTTCAGGCTCAGCGGCGCCATCAGCAATAACGCATGCACGCGGGGATCGGCCACCGGCTGCAGATCATCGCGATCGACAATCAGCTCGCCCTGAGTGTTGCAGGCGTCATGATCATCCGGGCGCTCTTGGCAATAGCGGCGCAGGCGATCGAGATCCGGTTGCGCCCCGGATAGAATCAACGCGGTCTCGCCACCCGCCGAATAACCGATGACTCCGACCTGATCAGCGTTGACGAACGGCGCCAGCATGCTGTCGCCGAGGGTCGCGGTGATCGCTTGGGAAATCTGGATCGGTCGCCCGTAAAGATTGCTCAACGTGCCAAGACGGCTGTGGTCGCGCCAGTTATCGCCGGGATGAATCACCGCCACCACGACAAAACCCTTGCGCGCCAGCGACGTCGCCAGATCATGCAGCGCCAGCGGCGTGCCGGTATTGCCGTGGGAGAGCATCAGCATCGGAAAGCGGCCGATCGCAACTTTGGTGTCTTCACCGGCCTCCACCGAATAACCCTCGAGCAAACTCATGTGCTCGCGATCACCGGAAGGGTAAAAAGCGATGGCGCGCATCGGTTGCAGATCAAGCGGGTCGAGGAAGGTCATCTCGTGATAACCGACGCTCCAGACAGGGTGGCGGCCCGGTGCAGCCTGCACTGAATTCAGGCCGCTCAGCAGGCAAATCAGCAACATTGCACAAAGATGCCTCATGGATGCCCCACCCTGTTGGACTACATCGTCGGATGTGCTGAAACTGCATAACCCGGGCCAGATTATGTAACAGCCTGAAACAAAAAACTCCGTATTCGGCCCTTGCGGAACCAGAATACAGAGTTTTTCGGGTATTACCTGAACATCAGCTGTTCTTTACGCACGCCTTACGCGGCGGCGAACAGTTGCTCGCTGATTTTTGCTTGTGCAGCGCTCATGGCGTTGTTACGCACTTCTTCGCCATAGGCCAGACCTTCAGCGCGAACAATTTCAATGTCGGTGATGCCGAGGAAGCCCAATACCAGCTTCAGATATTCTTCGTGAGCGATGCCGCTGGCCTGACCGGCGTGGATGCCGCCGGAAGTCGATACGATCACCACTTTCTTGCCACCGCACAGACCTTCCGGGCCTGCTTCGGTGTAGCGGAACGTCTGGCCGGCCACGGCAACGCGGTCGATCCACGCTTTGAGCTGGGTCGGCACGGTGAAGTTGTACATCGGCGCGGCGATGACCACGGCATCGGCAGCGATGAATTCGGCCAGGGTCGAAGCGCTCAATTCGGCTTCGTGCTGTTGCGCTGCATCGCGCAGTTCGGCAGTGGTGCCGGCGGCAACCAGTGTGGTCGACGAGAAGTGGCTGATCGCGTCAGCGGCCAGGTCGCGGTAGGTGACCACGGCGCTCGGCTCGGCGGCTTGCCAGGCGTCGACGACCTGACGGCTCAACTGACGGGAAGCCGAGTTGTCGCCGAGAATGCTCGAATCGATGTGCAACAGTTTCATGTGGGTGCTCCTGGAAAGAATCGCCGGTGGCGACGGAATGGAGACAATCCTACGCAACAAACCAATAGCTGATTAGTCGCCGACAATGCGATAGTTCGTCCCACTGATAGAACAACCGGAAACCCACATGCAGGACCTCAACGATCTCTACTATTTCGCCAAAGTGGTCGAAGCCGGTGGATTTGCCGCCGCCGGGCGCCTGCTCGGCATTCCCAAGTCGCGGTTGTCACGACGCATTGCCGAACTGGAAGAACGTCTTGGCGCGCGTCTGCTGCAACGCACCACTCGTCAACTGAACCTCACTGCCGTCGGCGAACGCTATTTGCGCCACTGTCAGGCAATGTTGCTGGAAGCGGAAATGGCTGATGAAGCCGTGGCGAGCATGTCCAGCGAGCCGCGCGGGCGCTTGCGAGTGTCGTGCCCCACCGGGCTTGCCCATGAAATGCTGCCGACGGTAATTAGCGACTTTCTCGGCAAGTTTCCGCAGGTGCAGTTGGAGGTCGTGCTGCTTAACCGCCGAGTGGATCTGGTCACCGAAGGCATCGATGTCGCTTTGCGCGTGCGCGATCACGGCGATGAAGATCCGTTGCTGGTCACCCGGCGCTTGCGTCAGGCCCAGGCGGTGGTCATAGCCAGCCCGGCTTTCATGCAGGGCAAGACCATCAATCATCCGCAGGACCTGAAGAACCTGCCGGTGCTCGGCGCGCTGGAAGCCGATCGCATGGTGCATGTGCGTCTGCTTGATCAGCAGGGTAAAAGTGTCGATCTGAGCATGGAAGCGCGGTTGGGCATCGATGACTTTGTCGTGCGCAAAGCCTGCGTGCTGGCCGGTAAGGGATTTACCGTGTTGCCGATGATGTTCTGCGAAACCGAATTGCGCAACGGCACGCTGGTGCAGGTGCTGCCGGAATGGTCGTTGCCTGGCGGCTGGTTGCAGGCGGTGTATCCGCACCGCCGCGGGGTGATGCCAGCGGTGCGCGCATGGATCGATCACTTGGTCGAATCGTTCAATGCCTGCGGGGATAGATTTCTATGAAACAAGGAAAAATGAGCGAAGCCGAGGTTGCCGGGTTTTGTCTGGCCCTGCCGGGCGCGCGGGAAGATTACAAATGGGGCGGCGTGCGGGTGTTCTTGATTGCCGGCAACAAGATGTTTGCCTTGCAGGGGCTGCGTGGTGATTCGCTGGCGTTCAAGGTCGACAAGGATCTGTTCCTCGGCCATTGCGACCGCCCCGGCATTCATCCGGCGCCGTATCTGGCGCGGGCGCAGTGGATCATCATGCACCCGCCCTACCCGCTGGGCGCCGAGGAGTTGCAGGGGCTGTTGCGGCGATCGCATCAACTGGTGGTGAGCAAGTTGCCGAAGAAGACCCAAATCGGCCTGAAGCTGTAAACCGATCCCGTGTAGGAGCTGCCGAAGGCTGCGATCTTTTGGGACGCAGAGCGTCCCCGGCTGCATTCCCCCGCAGAGCGTTGGAACGATCAAGATCAAAAGATCGCAGCCTTCGGCAGCTCCTACAGGGGGATGTGTGTTCTTTAGAACACGGTTAGCAGGTTCGATCCGAGGAAAATCTGGTCAATCCAGAACACCTGATGCAGCAGCACGATCACCCAGAACAGGATCTGAAACGAGACCTTGCGCGTCTTGTGTCGAAATACCTGCTGGGCGACCAAGGCGCCCGGCCAGCCGCCCGCCAGTTCCACCGCATGCAGGATGTTTTCCGGGGTGCGCCAGGCATCGGCGCGGGCCTTGCGTTTGTCTGCCCAGTACAGGAAGAACGCCAACACACTGACAATCCCGTACGCCGCCAACGGCACCCGCGAAATGCCAGTCAGCCACATCGACATGGAGCCGAACAACGGCAGCGCGCAGACGATCAGCAGCACCAGCAGTTTCAACTTCACATGCTGAAGGCGACCGCCCGAAGGCCGTCCTTGCGGGCGGTGCGCGCGCGAATCATTCATGCCTTCGCCGCCGACCAGTCCACCCAGCCGAACTGCCAGGTCGCCAGAATGAACAGACCGAACGCGATCCGGTACCAGGCAAACGCTGCGTAGCTGTGGCTGCCGATGAACTTGAGCAAACCGCGTACGGCGATCATGGCGAAGATAAACGCTGTGACGAAGCCGATGGCGAACACCGGGAAATCCGCCGGCACGAACAGGTCGCGGTATTTGTAGCCGGAATACACTGCCGCACCGACCATGGTGGGCATGGCGAGGAAGAACGAAAATTCCGTGGCGGTCTTGCGTGACAGGCCGAACAGCAGCCCGCCAATGATGGTCGAGCCGGAGCGCGAGGTTCCGGGAATCATTGCCAGGCACTGTGCGAAGCCGATTTTCAGGGCATCGGTCCAGCGGATCTCGTCAACGGTTTCGGCATGCACTTCGTGCTGGCGCCGTTCGGCCCACAACATGATGATCCCGCCAATTACCAGCGCAGCGGCCACGGTAATCGGGTTGAACAGGTATTCGTGAATCAGGTCGGCAAAGATCACCCCGAGCACCACCGCTGGCAAAAACGCGATCAGCAGGTTGACGGTAAAACGCCGTGCGCTCGGCTGGGTTGGCAGGCCGATCACCACGTCGAGAATCTTGCGGCGAAACTCCCAGACTACCGCGAGGATCGCGCCGAGCTGGATGATAATGTTGAATGCCATGGCCCGTTCGCCGCCGAAGTTCAGCAAGTCGGCAACGATGATCTGGTGTCCGGTACTCGAAATGGGCAAAAACTCCGTCAGCCCTTCTACAACTCCTAGTATCAGTGCCTGCAAGGCAGTCCAAAGATCCATCAATCCCCCAGAGAGCGATGCACGCGGGCATGCCCCGATAGTATTTTTTCGTTCACTGCGTTCAGCGTAGCCGGTAAAAGCTGTAGCGATTGCGCGCGCACAGGATCCACACGAAACGGTAAAAATTCCGTGAAATTTCAAAACCGGATTCAGGTTTTCGCGCGCGGGGCCGAAATCCTAACAGACAAGCCTCAATAGCGCGCAGCGCGTTGGATGGCTTTGCCTGGCGCAGTCCCGAGCACTCAGCTGTGGCTGGATGCTGGCGATCGTTTATTACAAGAACAAGAATCCGGAGTGACAGCGTTATGAACAGCTTGCGCAGTGTGTCGATCAGCCGACGCTTGTGGCTCATCTTGATTGTGGCGGTGGTCATGTTGCTGACCTTGGGCGTGCTGATGCTCAAGCAGATTCACGACGACCTCTACCACGCCAAGGCGCAGAAAACCCAGCATGTGGTGCAGACCGCCAGCGGCCTGCTCACGTATTACCAAGGTCTGGAGACCGCCGGCACCCTGACCAGGGACGCGGCGCAAAAGCAGGCGCTGACCGCGATCCGTGGTCTGCGCTATGACCAGAACGATTACTTCTGGATCAACGACCTCACGCCTGTGATGGTCATGCACCCGACCAACCCCAAACTCGAAGGCCAGAACCTCTCGGCGATCCGTGACCCGGACGGCTTTGCGGTGTTCAACGAGATGGTTGCCATCGCCAAGGCCAAAGGCGCGGGCATGGTCAATTATCGTTGGCCGAAACCGGGCGCGACTGATCCCGTTGCCAAGACTTCTTATGTGAAACTGTTTGAACCGTGGGGCTGGGTGATTGGTTCCGGCGTCTACGTAGACGATGTGCAGGCCGAATTCCAGGAACAGATGATCAAGGCTTCGGTAATCGGTCTGGCGATTGCGCTGATCATGGCGCTGCTGGTGATTCTGATCGCCCGCAGTATCGTCCGTCCGTTGCAGGAAACCGTGAACGCCATGGCCAACATTGCCAGTGGCGAAAGCGACCTGACCCGCAGCCTCGATACCCATGGCAAGGATGAGGTCACTGAACTGGCGCATCACTTCAATGCCTTCACCGCCAAGTTGCGCCGGGTGATTGGGGACTTGCAGGTGTCGGCGAGCGCTCTGGGCCAGTCTTCCAGTGAACTGGGCAACGATGCCTCGCAGGCACAGCAGCGCAGTCAGCAGCAATCGCAGCAGATGGAATTGGTGGCCACGGCGATCAATGAAGTCACCTACGGCGTGCAGGACGTCGCGAAAAATGCCGAACACGCCGCCGCGGAAATGCGCGATGCCGAAGCGCAGGCGCAACAGGGGCAGATCAACATTGACGGCAGCCTGCAACAGATCGACAAACTCTCCGGCACGATCGACCAGGCGGTCGAAGTGATTCGCACCCTGGCGGCGGAGAGCACGCAGATCGGCAGCGTGCTGGAAGTGATTCGCTCGATTGCCGAGCAGACCAACCTGTTGGCGCTCAACGCGGCAATTGAAGCGGCGCGCGCGGGCGAACAGGGTCGCGGGTTTGCCGTGGTGGCCGATGAGGTGCGCTTGCTGGCCCAGCGTACGCAGAAGTCGACGGCGGAAATTCAGTCGATGATCGAGCGCCTGCAGAATCATTCGGAGGCTGCGGTGAAGGTGATCGGTGACAGCAGCAAGGCGTCGCAACTGACCATTGAACAGGCGGGACTGGCGGGTGCAAGTCTTAATGCGATCGGCCAGGCGTTGCGCAATCTGAACGGACTGAATGCCTCGATCGCCAGCGCCACGTTGCAACAGGCGCATGTGGTTGAGGACATCAACCAGAACGTCACCCAGGCGGCCGGGCTTTCACATAGCACCGCGTTGGCGGCTGAGCAGTCGAGCGCGGCAAGCTTGCGCCTTGGGCAGCTGAGCGAACAGCTCAACGGGTTGCTGCGCCAGTTCCGGGTCTGACCCATCACCGCGGTGAGCCCACCCCTCACCCCAGCCCTCTCCCCCAGGAGAGGGAGCCGACCGAGGTGTCTGGCGTCATACATCGACCTGAGCAATCAAGTCGATTATGGATTCAACGAAGATCGTTCAAACCGGCGCAGCTCCAAAGCATCCCCCAATCAGTCCCCTCTCCCTCCGGGAGAGGGTTAGGGCGAGGGGCTGTTGATCTTCGTCGTCTCTGCGTTCGACGCGATATTCCACGTCGGCGTACCTCGACCAAACACCTCGGTCAGTCCCCTCTCCCTCTGGGAGAGGGTTAGTGTGAGGGGCTTTTGATCTGACTAATGCAGTACAATCCGCCCCCTTCTTTCATTCCCCCAAGGATCCCCCATGTCCGGGCTTGAACTGTTCGCCGCTGCCCTCGGTGTCATCGCCGTGTGGCTGACGGTCAAACAGAATCCCTGGTGCTGGCCGATCGGGCTGGTCATGGTGTTGCTCTACAGTTGGATCTTCTTTGAGGTGAAGCTGTATTCGGACATGTTGCTGCAGGTGATCTACGCGGCGCTGCAAATCTATGGCTGGTGGCAATGGACCCGCGCCGGGACGATGCATGACGGTCGCGAAGTCACCCGCCTCGACACGAGGTCGATCGTACTCGGGCTCGCTGTCGGTGCGATTGGCAGCGTGTTGCTGGGCGCGGCGATGGCACACTGGACCGATGCCGCCCAGCCGTGGCTCGACGCGGCGCTCACCGGCTTCAGTCTGGTCGCGCAACTATGGATGGCGCAAAAACGCCTGCAATGCTGGGCGCTGTGGTTTGTCCTGGATGTGATTTTTGTTGGCCTGTTCATCTATAAGGGCCTGTACCTGACTGCCGGGCTCTATGCGCTGTTTACCCTGCTCGCCGTGCAAGGCTGGCGCGAGTGGCGCGCCGATCCGGCGTTGCGCACATGAAAGTCGTTGTCCTTACCGGCCCGGAATCCACCGGCAAGAGCTGGCTGGCGGCGGGGTTGGAGCAGCGTTTCGGCGGCGTGCGCGTTGACGAATATGTGCGCCGGTTCATCGAGGAAAATCCCCGCGACACTTGCTTGGCGGATATTCCTGATATCGCCCGAGGCCAGTTGCAATGGGAAGATCAGGCGCGGGCGAAACAGCCCGCGCTGCTGATCCTCGACACTCATCTGCTGAGCAACATCCTCTGGAGTCAGACCCTGTTTGGCGACTGCCCGGTCTGGCTGGAAAAGGCATTGCTCGCGCGCCACTACGACCTGCACCTTTTGCTGTCGCCGCAACAGGTCGACTGGGCCGAAGACGGCCAGCGCTGCCAACCGGCTCTGGAAGATCGCATGACCTTCTTCGAAGCAACCCGCGTCTGGCTGATCCAGCATAAACAGCCGCTGCAAGTTATCGAAGGCAATTGGGCCGAGCGCCAGACGCAAGCCTTTGCGGCGGTCGAGCGTTTGCTGTCCAACTGAGCCCCTTACGCTGGGCATACAGGTCAAATCTGTCCGTTTTTGAAACACTCCTGACCGCGCAAAGCCCCCGTCCAAACGCTGTTCATCACTCCGTCACGTGACCTGTTACGCCGATGAAACACATCGGCGCAAACCCCTGTGCCAGAGCTATGTAATGCCAGTCGCCAGTCCTGCATCCCTTAGTGTGTCTCAGCGGTGAAACAGTGCGCGCTGACACCCAATCCTTCAGAACAGCTAAACAATTGAAATAACAAGACAATCCAAATACGGCACAGCTTTCGCTCTCTCCTTCACAACGCTGAACAACCCAGCCCACTGAAGAAGGAATTGCAGCCGTGGGGAATTTCAATAAAAGCCTGACCTGCCTCCTGCTGATCGGATCAGCCGTCAGCGCATTGATCAGCGTCAGCGTGCAGGCCGAAGGCAATGGCGTGATCGTCCTCAACCGCGACGTTCAGCCCATCCCGATCGGCCGCAATGGCGGCAAAGACCCCTACCCGACCACGGTCAACGCCAACCCTTCGGCGCGGATCAACCAGACCCTCAGCAGCACTGAACTCAGCGACGGCGACTTCGCCAATGTCGCCAGCGGCTCGTCGATTCGCGGCAACATGACCGCGCCGAGTTCCAACCTGCCTGGCATGAACACCCTGACCAACCAGAACGGCCTGCCCGGTATGCGCACTGGCAGCGGCGGTGGCTCTGGCGCTTCGATTTCCAACACCGTCAACCGGGCGATGAGCACCGGGCTGGCGCCTCTGACTCGCATGGCCGGAGGCCAATGACATGAATCGCACCCTGCTGCTTCTCGCCCTGCTCGGCTGCACCAGCGCCATGGCCGATCCGGCTTCAGTCAACCAGGCGAATATCCAGAATTCCGGTGCCCAGTATCGCGGCAACTTCAACGTCAACCAGGCCGCCGGTGACCAGATGCAGCAAGCCAACACCAAAGCGATCGCCATCGGCACCGAGTCCCACGCCACCACCAGCGTCAGGCAGAACATCGACACGCCCGCCAGCCGCGCCATCGACGCCAGCGCGAACATCGGCGGCAACTCTTTCAGCAATGGCAACGGCATCCTCGGTGTGAACCAGGGCGCCGGTGCCAACAATCAAATGGCCAACGTCACGCGCGTCAGCATCAGTGCCGGCCCGCAGAGCGTTGACGACAGCGCCCTGTCGCAACAGAACGTGGCGTTTTTACCGAGCTCAGGAGCAACTGGTACCTCACCCGGCAGTCGCCAGGTCACGACAAGTGATCAGGCCTTCACCGGCAGCCGCGGGGTAATCCAGGTGAACCAGAGTGCCGGGGTGGGGAACCGCATGGCTAACACCCTGAGCATCCGGGTCGCTGACTGACCCAAACAAAGTGCAATTGGAAAAGTAACAACACTTAACCCAACTAATAAGCACGACGGAGAAACAACCATGAAACCTACAATGGCTCTCAAACCACTGGTTTTCGCACTCGCAGCAGTGATGGCAATGGCAGCACAGGCTGGCGGCCGTGGTGACAACAACGGTCATGGTAACGGGCACGGCAATGGTCACGGCCAGCCACAAGGTCCGAATCTTGAACAACTGCTGCAGATCACCGCAGGCGCCGGCGCCGCTGTACTCGACGCGCAAAACAGCGACGGCAACGTGGTGAAAAACCAGGGCACCCTGAACAACGCCAATGCCAGCGACTCGCTCAACGGCTCCAACGGCAACATGGGCGCCAACGTTGCGGCCGGCGACGGCAACCAGCAGGACAACGCGGCTGCACTGGCCACCGCTGACGAAAGCTTCATCTTCGGCAACGCTGTTGCAGCCTCGAGCGCGACTCAGGTGAACAACAACAACTATGTTAAAAACTCGTCCACTTTCAACAACGCCACGCTCAACAATGCCGGCAACAACGGTTCTGGCAACATCGGTATCAACGTGAGCTCGGGCAACTTCAACCAACAGAAAAACAACCTCGCCATCGCCGTTTCCGGCGGTCGCGTAGCCACCGCCGCTGCCTCTGCCAACCAGTCCTCGACTGGCCTGGTCGTGGAAAACAAAGGCGTGCAGGCGTACAAAACCGACACCCTTACCGGTACTTATGCAGCTGCCGGTACATTCAAAGCCAAAGGCACCGCGACCATCGAAGACGACAACCATGGCGGTTGGGGTAACCGTGGCGGCGGCCACGGCGGCAACGATGATCAGAAAGCCAAGTTCGAAGCCGTGGGCAGTTTTGGTCTCGCTGGCGTCACCACCCAACAAGTGTTGACCAAAGATGGCTGGAAAACCCCAGTCGTCAACAACGCCAACATGACCAACTCGATGAACAACTTCTCCGGCAACGGTGGAGCCAACGTCTCGGCTGGTGTGGGCAACCAACAAAGCAACTCGCTGTCCATCGCCGCAGGTTGCAAAGCCTGCATGTAATCGCGATCGAAACGAAAGCCCCGGCAACGGGGCTTTTTCCCAGGTTCCACAAGGCGTATTCGATCATGCGGACTCCTGCCCTCTTCGCTCTGCTTTGTCTGTGCGGCCTGACTCAGGCAGCGCAGATGCCCGTCGCTGCCCTGCCGGGCGGCGTGCTGGTCTACAAGGACGTGCAAAGCATTCGCGAGCGCAAGTTTGCCGACATCGTCGAACAGAAAACCGATTTCAGCTGCGGCGCTGCTGCACTGGCAACGGTCCTGCGCCAGGCCTATTGGCTCGACGTCGATGAAGAGCACATCATCAAAGGCATGCTGGTCAACGCTGACCAGGACCTGGTGCGAACCCAGGGTTTCTCCATGCTCGACATGAAGCGCTACGTAGAAAGCATCGGCATGCGTGCCCGTGGCTACCGGATCCCGCCCGAGAAACTCGAAGCGGTGACCATTCCGGTGGTGGTCCTGATGGACATTCGCGGCTACAAGCACTTCGTCGTCCTGCAGCGTTCGGACAAGGATTGGGTCTACATCGGTGACCCGGTTCTCGGCCACAAGCGCTACAAGCACGACGACTTTGTCAAAGGTTGGAACGGTATTGTCTTTGCCATCGTCGGCCCCGGTTACGACAAGGCCAACGCCTTGCGCAGCCCTCCGGTGCCGCTGACGGCGAAGAACTCGCTGGACAGTTTCAACCCGGTCAAAGATGCGGAATTGATGGATTTCGGGTTCATTCAGAGCGACTTCTTTTAATCGCCGAGTTAGAGAATGGGACTGGATGTCCCGGGAGCAGCAGATGAAAAGCTCATACTGGCTGGCCGCCGCCTGCCTGGCAGCGAGTGCGTCAGGTTTAGCCCATGCCGGATTCAAACCCATCGAAATCAAGGACCAGGAGCTCGCCGAGCTGCGCGGTCGTTACGTCATGCCGGGGCGGATCATCAGCTTCGGCATTGTCATGAGCAGCACCTGGCGCAACGCCAGCGGCGACCTGATCGGGGCCGCCACCTCGATGCAGATCCAGGCCGCAACGGTCAAACCGGAATTTTACGTCTCGACCATCAAGGAGTCGGGCAACGGCAGCACTCCCACATTGGGCACCGGCACTGTCATCGGTGGCGCCGGCCTCAACAGCAGCCAGGGCGTGACGCAAAGCGTGCGCGCCGCCGGCGATGGCAACACCGCCAACAACAACGTCGCGATCAACGTCAGCGAAGCCAGTCAGGCGCCCGCTCTGGTGCCGTCGCAGGGCCAGGCCCTGGTCGCCGGGCAGACCATCAGCGGCAGCAACGGCGCCGGCAGTGTCGCGGTTTCGGCCAACGGCGGTGGCGTGCAAATGGCGATTCAGGCCAGCGGCAATCAGGGCGCCGCGCTGCAACAGGTGGCCCAGGGCGGGCTGCTGCAGAACACCCGTCTGCTGGGTAGCGCCAACGTGGTCAACAACCTCACGCAACTCAACGTCGTACTGAACAATAACGGCAGAAGCGCCGGTGCACTGGATTGCAACCTGACCCAACTCGGGGCCCTACGCAATATCGGATATTGAACTACGCTGAGTCTCGATCATTGGGCTTAAAGGGACGGCTTATTCATGTATCGATCAGTATCACTGCGTGCCGCAGTGTGTTTGAGTACCCTTCTTCCGGCGGCAATGCTGCAAGCAGCACCCGACGCCGATGTAGAAGCCCTGAAACGGGAACTTCTGGAACTGAAACAACGATACGAACAACAACAACAAGCGCTGGCGGTACTTGAACAACGGGTCCGCCAGGTAGAAGAAACCCCCGCCGCCCCACCGCCAAAACGGCTGGCCAAATCGCCGTCCGACATGAAAGGCAATCGCGTCGCTACCGGAGCCGCCACGGGCACCGGTGCGGCCGCCGCATCGGGAGGCGCCGCCGGGGGCAGCGGCGCTTCTTACGGTCAGTCACTGGCCGATGATTCGCAACCGGCGCAGAGTGTTTCCAACCTGTATGACGAAGCCAGCGGTTTCTTTGGCGGCGGCAAGTTCAGCGTCGAAACCGGCCTGACCTATTCGCGCTACGACACCCGCCAGTTGATCCTCAACGGTTTCCTTGCGCTGGATTCGATCTTCCTCGGCAACATCAACCTCGACCGAATCAAGGCCGACACCTGGACCCTCGACCTCACCGGCCGCTACAACTTCGACAATCGCTGGCAGTTCGACCTGAACGTGCCGGTGGTTTACCGCGAGTCGACTTATCAGTCGGGCGGCGGCAACCAGGGCGCGGCCGGTGTCACCACCGAAGAAACCGTGACCAAGGATCCAACCATTGGCGACGTCAACTTCGGTATCGCCTACAAGTTCCTCGACGAGTCGGTCAACACCCCGGACGCCGTCGTCACCCTGCGCGTGAAGGCGCCAACCGGCAAAGACCCGTTCGGCATCAAGCTGCGCCAGACCGACGCCAACTCCAACCTGTTCGTCCCCGACACCCTGCCCACCGGCAACGGCGTCTGGTCGATCACCCCGGGCATCTCGCTGGTCAAGACGTTTGATCCGGCGGTGCTGTTCGGCAGCCTTTCCTACACCCATAACCTTGAGGAGTCGTTCGACGACATCAGCTCCACCGTCAACCAGAAAACCCCAGGCAAAGTGCGCATCGGCGACAGCTTCCAGATCGGTGCCGGTATCGCCTTCGCACTCAACGAGAAGATGAGTATGTCGTTCTCCGTTTCCGACCTGGTACAGCGCAAGAGCAAGCTGAAACAGGACGGCGGCGATTGGGAATCGGTGGTGTCGAGTGACGCCAACGCCGGTTATTTCAACGTCGGCATGACCATCGCGGCCACCGACAACTTGACCATCGTGCCGAACTTGTCGATCGGCATGACTGACGATGCGCCGGACTTCTCGTTCAGTCTGAAATTCCCGTATTACTTCTAAAGCAAAGCAAAAGATCGCGGCCTTCGGCAGCTCCTGCATTCGGATTGCGTAATCCCTGTAGGAGCTGCCGAAGGCTGCGATCTTTTGATCTACAGCTAGTTAACGAATCTGATGCTTATGCAGTAACCGGTAGAACGTCGGCCTTGATACACCGAGCACCTTGGCCGCGACGCTGAGGTTGTCACTGTGACGATTCAACACATCACACAACGCCTGCCGTTCCGCCCGGGTCTTGTAATCCTCCAGCGTGCCCATCGGCGTGGCAATCGAGTGCTGACTGATCAAGCCCAGATCCCGTGCTTCGATCTGCCGGCCCTCGGCCAGCACCAACCCGCGGCGTACCCGGTTGGCCAGTTCGCGTACGTTGCCGGGCCAGTCATGCTTGCCCATGGCGATCAGCGCATCCTCGCTGAAGCTTCTTGGCCGGCGTCCGGTTTCATGGCTATAGAAATGCGAGAAGTGATTGGCCAGCATCGACAAGTCGCCATGGCGTTCACGCAACGGTGCGGTGACCACTTGCAGAACGTTGAGGCGGTAATAGAGATCTTCACGAAAGCGCTTTTTCTCGATCGCCGCCTCGAGGTCAACGTGAGTCGCTGCCAGCACGCGAACATCCACGGGGATCGGTTGACTGCCACCGACGCGCTCGATGTGTTTTTCCTGGAGAAAGCGCAGCAGATTGGCCTGCAACTCCAGCGGCAGATCGCCGATTTCATCAAGGAATAACGTGCCGCCGTTAGCCGCTTCAATGCGTCCGATCTTGCGTTGGTGCGCGCCAGTGAACGCGCCTTTCTCGTGACCAAACAGTTCGGACTGAATCAGATGCTCGGGAATCGCCCCGCAGTTGATCGCTACAAACGGTTTGTTGTGGCGCTGGGATTGCCGGTGCAGGGTCCGCGCGACCAGTTCCTTACCGGTACCACTCTCGCCGCGAATCAGCACAGGCGATTCGGTCGGTGCGAGTTTGCTCAGCAGTTTGCGCAGTTCGCGGATCGGTTTGCTGTCGCCGAGCAGTTCGTGTTCCGGCTGGTCGACATGAATTGTGCCCTGCCCGCGCAGTCGGGCCATGCCGAAGGCGCGCCCGAGGGTGACCTGTACGCGTGAGACGTCGAAGGGCAAGGTGTGGAAATCGAAAAACCATTCACAGACGAAGTCGCCGACGTTCTGCAAGCGCAGAACTTCCTGATTGAGCACGGCGATCCACTCCGTACCGCTGCGGCTGATCAACTCTTTGACGGCCTCGGGGCGCTCCAGATGGAAGGGCTGCAAACGCAGGAGGCCGACATCACAGGCGCGGTCGCCGGCATTTTCCAGATTACAACTGTCGACGTCCCAGCCCACGGCGCGCAATCCGGGCAACAGGCGATGGCAATCGTCACAGGGATCGACCACCAGTAAACGTCTCGATGCAGGCGCTTCGCTCATGACTGTTCCTTGGCGCCAAACTTAATAAATGATTGTAAAAACAGTCATTTGGCAGACCCGGTTGTAACACTAGCAAGATTTTGACGGGTGCTTGTATCGATTGCTTATAGGGGGCTTATTAAAAGAGTTATAAGAAAGCTGGTTGTTAGTTAGCTATCGACTATTCGCAGTGTGTCAAACAGCAGCCCTCACCCTCACCCTCACCCTCTCCCAGAGGTAGAGGGGACTGACCGAGGTGTTTGCTCGAGTTATACCGACCTGAGATGCCGAGCCGAACTCAAGTACCGAAGTCCCCACAGGCCGGCTCCCTCTCCTCGGGGAGAGGGCTGGGGTGAGGGGTGAATTCGGCGCGGTGTTCGGACATGTGCAGGATTAACGAAACTAGCCGGGGTTATGTAAAGAACCTGAAATTTCTTTGTTTCAAGTGTGACCCGTCCCCCGGTTGCGTGCATCAGTACATACAAGTAACCCGCCGCACGGTAAGCCCAACCGACGGCACATCACTTGATTGGGCACTAATTAGAGAGAGATCCCATGACTGCCCCGCTCCGTATCAACGAAGCTCTTTTGATTGCCAACCACGCGTTCAAACCTTTCCAGTGCGTGGCCTGGGCGCCACAGGACGGTAATGGCGAGCTGAGCCTGACCGTCGTCGACCGCACCAATTCACACATCGGTCGCAAACAGATTCCGAGCAGCGCCTACTCTGACCCGGCGCAACTCGAACAACTACTGCAACAGGCGCGCGCCGAGCTGAGCGAAGACGGCCATAAGTTGCAATCGTGGTCGATGCCACACTGATAACCGAACAAGGGCGGATGACATAAAGTCATCCGCCCTTTTTTCTTACAGAAAAACCGTTACTTGCCGAGTCGGGTCTTGCTTGAATGCTTGGCTCGCTTGCAACTGGTTCAACAAGACACTGTTCTGGCACAGTGCGACCGTCCTTCTGTTGATTCTCCCAGTTGTACTTCTCGCGGTTCAGGGATTGAATGTTTCGCTCGTGCAGTCAGCCGCCCAACCACTGGGTATCGGTCTACTGGCAAGGAGACGCGTGCATGTCTACCCTGAACACTTTTGCGCTGCCCACTGCATGGAACAACCCCGGTTCGCTCGATTCGACATTCGCCATTGGCGGTATTGCGCAGGTGTATTTTGCCGGCAGTCTGTCCAGCCAGACACAGCATGTCGCGCTCGATGCGCAGGGCCGGATTCTGGTCGCTGCCAAGGTCGGTACGCCGAAAGGAAGTCGTTTTGGCCTGGCGCGGCTGCTGGCCGATGGTTCGGCTGATTTGTCGTTTGGCGCTCAGGGCAGCGTGATCGGAAGCTTCGTTGAGGGGTTCGAAGCCAGGGCGGGCAAGGTTCAGGTACTGTCCGACGGGAGGATTCTGCTGGCGGGCCTGCATTATGAAAATACCCATCGCACCCTGCCCGCCCTCGCCCTGTTTGATACCAACGGCCAGCGGGACCGATCCTTCGGCGACAACGGCTTCCAGGTCGTGCGGCTGCCCGGCGAGCTGTCCATGGGCACCCGTGACAACTGGCTGCCTCCGGGCGTGCCGGGGGTTGAAGCCTGTGATTTTGCGGTGCAGGAAGACGGCCGCATTCTGCTGATCGCCAACCATCATTTCAGCCTCGCCGATCACGCCGGGATGCTGATTCGCCTGCAGCCCGATGGCCGCCTGGACGAGTCTTTCAACGGGCGCGGGTTCGTGATGGTCCGCCACCTGTTACTCAATACGTGGCTGAGCACCCTCCTGTTGAAGAAGGATGGCCGGATCGTGGTGGCAGGTTCCATCGACTTTCCTCAGGAAGGCCTGCTGGCGATTTATCTGCCCGATGGGCGTTTGGACGAGCGCTTCGCCGTGGACGGTTTCATGGCCTTTAAAACTCACGGGAAAAGCGCTCAGGTCAGTCAGGTCATCGATTGCAACGACAGGCTTTATTGTTTTGGCAGCAGTCGCGATCCGATCCGCTGTCTCACGTTTGTTCTGCACGGGAACGGTCGACCGGACTTGCACTGTCACCATGGCCAGCCACAGGTGCTGGACATCGGTCCCAGCGGGTGCCAGTGGAATGCCGCCCAGTTGATGAGCGACGGTCGGATCATCGCTGTCGGGACAACCATCGGCGGGGTCGAAGCAGACTTCATGGTCGCCCGGTATCGATGCGATGGCAGCCTCGACCCAGCGTTCGGCCAGGGCCACGGTTGGTTGCGCACGCGTCTGGGCCGAAGTCTCGATACGGCCAATTCGCTGGCCGTGCAAGCTGACGGCGACTTTGTGGTCGGTGGCTATTCGCTGGATGGCAACTACCGGGCATTGGTTGCGCGTTATCTGAATAGATAATCGGCATGCAAGCGGACCTTACCGTCCGTCGGCTACATAGCTCTACCTGTAATTTCTGACAGTAGACGCCTCTTTGAATCAGGGATCAGATGGAGGTACACGCAGATAGCTGCGTGCTTCACCTGAAAAAAGGAATTTTGAAATGACTGATCAAGAGAAATTGTCCGGGCGACTGACGCAAGTTGGCGCTTCAAGCAAGCGTGCAAGCGAGGTCGAACCGCGGATCCTCGAACTCAAAGAACTGGATGGTAAGTACATACCACCCGATAGCGTCGTTGAAGTTAGCGAGTTCTTTATCACAGCCGGGGGCACTGAGCGTAGCACGGCGGACTTTCTGGACGGCGGAAGACCGATCGCCCCTGTAAAATTTGACGAGACTGGCCATGTTACAACACTCCTTTCCCACCAGTCTGTGGGTACCCATGTCTACACCGTGCGAGATGAGTTTGGACAAGAGTCATCACCGTGGGTGGTTACTATCGCACTGGGTCAGCTATTGATCGAATCTGTCAAAGGACCTGACGGCCAATTGATCGAAAACGGCTCAAGTACCGCACATACCGACCTGAGCTTTGTTGGCAACGGCCCGTTAAACCAAGTGGTGGAACTCGTAGATAACGGCATCGTGAGCCGGCTGCTCAACGTCGATCCAACAGGGCACTGGAGCGCCCGGATCCAAGGTCTTAAGCCAGGCGCGCATAAATTCGTCGTTCGCGCGTTAAACGGCAAGGAGTCAGCCCCTTGGAGTGTCGAGATCGAAAAACCGGCGTTGCTGAGCATTCAGTTCGGATTTGGTCAGGGCAATCATCAACCCATCGAAGATGGCGAAACCACGACGCAGACTGCAGTAGTTCTGGTGGGTACAGCCACGCCGCACGAGAGTGGACTGATCCTCAGCGATGCCCAGGAAGGGGTCGAGTTCATCGCGAATGAGTATGGAATTTTCAACGCCCTCGTTGAAAACCTTCTCCCTGACTTGAGCTATACGTTCGTTTGCCGATCCTACTCGGACCGGCAGTCGGCCCCATGGACAATCAAGGTAGCCTCTTCGAAACTGCCGCCATTGTAATTCTGTATCAAGGCGCTGGCGCCCGCCGAGTTAAAACTCGGCGGGTCAGTGTTGCCAATCGAATCAAACGTACCGTCTTTCAAACACCGTAATCGGGATCAACCACGAACACCTTGATCTTCCTTGAAACATCCGGCAACTTTCGCGCTTCTTAATAAAAGGAGCAGCCGATGTCCGGTTCAATCGCCCAGGCGTTCGCGCACAACTTCCTCGGGCAATCGCCACGCTGGTACAAGGCGACCATCGTCGGTTTTCTCATCCTCAATGCCGTGGTGCTGTTCACTATTGGCCCGGTCGCAGCCGGCTGGTTGCTGGTGATCGAATTCATCTTCACCCTGGCTATGGCACTCAAGTGCTATCCGTTGATGCCCGGCGGCTTGTTGTTGATTGAAGCGCTGCTGCTGAAGATGACCACCCCGCAAGCGCTCTATGACGAGTTGCTGCACAACTTCCCGGTCATCCTGCTGCTGATGTTCATGGTTGCCGGCATCTACTTCATGAAGGATCTGCTGCTGTTTCTGTTTTCGCGGCTGCTGTTGGGGGTGCGTTCGAAAGCCGTTTTGGCGCTGATGTTCTGCTTTTTGTCGGCGTTCCTCTCGGCCTTTCTCGATGCGTTGACAGTGACGGCGGTAATCATCAGTGCGGCAGTGGGTTTTTATTCGGTGTATCACCGGGTTGCATCGGGCAACGATCCGCGCAAGGACAGCGACTTCAGCGACGACCAGCAGTTGCCCGGGTTGCACCATGATGACCTGAATCAGTTTCGCGCTTTCCTGCGCAGTCTGTTGATGCACGGCGCTGTCGGCACCGCGTTGGGCGGCGTCTGCACCTTGGTGGGCGAACCGCAGAACCTGTTGATCGGTCATGAGATGGGCTGGCATTTCGGCGAGTTTTTCCAGAAAGTCGCCCCGGTGTCGCTGCCGGTGCTGGTGGCGGGTCTGGTGACCTGCGTGCTGCTGGAGAAACTGCGCTGGTTCGGTTACGGCACTCTCCTGCCGGATAACGTGCGCGCGGTGTTGGCCAACTATGCGACTGAAGACAACGCCGAGCGTACGTCGCGGCAAACCGCTGCGCTGCTGGTGCAAGGCGCGGCGGCGCTGATTCTGATTGGATGCCTGGCGTTTCACCTCGCCGAAGTCGGCCTGATCGGTTTGATGGTGATTGTGTTGATCACCGCGTTCAGCGGGATCACCGACGAGCATCGCCTGGGCAATGCGTTCAAGGACGCCATGCCGTTTACCGCGCTGCTGGTGGTGTTTTTTGCCGTGGTGGCGGTGATTCATGATCAACAGCTGTTCGCGCCGTTGATTCAGTGGGTACTGGCGTTGCCGGTCGATCAACAGCCGGGCATGTTGTTCATCGCCAATGGCCTGCTCTCGGCGATCAGTGACAACGTGTTTGTCGCGACCATATACATCACCGAGGTGAAACAGGCGTTCCTCGCCGGGCACATGAGTCGGGAGCATTTCGAGACGTTGGCAATTGCGATCAATACCGGCACGAATCTGCCAAGTGTGGCAACGCCCAATGGACAGGCAGCGTTTTTGTTCCTGCTGACCTCGGCAATTGCGCCGCTGGTGCGTTTGTCGTACGGGCGCATGGTGTGGATGGCGCTGCCGTACACCGTGGTGATGGGCCTGCTGGGCTGGTATGCGGTGAGCTACTGGCTCTAGGCAACGCTGAATAACCCTGTGGGAGCGAGCTTGCTCGCGAAAAGGGAGGGTCAGACAACAGATTCGTTGAATGACACACCGCTTTCGCGAGCAAGCTCGCTCCCACATTGGCTTTTTGTGTTGGGTCAGCGCGGGAGGATGTATTTCTCGATCGCCTGTGCCACACCGTCTTCAGTATTGGATGCGGTGACGACATCAGCCTGGCGCTTCACCGCCTCTTCCGCCTGGCCCATGGCAATCGACAAGCCGGCGCATTTGAACATCGCCGGGTCATTGCCGCCGTCGCCGATGACCGCCGTTTGCTCCAGCGGCACTCCGAGGTATTCGGCGATCGTCGTCAGGGCAGTGCCTTTGTTGGCTTCCAGCGCGGTGACGTCGAGGTACACCGGCTGCGAACGCGACACTTGCGCCATGCCGTTAACCTTCGGCAACAGCTGTGCCTCCAGTTCGATCAACAAGTCAGTGTTGTTGCTGGTGGCGACGATCTTGTCGATCCGTTCCAGGTAGGGCTCAAAGCTCTCGACCACCACCGGCGGATAGCCGAGGCCGCTCTGCTCTCGTGGGACCATCGGCCCGTGCGGGTCCTTGAGCAGCCAGTCACCGCCGCTGAACACCCAGATTTCCACGTCAGGTTGATCGGCAAACAGTGCCAGTGCGATCAGCGCCGTGGTTGCCGGCAAATAATGCGCGGCCAACAGCGTGCCGTCCGGCTTGACGATGGTGCCGCCATTGAATGCCGCTGTCGGCAGATCAACGCCGAGCGCCTCGATTTGCTGCAACATCGCTTTCGGCGGGCGTCCGCTGGCGAGGCTGAACAGCACGCCGGCCTCGCGCAGCGAACGAACCGCGTCGATGGTGCGTTGGTTCAGCGTGTGATCCGGCAGCAACAGCGTGCCATCCATGTCGCTGAGCAAAAAACCGATGGGTTGTTTCGCCAGGTCACTCATCCGAGGCCATGCCAGACGCGACCATCGCGAGTCAGGAGATCTTCGGCTGCTTGCGGACCATCTTCGCCGGCCGCATACAACTCGACGCTCGCATCCTGCTGCCAGGCATCGAGGAATGGCTGCACTGCTCTCCAGCCGTTCTCGATATTGTCGGCGCGCTGGAACAGAGTCTGGTCGCCCGTCAAACAGTCGTAGATCAAGGTTTCATAGCCGGTCGAAGGCTGCATCTCGAAGAAGTCCTTGTAGGCAAAACCCAGCTCGATGTTGGCCATGTTCAACGCCGGTCCCGGCCGCTTGGCCAGCAGGTCGAACCACATGCCTTCGTTCGGCTGGATCTGGATACGCAGGTAGGTCGGTTGCAATTCGTCGACTTCGGTGTCGCGGAACTGCGCATAAGGCGCCGGTTTGAAGCAGATGACGATCTCGGTATCGCGCACGCTCATGCGTTTGCCGGTGCGCAGATAGAATGGCACACCGACCCAACGCCAGTTGTCGATCATCACCTTCAGTGCCACATAGGTTTCCGTGGTGCTGTCGGGCGCGACGTTGGCTTCTTCCCGATAACCGTTCAACGGCTGGCCGTCGCGCTTTCCGGCGCTGTACTGACCACGCACCGAGTTGGCCCGCGCCTCTTCCGTCGACCAGGGCCGAATCGCCCCGACGACCTTGGCCTTCTCGCCACGCACCGCATCGGCGCCGAACGCCGCCGGCGGTTCCATGGCGACCATGGCCAGCAACTGGAACAGGTGATTGGGCACCATGTCGCGCAGTGCGCCGGTGTGTTCGTAAAAACTGCCACGGGTTTCGACGCCGACGGTTTCCGCCGCGGTGATTTGCACGTGGTCGATGTAATGGTTGTTCCAGAATGCTTCGAACAGGCTGTTGGAAAACCGGCTGACCAGAATGTTCTGCACGGTTTCCTTGCCCAGGTAATGGTCGATCCGGTAGATCTGCTTCTCGCTCATGACCTTGAGCAAGCAAGCGTTCAACGCCTCGGCCGTCTGCAGATCGGAGCCGAACGGCTTCTCGATCACCACCCTTCTGAACGCTTCGGGAGTTTCTTCAAGCAAACCGGCGCTGCCGAGGCGGCGCACCACTTCACTAAAGAAACGCGGCGCGGTGGCCAGGTAGAACACCGCATTGCCGGTGCCGCTGTCGGCGATTTTCGCCGCCAGGGCTGAATAGGTGCTGTCGTCGAGGAAGTCGCCCTGGACGTAGCTGATACCTTTGGCGAGCTTGGCCCACAAGAGCGGATCAAGCATCTGATCGCCCTTGCCGACCTTCGCCGCCACTTCGGTACGAATGAAATCTTCGAGCTTCTGCGCGAAGGCTTCATCGGTAATGGCGTTGTGATCAACGCCAACGATCCGCAGATTCTCGTCGAGCAGGCCGTCGCGACTGAGGTTGTACAGCGCCGGCATGAGCAAGCGCTTGACCAGGTCGCCGTGGGCACCGAACAGGAACAGCGTGGTCGGTGGTGCGGGTTCTGCCTTGGATTTTTTGCGGATCGTACGGGTCATTTTTTCGCGGTCTCCACGTGGCCGCCGAAGCCGAAGCGTTGTGCCGACAGGATCTTGTCACCAAAGGTGCCCTGTCCGCGCGAGCGGTAACGGGAGAACAGCGAGTTGGACAGCACCGGTACCGGCACCGCTTGCTCCATGGCCGCCTCGATGGTCCATTGACCTTCGCCGCTGTCGGCTACCGAGCCGGAGAAACCGTCGAGCTTCGGATCGCTGGCCAGTGCATCGGCAGTCAGGTCCAGCAGCCACGACGACACCACGCTGCCACGACGCCAGACTTCCGCGATGTCGGCCACGTTGAGGTCGAAACGCTGATCTTCCGGGAGACGTTCGCTGGATTTGGTCTTGAGAATGTCGAAGCCCTCGGCGAACGCGGCCATCATGCCGTACTCGATGCCGTTGTGAATCATCTTCACGAAGTGCCCGGCACCGGCTGGGCCGGCATGAATGTAACCGTGCTCGGCGCGATGGTCATCGGACTTGCGATCCTTGGTACGCGGGATGTCGCCCATCCCCGGCGCCAGTGCCGCGAACAGCGGATCCAGACGCTGCACGGTTTCGGCGTCGCCGCCGATCATCATGCAATAGCCGCGTTCCAGGCCCCAGACGCCGCCGGAGGTGCCAACGTCGATGTAGTGCAGACCCTTCGCGTTCAGCGTCTTGGCCCGGCGAATGTCATCCTTATAGTTGGTGTTGCCGCCGTCGATGATGGTATCGCCGGGTTCGAGCAGTTCGCTCAGGGTGTTGATGGTGTCTTCGGTCGGTGCGCCGGCCGGCAGCATGACCCAAACGGCACGTGGCTTGTCGAGGCCAGCGACCAGGCCCGGCAAATCGGCGACGCCCGTGGAGCCCTCGGCGACCAGGTTATCGATGAAAGCGGTATTGCGGTCATAAACAACGGTGGTGTGACCGTTGAGCATCAGACGTCGCGCAATATTGCCGCCCATGCGGCCCAGTCCAATAATCCCGAGTTGCATGTGCTGATGCTCCTTACTACAAATAAATATGTGTCATTGGTTATAGCCCAACGCGACTGATGGAGGTTAGTCCAGAGCGTTGCGATGAAGTTTCCGGGCATTGTGCCCGATTCAGAGTGATAACGCCCCGAATCCTGCCGAAGACACACCGACCATGAAAAATAAAAAAGTTCCCTTCCAGGGCAAAAGAAATCAAAATTGGCGCCGATAGTAAGTCAAGCGCCTCGGAACGAGGAGTGACTTACAGTTGATGCACGCCATTTGCGAGGTGAGCAATGGGCACAGTACACACAGCAATGCCGCCACAAACCCTCTACGTTACGATCCGTCGCGATGAATTGCGCCAGTTGAAAGACGAGCGCGACCAGTTGAAGCACGAATTGGCGCAATTGCGCGCATTGACTCAAGGCTCGCAGCCGCAACCGCGTCCGGTTGTGCAGCGCGCGCCCCACGCCTGATCCCCCGCGGCTTCGGGAACGACCGTCGTCGTTCCCGACACGTTGCACCTCTGACCGCCTGATGCCACATAAAAGCGGCGTTTAACAAATCTTTCACATACCCTTGGGGATACTCCGCCCCATTCTGGCCGTACCTGCGCGTACGGCCTCTGTTCGTCGGTGTCATGGAAGCGTTCCGGCGTGGGTTTGATGATTGAGCTGGAGCGCTGAATGGCATTGTTCAAACGCAGCAAAACGACTGCGGCTGGTTTCGACTGGGCCGGATTTATCTGGCTGTTCGTTTTCTTCTGGTACTTCTCGGGTATCACCCAACTGCTGATCCAGCTGACCGGCACATCCGGCTTTACCGGATTCCGTCAGGCGTTCGTGATGAGCGCATTGTGGCTGGCGCCGATGCTGTTGTTTCCCAAGCAGACCCGCGTAATCGCGGCGATTATCGGCGTAGTGCTATGGGCCTGCTCGATGGCCAGCCTCGGCTACTTCTTCATTTATCAGCAGGAGTTTTCCCAGAGCGTCATCTTCATCATGTTCGAATCGAACGTGTCTGAAGCTGGCGAGTACATGACCCAGTACTTCGCCTGGTGGATGGTTCCGGCATTCCTTGCGCATACTGCGTTCGCATACTTCCTGTGGACGCGCCTGCGCCCGGTGTACATGCCGCGCGGCCGCGCCCTGGTTGCTGCGACGGCGATCGTGGTTGCCGTGGTTGGCTACCCGCTGGTCAAGCAAACCCTGCGCATGGGCACCTTTGCCCAAGGCTTCGAGAAATTCGAAACCCGCATCGAGCCAGCAGTGCCATGGCAGATGGCCGTGGCCTATCACCGCTATCAGGAAACCCTCGCCGACATGCAGGGCATGCTCGACAGCGCGAGCAAGATCCCGCCGCTGAAAAACCTCAAGGACGCCTCGGCCGGCCAACCGGCGACCCTGGTGCTGGTCATCGGTGAATCGACCAACCGTCAGCGCATGAGCCTTTACGGTTATCCGCGCAACACCACACCGGAACTGGACAAGCTCAAGGATCAACTGGCGATCTTCGACAACGTCATCACTCCGCGCCCCTACACCATCGAGGCGTTGCAGCAAGTGCTGACCTTCGCCGATGAGCAGAATCCGGATCTGTACCTGTCCACGCCGTCGCTGGTCAGCGTGATGAAACAGGCCGGCTACAAGACGTTCTGGATTACCAACCAACAGACCATGACCAAGCGCAACACCATGCTCACGACCTTCTCCGAACAGGCCGACGAGCAGGTGTACCTGAACAATAACCGCAACCAGAACGCCGCACAGTACGATGGCGACGTCATCGAACCGTTCAACAAGGCTCTGACCGATCCTGCTGAACGCAAACTGATCGTCGTGCACCTGCTCGGCACGCACATGAGTTACCAGTACCGCTATCCTCCGACGTTCGACAAGTTTCAGGATCGCCAGGGCGTACCGGCCGGCGTGCGCGATGACCAGTTGCCGACCTACAACAGCTACGACAATGCCGTGCTGTACAACGACTTCGTGGTTTCGAGCCTGATCAAGGACTACGCCAAATCCGACCCGAACGGCTTTTTGCTGTACCTGTCCGATCACGGCGAAGATGTCTTCGACTCGGCCGGCCACAGCACTTTGGGCCGTAACGAAAACAAACCGACCGCACCGATGTACACCATCCCGTTCATGGCCTGGGCCTCGCCAAAATGGAAGGAAAACCACGACTGGAACTTCGCCGGCGACCTCAGCCGCCCGTACAGCAGCTCGCAGTTCATCCATACCTGGGCGGATCTGGCGGGGTTGAGTTCGGATGAGCTGGACCGCAGCAAGAGTCTGGTCAGCGACAGCTTCGTACCGCGCAAGCTGTTGATCGGCGATCCGTACCAGACGGCGAAACGCGCGTTGATTGATTTCAGCTTGATGAAGCCCAAGCCACCGGCACCCGCAGAAGTGGCGCAGAAGTAAAACGACAAAGGGCCTGCAAGGGCCCTTTTTTGTGCCCGCCGGCCGTGACGCTTCTTCCTGTCAACGACCCTGTAATACGCCGCAATATTTGCGATGAACGAGCGTTAACCCATTGTTAATGGCCGCGACGCAGACTCTCCCCCGAGATCTGCTTCACGGACGAACCGACTCCCACTTGTTCAGTAGGAGGCACCATGAAAACCACCACCATCATCCTCACCACCCTGCTCGCCGTCGGCTCCACCAGCGTGTTCGCTGAGGGCGGCGCCGAACGCATGCGTTATTACTACGACAACTTCCCGGTCGCGCACGCGCAGAGCGAGCAAAGGGCCGACGCCAATGCGAAAGAAATTCGTGTCCCTGCCGACCAGACGGCGCAGGTGACCGAGACTTATCGCGACTGAGCTTTATCGAGCAACCGATGGACCTTCCGTGGCTCCGCTCTGGCCCGGGAGATGACAGTTGAGGCGCCCTGCCTGGGGCGCCTTTTTTTATGGTCAGGCGGATATGTATCCGGCTCGTGATCAGCGCTGAATTCGCCCCTCACCCCGCCCTCTCCCGAGGGAGAGGGAGCCGATCTTTTTGCTCTGCAAAACCTGAGTTCGGCTCGATATTTCAGGTCGGCGTATCTGGATCGGTCACTGCGGTCAGTCCCCTCTCCCTCTGGGAGAGGGTTAGGGTGAGGGGCTTTTCAGGCTTGCAAAGCCTTTATCCAGAACCTGCACAGCGTTATTTGTAGGAGCTGACGAGTGCAACGAGGCTGCGATCTTTTGCGGTCAGTGGCCCCAGATGAGTTCTTCAGTCCAGCCCAGTTCGGCAAAATCTTCGGCGCGCAATGCCCTTTCGCCGACACAGAAGAACTCATCCAGCTGCGGTGGCTTGACCGTCGTGCCGCTGAGCATCGCATGCACCTGGCCGCGATGGTGGATCTGGTGTTCGAACAGATGCGAGAGCATGCGCAAGCGGCTGTCGTGTTGTGGTGTTTCGCGGGCGATGGTGACGATTCTCGGCAGATCGGCATCGCGCAGTTGTTCGCAATAGGCGATCAGACGACGGTCGACATGTGCCTGTTCTTCACGCAGCGCGGCGGCGTCGGTAAACGGCTCGTCCGCATTGAAGAACACATAGCAGTCAGGGTGCGGCTCGTCACCGCGCAATTCCCGTTCGAGCGCGTCGACGTAGAACCAGTCGCAGGTGAGGATGTGATTGAGCGTGAGGCGGATGCTCGGGAAGAAGCTCACCCGTGGCGCGGTCAATTCGGCGGCATCGAGCTGGGTCCAGGCCTTGGCCAGGCGATGATTGGCCCAGGCATTCTGATAGGCCATGGTCAGCAGATGATGGGACAACGGTTGGCTCATGTCGGCGCCCTCCTCTTTTCAGGCTTCGGCGAAACGCTGCAATTGCATCTCCTGCAAACGACTGAGGGTGCGGCGGAACGGGAATTGCAGATAACCCTCGGTGTACAGCGCGTCCATTGACACGCTTGCCTCGACGTACAGCGGCACCTTGCGGTCGTAGCATTCGTCGACCAGCGCGATGAAGCGGCGCACGCCGTCGTCATGCACCGACAGCTGCGGCAGTTCGCGGTCGCCGGCGACCACGCGTTGCGCGCCATCTTCAGTGCCGCGTGCGATGCGTCCCTCACGTTTCTGTGCGCTCAGACTTGGCACTTCGCTCAACAGGATAGCCCGGTAGCGATCACACAGCGCGATGAAGTCCATGGCGGCGAAAGGTTGTTCGCACAGATCACGGTAACGGCACCACAGCACGGATTCGCTGGCCTGCACCACGTTGAGCATTCGATGGCCCACGGCGACGGGTTCGTCACTTGGGCTCTCAGCCGAAACCAGCGATTTGAACACACCATCCAGCGCACTCGGTTTATCGGCGGTACGGACAAAATAGCGTTGTTCGATCGCCCCCGGATGCAGGCGATGATCCTCGGCGCCATTCACCGCGACCACTTGCATCTGCGCTTTGATCGCCGTAATCGCCGGAGTAAAGCGGTCGCGGTTGAAGCCGTCCGCGTACAGATCATCGGGCGGCAGGTTGGATGTGCAAACAATCACCACGCCTTCGTCGAACATGACCTGGAAAAGTCGCCCGAGAATGATCGCGTCACCGATGTCATTGACGAACAGCTCATCGAAGCACAACACGCGCACTTCGCCGGCCAGCTCCTTGGCCAGTGCGCGCAGTGGATCGGCGATGCCGCTCAGTTGGAAGGAGCGCTGATGCACCCAGCCCATGAAGTGATGAAAGTGCTGACGCCGCGCTGGCACCCGCAGGCTCTGATAGAACTGATCCATCAGCCAGGTCTTGCCGCGCCCGACCGGCCCCCACAGGTACACGCCGCTGATCGAACGGCTACCGGCGTGCAAGGCTTCATGGCATTTTTGCAAGGCCCAGACCGCGTGTTCCTGGGCTTCATCCTGGATGAAGCCCTTGTGTTCAACGGCGTATTGCCAGGCACTGAGGGGAGAGTCGAAAGTCATGCGCGGGAGTATGCCACGGCGGATTTTCCATTGCTGGTCGAGGCACGTGAATGATCCGCATGTGGGAGCGAGCCTGCTCGCGAAGGCGTCGTGTCAGCCGATACAAATATTCACTGATACACCGCTTTCGCGAGCAGGCTCGCTCCCACAGGGGGCATTGCGCCCAGCAAAACCTGACCTTTCAGGCAGTTATTGCTCGTTGCCCTCGCCGCCCTCTTGCGGCATCCTGCGCACCCATTTTCTGACCCGGCCCCGCCTCGCGGCGCGCACATCACCATGACCGCCTCTGAAAAAGCCTCGCGCAACAACGACCTGATTTACGGCCTGAACGACCGTCCGCACCTGACTGCCACCGTGTTCGCCGCGCTGCAACATGTGCTGGCAAGTTTCGTCGGCATCATCACCCCGACCCTGATCATGGGCGGCGCGCTGGGCCTGCAAAGTGAAATCCCTTACTTGATCAGCATGGCGCTGTTCGTCTCCGGCCTCGGCACGTTTGTGCAGGCCAAGCGCTTCGGCCCGGTGGGTTCAGGTCTGCTGTGCCTGCAAGGCACCAGTTTTTCCTTTATCAGTGTCATTCTCAGCGCCGGGTTCATGGTCAAGGCGCGCGGTGGCGGCACCGATGAAATCCTCTCGACGATCTTCGGCGTGTGTTTTTTCGCTGCCTTCATCGAAGTGGTGCTCAGCCAGTTCATCGGCAAACTGCGCATGCTGATCACCCCGGTGGTCACCGGCACCATCATTACGCTGATGGGCCTGTCGCTGATCAAAGTGGCGATGACCGACATCGCCGGCGGCTTCGGTGCGCCTGACCTGGGCGCAGCCAGTCACGTGTTTCTCGCGGCGCTGGTGATCGGCACGATCGTGGTGCTGAACCGCGTCGACGTGCCGTTCCTGCGGCTGGGCGCGATTGTCATCGGCCTGACCTTGGGTTATGTGGTGGCCTGGCTGATGGGCACGGTGGATTTTGCTTCGATCCCGGAAGTACCGCTGATCAGCGTGCCGGTGCCTTTCAAGTACGGTTTCAACTTCGATTGGGTGGCGTTCGTGCCGGTGGCGGTGATCTTTCTGGTGTCGCCGCTGGAAGCGGCCGGTGACCTGACCGCGAACTCGATGATCTCGCGGCAACCGGTCAAGGGCCCGCTGTACATCCGCCGAATCAAATCCGGCCTGCTCGCCGATGGTCTCAACTCGGCGATGGCGGCGGTGTTCAACAGCATGCCGATGGTGACCTTCGCGCAAAACAACGGCGTGATCCAGCTGACCGGCGTGGCCAGCCGCTACGTGGCGTTTTTTATCGCGGGCCTGCTGGTATTGCTCGGTTTGTTCCCGATGATCGGCGCGGTGCTGCAACTGATGCCGAAACCGGTGCTGGGCGGCGCCGAGCTGGTGATGTTCGGTACCGTCGCCGTGGCCGGGATCAAGATCCTCGCCGAAGCCGGGCTGCATCGGCGCAACATGCTGATCGTGGCGATTTCCTTAGGGATGGGCCTGGGCATCGCGGCGGTGCCGGAAGTGTTGCGGGAATTGCCGCAAGCGCTGCGCAACATCTTCGAATCGCCAATCACCGTCGGCGCGTTGTGCGCTATCGTGCTGAACATCTTCCTGCCCGAAGAGTTCATCGAACTGGAAGAAGACGATTTCGACCCGGAAGCTTCTATTCTGCAGGTCATGGAAAACCCGGACATGCCGGCCAAAGGTGAACCTGCCCCAGCGGCGGCTGTCGCACAGTTGAACCGCTAACGTCTGGCCTTTAAAAAGGAAGGGCTGAGCCGATGACGGTTCAGCCCTTTTTTTTGAGAGACCGTTTATGCGCCGCTTGCACGCCGTCATTCTGTCGTTACTGCTGCTGTCCCTCAGTGCTTGTGCGCTGTTCCCCAACCGTGACCCGGTAAACATCAACGTGGTCGGCCTCGAACCGTTGCCGAGCCAGGATCTGGAAGTACGTTTCGCCATCAAGCTGCGCGTACAAAACCCCAATGAGACAGCGATCGACTACAACGGCATCGCGTTGGATCTGGAGGTCAACGGTCATTCGCTGGCGTCCGGTGTGAGCGATCAGAGCGGCTCGATACCGCGTTTCTCCGAAGCTATTGTCACGGTGCCGGTCAGTGTCTCGGCGTTCTCGTTCCTGCGCCAGACCTTGGGCCTGAGCCAGACGCAAAGCCTCGATAACCTGCCCTACGTACTGCGCGGCAAACTGGCGGGCGGGTTGTTTGGCACCATGCGCTTTAGCGACAGCGGCAAGTTGAGTTTGCCCAAGGCGAGTGCGGCGACCTGGTAGTCAGCGGTTCCAATCGGGAGAACGCCACACAACCCCTGTGGGAGCGAGCCTGCTCGCGAAGGCGGTCATTCAGGCGACTACGACGCTCATGTTGCCTACGTCTTCGCGAGCAGGCTCGCTCCCACAGGTTCTCTGCAAGTTTCAAGGTCAGGAGTTGAACCGCACCCCCGGCTTCGCCCGCTCATCCACGCTCAACTCGAAGACATCCGGCCGCGCGTAGTGGCCGACCACATCGTAGTCATAGCGCGCACGGATCAGTTCATCGGTGTCGATCTGCGCCGTGAGCAACCCCGCCTCGCCACGCAACGGTCCAGCCAGCACATCGCCCATCGGCCCGACGATCACGCTGCCGCCAGCGATCAACGGCCGATCGCCCGGCCAGTTGGCAATGTCCACACCCAACTCATTAGGCGAGGCCTGCACCTGACAAGCGCTGACCACAAAGCAGCGGCCTTCATGGGCGATGTGACGCATGCTGACTTGCCACATCTCGCGCTCATCCACGGTCGGCGCGCACCAGACTTCAACGCCTTTGGCGTACATCGCCGTGCGCAGCAGCGGCATCATGTTTTCCCAGCAGACTACCGCGCCGAGCTTGCCCACCTGAGTGTCGAACACCGGCAAAGTCGAGCCGTCACCCTTGCCCCAGATCAATCGCTCGGTGCCGGTGGGCATGAGCTTGCGGTGTTTGCCGATGAGTCCGGCCTGCGGATCGAAGTACAGCGCTGTGCAATACAAAGTGCTGCCCGCGCGCTCGATGACGCCGATCACCAGATTGGCCCCGGTGCGCGCCGACAATCCGCAGAGCGCCTCGGTTTCGGCGCCGGGCACATCGATGGCGTTGGCAAAATAACGCGCGAAGGCCTCACGCCCTTCAGGCAGGCGATAGCCCAGCTGCGTGCCGAAGCCCTCGCCTTTCGGATAGCCGCCAAGCAAGGCCTCCGGCATCACCACCAGCGCTGCGCCGGATTCGATGATCGCGCTTTCCCAGCCGAGGATCTGATCGAGGGTTTCGTCTTTGCCACCGGGCAAGGCGCCGATCTGTAGTGCAGCAACAATGGATTTTGGCATCGTGTTTACTCCATCAGGTTCAGGTGTTGCCGATTCTCCAGCGCCACGCGATCATGAATAAAGCCCCAAACACTGCTGAATGATATGAGCCAAATGAATATCGCCAACATCGATCTCAACTTGCTGAAAGTTTTCGAAGCACTGCACGAGGAATCCAGCGCCAGCCGCGCCGCCTTGCGCCTGGGCGTGACGCAATCGGCGGTCAGCGCGGCATTGCGGCGCCTGCGCGAGGTTTACGGCGACCAATTGTTTGTGCGCACCGGGCGTGGCCTGGCGCCGACCCTGCAGGCCAACCAGCTGAAACCGGTGATCAGCGATGCGCTGAACAAATGCCGGCAAAGTCTGGCCATGCTCGATCCGACAGCCAATCAGTACGACGGGCGTTCGGTAGCGATTGGTCTGTCAGATGATTTTGAAATTGCCTACGGTCGCGCCTTGATCGAAGAAATCGCCCGCCACGCGCCAAAGCTGCGGCTGATCTTTCGCCAGACCCACAGCCAGATCGTTGCTCGTGCGCTGATGGAGCGCAGCATCGATCTGGCGATCACCGCTGGCGGCTTCGCCGAGCGTTTGCTCAGTCGTCAGGTATTGGGTGAAGGGGGCTATGCGTGTCTGGTCGATCCGGCCAGTCTTGCGCCGGGCCAGCAGCAGATCGAGTTGCAAGAGTTTGTCGCCCGCGAGCACATTCTGGTGTCGTCGGGCGGCTTTATCGGCATCACCGACGAGGGATTGGCGGCCGTGGGATTGAGCCGCCGGGTCTGCGCGTCAACCACACATTTTGCCGCGCTACCCTTCCTGCTCAAGGGCAGTCAGGCGGTGGCGACCATTCCGGCCCACGCCGCCGCAAGTATTGCCGCGCTGAGCGGACTGGCATTGCTGCCCTGCCCTGTGGCTTTGCCGCGCTATCCGGTCGAACTGGGCTGGCGCACCGGCACGCAGATCGATCCGGTGCTGGTCAAGGTTCGCGAAGCGATTGCCGCCACGTTCGGCCAAGCGTGACGCGGTTTACTTGTTCGCCGCCATCAGGCGGTTGACTTCGCTGCGCACCATGTTGGCGAACTCCGGCGGCGACATGCCGTCCAGCTCGGCGCGGACCCACTCGGCCCATTTGCCCTTGCGCTTGGAGCGCTCGCCAAACAGACGCGCGGCTTCGCCTTTGGCTTTACCCAGATTGTTCTGCCAGAGTTCGAACAGACGGGATTTCTCGTCTTCCAGCGCTGCGCGCTCTGCGAGGGATTTGTCGGCCAGATTGAAACTCATGGGGAATTATCCTGCTGCGTAAAATGGCGACATCTTACACGCTCGAGGGAAACCTTCGTTGCAGGTTTTCCCCTTCTACGCGAATCACGTGCAACTTTTCACCTGTCGCTACACTCCATTGGTCAGTGTCCATTCACCTGCAAGGAGTCACCCAATGGCCCGTAAAACCGCCTCGCAAGCTGCCGAAGAGCAAATCAAGGATCAAGCCTTCAGCGAGCTTCAGGCTTTGATCGAAGAATCGGACAAACTGCTCAAAAGCGGCGCTTCTCTGGTTGGCGAAGAAGCGGAAACGCTGCGCGCACAAATCGCTCTGAAACTGCAGCAGGCGCTGGATTCAGTGTCCAGCGTACGCGAACGCACCAAACCTGCGGTCGAAGCCACTGAAAATTACATCGGTGGTCACCCATGGCAGACCGTGGCGATCTCCGCCGGTTTCGGTCTGGTGGTGGGGCTGCTGCTCGGCCGTCGCTGAGTCCAGGCACCACAAAAAAAAGGCGAACCTGACGGTTCGCTTTTTTTATGCCTGCGCACAGCCTCAATCCCCTGCCAACTCCCGTAACTGCCTTAATGTCTGCTCATCCAGTGCAATCCCCTCGGCCATCGATTGGCTGCGCTGCAAATGCCGGCGATCCCCTGGCAAACGCTTGAGCCCGACCCCGTGCATCTGCCGCACCAACTCCTCGCTGCGTTGGGCAAAACTCTGCCCCGCGGCCTTGCTCGGGTCGATCACAATCAATAGCTGCCCGGTCCAGGGCGTTTTTGCTCCCGGATGATTTGACCAGTCAAACTCGAACGAAAAATTGCCGCCGGTCAACGCCGCCGCGAGTAACTCAACCATCATCGACAGTGCCGAACCTTTATGGCCGCCAAATGGCAGCAACGCCCCGCCTTCGAGAATCGCTTTGGGGTCCTGCGTCGCCTGGCCGAGGCTGTCGACGCCCATACCGGGCGGCAGCTTTTCGCCTTTGCGCGCCGCAATCTGCACGTCGCCATGGGCAATGGCACTGGTGGCCAGATCAAAAACGATCGGTGCGGCATTGGCCCGTGGCGCGGCGAAGGCAATCGGATTGGTGCCGAATAGCGGTCGATCCGCGCCATGGGGTACAACGCACGTCATGCTATTGACCACGCTTAGCGCGACCAGACCCTCGTCGGCAAACGGCTCGACATCCGGCCACAACGCGGCGAAATGGTGGGAATTGCGGATTGCCAATACGGCGATGCCGGCATGACGCGCCTTTTCCACCAGCAGTGATCGGGCGGCAGCCAATGCGGGTTGGGCAAAACCATTGCCGGCGTCAACGCGGATAAACCCGGGCGCGACGTCTTCAACCTGGGGCACGGCATGGCCATTGACCCAGCCGCTTTTCAGGGTCGAGACGTAGCCGGGCATGCGGAACACACCATGGCTGTGAGCACCGTCGCGTTCGGCGCTGGCACAGTTGGCCGCCAACACCCGGGCCACTTCGCTGGAAGTGCCATGGCGCAGAAAAATCGTTTCAAGCAATTGCGTGAGTGCGTCGAGGGATAACGATGACAAGTCATGATCGTGTGGCGCAGACATCTGAAGCTCCAGAATGATTATTGGAGGGAACAACAGCGTACGGTCGATTAGCCCACCGATTAACCCCGCCACAGCTGTCAGCTGTCAACCCTTGGATTGATCGGCGATGACGGGCCTGCGCGACTGCACAACTCAATCCGGCGCGTGCGGTAACCCTGTACCGCAAGTGCGCCGGCCTGCGGACCTATTGTTGAGCCTCTGCCCGATGGCGTCCTGTTCAGAGCTCCGATGATGTCCAGTTCGACTGCACCACTTCTATTTGCCGATTTTCTGAAATCCCCCGGCCTGCACACCGTTCTGGCGAAAGCCCACGGTTTCAACAGCAAAGACTTCAGTTGGCTTGCGCATGTGCAACTGGCGACCCACGCCCTGCGTAGCAAGCAAACCCCGCCAATGCTGGCCGAACGTATTCTGCTCAACGCCGACAAACAGCTGGCCGTGCCTCTGGCCGGCAGTTTCGTTCTCGGCTGCGGACCGGATGACAACGGCGTGTTTTTGTACACCCCCTACGACGGCCTGAAGAAATACAGCGATGACAGAGCGCTGACGGACGCCTTGCAAGCGCGCCTCGACAACGTCGACGAGTCAGATGATTTGCTGGCCTTCCTTACGGCATCGATGCGCAAAGAGCTGGTGGAAAAACGCGGAATTACCATGACCCGTGAAACGATCGAAGGTGACGTGTTCGAGGATCAACAGTCGGCGATCAGCGACGCCCAGGATCGGTGCGCACGCGACCTGCTGGATGAGCTCAAACGCCTGCCATCACTCACCAGCCTGCTGGAAAAGATCTTCGACGAGCAGCTGGCACCTCATTTTGGCAATTTGCAACAGTCACTCACCCGGGTCGGTTTCTACGCTGCGACGTCCTCCCAGGTCAGGCAATGGGTCGATTCGCTGTCACTGAGTGAGGCGCTGCTGCTGCACTTTCGTCGTCAGGGCTGGCCGCACGGACAAAGCGTCGAATTTTCTCATCCAGGCCGTTCCCCGCACGAGAACGATCAGACAGCCTGGGCCAATGCCATCAAGTCCGTGTCGAGCAAACTGGCCATGCTGTTGTTTCGTCAGCTTGAGGCCTATTGGACTGCAGCCTCATTCGAGGGCTCACCAAGACGCACCCTGTTCAGCCAGACGCTACAGGATCAGGCCCGCGCCGACCTGATGATCAAGCGCGAAACGCAAATCCTCTCCGCCAGCGAGTTTGACGCCCTGCACAGTTTGATCCGCGAGCCCAGTGTGGCCGTGCGGCGTCCCACCTTCGAAACCGTGTGTTTGAGCCAAGAGACAGCCTGTGTCGAGCTGGCCGGTTCGCTGATGATCAATCATGACCACGCCTATCTCTACACCCCCAGCCAGGGTCTGCAGGTGCTCACGAACTACGCCGATCTTCAGCAAACGTTAAAGGCGAAACTCCAGGCTGTTGGACACGAAGACGAACTGTACGGGCTGATGAGTCTTGAGGAACGCAATCGCTACGTGGGTTTCACCGATGCCCAGGTATCTGGAGAAAACATCAGTGGTGAGATCATGCCGACGCTATTGGAGGCGATCCTCACCAAACAACGACAGAACATCGAGTTCGTTCTGCTGCGCTTCTGCCAGAGCGAGCGCAGTACCGACGTTAATGCACTCTTCGATAAGGCCCTGGATATTCGCTCGATGATTCATGAGCGCTTGCTCAAGCTCGACGTCAATGAGCGCTGGAGTACCCGACCGTTGTTTACCAGCGCTCCGCCGTCGTCACTCGTGCAAGCCGAGAAGGCTGCACGTCTGGCGACAAGTCTCGAACGAACCCTGGAAAACCTCGCGAGCAACTTCAAAGAACAACCGACCACGAATAGCGCCGGACAGCGCACGTTTCTAGAAGGCATTCGCTGGAAACTGGCGCAGGCATTCGAGGATGGAATACGCGGTGAGGCGTATATGCAAAGTCTCAGCGGAAGATGGCTGGAGGCGGGACGTAAAATCGTCGATACCGTGTTCGATGCCAGGCGTGCCACCCGCAGGGATCGCCAGTCACTCAGTGGTTTTCGCCCGGATGCCTGGTCGCTCTCCCTTACCTGTGCGGGGCAAAAAGACGTGCTGCCGCTCGCTTACTGTGTGCTCATGACCGAGCGCGGCGGCATGGACGTCGAGCATTCGGGGCGCGCCGTCCTGTGGACACCGGCGCTCGGCCTGGAATTGTTTGACAATCTGGCTATCGCGCAAAGGCAATTACAGCAACGACTCGACGACAACAATCAGAGCCAGACCTTGCTGGAGAATCTGGTAAAAGCCCAGCGTCGACTGGACCAGCAATACACACTGGGCAGTTTTCAACTGATTGAAGGCCATGTAGCCAGCGATCGCATGCAATCGGCTATCGAACACTTTCTTGCTGAGTGTGAAGTGCTGCGCGTTTGTATCAACGACGAAGGCACGCTCAAGGACTTCCTCGAACACAAGAAAAACGCGGTCATCGATACCAACCTGCAACGTGCCGGCGATCTCGCGCGAACCCTTGCGCGTCATCTGGATTTTCCCGACTGGTTACGCGTCGCGCCGGTGACGGAACAGCGCACGCAACTGGCACTGCTGGATGAACTTCGGCACGCGTTCATCGATGGCAAGGATTTCCTCGATGACGCCCCGGCCCTGGCTACTCATATCGAGCACAGGCTGAAAAAACTGCTCGATGCCAGATACCCTGGCAATGGGCTAAGACCACAGGACATCCAGATCACTCCCAACCTGACCCTGGCCGGCCCCGCCTGCGACCTGCTGGAGTTTGCTCTGCATCACTACAATGTCGTGCAGGGCAGCGGTTTCAAAGTGGCTTCGAAAACAGCCACGGCGTTACCGGAAAATTTCGACCAGATCGCCGTACGGCAACTGCTGCAATCGCTCGACGTCGCCACCACCTACACGGGGAAAGTGACCGAAGCGCTGTCAGCTGACAGCGCACCCGCGCGCACCAGCAAAGAACGGTTTTTTCGCCAGTTGCCCTGGCAATTGATGCAGCACGCCCACTCGATGAAGTTGCAGCAACAACTCTCGGATACCGGTTACGACTACATTTGCCAGGTGTTGGATATGCCGGACGGGGTAGCGCGCGCCATGGTCGAGGGTGCCGATGCCATCGCCTGCCCGCTATCGTTGATCAAGACTGCCGGCGCTCATGCCGTGGATGCGCTTGGACTCTATGTAATCGGGCCGCGTGCGGGGCAAACAGGACCGCGGGTGCTCTACGCGCCCTACTCCAGATACGTATTTCGCGAGTTCGAAAATGAAGCGCAATTGATCGATGCAGTGAACATTCCAGGGCATTTTCAGGATTTGATCATCCGGCGTTTGCCTGAAGGCCAGCAGGCCGTATTCAAGAATCTGTGGAAAACCACGATAGGCAAACACAGTGAAATCACACTTCACTGCACAGCCATCAATGGCTATGTGCTCGAGCAGTTTCACAAGGATACTCTGCGCCTTCTGCCGCAAATGCTCCGTAGTCAGCCGCACATCAATGCCCAATCGGATTGGGAAGCGGCGAAGAGTCTGTTCAGCCGCGGCGTCCGTCTGGTGCCTCACTTGTTGCCGGGGAAACTCGCCTCGCCGTTGTTCCTTTGGCAGAGCTACCAGGACTTCAAGGCGTCCGCCGAGGGCCTTCAGGACCACCACTGGGCCAACGCCCTGAAAAGCTTTATCTCGGGGGCTATCTCGCTGTGCAGTCTGGGGCGTCTGTCCTGGGAAACCGAAGCAGAAAAGGCAACCTCCGAATTCGCCGCTCAGGCGCACTCACCTGCGCAAACCGACACGACGGTGGAAGCAGTACCGCGTTGGGCAAAAGTGTCGCCCCTTAGGCCCGCTCGAGTTGACTTGCAGTCCTTTGAAACCAGTACGGCACTGGAGAACCTCAAGCTTGAAAACAGCAAACTGGTCTATGGAGATACGTCGACAACACAGAAATATGCGGCGATTGCCGGCAAGGTTTACCCGGTAGTCAAGGCAGAAAAGGCCTGGTATCTGCGCAAACCGGATGGCAGCGAGGGACCGGCGCTGGAAGAGAAAAACGCCAGGCTTGTTCTCGCCCGCCCCGACCATACCGTCCAGCGCTGCCGATCAGGACGCCGCAGGGATACGCAGGACGAGGTCGAGCTCAGCCGTTCCACATTGATGTACGTCCAGGCACAGGGCATGGCGGAAATCCATCGTCTCTATCCGGCCAGGGCCTTCGTCATTCAGCAGGCAGTCGCCCGGGCGCGAACTTACGCGCTCAATTGCCTGCATAACTTCGTCGTCAATCGCGACAATCCGGGTGGCACTCGCCTTGAGACGGTGCTCAGGGATTTTTTCGAAGTGCCGCAAGTGACCCCCTTCATGCTGCGCAAAATCGAACAGGTGATCCTCCCGATCTGTCGCGAGCTGACCGATCCAAAGGACGATCTGCTCTATACCGATCGCTTCTTTGCCGGCCTGAACACGCGCTACCGCGACGACACTGTTGCCTTTGTCTTTAAACAGGACAAGCAAAGGATAGTCCACCTGACCGAACACTTTTTCAATCCTGACCTGGATGCCTACACGGCTCACTTGCCTGCCAGATTCAATGTGGATTCCCATGCGCGTGCTGTCGCCCTGATCCACGAGATCTCGCATTTGGTTTGCGACAGCGAGGATGTAGTCTGCGTGGAAGCGATGGCGCCTTACCCGCATCTGATCGATACAACCACGGCACAAGGGCAACTGCTCAAAGCCAATCTCGACGCCATGCGCAGGCCCCTGTCCCGATTCACAACGGCTTCGCGCTTGTTCACCGAGAAAAGACCGAACGGAACATGGTTGGATCTGGATCGGTTGCCACTGCGCGCCATTGAGTACGAAAAAATTCTCAAGCTGACAAAAACCGGAAACATGGCCGACGCACGCAAAGCGTTTCGCAATCCGCTTGCGTCAGAGGCACGTATAGAAGTGCTGCTGCTCAACGCCGACTCCATTGCTTTACTCATCAGCGAGCTCGGCCGGGTTCTGGACCCGCTCCCGCAACCGATTCCCTTGCCGGCACCCGGGTCGACTCTGGCGTCATCCTCTTAAACACGGTTACAAAAAAATGCGCTGGCTCGATGCCAGCGCATTTTTACAGAACACTTCGTTTGTTACGGTGGCGTCAATCCTTCTGATCGCGCAACACGTTGCCCGATGCACCGTCGATACGGAATTCATAGACGCTGCCATCGGCCTTGCGGCCCTCACCTTCCCAGTAACCATCATTGTCGGCACCGATCTCGTAGACCTCGACATAACCGGCCTTGGTCTTCGCGGTCTCGATGGCTTTTTCGATGGTGATCCAGCCTGCGCCCGGCTTGTCCGCCAGGGCGGCGCCGGCACTGAGCAAACCGGCGGTGGCAATCAGGGCTGCGAATGTGTTTTTGATCATTTTTTCACTCCATTTATGGATAGTAGGCAGGAACGTCCTGTTTTTTGGGCGCCACCAGGAAAATAAAGTTCCACGTTGATGGGTAAATGCCATGACGCAGGTTCTCGGCGATGTCCCGTCGAGGTTAGAATGGGCGAAATCAGGACGAGTCGATGACCCAAGACACTCTCTCGGAAGCCGAATACGATGCGATCACCGATGCCGCCGCGCATTGGTGCATGCGTCTGCACGCCGCTGACTGCACGGACGAGGAACGTCGCGCATTCCAGGACTGGCACGATGCGCATCCGCTGCATGCCTTTGAATACGAAGCAATGCAGGAAATCTGGGAAGTGGCCGGCGATCTGCCTCGAACCGGGCCAGATGCACTCGCCGCGCATGGCAAGCCTTCGCGGTCGTGGCGCAAGTTCGCGGTCATCGCCGCAGCCTGCGCCCTCGCCTTGCCGCTCGCCGCTTATAGCGGCTGGAGTCTGGGCTGGTTGCCCGACAGTTATCAGCATTACGCCGCCACCGACAGTGTGCGTCAGGTCACCTTGAGTGACGGCAGCCAGCTTGAACTCAACCTGAACACCGACCTGAGCTTCAGCAATTACCGGCATGAACGTCGTGTAACGCTGAACAAGGGCGAGGCGTTCTTCACGGTCAGCCATGACACGTCTCATCCGTTCGTGGTTCGCGCCGGCGAAGGCCGGATCCGGGTCACCGGCACCCGCTTCAACGTGTGGATGTATGCAGATCAGGTGCGCGTCAACCTGGTCGAGGGTTCGGTGCTGGTCACCAGCAATCGCGACTTGCCGGGCGAAGGCCTGCGCCTCGGGCCGTCGATGCAGGCGCGCTACCGGCATGGCGATTACGCACCACAAATCAGCCAGACTTACCCCGGCGACACGTCACTGGCCTGGCGCAGCGGCAGGCTGGTGCTGGACAACCTGGCACTTCACGACGCCTTGCCACTGATCAATCGCTACCTCGACAAACCGTTGATGCTGGCCGATACCAGCACCGGCGCGATCCGGGTCGGCGGTATCTACAACATCAAAGAACTGAACAACCTGGCGAACAGCCTGCCCAAAGTGCTGCCGGTCTACCTGACCCGCAACAAGGAAGGCAACCCTGTCATCAACTCGATGCCGCAACGCCCGCCTAGAAGCTGAAGGCCGCGTCCCTTGCGGGAGGCGGCCTTCGTTTGTCTCAGGTAGCTGCGGACTTACTGCGTTGCCACCTTCCCTGCCTGATCCTGCGCCTGCCGAATCGTCTGCACCTGATACTGCGGATCGGCCTGGATCTGCTGCTCGGTGAACGGCAGGACACTCCACTGCTTCTTCGAAAACGCTTCGGTCTGATCGCGCGAGTATTTCGAGGCCGGATCGCTGGAGAGTGAGAATGCCAGCAGCCCTTGGGCATGCGGGCCTTTTTCATCGAAGCTCACTACTTGCAGATAGCTGGTACCGCTGACCACCTCGAGTTTGCCGTCATCGCGGGGCACGCTTTGCATCGCGTTGTAGATGCCCAGCGTCCCTGGCCCACCGTGAATCGGTGTTTGCTGGCCGCCACCGCTGACCACCTGGATATCACCCCAGCGCATATCCGGTTTCAGCCCCTTCTTGCCGGTCGACTCGACCGACGCCAGCATCGCCTCGCGCAGCGCTTGCGCAACGTTCGGCCGCTCGACCGCCAGGCCACGCGGAGTATGTTGCGCGTCGGCCGGGTTGAACGCGACACGCCAGATATCCGGCGACTCGAGCAGCGCCTGCATGATGTTCTGGAAGTGCACCAGACCAAGCCCGGAGTCCAGATTGGCGCGCCCATCCCAGGCTTTGAGGCTGGCACAGGCAGGTTGCAATGCCGCCGTATCGCTGCCCAGGTCGGATCCGCAGAACTTCAGCAGATCAGGCATGATCTGCGTCGCCAGATACACCTGATCGTCCATCACCATTGCCTGCAGATCCTTGACCGCCAGCGGGCCTTTTTGGCTCAGCTCACCCAGACGATCAAGGGCGAACCGCGAGCGCAGGCCCAGTTGTTGTCCGTCCTGACTGATCAAAGGCGAATAGCCGGTGAGCGGCTGCGCCGGGTTGGCCAGCCAAGCGGAATCGTTGGAGTGCTGGACAAAGTCCTTGCGCAGCAGCTGCGGCAATTGGCTGGAAGCAAAAATGCCCTTTTGTACCGCTTGCGGATCGATATCCCAGGCACAGCCGCCGTTGGAGCCGTCCAGCACAATCATGCGCAGGCCGATGCGCGGGTCGCTGCATTTGGCCAGTTTATCGGCGCTGACGTTTGGCACCACTGACACGTTCATGTACAGCGTCTGGCCCTTGTCATCCACCGCCACGGTGTTGACCCAGGGAATGCCCTGAATCTTGTGCACTGCGTCTTGCAGATCCTTGAGATTGCCTGCCTGATTCATCGCATACCACTGCTTGAGTACCCGATCATTGTCGAGATTGGCATCGCGCAAGCTGTAGGCGTACTGCTTGTCCCAGTCGAGCTTGCCCGGCCACTGCACGATCGGCCCGAACTGCGAGCTATAGATATCGCGCGTCACCGCTACGAGCTGGCCGTCAGCCTGCTTGATCTGCACGGTAACCGTCTGTTTGTTCAGCGGCACGGATTTGCCATCTAGCAGGTAGCGGGTCGGATCCTTCGGGTCGAGTTGCAGGCGATACAACGTAAAGTGCTTCGACGAGTCGACGGTGTGAGTCCAGGCAAGATGCTGATTGAAGCCGATGTTGATCATCGGCAGGCCCGGCAACGCGGCCCCCATGACATCGAGCTTGCCGGGAATGGTCAGGTGCATCTGATAGAAACGCATGCCGCCGACCCAAGGGAAATGCGGGTTGGCCAGCAACATCCCACGGCCATTGAACGAGCGCTCGCTGCCCACCGCTACAGCGTTACTGCCGCGGTCCAGGGCGAAACGATGCTGACGTGCGTCGGCCAATTGAAAAGCCTGAGCGTTGCGCGCGACCTGCGCCGTGTCTTGCGGCGGCATAGCGCCCGCCAAGGCTTCGGCAAACTGGCCCACGCCACCTTCAACCAGCAGGCGCCGCGTCAGCTTGACCAGATCCTCGGCGCTGATATCGCGCACCCATTCACCCTGACATTGCTGCGGCAATCCTTGCTGACGGCGTTCGGCCAGATAGCGGTTGTAGCCGGCGGCATAGCCTTCGACCAGGTCGCGCACCTGGAGCGGTTGCGCCTGCCAGAAAGTGTTGACGGCCTCGGGGGCATTGAGCCAGGTAAAAAACACATCGCTGACGCGGTTTTCCCGTTGCTCGATCGTGAACTGCTCCGGACCAAAGTAGCGGGAGCGTTCACCGTTGACCGTGACGATCTCGTTGGCCAGTAGACACAGGTTGTCCTGAGCGTAGGCGTAGCCGATGCCGAAACCGAGACCACGTTCGTTTTCGGCGCGAATGTGCGGCACGCCGAAACTGGTACGGCGAATGTCCGCGCTGGTCTGTACCGCCGGACTGAGTGCCTGAGCCGACGGGCTCAGGCCGAATAAGGTGCCGGCAAGTGCCAGCCCGGTGAGTTGCCTGGAAATAATCACGCTCGCTCCTGATCGAAAGATCGATTACCCATGCGTCCACGCGCATTGAGCCTGTCGAAGAAACGAATCCGGAGAAAAAAATTTAGCTCGCTACGCATCGAGACGAAGCCGCCATCACACGGCCAGGACGAATTAGCGACGAAATTTCTACATCTTTTCTTTCATGATTTGTCGTGCTGAAACGTCTTGTTTAGAGAGCGCAACAAAACCATTCCCGATCTGGCTCTGAAAAGGAGTAATCGCATGTACAACTCGCAACTACCAACGGACGGTAGCCAGACGCCACAGGGCGTTTCCAGGAGCTCGCACACGCGCGACTTCACCTCGCGCGGCGAACGTCCGGGTAATGAGCGTATCCGGGTTCTCCTGAAAAGTTTCGGTCTGCGCACCAGCCTTATACGTCTGAAAGTCATCGACGCGCTGCTGGTGGCGGCACAGAGCAATCGTCGTCTGGGCGTGCGTGGCGTCCATAGCCAGCTACTCGACCTGGATGTCCCGCTGTCCTTTCTCAGTGTCCGCGAAGTGCTTAAACGCTTGAGCGCCGAAGGCGTGATCACCTTCAACGCCGACAAGAGTTACAGCCTGCACCCACAGGCGGCAGCGGTCCTCAACAACGAATGAAGACCCTGGCTGTCGCAGTCAGGGTTTGACCTTGCGGCGCATCACGCCGTTGATCACGACTACGACGACTGCCACGCCGATGGCGACGTACTGGAAGGTTTTCTCCGTGATCATCCCGGCGTTTTGCAGCCAGGACAGGCCCAGCATGATCGCCAGTACGGACAGAGCGATCAGAATCGAGTAAATCAAGCGTTGCTTCTGGGTCATTGCGGCTTTCCTGAAACGTTGGAATGTATCCGGTGTGTATCCGCCTGCACGCCATGCGCTGTCCGGATTACCGGGAACCGCCGCTGCAAACGGGGCCTCATGTTACAGCCGCCGGAGCATTTTGGCTGCATGGCGGCTCAATCATGAGGCGCGCCCTGCCCGCCTGATCCATTGCCAACAACGCCCGCGCTGTCGCGGATATTGTCGTTCCCGCCGCAGTGAAGCCAGGTAAACATGTTTTGCGTTCAGCCAATCCTTTAAACATGTCGTAAGTTTTTGAAATTTGCTGACGCAGCAAACGACTAGGTCCTCCGCACGCCTGCGCCTAGGCTCTGCGAACTTTCCAACTGGTAAACAGGGACGTTCATGCAGAGAACACTTATAAACATCGGCCCCAGACAGGTAGCCGGTTTCTGTCTGGCGCTGACCGCTTTCGAACTGCTCACTTACATGGCCAGCGATGTGATCATGCCAGCGATGCTCGACGTCACAACCGAGCTCGAGGCGCACGTGCGGCATGTTCCCAATGCATTCAATCTTTACCTGTTGGGTGGCGTCTGCCTGCAGTGGTTACTCGGGCCTTTGTCCGATCAGTTCGGGCGCCGACCGCTGTTATTGATCGGCAGCGCGCTGTTCGGTGTGTCGTGCGCGGCGGCATTCCTGACTCAAAGTATTGAAGCCTTCAACCTGTTACGTCTTTTGCAAGGCATGGGCCTGGGTTTCGTCGTCGCAGTCAGCTATCCGGCGCTGCAGGAGGTGTTCTGCGAAGCCGACGCCGTACGGCTCATGGCGCTGCTCGGCAACGTAGCCTTGTTGTCGCCATTGCTCGGGCCGCTACTCGGCATTCTGCTGCTGGAATGGCTGAGCTGGCGACAGATCTTTCTGCTTCTCGGCTGCGCCGCCGCGCTGGTCTGGCTCGGTCTGTTGCTGTGGATGCCGGAAACGGTAGGCGTCGAGCGCCGCGACGGTCATCGCAACGCCCGAGTGGCCTTTTCCTGGCGCCTCGTTTCTCAGCGCTATGGCGCGCTGTTGGCCAATCCGCGCTTCCTCTTTGCCAGTCTGGCGCTGGGCTTGATGAGCCTGCCGCTGATCGCGTGGATCGGACTCGCCCCATTGCTGCTGGTACGGGTTCTGGAAATGACGCCGCTGGAATATGGCTTGTGGCAGATACCGGTTTTTTCGGCAGTCATCGCTGGCAATCTGATTCTCGACCGATTGCTGCAGACGCATTCGCTTGAGCAATTGATTCAACTGGCGCTGTGGCCGTTCTGTCTGGGTCTTGTGCTGTTGTTGGCGTGCGCATTGCTCGGTGCGGGACTAGGTCCAGTGGTGGCCAGCCTGGCGTTGTACGCCGTCGGGCTGGGCATGAGCAACGCGGCGGTGTACCGCCTGGCGCTGTTTTCCAGTGATGACAGCAAAGGCCTGGTGTCGGCGCTGACCGGCATGATCTCGATTGCCGTCATGGGCCTCGGCGGGTCGCTGATTGCGACCATCGGTGGCGGTAGCCGCCTTGAATATTTCGCGCTCTGGGCCGCGTTCGGCGGGCTGATGTGCCTGCCCTTGATGTACCGGTTACTGCAAACCACCTCGCCGGATGTGGCCTCGCCTCAATAAGGAACATTGATGACTCACTTACCCTATGCCGACGCCCTTTGCGCGTTGACGCAACCCTATTGCGCGGATTCTGCCCCGGCCGATCTGTTTGATCGGGCGATGGCTGAGATCAGCCGCTTTCACTGCGAGCACTCCCCGGGTTACGCCGATTGGCTCGACGCCAATGGCCTCGCCCCGCAGGATCTCGACAGCCTGGATGACTGGTCGCGCCTGCCGCCAATATTCGCCAATTTCTTCAAACGACACCTGCTGCTCAGCAGCACCGGCACTGATGCTCTGGAACTGACTTCGTCGGGCACCAGCGGGCAGAAAAGTCGCATGCGCTACGACGAGCGCAGCCTGGCGCGCGCGCAATTCATGGTCGCGCAGATATTTCGCCACTACAGCTGGGACGCGCCGGACACGCCATACAACTACCTGCTGCTCAGCTACGAACCCGAGGGACGCATCACCCTTGGAACGTCATTCACCGACCAGTTTCTCTGTCAGTTCGCCCCGGTCAATCGCGTGGTGTACGCCTTGCGCAACACCGGTAGCGGCCATCAATTCGATGTATTCGGAGTGATCGCGGCATTGCAGGCCTTCGCTGAAGAGGGTTTGCCGGTGCGGATTTTCGGCTTTCCGGCATTTCTCTGGCAAACCCTGCAACGCATGCAGGACACCGGCGTACAAAATCTGCAGTTGCCGGCCGGTTCGCTGGCGTTCTTTGGCGGCGGCTGGAAAACCCAGGCCGCACAGGAAATTCCCAAACAGCAGCTCTACGCGCACATTCACCGGCAACTGGGCATCGACCCCGCCCGCTGCCGCGACGGTTACGGCGCCGTCGAGCATGCAGTGCCTTACATCGAATGCGCTCGCCACCGCTTTCACGTACCGGTCTATTCGCGGGTATTGGTCCGCGACCCGGCGGATTTTTCCCTGCTGCCCTATGGCCAGCAAGGCCTGCTCGGCTTCGTTTCACCTTATATCTCCTCCAGCCCCGCCCACGCCGTGGTGATGAGCGATCTGGCCACCCTGCACCCCGGCGCCAGTTGCGGCTGCGGATTGACCAGCGACTGGTTTGAACTGCACGGCCGCGCCGGGACCACGGCGGGTAGAAGCTGCGCGATGGCTGCCGCCGAATTACTGGGAAGTCACTGATATGTATTTGCTCAATGGACAACTGCACCGGACCTGCAGCGTTGAGGCTGCGCTGCAGGATCTGCAACCGCAGCTCCTGCAACACCTGGCCACGACGCTCGATAGCGCCACAGTATTCAACGCAGCTGCGCGCTTTGCCGAGCGTCTGCGGGGGGCGCAAACGGATCTGCCTCTCGACACTGCACAACGACAGGCCTTGATCGATTTCTGCCAGCCCGAAGCGTTGGCGTACAAGCGTCAGCGCGAACTCGGCAGCGACGCCGATTCGTTGCGGCGCATCGATTATCGCCACGCGCGTTTCGAAGCCTGGCGCCCGCTCGGACTGGTGGTGCACATCACCCCCGCCAATGCGCCCCTGCTGGCCTTTTGCGCGGTGGTCGAAAGCCTGCTTGCCGGCAACATCAACTGGTTGCGCCCCAGCCGGAGCGATCAAGGACTGACGGCGCGATTGCTGTGCGCATTGGTCGAATGCGACGAGAGCGGACAACTGGGTGGTTACGTGGCGGTAATACCTGCCAGCACCGAACAGATCGGCTCATTGTGCAAACAGGCCAATGGTGTCGCCGCGTGGGGTGGCGAAGCGGCCCTGCAAGCCATTCGGCAGCAGCTCGCGCCGGGTTGTCGCTGGATCGATTGGGGCCATCGCATCAGCTTCGTGTATCTCACGCCCGAGGCCGCCACGCCCCAGGCGCTCGATGCCCTGGCCGATGAGGTCTGCCGGCTCGATCAACAAGCCTGTTCGAGCCCGCAATGGCTGCTGGTGGATAGCGATGATCCGCAGGTATTGCGCACGGTGGGCGAGGGTCTGGCACAAGCGTTGGCGCGACGCACCGCGCAATGGCCCGCCCTGGTGCCGACGCTGCAGGAGGCGTCGCAAATCACCACGCAAATGCAGATGGCCCGTCTCGGCCAGAGTTTTGCCGGCCATACCGGGCATGTCTGGGACGGTTCGGGCTGGCGGGTGATCTGGACGCATGCCCGGCAACTCGCGCCATCACCGCTGTTTCGCAGCGTAATGCTGCATCCGGTGCCGCAGGCGCTGCTGACCGCCACCCTGCTGCCGTGGCGCAACGTATTGCAAAGCTGCGCGCTGGTTTGCGCGCAACCGCGCATCGTCGAGCTGACCTCCACGCTGATCAACGCCGGCGTAACGCGTATCGCACCGATCAGCGGCATTCACGACGGTTACGAGGGCGAGCCACATGACGGCGTCTATGCACTGCAACGCTTGAGTCGTCGGGTATCGGTAAGTCTGGCGCCTGCGCAATTGGCGCATCGGGCCAGTCTGGATGGCGCGCCAGTACCGGCACAGCCATGCGGTCCGATCATGGACAAAGAGTCGTTCAACGCTCAACCCATCAATGACCGGACGCAATTGTATTTCCGTTCCGGAGGCAGCAGCGGTACGCCGGCCCTTGCCGGCTACAGCTATCACGACTTCCAGCGCCAGATGCGCGCAACGGCTGACGGGCTGTTCGCCGCCGGCCTTGATCCGGCGCAGGATCGGGTCATGAACCTGTTTTTCTGCGGCGGACTCTATGGTGGCTTTTTAAGTTTCACCAAGGCGCTCGAACTGCTGACGGTGACGCATCTGCCCATGGCTGCCCCGGCAGATGACGACTACCGGGAAATCGCCCGGTTGATCATTGATCAACGGGTTAACGTTCTGGTGGGAATGCCCGCCACCCTGCACCGCCTGTTTCTCAACGAGCAGGAGCGTTTGCGCGCTTATGGAGGAGTCGAAAAGGTTTTATTCGGTGGCGAACATCCGAGCGAGCAGAACCGCGAATTGCTGCGCAGTTGCGGCGTGTCGACTATCCGTTCGGCCATTTATGGCAGCGTCGATGCCGGCCCGCTTGGCCATGCCTGCCAGGAGTCGGCGGATGGCACGTTCCATCTGGTGAGCGATATCCAGCAACTGGAAATTGTCGCGCTGGAAGAGGATGCAGCGGTTGTCGACGATCAAATCGGTCGGCTGGTGGTGACCTCGATTGCCCGCGAAGGTGGTCAGCGCGTGCAACGCTATGAGATTGGCGACACGGGACGCTGGCTTCCCGGCACCTGTACGTGCGGGCTTGCCACCCCACGCTTCGAACTGTTGCAGCGCCACGGCAAATTGCTGCGAATCGGCACTGACTTTATCTCTCTGAGCGAACTGACGACGCGCCTGCAAGTGCCATTTCAGTTGTGCCTGGACCACACCGCCGAGGGTGTCGAGCGTATGCAGCTGCACTGTGAACTTGCAGCGGACGCGGTTAAAACACGGCTCGCCGGTTATTCGACCCTGATGACCATCATCGAAACCGGATTGCTGGTTCTGCAGATCGAACAACGCTCGCCCGTGAACTTCATTCAAAACAAACACAGCGGCAAGACGCCTCTGGTCATTGATTCGCGCCGCTGACGCCCGGGCGCGAGTCGGATTATCCATATCAAGAAGAATGTACCGTGAAAAAAAACCAGCCCATCAACCAGTTGCTGAGCTTCGCCCGTCAGCATTCGCCTTACTACAAGCAATGCCTCGCCGATGGTCCCGAGGCGATAGACCAACTGCATGAACTGCCGCTGCTCGATCCTGCCAGCTTTTGGACTGGCAGCGAGGACCTCGATCACTGGCCGGTCCTGACTGGCCCGTTGGTGTCAGCCTTGGTTTTCAAGACCGGCGGATCAACCGGCAGCGGCAGACTTTCTGTCTATAACCGAGCTGAATGGCAGCGCACGGTCGAGGATTTCGGCCGCAGCGTCAGTAAGCAATTGAAGCCGGGCGATCGGATAGCCAACCTGTTCTTCGCCGGTGACCTCTATGCCAGCTTCCTGTTCATTCACGATGCACTGGCTCACGTGACAACGGGTATTACCGAGTTTCCGTTTACCGGTGAAGTCGACTCTCCGCTGTTGGCCGATGCCATCACCCAGCACCGGATCAATGTTCTGGCTGGCGTACCTGCGCAGTTATTGACTTTCGCCAGTTGGCTAAAGCAAAGCGACCGCACGTTGGCCGCGGTCGATACGGTGCTGTATGGCGGCGAAAGCCTGTTCGCCTCACAACGCCAGCTCCTTGAACAGGTGATGCCCAACGCTCGGATCGCCTCCATCGGCTACGCCAGCGTCGACGGCGGGTTCATCGGTGCCAGTCATCCTGACTGCGCCGAGGGAGAACATCGCACGCCTGACGGACACGTTCTGCTGGAAATAATCGACGAGCACACTGGAGCAACGATCGAGGCCTGTGATCAACCCGGCCTGTTGGTACTGACCAACCTCCATCGCCGCTTGATGCCGCTGATTCGCTATCCCGTGGGCGACCTGGCGTGCTGGCGGGAACCGGCGGGAGCTGCGCAACGCAAATTCGCCTTGAAGGGGCGCAGCGGTAACAGCCAGCGTGTGCGGGTCGGGATTGTGTCGCTGATGGCGGAAGAAATCAGCGAAAGCGTACGGCTGGTCACTGGCAGCGACGACTGGCAATTGTTGATTGAGCAGGTCGACTGCACGGATGTATTGACGTTGAAATGCGTTGTGAACGAACGATCGACGGGAGCCCACCAGACACTCGAAGCCCGATTGATCGACCTGTATCCGCAGATACGGCAATTGCAGGCTGCGCAATTAATGGAACTGCGCATTCAGAGCTGCAGATTCGAGGATCTTGCGCGTCACCCTCGCGCAGGCAAACGCCTGCGGGTGGTCGATCTGCGTCGCTACGACCAACATGAAAGGGAGGTGCCTGATGGAATCGTTGATTCTGCGCAATTACCGTGACACCGATGCCACTGCCGTCAGCGCACTCTTTCGCGACGTTTACGGCGATCTTTACGTGCAAACCGACGTCTATCTGCCCTGTCTGATCAGCCAGAACCACGCGGACAAACGCTGGCATTCCCTGGTTGCGGTCGAGGGGGAACGAATTCGGGGCCACGCTACCTTGTACCGGCAAACGGAGAACTCGCACGATGCCGAACTGGCTCTGAGCGCCGTGCATCCCGATACCCGCGGGCAAAACATCGCCACGCGCCTGGGCGAGCAGCTGCTGACTCATGCACAGGCGTTGGGCTGTCGCAGCGTTTCGATCAAACAGGTCACCCATCATCCTTACACCCAACGCATGGCCATCCACCTGGGTTTCCATAACACGGGGATGCTGCCGGACTATGTCCGCTCACCTTTCGGATGCAAGAAGCCCGAGTCGATCGTCTTGGGCGTTCGCGCCATCGATGGCTATCAACGGCCCTTGCCCGAGCAGGTATGGCCAGCCAGTTGCCGTCCCTTCATGGAGCGTCTGACGACAGTGTTCGGCAGCGGGGCCGACGTGCCGCGCTGGCGCGGCGCCTCGGTTCAGGTTGAACAACATGGCCATCGCCATGAAATGTTGCTGGAAAAACTCGACCCTGAACTGCTCAACCAGTTGAGAACGCTACCCGGGCATTGGCTGATTTCGATCCGTCTGCAGTTGTCCCGACACTTCGCCGTGGATCTGCACAGCCTGAACGCCATCGGTTTTGCCTTCACTGGTCTTGCGCCCGCGCAGGACAATCGGGGTGGATGGCTGGCGTTGTTTCATCGCGGCTACAGCGCGCGCAAATTGGCGTTGCATTGCCCGCACATCCGCAGCTTGCATGATCAGATCCAACGGCAAATCGCAGGGCGGGATTTGACGCCAGTGTGATCGGGACACTGGCAGCCAGCATGGACCCGTTCGATGACGAGCGGGTTCAGGCCTTGGCCTTGATACCCTTGTCGGATGGAACAGCTGCGTTGCCTTCGCCATAGGTCTTGAGATTCTGCAAAATGTAGATGGCTTTTTTAAACTCGGGAATCAGGCTCTTGCCGTAATAATTGCCATTGAGGCTATTGGTCTGAATGGCATCGAGCTGCGTGGCGAAATACTCCAGCGCGTTGAACTTGGCGTCCGGGTCTTTCTGCACGCCGAAACGGTCGAATTTGTCACCGGCATTGAGCAAGGTGATCGACGTGATCTCGGAAATCAGTCCGCGCCCGCGCAAGAACTCGCTGAGGTTGCCCAGTTGCTTGACGGAGACGTTGGCCGGGTCGAAGCCCTTGATTTGCTTGCGCAGCCCCTGTTTATCCATCTCGGCGACATTCAGCGCGTTCGGATCGTTACCGACCAGCGTCAGCATTTGCTGCACTTTGACGCTCTGCGCGACCTGTTTTCTCGCTCCGGTGTCACGGACCATGACGCCAGCCTTGCTTTCCCAGGCGCCGGTATAACCGATAGTCATGCGAGGTTTCCTTGTGCGATGGGCATGAATTGTCCTTGTTCAGCGATTTGAATGGGCGCAAGTATCGGCCTCGTTCCTGCTTGCTCCAAGACTTTTGTGAGCTGCTTTACAAATTCCGTACATTCTCGACGAAGGGCCGATGACCCCGCAAACGCTGCGCTAGAGCTGTCATGTCAATGTAACGAATGATGCTCGGGAGAATGGACCTGCCCGAATTTGTCGATCCGCAGACCAACCGGTCATCGCCATGGATCTGTTTCGGCACCCGCGGACCTAAAGCTTCCGCCCGGAACGACGATACGCTTTGATACCCGCCCGACTTATTCCTGCCCTCCGACAAAAACGCCGCTCAAGGATCAGTTCCATGCCCGCACTGCGCACTATTCAGGCTCGCTACACGCTGTTTCTGGTTCTGTTCATCCTGTTGTTGTCCGTGTTGACTGTAGTCGGCATCAGCCAGTTGGTTGCGCCGACCCTGCGCGACACCGAAGAAAAGGTCGTGCTCAATCGCATCGCCGAGGTCGCCGTGCAGATTCAGGGCGAACTGAACAAGGTACAGGCCCAGCAGCGCAGCATCACTCAGACCATCCCGTTGCTCGACAGCGCAGCCATCGACGTGGTGCTACCAGGGCTGGTGGATCAGTACGGCGAGCTGAAAGTCTTCGGCGGCGGCATCTGGCCTTTGCCGGGCCAGCGTGAAGCCGGGCGCAACAAATTCAGTACCTTCTGGCACCGCGACGCCTCGGGCCAGCTGAAGGTCAACACCTTCTGGAACAGCGACGCCGCACCGAACTACTACGACCAGAGCTGGCACAAGGGCGGCATGGCCACCCCGCGCGGCCAATGCGCCTGGGCCGCTGCCTATAAAGACGACGCCAGTGCCGAGCCGCGCACCAACTGCGCCATGGCCATCTACAAGAACGGCAGCGCCTGGGGCGTCTCGACCATCGACGTGACGCTGGGCTTCTTCAACGATCTGGTGGCGCGCAAGGAAAAAGACCTCAACGCCGAGATGCTCATCGTTGAGGCTGACGGCAAGATCATCAGCAACAGCTCACGCATCAGCGGTCCGATTGTGCTGAAGAACATCAGCGAACTGGCGGCCAGCTCCACTTTCATCAACCAGATCAAGTCCGGCCTGCAGAACCGCGATCAGGCGCAGCGCGTCGAGTTCGATACCAACGGCGAAGCCAGCACGTTCTTCATGCGCCCTATCGAGGGCACGCCGTGGTTCCTCGCCACCGCCCTGCCAACCAAGATGCTCACCGCCCAGCGTGATGACGTGCTCAACAGCCTGAGCCTGATCCAGATTCCGCTGGTGATCCTGCTGGTGCTGTTGCAGGTTTATGCGATTCGTAAGCTGGTGCAGCGCATGAAAGCGCTGAAAGCCAACATCGACTCGCTGTCCAGCGGCGACGCCGACCTGACCCGCCGCATCACCATTCGCGCTGAAGACGAACTGGGCGCCATCGGCCACTCGGTCAACACCTTCATCGCCTACTTGCAGAACATGATCGGCGAAGTCACCCAGGCCACTGGCGCCATGGCTTCGAGCCTCGACAATCTGCAACGCACTTCGGCGCACACCAGCCAGATTTTGCTGCGTCATGCCTCGGAAACCGACCAGACTGTTACCGCCATTACCGAAATGAGCTCGACCGCCGAAAGCGTCGCGCAAAATGCTGCAGAAACCGCTGCGTTCACCCAGCGTGCCAACGAAAACGCCGATCGTTCGCGCGTCGTGGTCGGTGAGGCGACCAACAGCGTGGTCGCGCTGATCGACGAAGTGGCCAGCGCTACACACAAAGTTGAAAACATGCAGCAGGACGCCCAGCGCATCACCGAAATCCTCGGCGTGATCGGCGCGATTGCCGGGCAGACCAACCTGCTCGCCCTTAACGCGGCAATCGAGGCTGCACGTGCCGGGGAACAGGGTCGCGGCTTTGCGGTAGTGGCGGATGAAGTCCGTGCCCTCGCCGCCCGTACTCAGGCCAGCACTTCGGAAATCAACGAAATGTTGACCCGCCTGACCCAGGGCGTGAGTTCGTCGGTCAGCGCCATGGAAAACACCCAGGCCAGTTGCCAGTCAGCCGCGGACGCCACGGCGCGGGTCAACTCGGGGCTCGATGAAATGGCCGGTTCGGTCAGCCACATCAACAGCCTCAGCACCCAGATCGCCACCGCCGCCGAACAGCAAAGCGCGGTGACCGAAGAGATCAACCGCAGCATGGTGCAGATCCGTCACATGGTCGATGAACTGGTGCAGAGCGGCCAGGCGAGCGAGTTGAATACCCGGCAATTGCTGGAAGCCAATAGCCGCGTGAGCGCGATCATGGGACGGTTCAAGGTCAGTTGAGCCAGCCGCGACCGTGGGGATTCTGGTCTTCACACGAATCCACTGTGGGAGCGAGCCTGCTCGCGAAAGCGATTTTTCAGTCACCTAGATTTCCGTCTGATCCAGCGCATTCGCGAGCAGGCTCGCTCCCACCATTGTTCGGGCGTCTTGTAGCAACTGGAAACACTCAGTTGATGCCAGGGCGGAAAAACCGGTCAAAATGCGTTCTTTTGACCGTCACCCGAGTCGAGAGCCCATTCCCATGCGAAGCCAACTGCGTCTGCTTGCCCTGAGCACCCTGTTCCTCTCCTCCCTGGCGCAAGCCGCCGAACTGATCCCGATCGAAGTGCACCGCGATGCCAATTGCGGTTGCTGCAAAAAATGGATCAGCCATCTCGAAGCCAATGGCTTCAAAGTTGAAGACCACGTCGAAAGCGACATGAGCAGCTTTAAACAGCAGCACGGCGTACCACCGCGTCTGGCCTCCTGTCACACAGCGATCATCAATGGCAAATTCGTCGAAGGTCATGTACCGGCGGATCAGGTGCTGGCTCTGAGCAAGCGCGACGATCTGCTTGGCGTGGCCGCACCGGGCATGCCGATGGGTTCGCCGGGCATGGAAATGGACGGCATGAGCGACGCGTATCAGGTCATCGGCCTGAAAAAGGACGGCGCTGACGTGGTGGTGGCGGACTACCCGGCCCGTTGATGGGCGCGGCTTACTTCGGCCTGTTCTTTGCGGCATTTGGCGCGGCGACTTTGTTGCCGCTGCAATCCGAGGCGCTGCTGGTCGGGCTGATCGTCAGTGAGCGTTACTGGCTGTGGGGTCTGCTCGGGGTGGCGACGCTGGGCAATGTGCTCGGCTCGCTGGTCAACTGGTGGTTGGGCCGTGGCATCGAACGGTTTCAGGATCGACGCTGGTTTCCGGTCAGTCCGGGGCACATGGCCAAGGCGCGCAAGCACTACGAGCGCTATGGGCACTGGTCGCTGCTGCTCAGCTGGCTGCCGGTGATCGGCGATCCGCTGACCTTGATTGCCGGCGTCATGCGCGAACCACTCGGGCGTTTTTTGTTGATCGTCACGCTGGCCAAAGGCGCACGCTATGGCGTGCTGGCCTTGCTGACGCTGGGCTGGCTCAGTTGAACCAACATCCCGTGTGATTGCCTTTGTTTAACGTCGGCGTAATCCCGGCCTTTCAGAGTCAGCCAATTTTCAAGGAGTTTGTGCTTATGTCCGTCACGCTTTCCCGCTGGCTGCCCGGCCTCGTCCTCAGCGCTGCCCTGCCGTTAATGGCGCACGCAGCCACTGAAACCGCTCCCGCCGAAGGGCCGGCCTATGGCCCGGAACTGCAAGGTTTCCAGTATCCCTACACGCTTAAACATTTCGCCTTCGAATCCCAGGGCCAGCAACTGCAAATGGGCTACATGGACATCGCCGCCAATGGCAAGGCCAACGGTCGCACCGTGGTACTGATGCACGGCAAGAATTTCTGCGCGGCAACCTGGGACAGTTCGATCAAGGCGCTGAGCGACGCGGGCTACCGAGTGATTGCGCCGGATCAGATCGGTTTCTGCACCTCAAGCAAGCCTGAGCACTATCAGTACAGCTTCCAGCAACTCGCCACCAACACCCAGCAGTTGCTAAAGGCGCTGGGCATTCAGAAAGCCACCGTGCTCGGCCACTCCACCGGCGGCATGCTCGCCACCCGTTATGCGCTGCTGTTCCCCGAGCAGGTCGATCAACTGGCGATGGTCAACCCCATCGGTCTGGAAGACTGGAAAGCCCTCGGCGTTCCGTATCGCACCGTCGATCAGTGGTACCAGCGCGAGTTGAAGGTGACGGCCAAGGGCATTCGCGACTATGAGCGCACCACCTATTACGACGGCCGCTGGAAGCCCGAATTCGATCGCTGGGTCGACATGCTTGCCGGCCTGAGCAAAGGCCCGGGCAAGACCCAGGTCGCGTGGAACTCGGCGCTGATCTACGACATGATCTTCACCCAGCCGGTGTACTACGAGTTCAAGGACCTGAAGATGCCGACGCTGCTGTTGATCGGTACGTCCGACACCACCGCAATCGGCAAGGACCTCGCGCCGCCGGAAGTCAAAGCCAGAATCGGCCATTACGAGGTGCTCGGCAAACAGGTCGCCAAGCTGATTCCACAGTCGACGTTGATTGAATTCCCGGGCATGGGCCATGCGCCGCAGATGGAAGAACCGGAAAAATTCCATCAGGCGCTGCTCGGCTGGCTGGGCAAGACTCCTTCCGTTCCTTGATGAGGTAAGGCGATGACGGTGCAGATTGCAGTGATCGATGATTGGCAGGACGTGGCCCGCGACGTGGTCGACTGGTCGGTGCTCGATGGTATCGGTGAAGTAACCTTTGTGCACGATTACCCGGCGAACAACGCCACGCTCGCTGAGCGCCTCGGCAAATACGAGGTGATCTGCGTGATGCGCGAACGCACGCGTTTCGACGCCGACCTGCTGGGGCGTCTGCCCAATCTGAAATTGCTGGTCACCGGCGGCATGCGCAATGCCGCGCTGGACATGCCTGCAGCAGCGGCGCTTGGCATCAAGGTCTGCGGCACCGACAGTTACAAACACGCCGCGCCGGAGTTGACCTGGGCGCTGATCATGGCGGCAACCCGAGATCTGGTGAAGGAAGCCAATGCACTGCGCGCCGGCCAGTGGCAACAGGGACTGGGCGGTGATCTACACGGCAAGACCCTGGGTATTCTCGGTTTGGGCAGCATCGGCCAGCGGGTCGCACAATTCGGTCAGGTGTTCGGCATGCGGGTGATTGCCTGGAGCGAAAACCTCACGGCCGAACGCGCTGTACAGGCCGGCGTCACTTACGTCAGCAAGCAGCAATTATTCGAACAGGCTGACGTGCTGTCGGTGCATCTGGTGCTCAGCGAGCGCAGTCGCAATCTGGTCGATGCCCAGGCGCTGGACTGGATGAAACCGACCGCGCTGCTGGTCAACACCGCCCGCGGGCCGATCGTCGATGAAGCGGCGCTGATCAAGGCGTTGCAGAAACGGCGCATTGCCGGGGTGGCGCTGGATGTTTTCGAGCAGGAGCCTTTGCCGGCTCTGCACCCGTTTCGCACGCTGGACAATGTTCTCGCCACGCCGCATGTGGGTTATGTCAGTCGGCAGAACTACGAGCAGTTCTTCCGGCAGATGATCGAGGATATTCAGGCTTGGGCGGAGGGAGAACCGCCTCGTCTGTTGAACTGAGTCTTTAACTCGAGAGTTGTAGCGCATCAACCGGCCCCTTCGCGAGCAGGCTCGCTCCCACAGGATGAACGCATTCCAATGTGGGAGCGAGCTTGCTCGCGAAGGGGTCATCTCAGATACCACTCTGAAATACGCTCGCACCACAACGGTGCAACATGCCCAACCCCTAGCACAAAACCGTGACTGCCCAGTCACCGTTTTAGCCCACTCCAGACGAAAAACATGCCCTTCGTCGGAGCATTCTCCCTCCCAAACACTTGTTCACATCCGGACACAACCGATTGTCGAACAATTTACCCATTTGCCCTTACCCGCTCTAGGATCTGGCCTAGACTGATTTTTCAGTGGTTAAACCACTCGGTCATACCGACGAAAAAAACTCGAAACTTTTGCTTCACGCCACAGGTCATCAGAACAACTGGGCGAAAGCGACTGGTGTAATCCTTGCAACGGCCTCACCACCCATTCTGCTTGCGCGTGTTGGGTCAGCATTTGCTCACCGATGCGTGGCGCCTTTGCGCCCGGCCACAGGACTTGGCCACGAAACAGCTTGTTCGAGACAAGAATCAGATCACACACGGGAGATACATATGATCAGTGCGGCATTGGATATTCAGGGAGAGCGTGCTCACCAGTCGCTTGGAGAATCGAGCACCATCAGTGTTCCCGGCAGCCGACAGATCAACGTACCCGGCACCAAGACGCTTGCTCCGGTAGCAAGCCAGAATCCCAACAAGAAAAAAGTGTTGTTCGTGACCTCGGAAATCGCCGATCTGGTCAAGACCGGTGGTCTGGGTGACGTCTCCGCTGCCCTGCCCCGGGCCATGGCCCATCTGCATGATGTGCGTGTGCTGATCCCCGGTTATCCGCAAGTGATGCATAGCGAAAACCCGATTCACATCATCGGCGAGCTGGGTGGCCACGCCGCGCTGCCACCTTGCAAGATCGGGCGCATGGACATGCCCGATGGCCTGGTGATCTACGTGTTGATCTGCCCTGAATTGTACGAACGTGAAGGTGGCCCCTATGGCGCCAACAACGGTCGCGACTGGCCGGACAACCATATCCGCTTCGCCCGTCTCGGCCTGGCCGCTGCCGACATCGCCGCCAACCTTGCGCAAATCCACTGGCGCCCGGATCTGGTGCACGCCCACGACTGGCCGGCTGGCCTCGCGCCCGCTTACATGCACTGGCGCGGGCAGCGCACGCCAACGCTGTTCACCATTCACAACCTTGCCTACCAGGGCGTGACCAGCCTCGGTTCCTGCCCGGAGCTGGGGATTCCCACCCACGCGCTGCAACAGGAAGGCATGGAGTTCTACGGCAAGATGTCGTTCCTCAAGGCCGGCATGGCCTATTCGAGCCACATCACTACCGTCAGCGCCACGTATGCCCAGGAAATCACCACCCCGGACTTTGGCTGTGGCCTCGACGGTTTCCTCGCAGCCAAGACTCAGCAAGGTCTGCTCAGCGGCATCCCGAACGGCATCGATGAAAGCTGGGATTCGGCGACTGACCCGCACCTGTTTGCACCGTTCGCCATCGGCGATTGGGAAGGCAAAGCGGTCAATGCCGCGCATGTCCGTGAGCTGTTTGGCTTGCATGATTCCACCGGCCCGCTGTTCGCTGTGGTCTCGCGACTGGTGTATCAGAAAGGTCTCGATCTCACCGAAGCAGTGTCCGAATTCATCGTGCAGAACGGTGGCCAGATCGCAATCATCGGTCGCGGCGAGCCGGAAGAAGAGCAAGCCATGCGTGAACTGGCCCTGCGTTTCCCTGGCCAGGTCGGTGTGCGCATCGGCTTCAACGAAACCGATGCCCGGCGCATGTTTGCCGGCAGCGACTTCCTGCTGATGCCATCGCGTTACGAGCCATGCGGGCTGAGCCAGATGTACGCCCAGCGTTTCGGCTCGTTGCCAGTCGCGCGCAATACCGGCGGTCTGGCGGACACCATCGAAAACGGCGTCACCGGTTTCCTCTTCGATGAATCCACCGTTGATAGCTACAAGGAGGCCCTGAGCCGCGCGTTCAAGGTTTTCGCCTTCCCGGAACTGCTCAATGCCATGCGTTGCCGGGCCATGGCTGCACCGTTCAACTGGAGCAAAGCGGTTGAACCGTACGCCGAACTTTACGAACAACTGGTCGCCAAGGCGTTGGGTAAAGCCAGCCACAAATAACCAGGGAGTTGCAAAAAATGCCGTCAAGGACCCAAGAAACCTGGCCCCACGGCGCGATCATGCTGGATGCCGAGCACACGCAATTTGCGTTGTGGGCGCCTGACGCGTTCTACGTCAGTGTGGAACTGGAAGAAGATGGAAAATCGCTGCCGATGCTGCCCCAGGGCGACGGTTGGTTTGTGATCGAGGCCAACTGCCCGGCGGGCAGTCGCTACCGCTACTGCATCGATGGCGAACTGGAGGTGCCGGACCCGGCCTCCAGGGCTCAGGATGGCGACCTCGACCGCCACAGCGTGGTGGTCGACCCGCACGCCTATCAATGGCGGCATACGGCATGGAATGGTCGGCCGTGGAGCGAAGCGGTGATTTACGAGGTGCACGTCGGTGCGCTCGGTGGTTTTGCCGAAGTCGAACAGCATCTGGCGCGGCTGGTGGCGCTGGGCGTTACCGCGATCGAACTGATGCCGCTGGCGCAATTTCCCGGTGATCGCAACTGGGGCTACGACGGGGTGCTGCCCTATGCGCCCCAAGCCTCTTACGGCACACCCGAACAACTCAAACACCTGATCGACACCGCCCACGGCCATGGTCTTGCGGTGATTCTCGACGTGGTTTACAACCACTTCGGTCCCGATGGCAACTACCTGCATCGTTACGCCAAGGGCTTTTTCCGCGAGGACAAGCACACGCCCTGGGGCGCAGCGATTGACTTCCGCCGTCCGGAAGTACGCGAGTTTTTTATTGAAAACGCGCTGATGTGGCTGCTCGAATACCGTTTCGACGGCCTGCGCCTGGATGCGGTGCATGCGATTGAAGACCCGGATTTCCTCAGCGATCTGGCCCGGCGCATTCGCCAGCAGATCGACCCGACCCGCCACGTCTGGCTGACCGTCGAGAACGAGCTGAACCAGTCGAGCCTGCTGGAAACCGACTACGACGCGCAATGGAACGATGACGGTCATAATGCCCTGCACGTGCTGCTGACCGGCGAAACCGACGCCTATTACGCCGACTATGCCGCGCAACCCACTGAGCAATTGGTGCGCTGCCTGAGTCAGGGCTTTGTGTTCCAGGGTCACATCACGCGTCATGGCGAACCCCGTGGAGAGCCGAGCGAACATCTGCCCTCCACCGCTTTCGTGCTATTCCTGCAGAACCATGACCAGATCGGCAACCGCGCGTTTGGCGAGCGCCTGCATCAGCTCGCCGACCCACGCGCGGTGCAAGCGGCGACGGTGTTGCTGCTGCTGTCGCCAATGATTCCGCTGATCTTCATGGGTGACGAATTTGCTGCCGAACAACCGTTCCTGTTTTTCACCAGCCACCACGGTGAACTGGCGGAACTGGTGCGTGAAGGCCGGCGCAACGAATTCGCCGCATTCAGTGCCTTTACCGATCCGCACAAGCGCGAGCAGATACCCGATCCGAATGCCGAAGAAACCTTCCGCGCTTCACAGCCGCGACTGCTCGGCAGCGGCACGTCGTTACAGCAGCAGACTCAAGAGCTCTACCGGCAACTGCTGAAGTTGCGTCACCAGTACATCATTCCCCACCTCTCCGGAACCCAGGCGCTGGGCGCGCAGATGCTCGGCTATGGCGCAGTCAGCGCACGCTGGCGACTGGGGGATGGCAGTGAGCTGCGAATTGACCTGAACCTCAGTGATACGCCAGTGGTCAACCCTGCACAGACCGATACCGAGTGGCTGTTTCAACAGCCAGCCGCCATCGAACTGTCGGACCCGAACCAACTGCCGGCGTACACCGCGCTCGTCAGCCTCACGGCCGCACCCCTTTTGCACCCCCTGGATGGAGAGCGCCTATGAGCGATGCGCAACTGGAAATACTCGCCAGCCGAGCCGGCCTCGCCGTCGACTGGATCGACGCCAACGGGCGTCAGCAAAAAGTCGCTCCTGCTGTGCTGCGCAATGTCCTGATCGGACTGGGCCACCCGGCCAGCACCGCGCAAGAAATCGATGCCAGCCTGCTGGAATTGCAAGAGGTCCAGCAGGACCGCCATTTGCCGCCCCTGTTGACCTGCGACGTGGGCGTTGCCCTGAATCTGAGTCGCTATTTCTCACCGGAGACGCCCTGCGAGATTCATCTTGAAGATGGCTCCCAGATGAACCTCAAGCTGGACAACGAAGCGATGCTGCCCGGTCTAATTCCGGTCGGTTACCAGCAAGTGCACATCGGCGATCAGTATTTCACCCTGGCGGTGGCGCCCGAGCGCTGCTTCAGCGTCGGCGATGCCGTCGATAGTCCTATCCCCCGCGCCTGGGGTCTGAGCGCGCAGTTGTATGCCTTGCGTCGTCCCGGCGATGGTGGTTTCGGCGACACCCAGGCACTGGAAGAACTGGTGCGTGTGGCCGGCGAACGGGGTGCCGATGCCCTGGCGATCAGCCCGATGCACGCGATGTTCAGCGCCGACACCGGTCGCTACAGCCCTTATTCGCCCTCCAGCCGCCTGTTTCTCAACTCACTGTATGCCGCGCCGGGGAGCATTCTCGGCGAACGCGCCTTGCGTGACGCGATCGACGCCAGCGGCCTGGCCGCGCAGTTCGAGCAGCTGGAAAATCTCAAGCTGATCGATTGGCCCGCTGCCGCCGAAGCCAAGCAGAAGCTGCTGCAAGCCTTGTATGACGGTTTCGTCGCTGGCGAGCATCCGTTGCACGCCGACTTCGCCAGTTTTCGCCACGCCGGCGGCGAAGCGCTGGAAAACCACTGTCGCTTCGAAGCGATTCAGGAAATGCGCGCCGCCCGTGGCGAAAGTCTCGACTGGCGCGAATGGCCAGAGCACTGGCACGACCCGCGCGGCGCGGCGCTTGGCGCTTTTGCCGAGGAATATGCCGAGCGCATCGGTTATTTCGCGTTCTGCCAATGGCTGATCCATCGCTGCCTCGAGCGCGCACAAACTGCCGCGCGCAGTGCCGGCATGGGCATCGGTCTGATCGCCGACCTCGCTGTCGGTGCTGACGGCGCCGGCAGTCAGGCCTGGAGCTTTCAGGATGAACTGCTCGCCTCGCTGACCGTGGGCGCGCCACCGGATATCCTCAATCGCAGCGGCCAGGGTTGGGGCATTTCCGCGTTCTCGCCCGAAGGCCTGATCCGCAACGGTTTCCGCGCCTTCATCGACATGCTGCGCGCCAACTTCGCTCACGCCGGTGGTCTGCGCATCGACCATGTCATGGGTCTGCAACGTCTGTGGGTGATCCCCAACGGCGCTCATCCGGCCGACGGTGCCTATCTGTATTACCCGTTCGACGACATGCTGCGCCTGCTGACCCTCGAGTCACATCGGCACAAGGCCATCGTGCTCGGCGAAGACCTCGGTACCGTGCCGGAAGGCTTGCGGGAGAAGCTCGCCGCGCGTTCGATTCTGGGCATGCGCGTACTGTTGTTCGAACAGGACAACACTCGCTTCAAACCGATTCTCGACTGGCCGGATGACGCACTGGCCACCACCAGCACCCATGACTTGCCGACGCTCAATGGCTGGTGGCATGGCCGCGATATCGACTGGAACGCGCGCCTGGGCCTGGTCGATGCCAATGGCGAAATTGACTGGCGCCGACATCGCGAGCGTGAACGCGAAGGCCTGCGCGATGCGCTGCGTCAGGATCCGCAGAATTTTCGCGAAGAGTCCCACGAAGCCGATCAAGTGGTCGATGCCAGCGTGCGTTTCCTCGGCCACACCCGCGCGCCGCTGGTACTGCTGCCGCTTGAGGATGCCTTGGGTATCGATGAACAGCCGAATCTGCCTGGCACCACCGATTCACATCCGAACTGGTCGCGACGTTTGCCCGGTCCCAGCGAAGCGTTGCTGGACGGCCCCGATGCCGCCCGCCGCCTGGAACTGCTGGCCTGCGCGCGCCTTCAAGCCTCTGAGCGTGACCAATGAATCAACAGTTTATCCAGCCACTGCGCGCCACCTTGCGCCTGCAATTTCATAAAGGTTTTACCCTCGAACAAGCGGTGCCACTGGTGCCGTACTTTGCCCGACTCGGCATCAGCCATATCTACGCCTCGCCTCTGCTTGCGGCGCGCGCCGGTTCGATGCACGGCTACGACGTGGTCGACCCGACCCAGGTCAACCCTGAGCTGGGCGGCGAGCCGGCATTGCGCCGGTTGGTCAACACCCTGCGCGAGCACAACATGGGGCTGATCCTCGACATTGTTTCCAACCACATGGCCGTGGGTGGCAACGACAACCCGTGGTGGCTCGACTTGCTGGAATGGGGACGCCTGAGCCCGTACGGCGAATTCTTCGACATCCAGTGGCACTCGCCAGACCCGTTGATGGAAGGCCAGTTGCTGTTGCCGTTCCTCGGCAGCGATTATGGCGTGGCGTTGCAGGAGGGTACGCTGAAGCTCAAATTCCACGCGCAGACCGGCAGTTTCCATGTCGAGCATTACGACCATCACTTCCCGATCTGCCCGAGCAACTATGGCGAGCTGCTCAAGGCCGACGACACGCTCAAATCCCTGGCCGATCGCTTCAGTACGCTCAGTTACCAGATCGATGCTCACTCGCTGGCGATCCCGCTCAAGCAAGAGTTGCGCGAGCTGGCCAGCGTTCCGCGAGTTCTGGCTACGATCGAAAGCAACCTCGCTCAGTACGACTCCACCACCGAGGAAGGCTTCCAGAAGCTGCACGAGCTGCTCGAGCACCAAAGCTACCGCCTCGCCAGTTGGCGCACCGCAGCGGACGACATCAACTGGCGGCGCTTTTTCGACATCAACGAGCTTGGCGGTCTGCGCGTCGAGCGCCCGGCGGTGTTCGAAGCGACCCACGGCAAAATCTTCCAATTGGTTGAAGAAGGTCTGGTCGACGGGTTGCGCATCGACCACATCGACGGCCTCGCCGACCCGCGTGGCTACTGCCGCAAATTACGCCGGCGTCTCGATCATCTGGCGCCTGGACGTCATCTGCCCATCTATGTCGAAAAGATCCTCGGTGAAGGCGAAACCCTGCGCCGCGACTGGAGCGTTGATGGCACCACCGGTTACGAGTTCATGAATCAGCTGTCACTGCTGCAACATGATCCGGACGGCGAACATGTGCTCGGCGAACTCTGGCAGCGCCGCACCGAGCGCCCCGCCGCGTTCATTGAAGAAGCGCAACTGGCCCGTCAGCAGATCCTCAACGGCTCGCTGGCCAGCGATTTCGAAAGTGTCGCCCAGGCGCTGCACCAGGTCGCCCGTGATGACTTGATGACTCGCGATCTGACCCTGGGCGCAATCCGCCGCGTGCTGCATGCATTGATCGTGCACTTCCCGGTTTATCGCACCTACATCAGCGCCCTGGGCCGTTCCGAGCAGGACGAAGCGATTTTCCAGCACGCCATGGACGGTGCGCGGCAAACCCTCAGCGAGGCTGACTGGCCGGTGCTCGACTCGGTCGCCAGTTGGCTGGGCGGCACGCCGTGGCGGCGCAAGCCACGCGGGCGTTCGCGCAAGATCCTCAAGCATGCCTGCGTGCGCTTCCAGCAATTGACCTCGCCGGCAGCGGCCAAGGCCGTGGAAGACACCGCGCTGTATCGCTCGGCAGTGCTGCTGTCGCGCAATGATGTCGGCTACAACACCGAGCAATTCAGCGCGCCGGTCAGTGAGTTCCATGAGGTCAATCAGCAGCGCATGGCGGAGTTCCCCGACAACCTGCTGGCCACGGCGACCCACGATCATAAACGCGGCGAAGACACCCGTGCCCGGTTGGCCGTGCTCAGCGAACGCAGCCATTGGTACGCCGATCAGGTCGAACTGTGGCGCGCCCTCGCCCGTCCGGTACGTATCGAAGATGACGCGCCGTCCGCGGGCGACGAGCTGATCCTCTATCAGGCATTGCTTGGCAGTTGGCCGCTGGATCTGCAGGACGATGACAAGGCTGGTTTCGCCGAGTACGCCAAGCGCATCTGGCAATGGCAGCAGAAAGCGCTGCGCGAAGCCAAGTTGCAAAGCAGCTGGAGCGCGCCGAACGAAGCCTATGAAAACGCCGCGCAAGCCTTCACGGAAAAACTGCTGACCGGTGAGGAAGGCGAGTTGTTGCGTGCGGCGCTGAGCAAGACCGTCAACAGCATCGCTGCTGCCGGCGCGCTCAACGGGCTGGCGCAAACCTTGCTGCGCATGACCGTGCCGGGGGTGCCGGATCTGTATCAGGGCAACGAATACTGGGACTTCAGCCTGGTCGACCCCGACAATCGTCGGCCGGTGGATTACGCCGCCCGCGAGCAATCCCTGCAGGCATCCGTGCCGAACGCAGAACTGCTCAAGGACTGGCGTGACGGACGCATCAAACAGGCGCTGATCAGTGAGGTGCTGAACCTGCGCAAGGAGCACAGCGAGCTGTTCCGCCTTGGCGATTACCAGCCACTGGAAGTGCTGGGCAGTCAGGCGCACAGCGTGCTGGCATTCGCGCGGGAACACGAGGGCGTGCGCGCCATTGTGGTGGTGCCAGTGCGCTGCGCGACGTTGCTGGAAAACAGTGCCATGCCGCAGGTCGATGCGCTGCGCTGGGGCGATACGCGGGTGGTTTTACCGTCTGCCGCTCAGGATGCAAACCTGAAGGGACTTTTTGCAAGCAGCGTAGTCACACAAAACAGGGAGCTGAATGTCAGCGAAGCGCTGGGGGATGTCCCGGTCAATCTCTTTATCCAACACTTAACACAAGCATGAGTTCAGTTCAGGAGCATTGCGATGAGCACCGACGATAAACGCATTCGCGAATTCGCCTATCAGATCTGGGAGTCGGAAGGTAAGCCTGAAGGCCAGGAAGAACGTCATTGGGAGATGGCGCGCAAACTGGCCGAGGCCGAAGCGCTGGCACCGAAGAAGCCACCGAAGGCAGCTGGCAGCAAGGTGGCCGGCAAGACGCCCGCGGCGAAGAACACTGAGGCCAAAGCGCTCGACGGCAAAACGCCGGCCGCTGCCAAAGCCAAACCGGCAGCAAAAGCCAAGCCCGCGGCGACGCCAAAGGTGGTTCCGCCTGGCGAAAAGGCTGCCGAGAAAAAGCCGCGAGTTGCGAAGAAGCCTCCGGCGAACTGACCTAGACCCGATTATTGAACTGAACAACTGAGTGGCGAGCTTGCTCGCCATAAGGGGTCTTTGCGCCCTGAAGAAAGCCCCTCCCCACTGCGGGAGAAAAATCTAATCCCCTGTGGGAGCGAGCTTGCTCGCGAATGCGGTGGGTCAGTTCGCGAAGATGTCGGATGTGCCGAGGCTTTCGCGAGCAAGCTCGCTCCCACAAGGAAATCTCATTGCCTGAACTGACCCGTTTTTTGCAGGAGCAATCATGACCCGTCCAAAGAAAGCCGAACCCGTTGCGCACGCCGAGCCGTCGAGAATCCGTGAAGGCCTGCCCTTCCCGCTCGGTGCGACCTGGGATGGTCTGGGGGTGAACTTTGCTCTGTTTTCCGCCAACGCCACCAAGGTCGAGCTGTGCATTTTCGACGATGCCGGTGAAGTCGAACTCGAGCGCATCGAGCTGCCGGAATACACCGATGAGATCTACCACGGCTACCTGCCCGATGCGCATCCGGGGCTGATTTACGGCTACCGCGTTTATGGTCCTTATGACCCGGCCAACGGCCATCGCTTCAATCACAACAAACTGCTGATCGACCCGTACGCCAAACAGTTGGTGGGCGAGCTGAAATGGTCGGAAGCGCTGTTCGGCTACACCATCGGCCACCCCGACGCCGATCTCAGTTTCGACGAACGCGACAGTGCGCCATTCGTGCCCAAGTGCAAGGTCATCGACCCGGCGCACACCTGGGGCAATGACCATCGCGTCAGCGTGCCTTGGGACAAGACCATCATTTATGAAACCCACGTGCGCGGCATCAGCATGCGTCACCCGTCGGTGCCGGAAAACCTGCGCGGCACTTTCGGCGGCTTGATGGTCGACGACGTGCTCGAGCACATTCGCAAACTCGGTGTTTCGTCTGTCGAACTGCTGCCGATCCATGCCTTCGTCAACGATCAGCATCTGCTGCAAAAAGGCATGACCAACTATTGGGGCTACAACAGCATCGCCTTCTTCGCCCCGGACCCGCGTTATCTGGCCAGTGGCAAGATTGCCGAATTCAAGGAGATGGTCGCGCACCTGCACGATGCCAACCTCGAGGTCATTCTCGACGTGGTCTATAACCACACGGCCGAGGGCAACGAGCAAGGCCCGACCCTGTCGATGCGCGGTATCGACAACGCCTCGTACTACCGCTTGATGCCGGACGACAAGCGCTACTACATCAACGACTCCGGCACTGGTAACACGCTGGATTTGAGTCACCCGTGCGTGCTGCAAATGGTCACCGACTCCCTGCGCTATTGGGCCAGTGAAATGCACGTCGACGGTTTCCGCTTCGACTTGGCGACCATCCTTGGCCGCTACCACGATGGTTTCGACGAACGCCACAGCTTCCTCGTCGCCTGCCGCCAGGACCCCGTGCTGCGTCAGGTGAAGATGATCGCCGAGCCCTGGGACTGCGGCCCCGGCGGCTATCAGGTGGGCAACTTCCCGCCGGGCTGGGTCGAGTGGAACGACAAGTTCCGCGACACCGTGCGCGCCTTCTGGAAAGGTGATGACGCCCAGCTCGCCGACTTTGCCAGCCGCATGACGGCCTCGGGAGAGATGTTCAACCAGCGTGGGCGCCGGCCGTATTCGTCGGTGAACTTCATCACCGCCCACGACGGTTTCACCCTCAACGATCTGGTCTCGTACAACGACAAGCACAACGAAGCCAACGACGAGAACAACCAGGACGGCAGCAACAACAATCTGTCGTGGAACCACGGCGTCGAAGGCCCGACCGACGATCCCGAAATCAATGCTCTGCGCCATCGGCAGATGCGCAATTTCTTCGCCACCCTGCTGCTGGCCCAAGGCACACCGATGATCGTTGCCGGGGACGAGTTCGCCCGCACTCAGGACGGCAACAACAACGCCTACTGCCAGGACAGCGAAATCGGTTGGGTCAACTGGGACCTGAGCGAGGACGGCAAAGCCCTGCTCAAATTCGTCAAACGCCTGATCAAGCTGCGCCTGACTTATCCGATCCTGCGTCGCGGCCGCTTCCTGGTCGGCGAATACAACGAAGACATCGGCGTCAAGGACGTGACCTGGCTGGCCCCGGACGCCACGGAGATGACCACCGAGCACTGGCACGACGCGCACAATCGCTGCCTCGGCATGCTCCTCGATGGCCGCGCGCAGGAAACCGGGATTCGCCGCAAGGGTGGCGACGCGACCCTGCTGCTGGTGGTCAACGCGCACCACGACATCGTCAACTTCACTTTGCCGGAAGTGCCGGACGGTGGCTTCTGGACCTGCATGATCGACACCAATCAACCGTCGATTCGCGGCCAGGAACGCTTCGACTTCGGCCACGAGTATTCGGTGACCGGGCGCTCGTTGCTGTTGTTCGAACTGCAACGTGACGAAGAAGATTGATATGGACTTTCAACATTATCTGGCCCGCCGTCCGCCAGATTACGCCGACACCAACGCCCTCGGCCGTTGCCTGCGGGCGATGGTCGAGGCCGGCCTCGACCGCTTGCCGTTGCCCGGCAGCGGTCACACGCTGGAGCGTTTTCAGCGTCTTTCCGAGGTCGGCGGGCACGATCTGGGGCTGTGCAAACTCTACGAGGGCCACACCGACGCGCTGGCGATCATCGAACAATTGGGCGGTACGCCAACGCCCGGCAGCACGTGGGGCATGTGGGCTGCCGAACCGCCGCAGGCGCGGGTGAAAGTCACGCCATCCGGACATATGGTGACGTTGAACGGGCGCAAGGCCTGGTGCTCCGGCGCAGCTGTGCTCAGCCACGCCTTGCTCACCGCGTGGGACGCTGATGATCAACAGCAACTGGTAGCGGTCGCGCTCGATCAACCTGGCGTGACCATCACCGATCAAGGCTGGCAAGCCGTGGGCATGGCGGCCACCGGCAGCGTTGAAGTGCTGTTCGACAATGCCGAAGCGCAGGCCATCGGCAATCCCGGTGATTACCTGCAACGGCCGGGTTTCTGGCAAGGTGGCATCGGCATCGCCGCTTGCTGGTATGGCGCATCGCGACGGATTGCCGAAGCGCTGCGCCAGCATTGCGCGCAACGCGATGAACCGCATGCCCTCGCCCACCTCGGCGCGACAGACACAGCGCTGCAAGCGGCCGCCGATGTGCTGCGCTTCAGTGCGCTGCAAATCGATGCGCAGCCCGAGGCCGACGCTGAACTGCTGGCCCGTCGCGCCCGCGCGGTGGTCGAACAGTCTGCCGAACAGGTCATGCGCGAAGTCGGTCGTGCGCTGGGTGCCGGGCCGTTTTGTCAGGATCGGCATTTTGCGCGGCTGAGTGCCGACTTGCCGGTGTTTCTGCGCCAGAGTCACGCCGAACGCGACCTTGCTGCGCTGGGCCAGCAGATTGCCGGTCAATCCCGCGAGGTCTGGGCGTTATGAAGGACAACCCGATCGTCGGCCAGGGCACTTCGCTGCAGCAATGGCAGGGTTCGCGGCGCCTGGCCGAGTTGCCCGCCATCGACATCCTTGACCTCGTACCGCTGGGATCGCGGGCGGTGATCGTCGCACCGCATCCGGATGACGAAGTGCTCGGTTGCGGCGGCATCATGCAGTTGCTGGCGGCAGCCGGACGTCCTTTGCAGTTGATCTCGGTCACCGATGGCAGCGCCAGTCACCCCGGCTCGCAACGCTGGCCGGTCGAGCGTTTGAGCGTGGTGCGTCCGCAGGAATCGGCCGAAGCCCTGCGTCGCCTCGGTTTGCCGATGCACAGCCTGAAATGGCTGCGCGGCGGTTTTACCGATACGCAAGTCGCGGCTCAGGAAACCGGGTTGAGCGATTTCATCGCCAGTTATCTGCATGCCAGTGACGTGGTGTTCACCACTTGGCGGGAAGATGGCCACAGCGATCACGAGGCCGTCGGCCGCGCCAGTGTCGAAGCGGCGCGCCGCGTCGGGGCTGCCTGTCATGAACTTCCGGTCTGGACCTGGCATTGGGCAACTCCGGAAGATGCCTCGGTGCCATGGGAACGGGCGCGCAAGATTCTCCTTTCGCCCACGCACATCGCGCGTAAACGCCACGCGGCGCATGCATTCGCCAGCCAGTTGGAAGGCGATCGCGACGTCGGGCTCGGGCCAGTGCTCGCGCCTTATGTGCTCGATCGATTGTTGCAACCTTTTGAAGTGGTGTTCCTTTGAGCGTCGATGACCGCTATTTCGACGGGCTGTTCGCTGGCAATGACGACCCGTGGGCGTTCCGCCAGCGCTGGTACGAGCAGCGCAAACGCGCGATCACCCTCGCTGCCCTACCCCGCTCCCGCTACAGGTCGGTTTTCGAGCCGGGTTGCGCCAATGGCGAACTGAGTGCGGAACTGGCACCGCGCTGCGACCGTTTGCTGTGTTGCGACACAGCGAGCGCAGCGGTGAAGCTTGCGCGCACTCGGTTGAGCATTTTCGAGCATGCCGAAGTCCGCCAGGGACGCCTTCCGGGTGACTGGCCGGAAGAGAAATTCGACCTGATTTTATTCAGCGAAATCGGCTACTACCTCGACGAGGAAGATCTGACAGAAGTCATCCGCCGAATCAGTGAATCGCTGACGGCCGACGGCCAATTGCTGGCCTGCCACTGGCGCCCGCCGATTGAAGGCTGCCCGCTGAATGCGCGTCAGGTACACGATCAGATCCACGATCAATTGGCATTGCCGCGACTGGTGCTGCATCAGGAAGCGGATTTCATTCTGGAGCTGTGGAGCCGCGAGCCACGCTCGGTGGCGGCATTGGAGGGCTTGCGTTGATCGGTATTGTCATTCCCGCGCACAACGAAGAGGCGCTGCTCGATGACTGTCTGCGTGCAGCCCTGCGCGCCAGTCAACATGCGCAACTGGCCGCTGAGCCGGTGGAAATCCTGGTGGTTCTCGACAGCTGCAGCGACGCCTCGGCGCAGATCGTCAGTGCTTATCCGGTGCTGAGCCTGCAGATCGATGCACGCAACGTTGGCGAAGCCCGTGCCGCCGGTGCGCGCCTGCTGCTGGAGCGCGGTGCCCGCTGGATTGCCTGCACCGACGCCGACAGCCGCGTTGCCGATGACTGGCTGGCGGCGCAGCTCGGACTGGAAGCTGACGCAGTGTGCGGAACGGTCACCGTCGAGCATTGGCCCGAGTCGATCGATGAAGCAGCGCAGATTCGCTATCACCGCCACTACCAGGCCCGCGACGGTCATCGGCATATTCATGGTGCCAATCTTGGCGTCAGTGCCGAGGCCTATCGCCTTGCCGGTGGTTTCAAACCCCTGACGTGCGACGAGGATGTGCATCTGGTGCGCGCTCTGGAGCGCAGCGGCGCCAATATCGTCTGGAGCCATCGCCCACAAGTGCATACCAGCGCACGACTCGACAGTCGGGCCAAGGGTGGTTTTGGCGACTATTTGCGAAACCTGGTACAGATGGAATAAAAAAATACGGTTCAGATTGATCTGTGACGCGACGAATCCCGTGTCTTGAGCAATACTCTGGCTCGCAGTCATCCAAGGGTTGGAAAACTGCAGGTTTGCTATTCATTAGCCTTCACGGGCCGTGATCAGCATTTGCTGTTCACGACTGAGGGCGAGACACAACAAGGACGTCGCACTCATGAAACCGTTAATCCTCAATGAACATGGCCTGCCCGCGCAAATTTGGAACAGCGCGGCGCAACTCGACAATATCCCCGTCATCAACACCCACAGTCTGGTGCCCGCCGGCGCCCGCGCCGTGATCATCGCGCCGCATCCGGGCGACGAAGTGGTCACCTGCGGCGGCTTGCTGCAATTGCTGTCCAGTCTCGGTCATCCACTCCAATTGCTTTCCATCACCGACGGCAGTGCCAGCCATCCAGGCTCGCGGCAATGGTCGGAAAAACGTTTGAGCGTGTTCCGTCCACAGGAAAGCGTCGAAGCCCTGCGCCGTCTCGGCTTGCCGATGCACAGCCTGAAGTGGGTACGCGGCGGTTTCACCGACAACGCGCTGAATGAGCAGCAAAATCAACTGACTGAATTCATCGGCCGGTACCTGCGACCGGGGGACGTGGTATTCAGCACTTGGCGCGAGGATGGCAACAGCGACCATGAAGCGGTCGGACGGGCCAGTTTCGATGCGGCGCAAAAGGCCGGCGCAACCTTCCATGACGTGCCGGTCTGGGCCTGGCACTGGCCCGAGCGCGATCACCAGCACATCCCATGGGAGCGAGCACGCAAGTTACGCCTCGACACCTGGACCGTGGCGCGCAAAAGCCACGCCACTCACGCCTATGCCAGCCAGCTCAAGGGCGAACCAGCCATCGGCATCGCCCCACTGCTGCCGCCGGTGATCCTGGAAAGAATGCGCTTGCCGTATGAAATCGTGTTCGTCTAGACACCATCCCCCCTGTAGGAGCGAGCCTGCTCGCGAAAGCGGTGTGTCATGTGTCAGATGTATTGAATGTGATGAAGTCTTCGCGAGCAGGCTCGCTCCCACATCCGCCCAGCAGTGAATCATCGGAAGGAACTGCCACCCCTTCACACCAGTCGCATGAACAGGCATGGCCCAATTCAGAGGAGTGAACGTGTCCAGCGATCCCAAGCGTCAAGCGGTCGACGCGCCAGTCATTCATCGCCTGCGGGTACTCACGGTCAACACCCACAAGGGCTTCACCGCGCTGAATCGGCGGTTCGTTCTCCCGGAGCTGCGCGAAGCGATGCGCAGTACCTCGGCCGATCTGGTGTTTCTGCAGGAAGTGGTGGGTGAACACGAACGCCATTCGAGTCGCTACAACGACTGGCCGCAAACTTCGCAATACGAATTTCTTGCCGACAGCATGTGGAGCGATTTTGCCTACGGGCGTAACGCCGTTTACCCCGACGGCCACCACGGCAATGCACTGCTGTCGAAATACCCGATCCGCGAATACCGCAATCTCGATGTGTCGATCACAGGCCCTGAACGGCGCGGGCTGTTGCACTGCATCCTAGATGTGCCCGGGCATGCCGAGGTGCACGCGATCTGTGTGCATTTGAGTCTCCTGGAAAGCCATCGGCAACTGCAGTTGCAGCTGCTTTGCCAGTTGCTTGAATCACTGCCCGACGATGCGCCGGTGATCATTGCCGGCGATTTCAATGACTGGCAGTTGCAGGGCAATGCCGCCCTCGCCCGGCGCGACTATTTGCACGAAGCCTTCGAGCGTCATCACGGGCGCCCGGCGAAAACCTACCCGGCGCGTTTTCCCTTGCTGCGGCTGGACCGGATTTATCTGCGCAATGCGAGCAGCCATGACCCCAGAATTCTTGGCAACAAACCGTGGACGCACCTTTCCGATCACCTTCCTTTAGCGGTTGAAGTGCACCTGTAGCCGCGTTTTTGACAGCAATTAAATGACAGGTCATTCGTCCGGTCGCGCACCGACATGACCTTTCGTCGGTGGCGGAAATCTGTCAGCTGTGCGGGCCACAAGCGTTTTTCCATGCAAACAATCACTTAGTTATGTGCAGAAAAACAAACGCTTGCGAAGCCTGATTTAATCACGCCATTCATCGTGCATTTTCTTGACGCGCAGGCGTCGCTCTTCTTATCTCTACCTTACTACCCCCGGAATCACTACTGGGACTGACCTTCCGGCACTCGCGAAATCGAGCAGCCGCGGTTCGTCCCGCTCTATTCGGTCGCCCCTCGTTCGGGGTAGGAGAGACGCCAAACTCGAGATGACGCATGCGCTTGCAAGGTAGACCTCCATGAAAACTTCACTGACCTCACACGAATTGAAAATCACCCTTTGCACAGTGTCCGGTTCGCTGTTGCTGTGCTCGTCCATGGAGGCACATGCGGGTTCTGCGGCGGATGAAACCATGTGGTATCGCGCCGATGTGCCGGTGATGACTTTGCCGGTTACCGTGGTAACGCCCGGGCCGTTGCCGTTGAGCCAGCAGAGTTCGCGCCTGATCACCGAGGATCTCGCGCCATCGGCCTGGGATGAGCTCTATGGCCGAAGCGCCCGACGCGCACAAACTGATGCGCTGTCCTCTGGTTATGCGATGCCCGGCGGCGAGTTCAAAGGCCCGGCCGTGGTCACATTGAAGAGCGGCAATGGCGCCACCCAGATCCTTGGCCTGATCGGCGGTGACAACCAGATTCAGATGAGTGCTGACGGCGCACTGACCCGCCGCGCCCTCGCCGCTCCGAACACTGACAGCCTCAATCTGCAAGGTCAGAGCCTTGGTGCCTATTACAGCCTGGTGGGCGCGCAGGGCTGGCATGTTGACCTTTCGGCCAGTGGCGGTCGGGTCAGCGGTTTCAGTCGGACACCACAAGGCAATCGTCAGGCCACCGAAGGCAGCGCGATGACCTTTTCCGTCGAGGGCGGCTATCCGATCGGTCTGAGTGAGAATTGGGTGGTTGAACCGCAGGCGCAACTGATCAACCAGCGTATCAGTCTCGACGCGCCTTACGCTGGATCGAACACTTCTTCGACGGACTTGACCGCATGGAGCGGCCGCGTCGGGGCGCGGCTGAAAGGCAGTTACGACCTGAACGGTTTACCCGTCGAGCCGTACCTGCGCACCAACCTCTGGCACACGGTGTACACCGGCAGCACGGTAACGCTCGATCAGGTCGACAAGATCAGCAGCAGCCGCAAATCCTCAACCGTTGAATTGGGCTTGGGACTGGTGGCGCGAGTCACGCCAGCAGTGAGCCTGTACATGAGCGCCGATTACAGCAGCGACGTGGACGACAATGATCTGAACGGCATCATCGGCAGCCTCGGCGTGCGGATGCGCTGGTGAGCTTCAGATTACCGAAAACCCTGTGGGAGCGAGCTTGCTCGCGAAAGCGGTGCCACCTTCAACATCATCGTTGATTGACATGGCGCCTTCGCGAGCAAGCTCGCTCCCACAGGTGCTAGCCCTGCGGCTTGAGGATCAACACCGCCAACGGTGGCAGGTTCAGCTCCAGTGACAGCGATTGACCATGGCTTGGCACCTCTTCGGTCAATGCTCCGCCACCATTGCCATAGTTGGAACCGGCATAAATGTCGGCGTCGCTGTTGAACAGCTCAGTCCAGCGCCCGGCGAACGGCACCCCGACGCGATACGACTGGCGCGGTACCGGGGTGAAGTTGGCGACTACCAACACTGGCGAGCCATCCTTGCTCCAGCGCAACCAAGCGTAAACGCTGTTGATCGCATCATCGCCAATCAACCACTGGAAGCCCTGCGGCGCATCGTCCTGGTCGTGCAGCGCCGGCTCTTCGCGATACAGCCGATTGAGATCGCCAACCAGTTTCTGCACGCCTTTGTGCTCGGAGTACTGCAGCAGGTACCAGTCCAGTTGCTGATCGTGGTTCCACTCGCGCCATTGACCAAACTCGCAGCCCATGAACAACAGCTTCTTGCCCGGATGAGTCCACATGAAGCTCAGATAGGCGCGCAGGTTGGCAAACTTCTGCCAGCGGTCACCGGGCATCTTGTCGATCAGCGAGTGCTTGCCGTGCACCACTTCGTCGTGGGAGATCGGCAAGATAAAGCGTTCAGACCAGGCGTAGACCAGACCGAAGCTCAACTCATTATGGTGATGGGCGCGGTACACCGGATCCTGCTGGATGTAGTGCAGCGAATCGTGCATCCAGCCCATGTTCCATTTGTAGGAGAAACCGAGGCCGCCCTGCTGGGTGCTTTGGCTGACGCCAGGCCATGCGGTGGACTCTTCGGCAATCACCAGCGCACCCGGAGCTTCCAGCTCAACCACATCATTCAAATGACGCAGGAAATCGATGGCTTCGAGGTTCTCGCGCCCGCCGTGGCGGTTCGGCACCCATTCGCCAGCCTTGCGCGAATAGTCGCGATACAGCATCGACGCCACCGCATCGACACGCAGACCATCGATATGGAAGTGCTTCAGCCAATGCAGCGCCGAAGCGAGCATGTAGCCGTGCACTTCGGTGCGACCGAGGTTGTAGATCAGCGTGTCCCAATCCTGGTGGAAGCCTTCCAGCGGATTGCCGTATTCGTACAGCGCGGTGCCGTCGAACTGCGCCAGACCGTGGGTATCGGTGGGGAAATGCGCCGGCACCCAGTCGAGAATCACGCCGATGTCCGCCTGGTGGCAGGCATTGACGAAAGCGGCGAACTGATCCGGCGTGCCATAACGTGCGCTCGGGGCGAATTGCGAGAGCAACTGATAGCCCCAGGAACCGCCGAACGGGTGCTCCATGATCGGCATCAATTCGATGTGAGTGAAGCCCAGCTCTTTGACGTAAGGAATCAGCCGCTCAGCCAGTTCCGGCCAAGTGTACTGACGCGCGACTTCACCCAGATCATCCAGTTCGCACTGCCAGGAACCGGCGTGCAGCTCGTAGATGGACAAAGGCTTGGAGCGCTGCTGGCGATCCCGGCGGGAATTCATCCAGTCGTGATCCTGCCAGTCGATCTGCAACGGCGAGGCGACTTTCGACGCGGTGTCCGGCGGCAGGCTGGTGGCCAGCGCCATCGGGTCGGCCTTGAGCGGCAGAATGCCGTGGGCACCGAGAATTTCGTACTTGTACAACTCACCCGCTTGCAGGCGCGGGATGAACAACTCCCAAACCCCCGAAGGATGGCGCAGGCGCATCGGGTGACGGCGCCCGTCCCAGACGTTGAAATCACCGACCACCGACACCCGGCGGGCATTCGGTGCCCACACGGCAAAGCGCACGCCGTCCACGCCATCAACGGTCTTCAGCTGCGCACCGAGGCAGGCGCTGAGGTCGCGGTGATTGCCTTCGGCGAACAGATACAAATCCATCTCGCCGAGCAGCTGGCCAAAGCTGTAGGGATCTTCGGCCAGCTGTTCGCCACCGGCCCAGCGCGTGCGCAACAGGTACGGCCGCGCCTGATCGAAATGGCCAACGAATAGCCCCGGCGTTTCGGTCATCTGCAGCGGGCCAATTTCTTCACCGCTGTCCTTGTCCAGCACCGAGACACTCAGCGCGCCCGGCAGATAAGCCCGGATGAACTGCCCGCCGGCGCCATCGCCGTGCGGGCCGAGGATCGAAAACGGGTCCTGATGTTCAGCGCGTACCAGGGCGTCGATGTCGCGCGCCGAGGGTAACAATGCTTCCTTTACCACACCCTGTTCCTTGTTCGAGAAACTCATGACTACTCTCCACCAAGATCGGAAAAGGGTTTAAGCCCAGTCAATAATCCATACAAGCCGTGCAACGGCACGGGCAGCCACGTTGGGCGGTTTTCCGCTTCGTAGGCCACCTCGTAAGCGGCTTTTTCCAGGCCGAACAACGCCAGCGCGGCGTCGGCGCCTTGAGGATCCTGCCAGGCATGCTCAAGACTAGCTGCCGCCTCGCGATATGCCTGGACAAATGCATCGCGTGCCTCGCGCAGATAACGCTCGGCGACGCGTTTGCGCGCTGTTTCAGCTTCAGTGCTGTTATCAACGTTGTGCACGTTGATCGTCATCGCCGCTGCGTAATCGAACGAACGCAGTACACCGCTGACGTCCTTGTACGGGCTGTGCTTGCCGCGACGCTCGCTCAACGGCCGCGCCGGTTCGCCCTCGAAGTCGATCAGGTAGGCATCGCCCTTGATCACCAGTACCTGGCCCAGATGCAAGTCGCCGTGCACCCGAATGCGCAAACCGCCGGTGGCTTTCTTCGCCAGATCCTGCACATGGGCAAGAATGGTTTTCTTCTCATCGAGCAGACGCTTGACCAGTTTCTGGTCCGCTGCGTTCAACTCGCCTTGATGTTGCTTGAGCAATTTCAAGGCATGTTCAACCTGCGCGGTGACGTCCTTGCTTGTCGCAGCCATGTCCTTGCTCGACGACACCTGCGGAGCGAAGTCGGCGTTGTCGGTTGGCGCAGCGAGCACCTGATGCATCTCGCCCAGACGCTGACCGAGCATGCCGGCGAAGTCCTTCAGCTCGCCCAAAGCGTTGTAATGCTGTTCCTGCTCGGACATGGCGTCGGCCAGTTCATCGCGCAGCGCCCGTTCGAGGTTGTTCTGCGTCCATTCCCACGCATCGCCCTGATTGCTCAGATAGCCTTGCGCAATCATCAGCAGATTGTCTTCGCCCTGTGCGTCACGGCGAATCACCGAACCGAGCAGTGGAGAGATATTGGCAAACCCGGCCTCGGTCAGGTAAGCGCTCATCTCCAGTTCCGGGTGTACGCCAGAAGCGACTTTGCGTATCAGCTTAAGCACCAGGCTGTTGCCGATCACCACGGAGCTATTCGACTGCTCGGCCGACAGGTAGCGCACATCCGACTCGGCGCCAAGGCCAAGCGTTTCCAGATGCGGCGTCTGTTCGAAGCGGATTTCGCCTTCGATCGACTCCAATACCGTGTTGTTCTGCATGCCTTGCAGCACGGCGCGGACAAAGGTTTCCAGACTGAACGCATCAGTGATCAAGCCAACCTGACGCACACGGCGTACACGCGACAGCGCCAATTGCTGCGGCAACGGCGGGCCGACGTGGTCCTCGGCGATGAAGCCGAACGGCAGTTGATAGCGGTTGGTCTGGCCACCGCTGGTGACTTCGATCTCGCTGAGCAGCACTGGATGCTGGGCGTCGCCGAAGCGCACGCCGTAAGCCAGGTTGACCTTCTCGATCGCCGCATCCTTGCCGGCGAACCAGCGACGGTTCTGCAGCCAGCTCGGCAGGATGCTTTGCTCCAGCGTCGTACGAGACGGCGCTTCGAGCAGTTCTTCCATGCGTTTTTTCAGCACCAGCGTGGTGAAGTCCGGCAGGCTCTGCGCCGGTTCGACGTGCCAGCTTGGCATCTGGTTTTCCGTCGCCAGGGCAAACCAATAGAAGCCGTACGGCGCCAGGGTCAGGAGGAAATTCAATTGGCCGATCGGCGGGAACGCGTTACCGCCAAGCATTTCCACCGGCACCATGCCGACGTAAGCCGACAGATCCAGTTCGACCGCTTGCGCACTGCGCGAGACGTTGGCCACGCACAGAATGATCTCGTGCTTGCCGTCGGCGTCGGTGTATTCGCGGGTGTAGGCCAACACGCGACGATTAGTCGGCGAGAGCATTTTCAAGGTGCCCCGGCCGAACGCTTTCGATTGCTTGCGCACTGCCAGCAGACGCCGCGTCCAGTTCAACAGCGAATGCGGATCGCCGGACTGGGTTTCAACGTTGACCGACTGGTAGCCATATTGCGGGTCCATGATCGGCGGCAGCACCAGACTGGCCGGATCGGCGCGGGAGAACCCGCCGTTGCGGTCGATCGACCACTGCATCGGGGTCCGCACGCCGTCGCGGTCGCCGAGGTAGATGTTGTCGCCCATACCGATTTCGTCGCCGTAATACAGGGTCGGCGTGCCGGGCATCGACAGCAACAGGCTGTTGAGCAGTTCGATACGGCGACGGTCGCGCTCCATCAACGGCGCGAGACGACGGCGAATGCCGAGGTTGATCCGCGCGCGACGGTCAGCCGCGTAGTAATTCCACAGATAATCGCGCTCGCGATCGGTGACCATTTCCAGGGTCAGCTCATCGTGGTTGCGCAGGAAGATCGCCCATTGGCAGTTCGCGGGGATTTCCGGGGTCTGGCGGAGGATGTCGGTAATCGGGAAGCGATCTTCCTGAGCCAGCGCCATGTACATGCGCGGCATCAGCGGGAAGTGGAACGCCATGTGGCATTCATCGCCATTGACGCCGGCAGCGTCGGTGTCGCCGAAATACAGCTGGGTGTCTTCCGGCCATTGATTGGCCTCGGCCAGGAGCATGCGGTCGGGGTAGTTGGCGTCGATCTCGGCACGGATCTGCTTGAGGACGTCGTGGGTCTCGGGCAGGTTTTCGTTGTTGGTGCCGTCGCGCTCGATCAGGTACGGAATCGCGTCGAGGCGCAGACCGTCGATGCCCATGTCCAGCCAGTAACGCATCACCGACAGCACGGCTTTCATCACTTGCGGGTTATCGAAGTTCAGATCCGGCTGGTGCGAATAGAAGCGGTGCCAGAAGTACTGACCGGCGACCGGGTCCCAGGTCCAGTTGGACTTCTCGGTGTCGAGGAAAATGATCCGCGTGCCGTCGTATTTCTGGTCGTCATCGGACCAGACATAGAAATCTCGCGCCGCCGAACCCGGCTTGGCCTTGCGCGCACGCTGGAACCACGGGTGCTGGTCGGAGGTGTGGTTGATGACCAGCTCGGTGATCACCCGCAGCCCGCGCTTGTGTGCTTCGGCGATGAAGCGCTTGGCGTCGGCCATGGTCCCGTAGTCGCTGTGTACGCCACGGTATTCGGCGATGTCGTAGCCGTCGTCGCGGCGTGGCGAGGGATAGAACGGCAGCAACCAGATGGTGTTGACGCCGAGATCGGCAATGTAATCGAGTTTGGCGATAAGCCCGGGAAAGTCGCCGATCCCGTCATTGTTGGAGTCGAAAAACGATTTGACGTGAACCTGATAGATCACCGCGTCCTTGTACCAGAGCGGGTCTTTGATGAAGGCGGCTGCCTTGGGTTTCTTCGCCATGTGGAACTCCTGTTGAATTCTGGAAAAACCGTGAGCCGATCACTTGACTCAGAAGCGCTGCACAACCGGTGGGAGCGAGCCTGCTCGCGAATGCGGACTGACATTCAGCAAAAATGTCGTCTGCCAGATTGCTTTCGCGAGCAGGCTCGCTCCCACAGGTGCGCCATGTGTTACGTAGCGCTGATCCGCCAAATCCCGAACGGTTGATACGCCGGGTCGATGCGCATGAACTGATACTTACCGTGCCAGTCCCAGCGATGGCCGTTCATCAAATCCTCGCCATGGGTGGTGGCGTCATCCGGCAGGCCCATTTCCCACAGCGGCAGTTCGAAATTCGCTTCCTGCACGTTATGAGGATCGAGGCTGACCGCGACCAGAATGAAATTGCTGCCATCGGCGCTGCGCTTGCCGAAGTACAGAATGTTGTCGTTCCAGGCGTTGTAGATTTTCAGGCCCAGGTGCGTGTGCAACGCCGGGTTCTGCCGGCGGATACGGTTGAGCTGGGCGATCTCGGCAATGATGTTGCCCGGGGCGGTGAAATCGCGGACACGGATTTCGTATTTCTCCGAATCCAGGTATTCCTCTTTGCCCGGCACCGGCGCCGATTCGCACAGTTCAAAACCGGAATACATCCCCCACAGCCCAGAGCCCATGGTCGCCAGCGCGGCGCGGATAAGGAAACCGGGACGCCCTGACCCATGCAGGAACGCCGGGTTGATGTCCGGGGTATTGACGAAGAAATTCGGCCGGTAGCATTCGCGCCAAGGCGACTCGTTCAGTTCAGTAAAATATTCCGCCAGCTCGGCCTTGGTGTTGCGCCAGGTGAAGTAGGTATAGCTCTGCGAATACCCGACCTTGCCCAGCCGCGCCATCATCGCCGGCGTGGTGAAGGCCTCGGCGAGGAAGATCACTTCCGGGTACAAGGTGCGCACATCGGCGATCAACCATTGCCAGAACGGCAGCGGTTTGGTGTGCGGGTTGTCGACGCGGAAGATCTTCACGCCCTCCTTGACCCAGCCGACGACGATGTCGCGCAATTCGACCCACAGGCTCGGAATCGCATCCGGCGCATAGAAGTCGACGTTGACGATGTCCTGGTATTTCTTCGGCGGGTTTTCGGCGTACTTGATCGTGCCGTCCGGGCGCCAGTTGAACCAGCCCGGATGTTCCTTGAGCCACGGGTGATCCTGGGAACACTGGATGGCGAAGTCGAGGGCGATTTCCAGACCATGATCGGCGGCAGCAGCCACCAGGCGGCGGAAGTCTTCACGGGTGCCGAGCTGCGAGTGAATCGCCTCGTGGCCACCCTCCTCGCTGCCGATCGCGTAAGGGCTGCCGGGATCGTCCGGCCCGGCGGTCAGGGAATTGTTGCGACCCTTGCGGTGGGCGCGGCCGATCGGGTGAATCGGCGTGAAATACAACACGTCGAAACCCATGTCCTGGATCATCGGCAGACGCGAATGCACGTCATTGAAGGTGCCGTGACGGTTGGGGTCGTCGGTGATCGAGCGCGGAAACAGTTCATACCAACTGGCGAACTCGGCGAGCTCGCGCTCGACGTCCATAGGGAACTCGGCGCTGACGCTCAAGTACGCGCGGTGATCGGCCTGGGCCATCAGCTCCGCACTGCGCGAGTGCAGAAACAACGCGACCTGTTCGGTTTCGAGCAGGCCGGACAATTCATGGTGCAGCGCGGCGAGCTGCTCGCTGAGCTGACCTTCGCTGCGTTCGGCGGCCTGTTGCACCATGGTCCGGCCTTCCTGCAGCTCCAGGGAAACCGGCACCGCAGCGTTATGTTTCTTCTCCAGTTCGTACTGGAAGCTGGCGAAATGGTCGATCCACGCTTCGATGCAATATAGATAGCGGCCCTGTTCCTCGGGACGGAACTGACCTTGCCAGCTGTTGTTGCCCTGATCGGACATGACCTCGGTCTGCCAGGTTTCCTGGCCTTCTTCGCGCCAGCGGATGCGTACGGCAAGCTTGTCATGGCCGTCGGCAAATACTTTGCTGGTCACCACCACTTCGCGACCGGCAATCGATTTGACAGCAAACTGGCCGCCGTCGAGGGTCGGCATGGTGTTTTCGATGACGATGCGTGGCAGTAGCAATGCCTGCGACAGCGGCATGTGCGGGTTGTAACTCAGCTCTGAAGGTCTTTCAGCAGTCATTGAGCATCTCTCCTTAACGCCCCAAGGACGCTCTTGTGCCTGAACAGTATTCGCGACAAAGCGCCTGCCCTGTCATGAACTCACTTAGGTTCCGAGCAACCGGCGCGGGGAAAAGTTCAGATGAAATTAACAAGACAAACACGCGGATCGAATTTGCCGTGGCCGGGTCAACTCACTTAAGCACGTCCCACGCCATGTGCCATATGGAGGTCAAAAGATGAACATCCCGATCCCGGCGGAAACGCCCGATCCGAACATCGACACACCCACCCTGCCCGAGACAGAGCCGCCACCGGTTCCCGAGCAAGAACCGCCCGGCACCACGCCACCGCCAAAGGAAGAACCGCCGAGCACCATGCCGCCGGTGATCGTCTGACATTTGCATGTCTGTCGGCCATCCCTGTAGGAGCTGTCGAAGGCTGCGATCTTTTTTTTGCCGCGCTGCAAATCAAAAGATCGCAGCCTTCGGCAGCTCCTACACGGGACCGAGCGAATAGCTAGAGGTGGTCGTTCTTGTCGACATCCTTTTCGAACACCCTGACCACGTACGGCATCACGCTGAAGATCGCCAGTGCCAGCAGGGTACTGAGCACTGCCGTCGCTTCCTTGCCCAGCCCCACTGCCACGCCGATGGCCGCTGTCATCCACAACCCGGCGGCCGTGGTCAGGCCTTTGACATGGGATTCGTCGCCCTGCTGATTTTTCAGGATTGTGCCCGCTCCCAGAAAGCCGATCCCGGCGATCACGCCCTGCAATACCCGGCTCATGGCATCGGATTCCGCGCCCGAGGTCTGCGGCACCAGTACAAACAGTGCGGCACCCAAGGCCACCAGCATGTGCGTGCGCACGCCGGCAGCCTTGCCTTTATGTTCGCGCTCGAAACCAAGAATCCCGCCGAGCATCGCCGCCATCAGCAGACGCACGGTGATTCGCGTCAGTTGCGAGGCGTCGCCGACGTCGGCGAATTCGGCCTGCAGAGTTGCCCACACTTCGTCCCACCAGTCTTCCATCGTGCTTCCCTTGTTGTTGGTTCGATAAGCGATGGACAACGGCGACCATTAATCGGTTGCGCAGAACGATCAGCACGCTGCGCTTCCTAACGTGCAGACCTCACTACAAAAGGACCGCCGCCATGCCCGTTCGAATCGATGAGTCCAACCCCGAGCAGAAAGTGTGTTTTTTCACTGTCGAGCATGGTGAGGAGAAACGCACCTGCGACACTCTGGAAGTCATGACCGATAGCGACAAAGCCATGTCGTACGTGGAAATCGATGGCAAGCGCACCTACATCACCGAAGCAGAAGCCGACGCCTTGACCGTAGCCGGGGCCAGGGACGGACGCAAACATCTGAAGGCCGATGACGGTGATTCGGTGGTTTGATTGATCTGACTCAACACGCTGTGCGAACGCCTGCGCCAGGCGTTTGTGCCGCATCGGGCCTGATGCTTCAAGTTGTCGCAGGCATTGCACCAACACTCATCTGCTCCGCTTTTTATTGCCAGACCTGAGTCTGTTCTGCAAACAGATCGGCGCTCATAGTGCCTCGGCCTGATGGAGGCTGATGAGCGAACGACCATGAGCGAGCAAATCCCCGTCCGAACCGTAGAAGCATCGCCAACGATAAACAACGTACCCGCGCGCCCGACGAAGGTGACGGCCAGATCAAGCGACAATCAGATCCATACCCGCAGTTTCACCGGTCTGTTTCGCACCTTGCGCATGAGCGGTGCGGGGTTTCTGTTCGTATTGTTCTTCGGCACCGTGTGGCTGAATTGGGGCGGTCGCCAGGCAGTGTTGTGGGACTTGTCGGAAAGCAAATTCCACATTTTCGGTGCGACCTTTTGGCCGCAGGACTTCATTCTGCTTTCGGCCCTGCTGATCATCGCCGCGTTCGGTCTGTTCGCCATTACCGTGTTCGCCGGGCGGGTCTGGTGCGGTTACACCTGTCCGCAAAGTTCGTGGACGTGGATCTTCATGTGGTGCGAGAAGATCACCGAAGGCGAGCGCAACCAGCGGATCAAACTGCAAGCCGCGCCGTGGGGCCTGAACAAACTGGCCCGCCGCGCGGCCAAACACACGCTGTGGCTGGCAATCAGCGTAATGACCGGCCTGACCTTCGTCGGCTATTTCACCCCGATCCGCCCGCTTGCCGAAGAATTGCTCACTCTGCAAATCGGTGGCGTCAGCCTGTTCTGGGTGCTGTTTTTTGCCGCCGCCACCTACATCAACGCCGGTTGGCTGCGCGAAGCGGTGTGCATGCACATGTGTCCGTATGCGCGGTTCCAGAGTGTGATGTTCGACAAGGACACGCTGACCATTGCCTACGACTCCGCCCGTGGCGAAAATCGTGGCCCGCGCAAGCGTGACGTGCGTCCGGTCGAGGCAGGCCTGGGCGATTGCATCGACTGCCAGTTGTGCGTGCAGGTCTGCCCGACCGGCATCGACATTCGCGATGGCCTGCAGATGGAATGCATCGGCTGCGCAGCGTGCATCGATGCCTGCGATTCGATTATGGACAAAATGCATTACCCGCGCGGCCTGATCCGCTACAGTTCCGAGCGCGAACTGCAGGGCGGCAAGACCCATCTGCTGCGTCCGCGTCTGATTGGTTACACCGCAGTGCTCCTGGTGATGGTCGGCGCGTTGGTGCTGGCATTGGTCGAGCGGCCGATGGTGTCGCTGGACGTGACCAAGGATCGCGGACTGTTTCGTGAGAATGCGCAGGGGCAAATCGAGAACATTTATTCGCTGAAAGTGATCAACAAGACTCAGCAGCGCCAGGATTACCGGTTGAGACTGGTCGATGGCCAAGGGTTCGAGTTAAAGGGCAAGACGGCGCTCAGTCTGATGCCGGGAGAGATTGTCGATGTACCAGTGTCGGTGGCCATGACTACCGAGCGGCCGGCCAGCAGTTCGCAGACATTGGGTTTCAGGATTGAAGACATTGATGAACCGCAGGTTTACAGCGTGGCGAAGAGCCGGTTTGTCGCGCCGATGAATCGCTGAGTATTTGGCATCGCTACCCTCACCCCAGCCCTCTCCCGGAGGGAGAGGGAGCCGATCTTCATGTTGTTCAAATCCTGCGTTCGACTGAGATATTTCAGGTCGGCGTATTCCGAACAAACAACACGGTCAGTCCCCTCTCCCTCTGGGAGAGGGCTAGGGTGAGGGCTCTTTCCCTGACACACCAAAAAATCGAGTACATCAAGGCCCACCGATGAAACGCTACGAAAAATTCGCCGACGACATCGCTGAACTGATCCGTTCCGGTGTCCTCGGCCCTGGCCAGCGGGTGCCGTCAGTGCGTTACGCCAGCCAGACTTACGGCGTCAGCCCGTCCACGGTGTTCCAGGCCTATTACCTGCTCGAACGTCGCGGCCTGATCCGCGCCCGGCCGCGTTCCGGTTATTTCGTCAACGCTCATACGCCGAGCCCTTTCTCCGAGCCAGCGATCAGCAGCCAGGTCAACGAGTCCACCGAAGTCGACGTCAGCGAACTGGTGTTCTCGGTGCTTGATTCGATCAAGGATCCGAACACCGTGCCGTTCGGCTCGGCATTCCCCAGCCCGACGCTGTTCCCCCTGCAACGCCTGTCGCGCTCGCTGGCCAGCGCCGCGCGGGAGATGGATCCGCGCATGGTCGTCACCGACATGTCGCCGGGGAACCCGCAACTGCGCCGACAGATCGCCCTGCGCTACATGGTCGGCGGGCTGATGTTGCCGATGGAAGAATTGCTCATCACCAACGGGGCGCTCGAAGCGCTGAACCTGTGCCTGCAAGCGGTGACCGAACCCGGTGATCTGGTGGCCATCGAAGCCCCGGCGTTCTACGCCAGCCTGCAGGTGCTTGAGCGTCTGAAACTCAAAGCGGTGGAAATCCCCGTGCATCCGCGCGACGGCATCGACCTCGGCGTGCTCGCGCAAACCCTGGAACGCCATCCGATCAAGGCCTGCTGGTGCATGACCAGCTTCCAGAACCCGATGGGCGCGAGCATGCCCGAGGCAAAAAAACAGGAACTGGTCGAACTGCTGCGTCAGCATCAGGTGCCGTTGATCGAGGACGATGTCTACGCCGAACTCTATTACGGCCAGCAGGCGCCGAAACCGGCCAAGGCTTTTGATACTGAAGGATTGGTCATGCATTGCGGCTCGTTCGCCAAGAGCCTGGCCCCCGGCTATCGCATCGGCTGGGTCGCCGCTGGGCGTTTCGCACAGAAAATCGAACGGCTGAAGCTGATGACCTCGCTGTGCGCTTCGATGCCGGCGCAAGCGGCGATTGCCGATTATCTGCAACACGGCGGCTATGACCGACACCTGCGCAAGCTGCGTTATGCCCTGGAAGAACAGCAGCGCGCGATGCTCGCGGCGATCGCCCGTTACTTCCCGGCGCAGACCCGGGTCAGCCAACCGGCGGGCGGCTACTTTCTGTGGCTGGAATTGCCGGAGCAGATGGATTCGCTGAAGCTGTTTCAAATGGCCCTGGCACAAGGCATCAGCATCGCGCCGGGGCCGATTTTCTCGCCGACCCAGCGGTTCAGGAATTGTATCCGCTTGAACTACGGCAGCCCGTGGACCGAGGAGTCGGAGAAGGCCATGGAGACGTTGGGGCGGATTGTGCGGTCATTCTGATAATTTGATGTTGTTTGGGCTGGCCCCTTCGCGAGCAGGCTCGCTCCCACATGGGTTCTGTATTCACAAATCCACTGTGGGAGCGAGCTTGCTCGCGAAGAGGCCGGTATTAACGACAAAAAGCTCTAAGCCCTAGCGCCCACCCCCCAAATCAACAAACGTCCCGGTCGCATACGAAGCCTTGTCCGACAGCAACCAGACAATCGCTTCCGCTACTTCATCCGGCCGCCCGCCCCGGGCCATCGGGATCGCTGACTCAAGCTTGCTGACCCGATCCGGATCACCGCTCAGCGCATGAAAATCGGTGTAGATGTAACCCGGACGCACCGCATTGACCCGAATCCCCTCGCCGGCGACTTCCTTCGAGAGGCCGATGGTGAACGTGTCGAGTGCGCCTTTGGAGGCGGCGTAATCAACGTACTCGTTCGGCGATCCCAAACGTGCCGCAACCGAAGACACGTTGACGATGCTGCCGCCCTGCCCGCCGTGTTTGGGTGACATGCGCAGAATCGCGTGCTTGGCGCAGAGGATCGGCGCCAGCACGTTGGTTTTCATGATTTTGAGGATGCGGAATTCGGACATTTCATCGACCCGCGACTTCTGCCCGACGGTGCCGGCGTTGTTGACCAGCGCGGTGACCCGGCCCAGTTCGCTGTCGACGCGCTGGAACATTGCGATCACTTCGTCTTCGATACTGACATCGGCGCGAACAGCAACGGCCTGGGCGCCCAAGGCTCGAACCTGTTCGAGCACGCTGTGTGCGGCCTGTTCATCCGACTGATAGTTGATGCAGATCCGGTAGCCCTGTTCGGCTGCCAACAAAGCCGTGGCAGCGCCGATTCCGCGCCCGCCACCGGTGATGACAATGACTTTATCCATGCTGGCCTTCCCCTACGTGCACACGTAACAGTCGGGGCCAAGAATAACTGCCATTCATGGCTTTTGCATGAGTTCTATGGGATTTGCACAATCGCCTTCGCGAGCAGGCTCGCTCCCACAAGGGAATGCGATCACGTGTGGGAGCGAGCCTGCTCGCGAAGAACGATGACTCGGTCTCTCAGACCACCGCCAGCCGCTGCCCGCGCACGATGTCCTGCATGAAGCGCTCCGCCGGCATCGGGTGGCCGAGCAGATAGCCCTGCAGCGAATCACAGCCCAACTTGGTGAGGAAATCCTGCTGCGCGCCGGTTTCGACGCCCTCGGCTACGATCCGCAAATCCAGCGCCTGCCCGAGCGCGACAATAGCCGAAACAATCGCGGCATCATCGCTGTCGTGCTCCAGATCGCGGACGAAACCGCGGTCGATCTTCAACTCATTGGCCGGCAGACGCTTGAGGTACATAAGGCTGGAATAACCGGTGCCGAAGTCGTCGATCGACAGGTCGACGCCCATGTCCGACAGTTCTTGCAGTACAGTCATGCTCGCGTCAGCGTCGCTCATGGCGGTGGTTTCAGTGATTTCCAGGGTCAGGCTGTTGGCCGGCAAATGGTGGGTCGCCAGCGCCTTGGCGACGCTTTGCACCAGCCCGGCATGGCAGAACTGCAACGCCGAGAGGTTCACCGCAATGCGCCAGTCGGTGTAGCCGAGCACGTACCACTCGCGCATCTGCCGGCAGGCTTCGTTGAGTACCCATTCGCCCATCGGGATGATCAGCCCGGTTTTCTCCGCCAGATCGATGAACTTGTCCGGCATCAACAGGCCATGCAGCGGATGCGCCCAACGCAGCAGCGCCTCGGCACCGACCGGGCGACCGTTGGCGGCGTCGAACTTGGGTTGGTAATGCAGGCAGAACTGGTTGTGCTCAATGGCCGCGCGCAGGTCCTGCAACAGTTGCAGTTGTTTGCGCGCGTTAGTGTTCATCGACGCATCGAAGAAGCTGTAGCCGTTCTTGCCGCCGCCCTTGGCGTGATACATCGCCGCGTCGGCATTCATCAGCAGTTCCTGGGCGTTGTCACCGTTGCCTGGATACAGGGCAATGCCGACACTGGCGGAAATCTGCAGGTCGTGTTCGGCGACGCGAAAACTGCGGCCGATCAGGCCGACCTGGCGTGCGGCCAGACCCAGAGCATCATTGCGCTCGCTCAGCCGCACGAGCAGGACGAATTCATCGCCACCGATCCGCGCCAGGGTGTCCTGGCTGCGCAAGTCTTCGCGCAGGCGCACGCCGACTTCGCGCAGCAACTGGTCGCCCATGTGATGGCCGAACGCGTCGTTGACCGGTTTGAAGCCGTCGAGGTCGATGAACATCAAGGCGAAGCAGCCGCCCTGTTCCTCGACCTTTCTGATCGCCTGATTGATCCGGTCATCGAGCAGCATGCGGTTCGGCAGTCCGGTGAGCGGATCGTGCAAGGCCAATTGCGTGAGTTCACGGTTGGCGACGGTAAGCGAGTGCGCCAGATCAGCGGTGCGCGCTTCGAGGCGGGCGTCGAGAATCGAGGTCAGCAAGGCGATCGACAGCACCGCCAGGGTGGTGACTACCACCAGACTGTCGAGGCCGTTGCCTTTCAAACCATTGAGCGTCGCGCCGCAGAAACTGCCATCGGGAAATTGTGCCGCGGCCATGCCGGTGTAATGCATGCCGACAATTGCCACACCCATGATCACCGCCGCGCCGGCGCGAATCAGTCGCACATAGGGCGACTGCTGGCGCAAACGAAAGGCAATCCACAACGCCGCTGCCGAAGCGCCGACGGCAATCAGCAAAGAGGCACTGAACAGCGTCGGGTCGTAATCGATGCCCGGGGTCATGCGCAGCGCGGCCATGCCGGTGTAATGCATGGCGCTGATGCCCGCACCCATGATCAAGGCGCCGAAAGCCAGTTGCGCCAGTGGCAGCTTCGGCTGGCTGACCAGCCATAAGGCAAAGCCGCAAGAGAGCACCGCGATCAGCAACGACAACGCGGTCAGGGCGAAGTCATAACCCAGGTCGATCGGCAATTTGAACGCGAGCATGCCGATGAAGTGCATCGACCAGACGCCAACCCCCATCGCCAGCGCCCCGCCCGCCGTCCAGAAATGCACGGCCCGTCCTTTCGTCGTGGCGATGCGCCCGGTCAGGTCAAGCGCCGTGTAGGAAGCCAGAATGGCGACGCACAACGAAATGAAAACCAGGGTGAAGGAGTAGCTGCCGATGAGCATGGACGTTCTCGTAACGGGCCGAAACCGTACTGCTTCCATTCTCGGTTGGGCAAATGCGGCGATTGTACTGATTGCCCGGAAGAACGCACTGACAAAATAACCAAAATGCCATCAAGCCGATGAAACGCTTGTTCGATCGTCCTACAAGGCTCTGCGGTGGGCTTTAAACAGCGATCTCACGCCGGCCACAAATCCCTTGTGGGAGCGAGCCTGCTCACGAAGGCGCCGGTACAGCCACCATCGTGGTTGCCTGACCCACCGCTTTCGCGAGCAAGCTCGCTCCCACAATTTTCAGCGTCCAACCACCCTTCATCATTTGCACGCGAATCCCTGTGGGAGCGAGCCTGCTCGCGAAGGCGCCGGTACAGCCACCATCGTGGTTGCCTGACCCACCGCTTTCGTGAGCAAGCTCACTCCCACAGATTCAGCGGTTGTCGCTGACGTCGAGTTGGCCGTCCCAGCCGCCGCCCAGTGCGGCGATCAGTTGTACGCTGGCGATCAATCGGTTCTGCAGGATATTCAACACACTGCGTTCGTTGCTCAGCGCCGTCGCCTGCACCACTACCACGTCGATATAGGCGATCAGACCAGCCTTGTACTGGTTTTCGGTGAGGCGCAGGGAATCGCGGGCGGCATCCAGCGCTTCCTGGCGCACCGCTGCTTCGTCTTCATACACCTTGAGCTGGACCAGATAGTTTTCCACTTCGCGGAAGCCGTCGAGCACGGTCTGCCGGTAGCGGGCGACGGTTTCGTCATAGGCTGCTTCGCTGCGGTCGACCTCGGCCGAACGGATGCCGCCGTCGAACAACGGCAGTGACAGCTGCGGGCCGACCGACCAGAAACGGTTCGGCAGGCTGATCAGGTTTTTCGAGGTGCTGCTGCTGTAGCCGCCGCTCAGGCTAAGGGTCAGGTCCGGGTAATACGCGGCTTTCGCCACGCCGATATTGGCGTTGGCGGCGATCACCGAGCGCTCGGCCGAAGCGATATCCGGACGGCGTTCCAGCAGTTGTGAAGGCAGGCTCAACGGCACTTGCGGCAGGTTCGGGATGCTCTGGCTTTCGGCGATGCTGAAGTTCGCCGGCGCCTGACCGGTGAGCACGGCGATGGCGTTTTCGAACTGCGCGCGCTGCCAGATCAGATCGACCAGATCGGCCTGAGTGCTTTTCAACTGGGTCTGCGCCTGCGCCACCGCATCGCGCCCGGAAACGCCGGCGCGGTACTGGTTCTGGGTCATTTTCAGCGAACGCTCATAAGCCGCAACGGTGGCTTCAAGCAAGCGCTTCTGCTGATCGATGACGCGCAGTTGCAGGTAGTTCTGCACCAACTCCGATTGCTGACTCAGACGCATCGCCGCCAGATCGGCAAAACTTGCCTGAGCGTTGGCCTCATCGGCTTCCAGCCCGCGTCGCAACTTGCCCCAGATATCCGCTTCCCAACTGACACCCAACTGCGCGTTATAGGTGTCGCGGATGCCGCTTGAAGAACTGCTCAGGCTCGAACTGCTGCTGCCGGTGCCCCGGCTGGAGCGGGTCTTGTCCAGACTCAGGTCGACACTCGGGTAAAACGCCCCTCGAGCACTGCGTACCAAGGCCTGCGCCTGACGGAACTGAGCTTCGGACTGGGCGACGGTCTGGTTGGCGCTGTTGAGTTTTTCGATCAGGCCGTTGAGCTGCTGATCGCCGTACAACTCCCACCAGGCGCCACGGGCCAGCGAGTCGCTGGGGTTGGCCTGACGCCAGCCTTCGGCTTCCTTGAATTGAGCGATCTCAGCGGTTTGCGGGCGCTGGTAATCCGGGCCAACGGCGCAGGCGCTGAGCAGCGCCACACACAGCGACAGGCTCAATAGGCGCGAGCCGCGCGCGGTGGCCAATTGGATAAGCGAACGGTCAGTCATAGCGGAGTTTCCAGAGCGGCATCAGTGCGCACGCCACGCCATTTGTTGAAACGATGGCGCAGCTTGTCGAGATAAAGGTAAACCACCGGGGTGGTGTAAAGGGTCAGGACCTGGCTGAACACCAGGCCGCCAATGATGGTCAGGCCCAGCGGCTGGCGCATTTCCGCCCCCTCGGCGCGGCCGAGCAGCAGCGGCAAGGCACCGAGGATCGCCGCCAGCGTAGTCATCAGGATCGGCCGCAGGCGTTGCAGGCACGCGCTGCGGATCGACTCCAGCGGCGACAGCCCCTCATGCCGCTCCAATTGCAGCGCAAGGTCGATCATCAGGATGGCGTTTTTCTTCACCACGCCGATCAGCAGGAATATCCCCAGCAGGGAAATCAGGCTGAACTCGCCACCCAATGCATATATCGACAGCAACGCGCCAACCCCGGCCGAGGGCAAAGTTGAGAGAATGGTCAGCGGGTGAATGTAACTTTCATACAGCACACCCAGCACCAGATACACGGCGAGCAACGCACCGAGGATCATGAACGGCTGGCTCTTCTGCGTGGCGGCGAAAGCGTCCGCAGTGCCGGCCATTTTCGCAATGACATCTTCCGGCAGGCCGACTTTGGCGATCGCTCGCTCAATGGCAGCACTGCCCTGCTCCACGGTCACGCCTTCGGCCATGTCAAAGGAAATGCTTTCGGAAGCAAACTGGCCTTCGTGGCTGACCCGGTCGTTTTCCAGGCTGTTTTCGTAATGGGCGAACGTCGACAGCGGCACCCGCGCACCGTCAGCGGTAATCACCTCGACCTGCTTGAGGGTAACCGGGTCCTGGGCGTATTTCGGATTGACCTCCATGACCACCTGATACTGGTTGAGGCTGTCGTAGATCGTCGAAATCTGCCGCTGGCTGTAGGCGTTGTTGAGCACGGCGGTGACCATGTTCATGTCGACACCGAGGCGTTTGGCCTGGTCACGGTCGACAATCAGCGTCACCTGCTGCGCCCCGGCACCTTCGCGGGCGTCGATGGCGGTCAGCTCGGGCAAGGCACGCAACGCGGTGACGACTTTCGGGAACCACTTGCGCAGCTCGGCGAGGTCGCCGCTTTGCAGGATGTAGGTGTATTGCGAACTGGTCTGCTCGCGGCCGCCGCCGAATTGCAGATCCTGATCTGCCATCAGCATCAACTGCGCACCGGGCACCTTGGGCATTTCCTTGCGCAGGCGTTCGATGACTTTCTGTGCCGACAACTGCCGTTCCTTGATCGGTTTCAGGCGCACGATCATGAACGCGTTGTTGGTTCCGTTGTTGCCGCCAATGAAGCCGGCCACGCTTTCGACCGCGTCGTCCTTGAGCAGGGCGCGGCGGAAGGTCTCCATCTTCGGCTGCATGACGTTGAACGACAGACCGTCGTCGCCCCGCACAAAACCGATCAACTGGCCGGTGTCCTGCTGCGGCAGAAAGGTTTTCGGCACCACGACATAGAGCGCAACGTTGACGCCGACGGTGAGCAGCAGGCTGAACAGGGTCAGACGGCGATGACGCAACACCCAGTCGAGGCTGGTGGCGTATTTTCCGACCATCCAGTCGTTGGTCTTCTGGCTCCAGCGTTGCAGGCGGTTTTCCTGGCCCGGGGTGTGCGGCTTGAGCCAGCGCGCGCAGAGCATCGGCGTCAGTGTCAGCGAAACCACCAGCGACACCACGATTGCCGCCGCCAGCGTGATGGAAAATTCGCGAAACAGGCTTTCGACCAGCCCGCCCATGAACAGGATCGACAGAAACACCGCCACCAGCGAGACGTTCATCGACAACAAGGTAAACCCGACTTCTTTGGCGCCCAGGTACGCCGCCTGCATCGGTTTGACGCCTTCGTCGATGTGCCGGGAAATGTTCTCCAGCACCACGATGGCGTCGTCCACCACCAGACCGGTGGCCAGGATCAGCGCCATCAGCGACAAGTTGTTCAGCGAGAAACCATAGAGGTACATCACTGCAAACGTGCCGACCAGCGACACCGGCACCGCCAGGGTGGGGATCAGCGAGGCGCGGAAATTACCGAGAAACAGGTACACCACCAGCACCACCAGGGCGACGGCGATCAGCAAGGTCATCTCGGCTTCGTGCAGCGTGGCCTTGATCACCGGCGAGCGATCCATGGCCAGATTGAGTTTGACGCTGGCCGGCAGCACCGCTTGCAGTGCGGGCAGCTGTGCCTTGATCTCGTTGACCGTCTCGATGATGTTGGCGCCGGCCTGACGGTTGATCACCAGCAATACCGCCGCGTCGTCGTTGAAGAAACCGCTGTTATATCGGTCTTCAACGCCATCGCTGACTTTCGCCACATCCTTGAGACGCAACGCGGCTCCGTCGGCGTAATGAATGATCAGCGACTCGTAATCCTTGGCTTTTTCCAGTTGATCGTTGGCCTGGATCTGCCACAGACGCTGGCCGTCTTCGACCGACCCCTTGGGCCGGCGCACGTTGGCGTCGGCGATCGTCTTGCGCACATCGTCGAGGGCCACGCCGTACTGGTTCAGCGCCTGCGGTTCGAGTTCGATGCGCACCGCCGGCAGCGAACTGCCGCCGATCTGCACTTCACCGACGCCCTGCACCTGCGAAAGGCTTTGCGAAAGAATGGTCGAGGCCAGATCGTAGAGCTGGCCTTTTTCCAGCACATCCGAAGTCAGCGACAGCACCATGATCGGCGCCTGCGACGGGTTGACCTTTTTATAGGTCGGCATGCTGCGCATCCCGCTCGGCAGCAGATTGCGCGAGGCATTGATCGCCGCCTGCACTTCCCGCGCCGCGCCGTTGATGTCGCGGTCGAGGTCAAATTGCAGAATCACCCGCGTCGAACCCTGACTGGAGCGGCTGCTCATGGTATTGACGCCGGCAATCGCACCGAACGAACGCTCCAGCGGCGTCGCCACCGTCGAAGCCATCACCTCGGGACTCGCGCCCGGCAGACTGGCCTGCACGACGATCACTGGGAAATCCATCTGCGGCAACGGAGATACTGGCAACAGACCGAAGCTGACACCGCCGAGCAACATGATGGCCAGGGACAGCAGCATGGTTGCGACTGGGCGCTTGATGAAAGGGCCGGAGAGGTTCATTCGCTCCAGTCCCTACCGCTGAATCCTGTGGGAGCGAGCTTGCTCGCGGATGCGGTATTACATTTAACATTGAAAGTGACTGACCCACCGCTTTCGCGAGCAAGCTCGCTCCCACAAGGGATAAGTGCTGATTGCGAGGTCATACCGCGACCTCTTCACCATCAGCCTTGGTTTTGCCAAAGCGTCGGCCGAGGCGGTCGAAGTACAGGTAGATCACTGGCGTCGTGAATAGCGTCAAAACCTGGCTTACCAACAAACCGCCAACCATCACCAGACCCAGCGGCTGACGCAGTTCCGCGCCGGAGCCCGTGGCCAGCATCAGTGGCACCGCGCCGAACAACGCCGCCAGTGTGGTCATCAGGATCGGTCGGAAACGCAGCAGCGCCGCCTGATAGATCGCTTCTGCCGGGGCCATGCCCTGGGTGCGTTCGGCGTCGAGGGCGAAGTCGATCATCATGATCGCGTTCTTCTTGACGATACCGATCAGCAGGATGATGCCGATGATCGCGATCATCCCCAGATCGTTGCCACTGAGCAGCAACGCCAGCAAGGCACCCACCGCTGCCGACGGCAAGGTCGAGAGAATGGTGATCGGGTGGATGTAGCTCTCGTAGAGCACGCCAAGCACGATGTACATGGTCACCACCGCCGCGAGAATCAGCAGCAAGGTGCTCGACAGCGAAGCCTGGAATGCCTGCGCGGCGCCCTGGAACTGGGTTTGCACGCCGACCGGCATGCCGATGTCTTGCTGCACTTGTTCGATGATGTCCACGGCATGCCCCAACGCCACGCCGGGCGCGAGGTTGAACGACATCATCACCGCCGGGAACTGGCCGATGTGGGTGATTGCCAATTGCGCCTGACGTTCTTCGACGTGGGCCAGACTGGACAGGCGCACCTGCGCGTCGTCAGCGGTCTTGACGTGAATCTGATCCAGCGCCTGCGGGCCGATCTTCTCCCCGGCCTGGGCTTGCAGCACCACGCGGTACTGGCTGGCCTGGGTGTAAATGGTCGAAATCTGCCGCTGGCCGAACGCGTCGTACAGCGCGTCGGTAATATTCGCCACCGACACGCCAAGGCGCGATGCAGCGTCGCGGTCGATCACCAGATAGACCTGCAAGCCTTTGTCCTGCAAATCGCTGGCAACATCGGTCAACTCCGGACGTTGCGCCAGGGCCTCGACCAGACGGCCGCTCCACTGGCTGAGCAGTTCGGAATCCGGCGACGACATGCTGAATTGGTACTGGGTGCGGCTGACCCGGTCCTCGATGGTCAGGTCCTGCACCGGCTGCATGAACAGCCGAATGCCGACCAGTTTGTCCAGTTGCGGTTGCAGGCGTGTGATCACTTCACTGGCGCTCAGATCACGCTCGCCATGGGGCTTGAGGTTGATCAGCAAGCGGCCGCTGTTGAGCGTGGCGTTGTCGCCGTCGACCCCGATGTAGGACGAAAGGCTCTGCACCGCCGGATCTTCGAGGATGATCTTCGCCAGTTGCTGCTGCCGCTCGCCCATCGCCGCAAAGGAAATCGACTGCGGCGCTTCGGAAATGCCTTGAATCACCCCAGTGTCCTGCACCGGGAAAAAGCCCTTCGGCACGATGACGTAAAGGAATACGGTCAACGCCAGCGTGCCGATGGCGACCAGCAAGGTCAGCGGCTGGTGCTTGAGCACCCAGCGCAGCATCCGCCCGTATTCGTTGATCATCCAGTCGATGAACGCACCGCTGGCGCGATAGAAACGGCCTTGCTCGTGTTCCTGCGGTTCACGCTTGAGCAGGCGCGCGCACATCATCGGCGTCAGGGTCAGCGACACCACCAAGGAAATCAGGATCGCCACGGCCAGGGTGATAGCGAATTCACGGAACAAACGCCCGACCACGTCGGCCATGAACAGCAGCGGAATCAGTACGGCGATCAGCGACAGGGTCAGGGAAATCAGGGTGAAACCGATCTGCTTGGCGCCCTTGAGCGCGGCCTGCATCGGACTGTCGCCCTCCTCGATGAAGCGCGAAATATTCTCGAGCATGACGATGGCGTCGTCGACCACAAAACCGGTGGCAATGGTCAGGGCCATCAGGGTCAGGTTGTTCACCGAAAACCCGGCGAGGTACATGACGCCGAAGGTGCCGATCAGCGACAGCGGCACGGCCACGGACGGAATGATCGTCGCACTGGCGCGGCGCAGAAACAGGAACGTGACCATGACCACCAGCGCGATGGCGATCAGCAGTTCGTGTTGCACGTCGGTGACCGAGGCGCGGATGGTTTGCGTGCGATCCGTCAGCACAGTGACATCGAGGCCGGCCGGCAGGTTGTCGGTGATGCTCGGCAGCAAGGCCTTGATGCGGTCGACCACTTCGATGACGTTGGCGCCGGGCTGACGCTGGATGTTCAGCAGTACCGCCTGATTCTGGTTGGCCCACGCGGCGAGCCGTTCGTTCTCTGCACCATCGACAATTTCGGCAACGTCCTTGAGCCGCAACGGCGCGCCGTTTTTGTAGGTCAGAATCAGGTTGGCGTAGTCCTCGGGTGAGGTCAGTTGGTCGTTGGCATCGAGCATCGACACCCGGGTCGGGCCGTCGAAGTTGCCCTTCGGCTGGTTGACGTTGGAGGCGCCGATCAACGTGCGCACATCCGACAGGTTCAGACTGGCGGCGGCCAGTGCTTCGGGATTGACCTTGATCCGCACGGCCTGGCGCTGGCCGCCGGCAATGCTGACCATGCCGACGCCGCTGATCTGGGCGATTTTCTGCGCCATGCGCGTATCGACCAGATCATTGAGCTTGGGCAACAGCATGGTTTTCGAGGTGATGGCCAGGGTCAGCACCGGGGTGTCCGCCGGGTTGACCTTGTTGTACACCGGCGGCGCCGGCAGGTCGGTCGGCAGCAGATTGGTCGCGGCGTTGATCGCGGCCTGCACCTGCTGTTCGGCGACGTCCATATTGATGTCGAGGCTGAACCGCAGGGTCAGCACCGAAGCCCCGCCGGAGCTGGTCGAAGCCATTTGCGTGAGGCCCGGCATCTGCCCGAATTGTCGTTCAAGCGGTGCGGTGACGGCGCTGGTCATCACGTCCGGACTGGCGCCCGGATACAGGGTCATGACGCGGATGGTCGGGTAATCGACCTGCGGCAATGCCGAAACCGGCAGCAAGCGATAAGCAATGAGGCCGGCCAGGACAATGGCCAGCATGCTCAGGGTGGTGGCTACCGGACGGAGGATGAACAGCCGCGAGATGTTCATGCGCCCTTCTTGGCCTTGTCAGCAGTGGTCGCATCCGGATTGGCGGCGGACTTGCCTTGCAAATGTTCGGTCGGCGAGGTCGGCACTTCGCTGCTGTCATTGACCACTTCGACCTCGCTGCCCTCCTTCAGGCGATCGGTGCCTTCGAGGACCACGCGATCGCCAGCGGCGAGGCCTTCGGTGACCACGGTGTTGTCACCGTCGCTGGCGCCGATTTTCAGTTGGCGAATGGTGACCTTCTTGTCGCCATCCAGCGCGTAGACGAAGGTGCCGTTGGTGCCGAACTGAATCGCTGCCGACGGTGCCAGCACCACACCTTTGAGCGTGTCGGCGAGGAGGTGGACGTTGACGAACTGGTTGGGGAACAGTGACTGGTCGCGGTTATCGTAGCGAGCCTTGAACTTGAGGGTGCCGGTCGCAACGTCGATCTGGTTGTCGAGGCTTTGCAACACGCCGGTGGCCTGCAGCTTGGTGTCGCCACGATCCCAGGCTTCGGCGGGAAGCTTGGCGCCGCTGCGGTAACGGGCGAGCACGGTGTCCAGGCTGTTTTCCGGCAAGGTGAAGGCAACGCTGATCGGTTGCGTCTGGGTGATCACTGCGAGGAAGGTGGTGTCGTTGGCGGCGACGAGGTTGCCGACGTCGACCTGACGCAGACCGACGCGGCCGGCAATCGGCGCGCGGATCTTGGTGAATTCGAGGTTGAGCTTGGCGTCGTTGACCGCCGCCTGATTGGTCTTGACCGTGCCCAGGTACTGGCCGACCAGCGCTTCTGCGGTATCGAGGGTCTGTTTGGCGATGCTGTCTTCTTTATACAGACCGCGATAACGCTCGACATCGACCTGGGCGTTTTTCAGCTGCGCCTGGTTCTGCAGCAACGTGCCTTCGGCCTGAAGCAAGGCGTTCTGGTAAGGACGCGGATCGATCTCGGCCAACAGGTCGCCCGCCTTGACCATCTGGCCTTCTTCGAAATGGATCTTGACCAGCTCACCGCCCACGCGGCTGCGAACATTGATGGTATTCAGCGCAGTGACCGTGCCCAGCGCCTTGTAATACAGCGGGAAGTCGCCTTTCACCGCCGGCGCCACGCGCACTGGAATCGGCCCGGTACCACCGCCGAAGCCTGGGCGTGCCATCCCCGAGCGCCCGGTATGCCCGGCAGTCGCCTTGTCGCCCCCCGCCTTGTCAGCAGAGCCGGCGGGCCAGAATTTCCAGCACAGGACGGCGATGACCAACAGGACAAGCAGGCTGATCAGCCAGCGACGGGACTTGCGGGGGGACGATTGCATGGAGTTATTGACCATTGGGCGCGTGAGCTTCTATTACGGGAGGCTGAACGATAAGCACTGGGTTGATTTAAGCAAAGCAGCTTTACCGGCAATTTACCTTCCACTTACGTTTCAAGGTGTGAGGCAAAACCCTGATACACAAATGAAAACGGCCTGGACAGGGCCAGGCCGTTAACAATTGTAAAAGCCTTACTTGAGAACGGACAGTGCCGCTTCGTAGTCAGGCTCTTCGGCGATTTCCTTGACCAGTTCGCTGTGCAGGACATTGTCGTTTTCGTCCAGAACCACAACGGCGCGAGCGGTCAGGCCTTTCAGCGGGCCGTCAGCAATGGCCACACCGTAGTTTTCGATGAACTCGCGGCCGCGCAGGGTCGACAGGTTCTGTACGTTTTCCAGACCTTCGGCGCCGCAGAAGCGTGCCTGGGCGAACGGCAGGTCAGCGGAGATGCACAGCACCACGGTGTTGCTGATGTCGTTGGCTTGGGCGTTGAACTTGCGCACGGAGGTGGCGCAGGTCGGGGTGTCGACGCTTGGGAAAATGTTCAGGACTTTGCGCTTGCCGGCGAAGTCTTGCAGGGTGACGTCGGACAGATTGCCGGCTACCAGGGAAAAGGCTGGCGCCTTGGAACCGGCTTGTGGCAACTGGCCGTTGACTTGAACCGGATTGCCTTTGAGGGTGACTTGAGCCATGACTTGAGTCCTTCTGTTTTGTGATTGGAAAGCATGCAAGAGGCGGAAGTTAACCACGAAATCGGCTGACGACCTATGCCCCGTTGGAAATTGTTGGATGCTCGCCCGCACGATTGTATACAACCCCTGTAGGAGTGAGCCTGCTCGCGATCGCGGTGCTTCAGACACCCATGGGTTGACTGACACGACGCTATCGCGAGCAGGCTCACTCCTACAGAAAAGCGGATTTATATTTCGGCTGAGGATTTTGGCGAGCTGCTAACGCCGGAGTTGCGCGAGCAGGAAGATCGGGTTCGCGAGCAGGCGAAAAAAAGCTGAAAGGGTCGGTGCCTGACAACCCGCCTTCGCGAGCAGGCTCACTCCCACAGTGTCCGGTGTCGTACCGGTAATGCCGACCCCGGCACCAATCCCTGTGGGAGTGAGCCTGCTCACGAAGAGGCCATCAGCCCTGACGCATCATTTGGCTTCCGATTTCAATTTCAAATACGACTGATGCAGGTCGCTCGCCCAGCCATCGATCACCGCTTTCATGTCATCGGCCTTCATCACCTGGGAAGAGTTTTCCAGTGGTTTGCCGGTGCCCTTGCGCACCACCTGCGCGATGACATGATTGGTCGCGCCATCCATGAACACCGCTTCGGTCGCCAACGTGGTTTCCTGATCGCGAATACCGGTGGCAGTGCTCACCGCTGCGGCGACCAGTGCAATCGGGATCACTTCATAGACTTGCAGACCTTCGGTCTTGCTGCCGACCGCGGTAATCGCCGGACGTACCACAATCACACCCGGCCCGGGCCCTGCGGCCAACGGCAGTGATTTGCCCAGCTCACGTTTGAGCGCCTGATCGTAATAACTGGTGATGCCATTGAGCGTCTGTTGCGGGATTTTTTCAGTCGCTTGCGGTTTCGGATAGAGCTGGCTCGGTTCAACGTAAACGCTGGTGAATTTATTGATGTCGAGTTTCGGGTCCATCCAGCGCATCACCTCGGCACCGGAAGGTGACTTCGCCTCCTTCAGCTGGCTGTAATCCTTGAGAAAGCCGGAATACTGGTCAGGCTCGACGGTTTTGCTGGAACAACCCACCACGCCAAGGGTGGCAATGCACAGCGTGCCCATCATGACGGCTAGCTTCATGCTGTAATTCCTTTGAGAAGGCCAAGACATTTTGCATCGGGGAAATACAGGTATAGCCAAAACCCCGGCAAATGCGATGGGCAATTACAAAGTTCACGTCTGACAGCGCGTGTGCCTCGCCAACCGGTATTACCAGGACGATGTTTCGCCACTGCGCAAAGCTATCTCCCGCCGGCTATTGGCGCGCATCGCCTTGATCAGCGACACCGTCCCCACCAGCAGAATCGCCGCACCAAACAAGAAGTCGATGTTGTAGAGCTGGAAATCTTCCACCGGCCCGATCAGCAATGTGCGCACCACCGCAATCCCCACCAGCGTCGCCAGAAAGTCGATCCCCGGCTCATCGCGGTAAAACACCAGCATCAGCGGCAGGCACAGCACCAGCAGAAGCAACAGCACCACCACCTTGAACGAGCCTTTGCGCTCGACGCTGAACGCACACTCATGCGCGCCGTAAGGCTTGTAGTCCTCGTCGCGGATCATCGAATTTTTCTCGTTGATGTAATCGGCGCGGTTGTACTTCTGGATCGGCGTGAAGGTGTTGGACATCTCCATCAGCGTGGTGATGTTCTTGAAACGCAAGTCGACGCGCTCGCTACCCTTGAGGTAATACAACACCGGTTTGTAGCCGTAGCGATAAGTGTCGAACGGGAACGCCGCGGTCTGGGCGTGCACGCCGATCGGCCGTGGTTCGAGTTCAGCGAAGGCGCTTTTGTTGGTCGACGAGAGGTTGCGGCTCAGCGGCTGCACCTTGATCTGCTCGAGGAAGATCGGCGTGACGCCGAAAGACCACTGCAACGGTTCCAGACGCAGGCGCAGTTCGTTGCGGCCCAGGTCGTAGCGGTTGAAGGTACGTTCGGAAACCACCAGCGAACCGCCGACCATGAACTCGCCGCGCAGGTTGTTGGTGACGCGCAAGGTCAGTTGATCCTTGCCCAGCAACGCCGCTTCCGTGGTCGGCGGCGTGCCGCACCACGCGGTGCTTTCGCCGACACCGCCAAGCTGGCCGTCGCGGTTTTCCTTGAATACATAAAAGTAACTGGCCCACAGCGTCAGCAGCAAAAGCGACGCCGTAAGACCGAGGATTTTTTTGCCCGGACTCACTGATCAGACTCCCTTCTTTGGTTCCATCGTCCAGCCGAAAACCCGCTGGCGACGGCGACTCTACCAAAAGGCCATCAGTGACCCAAGGGAAAATGCCGGGTCGGCGCTGAACCTCAGGGTTTCCCCGGTATTCACCTTACCCCCTGTAGGAGTGAGCCTGCTCGCGATAGCGGTCTGTCAGGTTCAAATGAGGTGACGGACAAACCGCTATCGCGAGCAGGCTCACTCCTACAAAGGCCGCGTGCAGTCAGGTGCGATCGCGAGGAATCAGGCTTTGCAATTGCTGGGCGAGGAAGTTGGCGTCGAAGGCAAAGGTATCTGGATCCTTCAACCCATTGGTCTTGCGCCACTGCCACGTGCCATCCGCCAGTCCGACCAGCGAAACACTGCCGTACCGCGCCGCCGTCAGCCCCATCACCGCCAGGGATATCTGCCCACCGCTGCCCATCACATCCGGCACGAATTCCACCGGTTTGCCGGCAATCTCGATGCTGAGCTTCTCCGTCTTGAACGTCGACGTCTCCACCGGCACGCTCGGCCCGAACGCGACATAAGCCTCGCGACTCACCTCCAGCAGATTTGGCGCTTTGACCGGTTCAAGCCATTGCTCGATCTCATCGAACAGCGCGCCAATCCGTGTGGTCCACGCGGCCGATTGCGTAGTGAACAGTTGCTTCTTGTGCGCTTCGCTTTCGGCATAGTGGCGAAGCATTTCGCCCAGTTGCTGTACGTCATTCATTGCTGTGTTCCTCGGAAAGGACCTGCGAAGGGTGATAGTGGCAGATCCCGGGCGCGGCGTACGTTTGGTTCTTGCAGACGCACAGTTGCGTGAAAGATCGGCAGTACAGTCAGCCGGTGCTGGCGTCGCGACTCGAACAGAAGGAAACTCCGGGCACACCTGAACGCTCGACACTGTCATTTGCTTGAGGAAGTCCAATGCGCACCATCGGCCTTATTGGCGGCATGAGCTGGGAATCCAGCGCCGAATACTATCGTCTGATCAACCAGCAGGTCCGCGATCGCCTGGGCCCGCTGCGCTCTGCGCAATTGTTGATGTACAGCGTCGACTTCGGCCCGGTCGAACAGGCCCAGCACGCCGGGCGCTGGGACGATGCCGCTGCGATTCTGGTCGATGCCGCGCGCAGGCTTGAAGCCGGTGGCGCGGAGTGCGTGGTGCTGTGTACCAACACCATGCACAAGGTCGCCGAGCAGATTCACGCGGCGATCAGCATTCCGTTTCTGCACATTGCCGAACCGGCCGCACAGGCTGCACTGGAAATCGATGCGCGCACGGTCGGGCTGCTCGGTACCGCGTTCACCATGGAACAGGACTTCCTCAAGCAGCGTCTGATCGCCCAAGGCCTGACCGTGCTGGTGCCCGACGAAGCCGAACGCAAGGACGTACACCGCATCATCTACGACGAACTGTGCGTCGGCGTGATCAGCGAAGCGTCGCGGCAAGCCTATCAGCGCGTGATCGAATCCCTCACCGCGCGCGGCGCTCAGGCGATCATCCTCGGCTGTACCGAAATCGGTTTGCTGATCAAACCCGAACACAGCGCCCTGCCGCTGCTCGACACCACAGAACTGCATGCACAGTCGGCGGTAGCTTTCGCGCTGGCCGACTGACTCAGGTTTTCGCTGAACTGCGCAGACGGGCCATGCTCAGGGTGTCGACCCACTGCCCGTCGCGCACTGCGTAATCGCGAAACAGGCCTTCGGCTTCGAAACCGAATTTGCGGTAGAGAGCGATCGCCGCTTCGTTATCGGCGTACACCGTGAGCTCGACGCGGTGCAGGTTCATCCAGTTGTCGGCAACATCGAGCGCCGCTGCCAACAGTTTCGAACCCACACCCTTGCCCTGCCACGCCACCGCGACGGCCATGCCGAAACTGCCGGCGTGGGCGCGGCGCATCCTTGAGTAGGCCTCCAGTCCAAGATGGCCGATCACCACGCCCTGATGCAGCGCTACCAGTTTCAGTGCGCGTTCGTTTTCGGCCTGTAAACGCTGACGCCAGACCTCAGTGGACTGGAACGGCATCTGCAACACCTGCCGCGCGACGGCGGGGTCGTTGTAGAGCGCGGTGATGCCTTCCAGATGGGACTCGCTGGAGCGTTCGAGGTGGATGCTGGGGTTGTGGTCTGGCATGGCTGATCCTTCCTGGATCAATGTGTGGCCGATCACTCTAAACCGCGCATGACCCGTCTGGCGAGAGCAGAAAATGGTGGGAGCGAGCCTGCTCGCGAAAGCGGTTTTTTAGTCGCAGGTTCATTAAAAGACAAGAACACGTGACCGCCCCTCTCCCCTACCACTCGTCGGATTTCGGTTCGCACCTGTCAGATCTGACAGGTGCGCAATTCTCCGACCTGCGCTTTCATAATTCCTGCACTCACTCAATGCAGGAGCTTGAACATGACAACCAATGAGCCGCAAACATCTGCCGTCGCACTAAAGCTAACCTCCACCAAAGTTTTGCCCAGCGGTATCGAAGTTCGCCAGCTAGAAGCCACATCAGAAAAAGCCGTTGTCATAGGCGGCACCAGTGCCGATGGCTCAGGAGCAGAATCCGAAGCAAAATCGCTGACCGGAGTTCCCGAACTCGTAGTGGACGTCTCCCCGATCAAATTAAAATGGACAACACTGTCGATCTCTGGGACCGGATTACCGTGGAGACCGACCGGCGCAATACCTTCTCTATCCCGGACGGTGAGAAAAGCTACAGGTGGAACTCCCCCTATCACCTACACATCATCCAGGCCAGAGATTGCAACGGTTAATGGCAATGGCGAGATCAGGGGACTTATCACAGGGACTGCCAAGATCACGGTTCAGGATTCAGCGGGTCAAACCAAGGTGATCGATATTACAGTCGACAACCCGAAACACAGGGTCCTTTGGAATAAAACGCAGATGACCCATGCACAGGCCTTTGCATGGGCAAAAACAAATCCCGGATATATGCCATTCTACCGCGCGTCGAACGCAATAGACGATTATGACGGATACGAGGACATTCATGATTTTTATGTGGGATACGAGCCTAACCCTGATGGATGTGAACGTGATTCGACAAGACAACGCATATGGTTTCTCTTGGATGGGTCGATGTGGGGCGGGTGCGTTTCACCGTCAACTTTGGGCACTTGCATTATAACCATCCCGGAATGAAAGCCCTGGCTGAACGGAGGCGGCCCCTAAGGGATCTCTGATATTTCGTTCATAAAATCAATAAGTCGTAATATTTGAAGAAGCCTGCACAAGTCGACAACTTGGTTCACACCACACAAATGCAAGAAACCGACTCTATGCAGGCTTCCCCCAGATCCCCGCTGGATGACTTGCACAGAAGCGCGGCCAGTCGGTTTTTGGCAGCGACGCAGATGATGGAAAGTCTGCCCAGCCTGGATATCACATCCGTCAAAGGTGCTGATTGCAGCAATTGGCTAATGCGCGGCAATGCTATCGCGTAATTGCTGTGATGTGATGGATATACCGGGGCGACAGATTCAGTTACGGGTCTGAAGCTGGATCTGAAACTTTACATTGCGTCCTTTCAGTCAGGTTTTTCAGCAGATGATCGGGCGCTTTCGTGAGCAGGCTCGCTCCCACAGGAATCGGTGTCGATCACAAAGCTGCATTGACACAGCTGGACCTGTGGGAGCGAGCCCACTTGTGAAGGCGACCGCTCGTCGGATACCCGTGCGCACCTGTCAACTCTGACAGGTGCGCAATCCTTTCAACGCGCGTTAACTCACGCTGTCCCTTTCCCCCAGAGTCAGCGCCATGCCCAGCCCCAACAGCCCCCTGCTCCTCAAGGAACTCGACATCCCCGGTCGCAGCAAAGACCCGGTGTCGACGGTTCCCATTATCTGGGGCATCGGCATCGCGGCCGCGCTGGACAATTTTCCCCTTAACGGTCTGCTGTGCCAGGCGGGGCCGTGGGGGAACATGGCGGTTGGCGACAAGTTGACAATTTTTTGGGGCACCGGGGAGAACGCCTGGGTGGAAACCGTCGACAACACCGAGGTCGGCAGGCAACTGCGCATGTTCGTGCCTTCCCAGCACATGGTCGATGGCTCGTTCGCGGTGTCCTATGTGGTCAAGCCGCTGGGCGGCACGGATCAACCGTCCGAGGTCATGCAGGTGCTGGTCAAGCTCACGCGCCCGGGCGGGCACGATGACAATGGTGAAATCGGGCATTCCAAACTGATCATGACCCTTCCCGAGGACATCGTTGACGGCGGCATCCACAAGGACAACGTTGCCGCAGGCGTGCCGATCACCCTTGGCAAGACCGATGGCACAGCGCCCTACCCGCACGCGGCGGCAGGCGATGTCTGTCGCGTCAGCTGGGGCGGGATCTTTGTACTCAGTGAGCCGCTGACTCAGGAACAGGCTGAAGGCAAGGCGCCGGTCATCGTGACCATTACCGAAGCCGTCATCCGCGAGGCCGGTGATGCGGAAGCGCCCGGCGTGGCGGTGGTTTTCGAGGTCTACGACAAGGTGTTCAACCGCTCCGAGGACTGGAGCCCCGAGCAGCGTGTGGCCGTGGGCGTCAACGCGGACCCGCTGGACGCCCCCATCCTCAAGGAAGCGAAAAACAATGAGCTGGATCTGGACGCCCTCGCGGGCAAGCCGGGTACTGCACAAGTCCCCACCTCAAAGTCGAAATTCGAGCTGGGCGACATCATCATTGTGCGGGTAAAAGGCACGCCGACCGAGGGCGCGCCGATTGACTTCAAAGTGGAAAGCGCACCGCTGGACAACCTGCCGAGTGTTGTCGAACTCGAACTGCCCAACGCGATGCTGATGCAGCTGGCAACGAACAGATTTTCCTTGTCCTGCAGCGTGAAAAAAGCCGACTCCCCTCCCCATCTGCATTCCAAAAGCCAGTTCATCCGCGCCATCGGCGAAGTCCAGCGGTTGGCCGCGCCCATCATGCTGGACGAGAACTCCGGGGCGCTGGACCCCGCACTGCCTCAGATTCGCCTCGAAATCCCCTTCGACAAATCCTTTGCCGAAGGCCAGGTCCTCCAGATATTCATGCTCGGCACCAGGTCCGACCTCGGTCCCTACCTGCCTGACCTGCCCTTACGTCCCATCACCCACAACGACGTCGTCGATGCGGAACCGTTGTTGTACAACATCGATGGCGCGCATCTGACCCCGGTCAACGGTGGCAAGGCGGAGTTCTATTACCAGCAATTGATCCCCGCTGCGGTGCTTGCCAGGCTGGACCCGTTCGAGGCTACCCGCGCCATCCGCGAGTCGATCCACACTGAAATCCTGCAAATCGGCGAACCCCGCCTGGAACTGCCAGAACCCGAGGTGGCTGGCGTGGTGGACGGCGTCCTGCCAGCCAACACCGCTGGCACCACCCTGACCGTGGTGTATCTGGAAACGATCAGAGACGACGAAGTATTCATATTCTGGATCGGCTCGATCACCGGCGAATACCGCGACTCGATCAAGCTGAACGAGTTCACCGCCGGTCAGCGAGTACCATTCCCGATCCCGGCCACGGTGATCAAGGGCAATGAAGGCGGAACGGTCGAGGCCAGGTACGAGATCAAACGCGCGGCGGGCGGGACGAGTTACTCCAATTCGCTGACGTTCAGTGTTGGGGTGGCGCTGGAAAATCCTTTGCCACTGCCACAAATGCCGCAAGCCGCAGGCAGCGGCGCCACTGTGACCCTGGCACCGCTCAATGCCCAAACCGGTGGCCGGATCATCGTGGCCTATACCGGCATGAATGACACACACAGCATTCAACTGACCATGACCGGTACGCCCGGTGGCGGCTCTCCGACCATCGCGCCCAAGCCGGGCGTGGCCAGTGGCAGCGTTGAATTTCTGATCCCACCCGAAGCGATTGCCGCCAACATCGGCAATGCGAAGAAGACCTTCACGCTTCAATACGAAGTGACGCAGGGAACCAACAAAGTCCCATCGCTACCGCTCACGGTGACGGTCACACCGCTGCCCGCTGCGGAGCTGGACAAGCTCAGCATCGTCCAGGCGGATGGCAATGAACTGGATGTCACCCAACTCTCGGCGGGCGCCACATTCCGCGCCGGGGTATGGGCGTTCATGAAGACCGGTCAACCCGTGTGGCTGGTACTCAAGGGCAAGAATGCTCAAGGGAATGAGCATGATCGCGTGGTGTGGAAAGTACCGGGCTCCGCAGTGAATCAGACCTGGATCAATGCGGGAAAATATGAGCAGGTCATTCCCTACAGTTATCTGAAGGATCTGCGGCACGGTTCGGTTCTGGAACTGCATTACAAACTGGCCCTGACACCGAGTCAGGTCGAAGCGGACGCGATTGTCGGGCCGGTGAAGGCATATACGATCAAGGCTTTCACGAAACCACTCACACCATCCATTAAGGAAGCCTCCGGCAACAGCCTTAACCCGTTTGCGGCCAAAGACCGCCTGACCGTGTTGGTGCCGCGCTATACCGACATGGCCTCCACCGACAAGCTCAGCGTAACCTGGACCGGCGCGGCCGGCACCCCGGCCGAGGGTTCGCACACCTCGACAGCGGTGGACGTCGGAACGGTGGGCGCCAAGGAGATCCCCATCCCCAATAAAGTGGTGGCCTTCAATCTGGGCAAGCCGGTGACTGTGTTCTACACCGTTATTCGTAACGGGTCGCCGTACACGTCAGGTGAGTTTGCCCTCAACGTGCAGACGATACCGGCGGAGCATGCTGACCTGCCCAAGCCGACTATTACTGATGCCAACGAAGAGGACGAAACCCTGGATCTGACCAGTTTCACCGAAGATACTCGGGTACTGGTCAACGCCTGGCCGCTGATTGCGGTGGGACAAAAACTCTGGGTGCGTTGCGAAGGGACGGACGACAACGGTACGACGCAAACCGAGCACATCCATCAAGGGATGTCGATTACCACCATTGGCCCTCAGAGCGGCGTAGTGCCTCGCACCTTTCTGGACAAGTTGGCTCACGACTCGGACATCCGGGTGTACGTGTCGGTGAACTTCGATGGCGTGGTCGCCGCAAGTGCGGCAGTTGAATTCCCGCTACGTACTTATGTCGTAAAAGTACGGCCGGCATTTTTAATTGAGGATTTTGAAGCGGTGGCGGATGTCAGTATCTTGCCAGGGAAAAGCATTGACATCCCCACCATGAAAATAACCAACCAAGGAGCGAAGACTAACCGCATTCGAACCTCTGGCACGATAGAGCCTGGAAAAGTTGAAGGAAAGGTTCTATACGTAGGCAGTAACAGAACAATATTGGATTTTAAACAAAGGTTTTCCTCTGTAACATTTTGGCATTGGGAGAATTATTGGCAGGATAATGGCCAAGTATTTTTTTATGATAAAGATGGATCTGTACTTGGAAGTAAAACCTTGGAGACTTCACAAGGATCACCCAAGAAAGTTTCATTCTTAGCCGAAGGCATAGCTCGAATTGAAATAGCTCTAAAATATGATGACAGCATTGAATTTGATAACTTTTGCCTCACGTTCTAATTAATGCACGCCACTTAATTATTGGGAACATGTCGTGTTAAGGCAGTGTAAAAAGAAAAAGGCGACGCATTTATTTACCTGCCCCTTGAAAGCCGCACTCCTAGCAAAAGGGAGTGCGGCTTTTTTTTCATTTAATCTCGATTCACAGCAATCGTTGGGCAGTATTTAAGACTATAGCCGCAAGGATTATCGGGGTATCCCACGTTTTCACCCAGACAATCGCCCGACTTTTCTCCTTTAAACTGAGGTGTTTAAAATACACCTTCAGACACGCCTTTCAGGCTACAAATCCTTGCGCCATTGCCTACAGCCAAGCCAGAATCCGCCGGCTTGTGCGCCTTGGGGGCGGGTTCTATTGTGGTGCGGTCGCTGATTGGTCAGTGATCGGGTTTAGCAGCCCGGGTTTTCTCTAGACGCACAAAGTCCGTTGCCGTTATGGCGGCTTTGCGTGGGGCACTTCGGTGCGCCGGGTTCTAGAGTCCTGGTCTGCTAACCCGCGTACAGCCGCCACCTCCTTCGTTAGCAGCGAACGGTGGCAGCTTCACTACTCTAGAGGCTTTACCGATGATAAAACCCACACCCAACCCGCCCGAAACCGACCCCACCTCCCCTTACGAATCCCTCGACTCAAAAAAACTCCACGAAGCCGCCGACCGCGCCCTCGACCATTACCTCTGCCCACCCGGCTCCACGCCACCGCCCTTCAGCCCCCGCGCGATGTACGCCGTCACCGCCGACACCAAAAACGAAGACCTGCTGGCCAACGCCTGCGAAACCCTCGCCTCGGCCAAAACCATCGCTCAGGAATTCGCCGGGCTGGTGAAACCGTCGCAACGCCGGACGCTGATGGGCATTGCGCAGCTGATCATGCTCGGGGAGTTGGCCGTGAATAGGGTGCTGGATAATCTGGAGTTGACGCAGTAGCGGGCCTCTGTGACAGGCTTTGAGTGAGGCGCTGTCGCCACCGACGCCTTCGCGGGCAAGCCCGCTCCCACAGGGGATTCGTGTCGCTCACGCAGCAGCGGTTCCACCGCCGAATTTGTGGGGCGAGCTTGCTCGCGAAGGCGGTGGGTCAGTCACTGAAACGTCGACTGGTGGATTGCATTCGCGAGCAGGCTCACTCCTACAGGGGATCGGGTCAAGGCTGGAACCATTCGTGGCGTTCGTTGAAGGTTTGCTGGATGAGGTCGGTGAGGGCCTGGACTTCGGGGGAATTTTGCGAGTCGGTGTTGACGGCGAGCCAAGCATGGAGCTGCATCGCCTCGGCGAATAATCCGGGCAGTGCGATGAGGCCTCGGTCGAAGCGGCTCATGTATGCCGGCAGCAAGCCAATGCAGGCGCCACAGCGGATCATCTCTAACATCAATTCATAAGATTGCATCTGCACCACACCGGCCAAGCGTTGTTCGACCAGTTCATTCCAAGACCGAAAACTCTCAACGCGCCGATCATGCTGCCACTGCACCAGCATGAAATCCGCCAGATCTTCCGGCGTTCCCGGTCGCGCAGTCACCCGGGAATAGCGCTTGGCAATGTGCGGCAGATACTCGATGCGCGCGAGGCTTTGCGGTTCGCCGGTGGCGAACGCTGGGCCGGGGTGTGGCGTTTCGCCTGGGGCGAGCCAGAGAACGATGTCGGCGCTGACGGCGCGCAGGGCCAGTTCGCTGTCGAGGGCGATGATTTCCAGGCGCAGGCTGGCATTGCGGCGCAGCAGTGCGATGAGGTCGCGGCCGAGGATGTCGTGGAGGATGGACTCGGCGATGGCGAGGCGAATCAGCGGTTGTTCGATGACCGGGAGTTTGCGTTCGTGGGCCAGAGTGATGAGTCGGGCCTGCAGTTGCTGGCCTTCGCGGGTGAGGCTGAGGTTGCTGCCCTGAAAACTGAACAGGCTGTGTTGCAGTTGCTGTTCGAGTTGCGCGAGTTGTTTGCGCAGCAAGGTCGAGCGCACGTTGAGGCTTCGCGCGGCTTGCATGAAGCAGCCGCAGCGGGCGCTGACGAGGAAATACCGGGCGACTTCGCTGTCGATGGTGGCGGCCTGGTTGAGCCAGGGTTCGGGTTTGTTTTGCGGCGCATGGTAAACGCTGGCGGTGGGGCGTCCTGCGGGTTCGGTGAATGACATTGATGACTCCCTGTCGATCTATGTTGTTGTCGTGACGCAATTCTTTGTAGGAGCTGCGGCACGCTGCGATCTTTTGATCTTCAGAAGCAAGGTCAAAAGATCGCAGCCTCGTTGCACTCGACAGCTCCTACAGGATCGATGTGTGTCAGTTGCCTATTATCTTGTTCAGTTCAGCACCGTCGATGCTCAGGGTGGCGGTGTTGAGCATGCCGTCGAGGTAGGCCTGGGCGATTTGTTCCTGGCGTTGCGCACGCAAGGCCTGGGTCAATTGATCGCGCAGTTCATCGAGGGTCGCCGTGCGCGGCGGTTGTTGTTCGGTGAGTTTGATCACGTGGAAGCCGGCGGCGCTTTGCACAGGATCGGTCACGGCGCCAACCTTGAGCCGCGCCACGGCGCCGCGTACTTCCGGCACCAGTTGCTGCAACGGTTGCAGGCCGATGTCACCGCCCCGCTCTGCCGTGACGCGATCCTGCGAATACTGCGTAGCCAACGCGGCAAAATCGCCCGGCGCTGACTGCGCCTTCTTGCTCAATTCAGCGGCCTGTTTACGCACGGTTTCCAACGAAGCGGAATCGCTGACACCAAGGAAAATCTGACTGACCCGGTACAGCGCCGGCGTCTGCCAATTGGCCTTTCCGGCGTCATACGCTTGCTGCAGCTCAGCCGCGTTCGGATACTCCCCCGGCACCTGACTCACCGAACGCAAATAATCACGAAATACAATCTGTTCAGTCGCCGCACGGGTCTGCCGGGCGACGTCGGGCCGCTGCGCCCAGCCCTGCGCATCGGCCTGCTCGAGCACGGCTTTCTCGGCCAGACGCGTTCGAATCCAGCGCTCCAGCGCCTCACGATTGCCGCGCAACTGTTCACGGGTTTGCGCAGGGACGGCGGCCAGGAGCGCCTGCAATTCTTCAGGCGAAACCTGCTGATTGCCCAACCGCGCCACGGCTGGCCCGGCTGCAACCGCCGCCACCGGCGACGGCTGCTGGGCGGCGACTGGGTCACTCCCCGGCCGCAGCACCAGCGCTACGGCCACCACCAACAACGCCAGCGCTCCGGCGCCGATCATCATGGCAGGCTTTTTCACAGCGCGACTTCCTCTGCTTCGGCGACAGTAGCCTTTGCGGTTTGCGCACCCGCGGTCTGGCTGAAATCACGCAGGTAAACGATGAACTCCTGCAACAGCCGATCCCACAATTCGAGGTTGCCGCGCAGGTGCTCATTGCTCACACCCGCCGCCACGACCACGTCCATTTCCATGACCAGAAACTCGCCTTGCAACGACAGCCGCGCAAACCGCCGCGTCGCATTCCACTGCTCTGCTATACCCTGGGGCAAATCACCCTGCACGCGCAGCGCGCAGCTGAAGGTGAAATCAACAAAGCTGCCCTGCTCCACCGCCGGGTTGCCGAAACGCACCGCGTAGCCAATGCCCTGACTGGCGCTTAGCAATTGAACGATGCCGTTCTGTTCGCTCGGGTTGACGCGATACCCGGCGGCTTGCAAAACCTCGGTCAGCGCTTGCGGGGAAACGTGGGTGATCAATTGAGTCATGTTTTTCTTCCTTGTTATCAGTGAGCGATCGCGGCTTGCGGCGCGTCGAATTGGGTCTTGTACAGCTCGTCGCCAAAGCCCTGCGCCAGTTCTTCGAACTTGACCCGGGCACTGCCGGCGAAGGGCTGGCGGATCTTCATCACTTCGGCGACGTCGATGTTTTCGTAGGCCGTGAGGATCTGTTTGGCGACGCCGTACATTTGCTGATTCTTGGCTGAACATTGCTGCACTTGTGTGTCACGTTCCGCCAGTTGCGCTTGCAGCTTCGCGCGTTCGGCTTCTTTGCCGCGCGCGAGAACCAGCAATTCGTCATAGGCCTTTTTGAACTTGCCGGTCTGTTCGGCACTGGCCGCCACCTGTGCCTGGGCCTGACTGTGCAGACTCTGCTGTTGCCCGGCCAGTTGCTCGGCGAGGCCTTTGGCTTTGGCCAGTTCGGCAGTCAATTGCTTGATTTGCGCCTGCGCAGCCTTGGCTTCGTTCTGCGCCGCCAGTTGCGCAGCACTGGCCTGGGCCTGCTGACTTTGCAGGGCCTGCAGTTGCTGGGTGGTACTGCGCAATTGCGTGCGCAAGCGCTCTTCCATACCTTCGGCGCTCGCCCCGGTGGCGATCAGCAACCCGAGGCCCAGCGCCAGAAAACGCGTGTTCATAAAGCTCTCCCGGCGCCTTAGAAGCGCGTGTTGATCTCAAGCTGCAAGACGTCGATGTCGAACGGTGCGCCGTACACCGCTTCGGTGCTCATCCAGCGGCCGGTGGCGGAAACGTTCTTCGCCAAGCCGTAGTTGCCGCCCATGAAATAGCCCTTGGCGTTGGTGCCGCCGAGATGGAATGACGAGTCGTTGAAGCCGTCCGGCAAGGCATCCGGCTGGATGTACTTGTAGCCGGCGAACAGGTTCCAGTCGCCCTTGCGCTTGAGGTCCAGCGCGTTGCCGAGGGTGAACTGCACCATCCACGCATTGGCGCCGCTTTCGATCTCGCCGTTGCTGTCGAGGTTGTTGACGATCTGCCCGGCGGAACGCTTGCGCATGTCGCCTTCGTCGTAGCTGAGGTTGTGGATGTAGTTGCCCTGGCTGCGCAGTTTGAAGTCCTGCGGCAGATCGGCGTCCCAGACGACGTTGAGATCGAGCAGGTTGAACTCGGACGCAAGACCGACGAATTGCGGCTGCGGCGTGGCGCTCGGATTGAGCGGGTTCGGCGTGATGTCACGCAGCAGGAACACGCTGTTGCCCTTCTGCATGAACGCTGCGCGAGTGCCGTCGCTGTCGCAGCCCGGCGCGCCGGCCCACGGTTCGCAAGGGCTGGAGCGCTGGCCCTGAATGTCGTCGAAGCGGTAATAGGCCAGCGCACCTTTGAGGCGGTTGTTGCTGTTGATCGCCCATTTCGCGCCGAATTGCGCGCCGTACAGCCACTTGTTGTCGCTCTCTTCCTTGTCGAAGCCGTTGCTGCTGGTCGTGTCGTTGGTGTAATCCACCGGAAATGCGCCGACGGTGCCGAACACGCCCCAATCGCGGTTGAGCTTGTGATCGAAAATCGCCGCCACACCGTCGAAATTCAGATCGTTGGAATAGAGCATGTCAGTGGACATGAACGGGTTGGCGAAGCGACCGCCAGTCAACGTCAGCTCATCCAGCGGCTTCCAGGTCAGATATCCCTGATCCAGCCAGATGTCTTTCTTGGCGAATCCGCCACCGAGGTTTTGCGTGGTCGATACCGGATTGTTGTCCGAACCGGTGCCGATGCGAATGCCGGCGGTCCACTCCTCCGAGATCACCGCTTTCATGCCCAGGCGTGCGCGCAGGCGAAACAGGTTTTCGCGGTCTTCGCGGGTGTTGAGCAACGGCGGCAGGCTGGTGCTGCTATTGGGGTTCACGTCGTACGGGCCGTTGTTGTTGAGCTTGGCGAAGTCGACGATTTCGTTGCTGTTGTTGCCCGAGTAGTAACGCGACTCGTCGCGCAGACGAATGTCGCCGTCGAAGCTGATGCGCGAGGCCCAGTCCGGGAAGGTATTCGGCGCTGCCCAGTTTTCCTGTTTGGCGGTGGCCATGACCTCGGCCTTGACCTGATCGCGAATCTGATCACGCACCGCTGCCGGGACGTATTGCACACGGACATCGCCCGGCGCAGCGACCGGCCCGGCGGCGACTGCGGTGGACGCGGCAGCCTGTTTCGCCTGCGCGGCTTCGTTCTGCGCCTGGGCGATCAGCGCGTCGGCCTTGTCCTGTTTCAGAATGCCCTGCTCGACCAGCAAGCGGATCAGATTGATCGTGGCGTTCTCCGAGGGCGCAGGCGCTGCCACGGCCTGACCGACCAGGGTCGCAATGACCATGCCGACCGCCAGGGACAATCGATTCACATTGGAAATCATCTGCACACAACTCCTTTTGCCGAAGCTTGAAAGTGGGTTAGCCCGGACGCCGCCCTTGCAGGGACAAGCGCACAGGTAAAGTGATAGAGGCCGGAGGCCGTTCGCTGAGGGCCGGTGCACCGCGTAAAGCGGCCAGCACCTGGGTATCGATTTGCGGGTTGCCGCTGGACTTGATCAGCTCGACACGGGTGATCTCGCCGACGCTGCTCAGCCAGACATCGGCCTGCAGCGAAAACGCGAGGTTGCGCAGATCCGGGTTCTCACGCAGCAGACGCTGGAAGGTGAACGCCAGAAACTGACTGTACGTGCCCGTGCCCAAACGCCCGCCGCCGGCCCCGGCCATGCCGCCGCCCTTGCCCGCGCCGATGTTGAAAGCGTCGCTGCCGGCCTGCGCGTCGCCGTCCATTTGCATCGGGTTGGCCAGATCGTCCGCCGGCGATGGCGGCGCCTCTTCCTCAGGCTTGACCTCTTCCGGCTCCGGCGTTGGCTCAGGCTCGACGACTTTTTCTTCCACCGGGGTTTCCGGCTCCGGCGGTTTCTCCGGGGGCGGAGGTGGCGGTGGCGGCAACGGAATGATCGTCGGCACCTTCGGCGCTTCGCGGCGCACGCCGGCCATGTCGTTGGCCCACTGCCAGAGGAACCACGCGGCGAGCGCGCCGACGAGCAATCCGGCGCCCCACTTCACATAGCGCAACGGCGACTTTTTCACGGGCGGCGGCTCGATCGGGAGTTGTGCGGTCATGACTCAGCCCTGACTCGGTTTGCCGGTGACGAGACCGACCTGGGACAGTTCGAGCCGGCGCAGCAGATCGAGCACTTCGATGACTTTCTGGTACTGCACCGTCGCATCGCCACGCACAATCACCGGAAAATCCGGGCTCTGCGCTTTCTCGATGCGCAGGCGTTCTTCCAGCTCCGCCAACGTCACGGGATAGGCATCGAGAAACACCTGGCCGCCGTCGTTGACCGAGATCGCCTTGGTCTTGGCCTCCGACAGCGACACCGAAGCGCTGGCCTTGGGCAGGTTGATCTGGATTCCGGAGACCTGCGCGGTGGCGGTGAGGATGAACATCACCAGCACCACCATCAGCACGTCGACCAGCGGAGTGATGTTGATGCTGTCCACCGCAGCATCGTCATCATCGTCGTGGGAGGCATTTACGGACGCCATGACAGTGCTCCTCAGGCCGGTACGGAGTGGTTGGCGTGATGGCCGCGCTGGTGCGACGCCTCACTGAACTGGCTCTCGCCGTGCATCTCCGCCAGACGGGTGATGAACTCGTCGACGAACACGCGCATGTCGGCGCTGACTTCCTTGTTGCGGGTGATCAGGCGGTTGTAGCCAAACAGCGCCGGGATCGCGACGAACAGACCCATGGCGGTGGCGAGCAACGCGGCGGCCATGCCCGGCGCGATGGCATTGATGTTGACGTCGCCGGCCATCGCCGTGCCGAGGAACACCACCATGATCCCCAATACCGTGCCGAGCAGGCCGATGTACGGGCCGCCGGCGATGGCGTTGGACAGGGTCGAGAGTTTCGAACTCAACTGCTGGTTTTCGCGGGTGCGCACGCCGTCCATCGAGCAGCGGATGGCTTCGATTGTCGCGGCAGAAACCGACGAGGTATCCGCGCCCTGCTCGCGGCGAGTGCGGATCTCTTTGACCGCCACCAGATACAGGCGCCACAACGACGAGTGCTGCAGGCGCTGGGCCAGTTGCGCGTCGTCGGCGAACATTTCCAGACGCGTGCCGACCTTGGCGAATTGCACGCGGAAGTCTTCGTTGGCAGCAGTGACGCGGCTGAGGCTGCGGTTCTTGCGCAGCATGATGATCCACGACTGGAACATCATCAGCACCAGCACGGCAATGATCACCCAGGCGTCGATTGGCACGGCATTGAGCAGGAAGCCGAGACTGCCGAAACCGAACCCGGACTGTTCTTCATCGACGCCGTAAGCCACCAGTTTCGACTCGGCGCCTTGCGAGGTTGCGTCGGCCAGCATCAGCGCGGCCGGACGGGCGACTTTCGACAGGCGCAGTTCATCGATGGCGCCAGCGAACGGCTGGAACGCGCCTTCGTGCAGATCGGCGCCGATGGCCATGACCGAGTTGAACGCCGGCATCGCTTGAGCCAACACCGCGCTCTCGCGACCGTTGATGTACAGGGTGACTTTCGAACCTTCGGCGGTCAGTGCAACGTGTTGCCATTGCGCCGGTGTCAGCGCTTGGGTGGCAGCGGCGCGCTGGCCGTCGATCTCCACGAACGGCAGGCCTTGGTTGACGCCGACCAGCAGACTTTGCGTGCCCTCGCGACGGGCCAGAATCAGTTGCTCGCCACTGGCCTGATCCAGTCGCAGCCAGGCACTGAAGGTGAACGCGCTGCCAACGTTGTGTTGCAGCGACGGACTGGCCGGCAGCAACAAAGGCTGACCGCTGAACTGCAAGGCGCGCCCCACTACGCCGTCGATCGCTGTGCCGGTCGCGCTTTGCGCGGTGTTGCCGTACGCCGTGGTGTCTTTCGCCGGGGTGCCGGTGGCGCCGTCAAAGTGATACAGCGCGGTGTAACTCGGATCGAAGGTCAGTTGGCCGTTGCCGGTAGCCGGGGCTTTCTGATTGCCGTAGTACATCCAGATGTCCTGCCGCTGGCCACCCTCGACATTCGGCACATCGACCCAGATCAGCGCCATGCCCATCAGCGCATCGAAACTTTCGATCTGGTGATTGAGCACAGTCTTGTCATCGGCGGCGACGAAGCGCAGATCCGAGCCGTCCTCTTTCACGCCGTCGAAGGTGAAGTTGCCGGTGTGCAGGCGCACCAGCAGCGCGGTGCGGCCAAGGGCCTGATTGATCGCCGCGCCTTGCGGGGTAGTGTCGACGGCGATCTGTTTGCGGTAATGCCAGTCGTCCTGCCACCAGGCCTGGGCCGTGGCCGGGAGCACGAAGCCCAGGCAGATCAACAACGAAAGGAGAAGGCGTTGCATGGACGTGCTCCGTTAGAAAGTGGCTTGAAGGTTGAAGTGCAGGCGCGATTCCTGTTTCGAGGTGTTCGGCCCTTCGAGTAGCGGGTAGCCCCAGTCGAGGCTGCCGGACAGCCATTTGCTCAGGCTGGCGCGGGTGCCGAGGCCGACGCTGGCCAGGGCGTAGTTGGCGTCCTGGTCCGGCAGTTCGTCGCGCAGGTACAACTGCGCGCCCTCGGCGAAGGCGTAGAAGCGCCAGTCCTGCATCCATGTGCCGGCGAACTTCGCCAGCGACGGCGTGCGCAATTCCTGGCTGAGCAGGTAGCCGTCATCGGCGGTGCGCTCGGCAGCGAGGTAGCCGCGCACCGAGGTGGCGCCACCGGCGGAGAATTGTTCGTTGGAAACCAGTGGACCCGAGGCCAGTTGGAACGCCGCTTTGCTTGCGCTCTGCCAGTCGTTGTCGAAGGTCCAGGTGTAATTGGTGTCGCCCTTGAGCACGGCGAAACTCGGTTTGGCGCGGTAGCGTTTGTAGTCGAAATCATCGTCGTCGCTGCCGTAGCCGAATACGCTGCGGGTAGCGGCAACCAGACTCAGGCCGAGGCCGAGCTGGCTCTTTTCGCTGTAGCGATAGCCGTTGTAGGCGAAGGTGAATGGCGCGTATTTCAACGGTACCTTGTCGCTTTCGCCGGACAGGCTCAGGCGCTCGTCGAAGTCCTTGAAGTCGATGCCGGCCGACAGCGAGTTCGACCAGTTGCCGCTCGAGGGCAGCGTGTAAATCGCCGCGACACCGTAGGAATGCCCTTTGCCGAGGACGTTGCTGCCGCCGATGGTGGCGACGTTGCTGTCGGACTGGTAACCGGAGAATTGCACGCTCCAGCGTTCGCTCAGCGGCGCAGTGTAGGAACCGGACCAGACCTTGGCGTTGTCGGTTTCCTGGGGTGCGGTGAAGAACGTCAGGTTGACGCTGTGGCCGAGCTGCCAAAGGTTGTTGTAGCCGAGGCTGGTGACGCTGCGCAGCTTCTCGATGTCGGCGCTGTAATCGTTATTGAGGCCGACGCTGGCCGTCCACGGATTCTGGTCTTCGACCTGCAGATCGACATCCATGGTGCCGGGGCGCTGACCTTCGCGCACCAGTGGCATGACCTGGCGGCCAGGCGTTTTATTGAGCTGCGCCAGTTCGCCCTGGACCTTGGCGAAGTCCGGCACCTCGCCTTCCTTCAGCGCCGGGACGTTGTCGCGAATGTCCAGCGGCGAATAGTGTTTGGCGCCGACCACGCGCACCCGGCCAACCTTGGTTTCACTGACTTGCAGATAGACGATGCCATCGGCCACGGCTTGCTCGGGCAGCTCGACGAACACCGATTGATAGCCGCGTTCCTGATAGGCCTTCTGCAACGCATCGCGCGCGCCTTCGATGTCGCTCAAGGCTTTCTGCGGGCCGAGAAACGGGTAGACCGCTTCTTCGATCGCCCGCGCATCGAGCACGGTATTACCGCGCACGAAGTATTCGTTGACGTCGACCAGACGCTGCGCGGCGGGCGCTTCTGCGCCCTCCTCGGCCAGCGCCGGCTGCGCGCCTGCCGTCACCAGCAGCCAGCCCCACAGCGCCAGCCGTGACGTGAAAATCCGTTCCACACTACCCCCTGAAATTCGCGATGACCTGTGGGCGTTAGCGCCCGGTGTGATGCGTCAATTGCTGATCGTTGTGGCGCAGGCGTGCTTGCCCAGCCAGGTGTGCAACAGCGCGAAGTTCAGCGAGAACTCGGGCATTTGCAGCAAGGCGCCGCAGAACACTTCGCCGATGATTTTCTGAATCAGCAGCACCGCGCGCGGCTCGTTGAGCAACGTGGCGATGTCGCGACTGAGGGCGGTGAAACTCCAGACTTTCTGGTTCAGGCCGAGGCCGACGAACCAGCGGAACAGCAGGTTGTAGTTGAGCTGTTCATAGAGTTGCTGTTCGCTGGGCACCGAATACAGCAGTTGCAGGAGCAGGATGTGCATGACCGTTTGCGCGGGAATGAGCATGCCGGGTACGGCATTGAGGTCGTGCAGCAGGCCCTGGTGGGCGTCGAGCAGATCGTCGATCTGCGGGCGCAGCAACACCAGCGAATGGCCCGGCGGAATGTAGCTGGACACTTCTTTCAGAGCACCCTGCCAGTCCTCCTGCGAGACGATCCAGACCCACGGCGCGCCGTAGCGATACACCGAAACCGGCTTCTTGCGCGCGGCTTCAACGATCTTCGACAGACGTTGATCGAGCTCCTGCATGCCCACTTTCGAATAGCGTTCCATAGTCCCCATTGCCTCACTCCCGGCGTCCCGCCTCGGCTTGCAAAGTGCGCCCCGAAAGGCCCCTCAAGCGCGTTACACAGGCATGACCGGACTGGCAAAGGGCTACCGAACTTTTGTCATAAAAGCTTCATTACCGAAGGCGGATTGACGGATGTACACGATCGACCGTGGGAGCGAGCCTGCTCGCGAAAGCGCTGTGTCAGGCAATGAGAATGTTGGATGTGCCGCCGCCTTCGCGAGCAGGCTCGCTCCCACAGGGTGGACTGTGGGAACACCGTTGCGTGACATTCGCGTGACATTCGCGGGTTTAAATGTCGACGCATTCAGGCGTATAACCTGTTGAGACTTTTTGATCTGCGTGCAGACATCAACACAGGGTAGTGACATGACCACAGCAAATATCCTTGGCAACCTGTTCCCTTCTGCCAGCGACATCCCGGAAAAATATCGCTTGGACGGTCAGGTGGAGCAGCGTGAATATCTGGTCGACGGCCAATTACGCCGCTGGGACGGCCCGCTCGCGCAGGTTCGCAGCCCGGTTTATCTGAAAGGCGAAAACGGTGAAGAACAGGTCATCCTCGGCAGCACGCCGCTGCTCGATGCCGAAACCGCGCTCACCGCTCTCGACGCCGCTGTCCGCTCCTACGACCGTGGCCAGGGCCTCTGGCCGACCATGCGCGTGGCCGAGCGTATTCAGCATGTCGAAGCGTTCCTCGGCCGCATGCGTGAGCAGCGCGAAGCCGTGGTCAAGCTGCTGATGTGGGAGATCGGCAAAAACCTCAAGGATTCGGAAAAAGAGTTCGATCGCACCTGCGACTACATCGTCGACACCATCAACGCCCTGAAAGAACTCGACCGCCGCTCCAGCCGCTTCGAGCTGGAGCAGGACACCCTCGGCCAGATCCGCCGCGTACCGCTCGGCGTCGCCTTGTGCATGGGGCCTTACAACTATCCGCTGAACGAAACCTTCACCACGCTGATCCCGGCGCTGATCATGGGCAACACCGTGGTGTTCAAACCGGCCAAGCTCGGCGTGCTGCTGATTCGACCGTTGCTCGAAGCCTTCCGCGACAGCTTCCCGAGCGGCGTGATCAACGTAATCTATGGCAGCGGCCGCGAAACCGTCAGCGCACTGATGGCCAGCGGCAAGATCGACATCTTCGCGTTCATCGGCACCAACAAGGCCGCCAGCGACCTGAAGAAGCTGCACCCGAAACCGCACCGCTTGCGCGCGGCTCTGGGTCTGGATGCGAAGAACCCGGGCATCGTTTTGCCCGAAGTCGATCTCGACAATGCCGTCAGCGAAGCGCTCACCGGCTCGCTGTCGTTCAACGGCCAGCGCTGCACCGCACTGAAAATCCTCTTCGTGCATGAAGACGTGGTCGACAGTTTTATCGACAAATTCAATGCCAGGCTGGCCACGCTGAAACCGGGCATGCCGTGGGATAGCGGCGTGGCGCTGACGCCGCTGCCGGAATCGGGCAAGGTCGATTATCTGCATGGTCTGGTGGCGGATGCGCAGAGCAAAGGCGCGCAAGTGGTCAACCCGAATGGCGGCGAATCCCATGCCTCGTTCTTCTACCCCGCAGTGCTCTATCCGGTGAACCCGCAGATGCGCGTCTATCAGGAAGAACAGTTCGGCCCGGTGGTGCCAATCGTGCCGTACCGTCACCTGGATACCGTGATCGACTACGTGCTGGAATCCGACTTCGGTCAGCAGTTGAGTATTTTCGGTACCAACCCGGTGGCGGTCGGGCGGCTGGTCGACACCTTCGCCAACCAGGTCGGGCGGATCAACCTCAATGCCCAGTGCCAGCGCGGCCCGGACACCTATCCGTTCAACGGCCGCAAGAACTCCGCTGAAGGCACGCTGTCGGTACACGATGCGTTGCGGGTGTTTTCGATCCGTACCCTGGTGGCGACCAAATTCCAGGAAAGCAACAAGGACCTGATCAGCGAGATCATTCGCGGCCGCGATTCGAGCTTCCTGACCACCGACTATATCTTCTGACGAGGGCCTTGCACTGAGTAGATTCAGCACCCACCGATGGCCACCGCTGTTGCGCCGAATCCTGCGCCCGCTGCTGGACCCGTATCGGCGCTACCGCCACGCTCGATTGATTCACTCCGTGCGGGTGGCGCTGGGGTTGTTGGCGACCATTGTGCTGACCACCGGCATCAACCTGCCCCATGGCGAATGGGCGTCGGTGACCATGCTGGTGGTGATCGGCGGACTGCAGCACCACGGCAATATCGGCAAAAAAGCCGCCGAGCGCGCCATTGGCACGTTGATTGGCGCGGGTGTCGGGCTGGCGTTGGTGGCGCAGCACGCCTGGTTGGGCATGCCGTGGCTGACCTACTTTTCCATGGCCGTGGTCTGTGGTTTTTTCTCTTATCACGCGATCGGCAAGGGCGGTTACACCGCCCTGCTCTCGGCCATCACCGTATTCATCGTCGCCGGACATGGCGATAACCCCATCACCGATGGCTTGTGGCGCGGCGTCGACATCCTGATCGGCATCGCCCTCGCCCTGGCGTTTTCCTTCGCCCTGCCGCTGTACGCGGTCTACTCGTGGCGCTACAACCTCGCCGATGCCTTGCGCGACTGCGCAACGGTGTACGGGCGCATCATCAACGGTGAAGCGGTCAGCGCCGACGAACATGTGCGGCTGATGAGCAAGGTGAGTGCGGTAATGGTGCAACTGCGCTCGCTGATGCCGTCGGTGTCCAAGGAAGTGAAGATTTCCATGACCGAGCTCGACGCCATTCAGCGCAACCTGCGCATGTGTATCAGCACCCTGGAAATCCTTGGCAATATCCGTCCCAGCGTCAGCGACCCACAGGCTACGGCACATCTGCAAACGGCACTGAAGGCTGAACACCGGCAGATTCGCGTGCAACTGATCGGCATGGCCCGCGCGTTGAAAACCGGCGCCTCGCAGCGGCTGGAGCGTCCGATGGAACTGCCGGCAGCGGACCTGGATGCGCCGGTTGCCAATACGCTGGACGGCTATCGGATGCTGACGCGACAACTGGCAGCCAATATCAGCGAAATGCGCCAACGTCTGGCGGCCACCGCGCCGCGCTGGAACATCTGAACCTTACTGTGCCGCCAGCCGCCGGGTTTTCCAGCCCCAGCCTTGTTGCATGCCGGCAGCGGCCAGCAGAATCGCCGCCACTCCGATCCATTGCAGCAGTTCCAGGCGGTGGCCGAAGGCGAACCAGTCGACGAAAATCGCCGCAATCGGATAGATGAACGACAGCGCGCCGGTCAGCGCTGTCGGCAACTTTTGAATGGCGCCGTAGAGCAACACGTACATCAGACCGGTGTGAACGATACCCAATGTCACCAGACTGGCCCAGGCGTCGGCACCTTGCGGCAGCGCACCGAAATGCGCGAACGGCGCGAGCAACAATACGCCAGTGCAGACTTGAATCAGCGCGATCAGATGTGGCGGCGTGCCGGTCAGGCGCTTGATGATCAGTGCGGCAATCGCATACAGAAACGCCGCACCCAAGGCGAGAGCAATCCCCAGCAAATAATCGTTGCCGCTCTCCCCTTGAGTGCCATGGGCGCTGACGATTGCCAGCATGCCCATGAAGGAAACTGCCAGCCAGAACAGCTTCTGCAAGGTGATTTTTTCGCCAAGAAACAAGGCCGCAAGACCGACCAGCATGAACGGCTGCACGTTATACACCGCCGTGCCGATCGCAATCGAGGCGCGGGAATAGGACGCGAACAGCAACACCCAATTACCGACAATCGCCATTCCGCTCAGTATCGCCAGCAGAAACGTTGTGCGGGTCAGAATCCCTGGGCGCAGGAAGCCGAACGCGGCGCAGATCAAGAGCAAGGTCCCGGCGCCGAACACGCAGCGCCAGAACACCACGTCCAGCACCGGTTGCCCGGACACCAGCACAAACCAGCCGATCGTCCCGGATATCAGCATGGCGGCGGTCATTTCCAGCGAGCCGCGACGAGTTGTGTTGTCCATATTTATCTCCTGAGACGGTGGCGAAAGCATGGCAAAAGTATGCCAATCGCAAGGCGGGCTGCTCCAGCGCATAAAGCAGGCTAAACTCGATTTTTGCCTTTTTTATCGCGGGCGTTTCGCTCCTTTCGCCTAATCGGGACTTTGCACATGACTGACGATATCGATCAGATTCTCATCGGCGCGCTGATGGAAGATTCGCGATGCTCGCTTAAAGCGCTGGCGCAGATCAGTGGCCTGTCTTCGCCGAGCGTGGCCGAGCGACTGCGGCGCCTGGAAGAACGCGGCGTGCTCAAAGGCTACACGGTGGAGATCGATCCGAAATGTTTCGGTTATCAGTTGCAGGCGATCGTCCGGGTGCGACCGCTGCCGGGGCAATTGCAGGAGGTGGAGCGCCAGATCATGTCGATTCCGGAGTTCACCGAGTGCGACAAGGTCACCGGTGAGGACTGCTTTATCGCCCGCTTGCACGTGCGTTCAATGGAGCAACTCGATACTTTGCTCGATCGGCTCAATACGCTGGCGGAAACCAACACGGCGATCGTCAAGAAAACCCCGGTCAAACGGCGCCTGCCGCCCATGGCATAGGTGCCTTTTGCCCATGATCAGGGTAGATTGTGGGTTTTCGCAGCTATGGAATGGCAGTATGAAAATTCAGGCAATGACGCTGGCGGCCCTGCTGCTCAGCGGCTGTGGCACGATTCAAACGGTGGCGCGCAATGATCAGGCTGCCGTGGATGGGCTCAAGGAAAAAAAGAGTTATTGCGGGGCGGTGCCGAGAATCTACAGCGGCCTCGCCTACGACTTCTGCACACTGAACGCACCGCTGGCCTCAGGCATCGATCCCGACGATCACCGCAACGCGGCAATTCCCGTGGTGCTGGTGGACGCTGTAGTGTCCGGCGCACTCGACACCTTGCTGCTGCCCTACACAATCTACCGTCAACAAGTAGATGGCAGCATCGTCATCAATTGAGCTTCCACTTTTCTCCAGACAATAAAAAACCCGCCGAAGCGGGTTTTTTATTGCAGCCTTGAAGATCAGTCGTCGCGGCTCATGATGCCGAACAGTTGCAGCAGGCTGACGAACAGGTTGTAGATCGATACATACAGGCTGATGGTCGCCATGATGTAGTTGCGCTCGCCGCCGTGGATGATCGCGCTGGTCTGGAACAGAATGCAGACCGACGAGAACAGCACGAAGCCGGCGCTGATCGCCAGTTGCAGGCCGCTGATCTGGAAGAAGAAGCTGGCGACTACCGCACCCAGCAACACGAAGAAACCGGCGGTGATGAAACCGCTCAGGAAGCTCATGTCCTTGCGCGAGATCAGCACGTAGGCCGACAAGCCACCGAACACCAGTGCGGTCATGGCGAATGCCGAGCTGACCACTTCAGCGCCGCCCTGCATGCCCAGGTAACGGTTGAGGATCGGGCCGAGCAGGAACCCCATGAAACCGGTCAACGCAAACGCGGACACCAGGCCCCACGCGGAATCACGGAGTTTGTTGGTGAGGAAGAACAGCCCGTAGAAGCCGATCAGCACCACGAAAATGTTCGGGTAGCCGACACGCATCTGCTGGGCTACGAAGGCCATCACACCGCTGAATGCGAGGGTCAGAGCCAAGAGACCATAAGTGTTGCGCAGGACGCGGCTAACCTCTAGCTGCTCAGCCTGCACGCTGTTATTAACTGCGTAATCCTGTTCGCGCATGGCGACACTCCTGTTGGTTTGAAACGTTCAGTCGCAAAGATCATAACAGACGCTCTGTAACAAGCCATGCAGAGAGTTTGACAGTGTGTTTCATTCAGGTATTATGGCGCCCGCAACGCAAACGGAGGTGTGGCCGAGTGGTTTAAGGCAACGGTCTTGAAAACCGTCGACTGTAACAGGTCCATGAGTTCGAATCCCATCGCCTCCGCCATCTTAAGTACAACAAAGCCCTGATTATTCAGGGCTTTGTCGTTTCTGGCATTCAGGAAATTTGCTCCTCTCTCTTTGGATCGTTTCCGCATCTTTTCGGGCATTTCCGCAACCCTCCCCTTCTGACACCGTTAAGTGCTCAACAAAACTAAGCACAGCGCGACGGTAGCATTGAATGCTCAGTAGACCGCTTTCGTCCATTAGCTGCCGCTCACGAACACCTGCTTTCGGCCAAAAGCGGCCCTTGGACAACCTGATTGCAAAACAGTAGCTTATGTAGCGAGACTGACGAAAAATACTCGGCGGTGGGGTTCCTTCCCATACCGTGATTCACCTTGGACGATGTCAAGAAATGGGACCTAAAACCGAAGAGCTGATCTGCGTTCTTGATCAGCTTGCAGCAATGCTTGAGAGCGATGGAGATACTCACTGGAGCCTGTGGATGCGTAAGGCAAGAGCACGCTTAATGGATTCTGATTACTCCGGAATTGAGTACCTACAGTCAGCCTATGGTGGAATGGGCTCATTCAATGATCTCATTCTTGGCCAAAGTGATGAGAATGGCGTCCTTTGCTGGAAGCTGGGTCATGTTGTGCTAAACGAAAGATTCGATGAATTGCGCAATGAAGCCGCGAAGCTCGTCGAGCTCATAAAGCGAACTACATAAAGGGGCGCAGTTATCAAACTACGGTATTCAAAGGGGTTAGGCCTGCCACCGACGCATCTCACTTTGATCAGCTCCGTCGACTCCGTTTCCGGCAGCCTGGTGTTTGCCTACACAGAAGTCGGGGATTACAGAGTGCATTACACATCACGTGCCGAGTTGTTGTGCATGCTCAACAGCCTTTTGCATCAGCGCGTGCCCATCGCTGTCGGAGGCATGCTCCCGGGAACTGCCGACGAAGTCGACATGTTAATAGCGAACGAAGTACTTGAAGACCCCTACATAGAACTGTCCTGGTCCGGCCCCCAGCAATGGACTCTGCGCGAAATCGACTCCACCACTGCTGAATGGCAACCAGTACCTGACATTCGAAGTATGGCCAATGTGTCATTCGATCCGAAGTCCCTGAAATGCTCTGGCTGAACTGGCTAAGAAATTAATACAAGTTCACGCGGTTCTTCGTATCTAGCACCAATCACCTACGGTCGCGACCAGCAGCAATCGGCCAGAAGCGGACGTAATAGCGTTTGTGTAGTATCTGTCTCTCTTCCATCCTATATGAGATGCCGATGTCTAGCCGACACTCCCCATCCCCTACAAGAGCTGTCCTAGACCTGCAAAACGCACGTTCGCTTTTGGGAAAACGGCTGAGCGTGCTGCTGCACGACCAGTACTATTTCAACGACGAGAAAGATCTGGGAGACACAGGTTCTCTAGAGTGGCGTTTTGGCGAAGGAGAAGTTCTATCCATGTATCTCTTGAGTGATGGCGAGAGAGTTGGTGCGGACTTGTTTCCTTCTGATACGCCGACTCCCTTCGAGATAGAGCCAAACGTGACCTGCTCCTGGAAGAGGGAAAACCTGCTTGCGGATCTGTCAGCAACCCACCTTGAGAACACAAAAATTTGCGCAGTTGAGGGAATTCTTGACTCTTTCAACGGACAAGAGCCTTGGCTGGCCGGATTCAGAGTTACGTTCGAGACCGGTGACTCGTTGATCTACCTTAACCAGGGCGACGATGCCGTCGTATTGATTAATGCGCTACCGTCAGTAAGTGTAGGCCTCGAAACCCGCTTCGTTACCTCAATTTAATGACAGCTATGGGTCGACTGCGGACCTTCCCAAAGACAGCAATCGGCCATTAGCGGACATCCGGGAACTACTGCTCCCGGCCAAAAGCGGTCAGTGACAATATTCGCAAAGGCTATCGCTCAGCTTCCCGAAGACCGATCTCGACTATTCGTTAGGTACAGCACCATCGCTGCACGAGCCGCATCTTTGAATACCTTCAGCCTCAACCAAGGTGATATTCGCGCCTTTATCAGCAAGGTGATACGCCAGCGAAGCGCCCACGATGCCGGCACTAATGACAACGACTCGTTTGTCCAGAGCATTTCCCATATCAACCTTCATTCTGTAGACCTGAAGGCGGTTTCAGTGTCTGCCTCTGGTCGATTTCTGCTTGTCGTAAGGGGCAGCAGTTGTCGTCCAGAAAGCAGATGTAAATTTGTCTGAAGTGGCGAAATAGCTGCCAAAATCATCGTGTTAAAACGCCGCCTGAAATGGCAGCAAGATAAGCGCGTGAGTGTTGTTGGCACTGGAGGGTAGCGAAAAATCTTTCAGCTACTACGGTAAGCGTCATCAACGACTATAGTGATTGGTGAGCCAGAGCGAATCTGACCATTCCCCTGCCAATCTGGCCTAATCCAATTCCGCGATTACACGGCGGATCTTCTTGTGTTCCTTGATGCGGAACGTGAACGTTTCGCTGCCGAAATCACTCAGGCTCAGGCTGAGATCGAGGCAGCGTTGTCTTTTTTTGAACCCCTTGATGGTGGATGGAGTTATCCCGCCGGGCACGTCGCATCCCACTGAGCACGTCCCAACCACCCATCTATCAAGGTTCAAGCAATGAATACTTTAGAGTTCGATGATGCACAAAAAACCAATGGCGACCTGGTTCAGGGTCCGCTGCCGGCCGGCACTATCGCGCCCGACTTCACTCTTCACGCAACCCCTGATCAACAGTTGTCGCTGCGCGAGTTAAAGAGGAACCCCGTGATACTGGCGTTTTATCCCGCTGACTGGACTTCGGTGTGTGGTGACCAACTGACCTTGTACAACCAGTTGTTACCCACCTTCAGAGAATACGGTGCGGTGCTATTGGGTATCTCGGTTGACAGCGCCTGGTGTCATCAGGCCTTTGCCAAAGATCGAAATTTCCACTTCAGCCTGCTGGCCGATTTTGAGCCCAAAGGGGCGGTGGCACGTCAGTATGGAGCGTACGAGTCCCAGCTCGGAGTTTGTAAGAGGGCACTGTTCGTGATTGACAAGGAGGGGGTGGTCGCCTGGAGCTACGTCTCACCAATGGCAATTAACCCTGGGGCGGACGGCATTCTGGATGCGCTGGATGCTCTGGCAAATTCGCCACAAAGCACGCCAACCAAAAATTAACAGGTGATTACATGGCCACTCTCAAAGTCCCGGTAAGTGCCAACGACCATCGCCAGGGAAGTGCGCATGCCAAGGTCACCTTGGTGGAATTTGGCGACTATGAATGTCCCTATTGCGGTGAAGCGTATTGGATGGTCAAGAATCTGCAACAGCATTTTCGCGATGATTTGCTGTTCGTGTTCCGTAACTTTCCTCTGACCACCGCTCACCCGCATGCGCTGGGTGCAGCGGTTACCGCGGAGTATGCCGGGAGTCGAGGGTTCTTCTGGGAGGCTCACGACGAATTGTATGAAAATCAGGATCGATTGGGTCTGCCGCTGTATCGCGCCATTGTTCTAAAACACGGCCTTTCCAGCGAGGAACTCGACGTTGCCATGCGAGAGGACACTTACATCCCCAAAATACAATCCGATTTCAATGGCGGTGTACGCAGCGGCGTGAATGGTACTCCGGCGTTTTACTTTGACGGGCTTCGTTATGACGGGGCCCCAGAGTTCAACGAGATGAGTCAGATAATTGAGCTTCTGTTAGTTCGCGGACAAAATCGCTAGATAGCCACATCGGCCTGGCATCACCCACACCAGAGCCGAGGGCAAACCAGCGTTAGCTTCCTTCTACATTAAAGAGGTGCACTCGGAGCCGGCAGCTAATGAAATCTTTGAAGTATTATGAAAAAAATCGACACGCCACATGGTTGGAGTTGTTTTTCGACCTGACTTTCGTTGTTACGATAGGCCAGGTTACGCACACTCTCGGACATGTTCATGAAGGCCACTTTGAACATAAGCAATTATGGACATTCTTATTGCTTTTTGTACCGTTGTGGTGGATCTGGTCCAGTCACACGATTTACTCCAACAGGTTTGATACAGACAGCAATCTTCACCGTTTGGCAACATTATTCATAATGCTCCTGCTCATTGTGCTATCGGCACGGATCGGGGAAGACCTGGAAGTGAACTACCCGCTTATTATTGCCTGCTATTTTGGCATACGTGCCATCATCAGTATCATGTACATTTCGTCCATAAGTAAATTCGATTCCCGCGGCGAGCTCTCCTCCAGGCTCGGCTTCGCCCTGTTAATTAGCGCAGTCATTAGTCTCTCATCGGTTCTTTTTGACCCGCCTGTGCGTTACCTTGTCGCTTATGTTGGAATTGTTCTCGACATTCTGTTTCCTGTATTTTTCTGGACTAAACTCAAGTCACTGCCAGCCCATACAGAACACTTGGTTGAACGCATAGGCTTGCTCACCATCATCTTGTTGGGTGAGTCAGTGATCAGTCTTTCTGGGGGTTTATCTAACATTCAATGGGATCGTTATAATGTGACGGCGGCAATCACCGGATTCATCATGATTTGCAGTATCTGGTGGATCTATTTTGATAGCTTTTACCTGCTGAGCAAACATCACAGCAGTATGAGTGGGCACGCCTTGATCTACTCGCACCTTTTTCTTTTTATCGGGCTGGCACTCCTGGCGAATTTAATCAGGCATGCGATCCTGAATGACATTGCGATGCGCGATTTCCAGATCATGTCGATCATCGGCATGGCATTATTTTTCCTGGGGAAGCAATATGGCTATTTCATAGCCGTGAGTCGGATAAGGAAATACATACTGCAAAACACCTTGATCGTGTTTTCTTTAGGTGGGTTAGTTATATTTCTACCGCGTGTCGAGTACATATTGGTCGGCCTGACAGTAACCATGATCTGTTATGTTCTCCTGAATTTCAGATATCGTTGAGTCTTGATTATCAGGTCACAGCTCGGGATAAGTGATCAAGCGGCTGGTCTGCGGCTTGCGCGTTGCCCACAACGTTATTCTCAGTGTCCGGGCGACATGCGTCGCTACCCTTGGTCTCTTTGGGTTTGTAATCCTGGTGTCGTCGACCATAGTTAATAGCCGAATGCCCCCTTTTAGCTATTGCGACCAGATAGCACCAGCCGCATCGTAACAACAGGAGCCACGTCATGGTCAAAGTAGCGTTGTTGGTTCGTCTGGAAGCAAAACCTGGGAAAGAGAAAGAGGTGGAGCGCTTTCTCTTGAGCGGCCTTCCTTTAGTGGAGGAGGAGCCAGCCACTACAGCCTGGTTTGGAATCCGCTTGGGGCCGTCCACCTTTGGCATCTTTGACGCATTCCCGGATGAAGCGGGCCGGCAGGCTCATCTTTCGGGCAAGGTCGCGGCGGCGCTTATGGCAAACGCTGCCGAGCTATTTGCCGAAGCGCCATCAATCGAGAAGGTTGACGTCCTTGCGGCCAAGCTACCCGGCTAAGCAAACCCAATAGGAAGCTCCAGTCAGTACAGGGAGGCCCACGATGTATTTTGTGAAAATCAGGATAGCCTGGGCCTGCTGCTGTTCCGGGCGATGATCAATCAAAACACTTGTGAAGATAAATGTCATGGCTAAAGTGCCGTGTCCAGGATTCATGCCATGCTTGCGCGCTCGGTATAAGTGAAAGGATACGCGCGCAAATCGTGTCCAGGGACGGCGTGGAAGCCGCACAGAATCTGCAAGGCAACGTGCTCATCACGGGTTTAGGCTGGGTAGGGTAGATTGTTTGCCGGGCACCGGTCGCTCATGGCGCGAAGATCTCCATCATTGATATAGAACCGGAGGTCATCCGCGCCGTGACACCTTATGGTTTCGTCAAGTGAGCATTCGTCGGCGTAGCACTGACCGATGTTCAATGAGCTGCCTGACGCGGCTGCACTCCGAACTGCGCAACGATGTGCGTACCCAATTCCTCAATAACTTCCACCGCAGGGCGCTTGCCGTATTTGAGATTGAGAATGACGTGGTCCACGCCGATTTCCTCAAGCGACTCCAGTAAAAATCGTAGATGGTAACGTCCAAGTCTGAACCCCAAATGGATAAGTGTGGGTGGCGTTGACGGATTCTCATCGAGATCGATGTACAGCGACTGAGTAAAGGGTTTATACACAGAACCACATTGTTTCGTGACCTCCAGCCGCCAATCTTCCACGACCAGCCGCTGCATGTTCGGAATGCGTGGATAGTTGATCCATCCGTTGCTCTCACGCGCGATCCAATCCAGTGACTGGCGACTGTTGCCGGTCACGAGCATTGGAATGAATTGGGTGGTAGGTTTCGGAATCAGGTCTGCGCCTTGCATTTCACCAGTGCTCCAGTGGATGGGCTCAAAACTGGTGCTGTGGGCGCGGCGAATCACTTCGTAGTGTTCTCGAAAGATCTCTCCACGCCTTTCGGGATCGACGCCAAACGCCGAAAACTCCACTGGCCGATCTCCCGAAGCAACCCCCAGAATCAAGCGACCAGTGCTCAACTGATCGACGCTGGCTGACGCCTTGGCCGTGTGCAGGGGATGGTGCAGCGGGATGGCGATGGAGGCGGTGCCAAGTGCAATCTCCGAGGTATGGGCGGCCATATAACCCAGGTAAACCCAGGGGTCGAAGACTTGGCCGACATCGCCGAAGCCAGGGTCGCGAAGCGGCACGTCGCGAAACCAGAGCGCGCAGAAGCCCAGCGCCTCGGATTGTTTAGCCAGTGTGACCTGGTTGAGCATGCTCGGAGTGTCCCCGTCGAACGCCTCCATGGGAAAGAATAATCCAAGGCTCAAATGCCCCTGAGTGAAGGTTCGGCTGAACCCTCGATGGTGCTGGTAAGGAATCGTGCTCGGCCGATACATACGGATTGACCTCATGGCAGAACGTGAACAGCGCCCCCGTTTCCAGAGGTGCTGCAGCATCGGTCGCTTTTGAACGGCAGGTGGGGGGACTGGGTCTGGCTTTTACCCGTTGCGCCGTACTGCTGGTCGTGTGGACCGGACTCAGGGAGCCGTTGCTGGCGACAGGCGCGGGTTGGTCCGGGTGGGTGTTAAGCGGACCGTCAAAGGAAGTCAGATCTCTCGGCTCTATACCACCAGATGGGCAAGGCGTTCGAGGAATCATTCTATAAGCGTAGGCGGTTTTGCAGCTCTCCGCCATATTCTAACAATCGAGCCGCTGGCGGGCGAAACTCGCGTATCGAAGGGAGTTATCGGTCGTTTCCTGCCATTCCAAAACGGCCGCTTATGGCCGAAAGCAGCCGTTCACGAACGACTACCTTCGGCCAAAAGTAGCCCTGATGGAGGGCTATAACTCTCTGATGCTCAGAATAAACGGGGGATGACAGCGGGGTAGAAAAATAGGCTGTAAGTCGACGCTGCCTCATAACACCACCCACGATAGAGAAGCCATCGGGCTTTCTATTTTAGGCGAACGAAAGACCATTCAACGCTACAGGTGAGAATTGGCGGTATCTGCTTCTCCCTTAATAATACTGGCCTACGGCGAGCAAGCTTTCGAGACCCGTCTAATCGTAACCCCTATCCTCCGAATTTGACCGGTTGAGGAAGGAGCTCTCGGCTGAAGAGGGATTGCGGCGGCGAAAAGTCCGTATTCCAGGCGAACGCAGTGGCGCTCGAACAATTTCGGTCGGTACCCAGGTGACGGTTAGCGGCAAGAGAGCCACTGCAATGGCGAACGCATTCAGTCCCCCTGTGCCGATAACATCAGAGCAGATAGCTCTTTTTTCGCCATTGAAGGTACATGCGGCAAGATTATCAAAGAGCATCCGAGTGCGAGCTTTATCCGACTGTTGTAAAGGTTGCCTGGACTGAGCCTGCAAGAGAGATTGGAAATCTGCTCCATCACTCGTTGCCCGCATCCTGGATTCTGATGTCGGCAAGACGGATGGTGCTCTCGGTACTGCAGAAATACCGGTCATCGGCATGCCTCATATCACGCTTGGTGTCATGAATCTCGCCAGTGTTCCTGGCGTGACAGTTCCGTTCTTTGCTTCATCAGATCCCGCTGAACCAGTTGTAGCCCTGGTCTTCCCAATACCCGCCCGGGTTGTCGTTGCTGACGAAAATCTCGACAACATGCTTGGGGTTTTTGAAGCCCAGTTTGGTGGGGACCCGAACCCTCAGCGGATAGCCGTACTCGGGCGGCAGCGCCACGTCAGCGTAATCCAGTGCCAACAGCGTCTGCGGGTGCAAGGCAGTCGGCATGTCCAGACTGGAGTAGTAACGATCGGCACATTTGAAACCGACAAATTTCGCTGTGGTGTCGGCGCCGATGTTTTCCAGGAAGGTTTTCAGCGGTACACCTCCCCATTGCCCGATCGCGCTCCAGCCCTCAACACAGATCAGCCGAGTGATATCGCTGCGTTGCGGCAGCTTGCGCAAGCTTTCGAGTGTCCACGGCGCCTTGTCCCTGATCCGGCCGGAGACGGCGAGCGAGTAACTGGTCAGGTCTACTTCAGGGATATCGTCCTGACCATAGAAAGCGTTGAACGGAAACGGCTTGGTGATCTGCGCGCGGGCGAAGGTCGGCGCCAGTTTCCGTCCACTGAACAGCCACGCCTGGACCCGGTCGTTCCAACGCGACATGGCCCAAAGCACTTTGTCGACCTGATCGCCGTCCTGCAGGTTGCAACCGGTCAGCATCGACATCGCGCCAACCGTCAGGCCGGCCCGAAGAAAATGCCGGCGCTGAATGTTTTCCAGTTCAAGCTGTTGCGCAGGTTCAATCCTGACGCGCTGACGCGTTGTTATTTTAAATTCAGTCATGACCCATTTTTCTCGTTATCAGGCGTCCGCACTCCACCCGTGATCATTGGCACCAGGGTTTTTGGTACCAGAATCACCAAGACCAGGTGAATCACTACAAACGCTGCAATCGTCGCCATGGCCGCAAAATGTACGTAACGAGCAACGTCATAGCCGCCCAGTAACGCGACCAGCTCTTGAAGTTGAACCGGTTTCCAGATCGCTACACCCGAGATCACGATCAGTACACCTGCCGCCAGCACGATCCAGTACATCAGGCGCTGTACTGCGTTATAGACACCCTTTTCATGCACCAGCCGAAAGCGCAAGGCATCGGTCAGATCATGCTTCAATGCGGCAATGCCGATGGGCAGCAGCTCACGTTTGAAATGACGACTGGCCAACCCGTACAGCACATAGATCGCGCCGTTGATCAGCAGCAGCCACATGAACGCAAAATGCCAGGCAAGTGCCCCGCCCAGCCAACCGCCCACGGTCAATGACACCGGAAACCTGAAACTGAACAGTGGCGAGGCGTTGTAGATAGCCCAACCGCTCATGAACATGCAGACCATGCAGGCCGCATTGAGCCAATGGGTGAGGCGAACCGGCCAGGGATGCGGTTTCTTCTGTCTCACGTGGTTCCCCTTGCAAGCCTTCCGTGTAGCGGAGCGTTGCGAGACGGCAACGCTCAAGCTTTCTCAGATGATTACATCGGTGGCTGGAAGCCATCCTTGCCGACTGCAATGCCGCGTGCGGTGCCATCTGCAGCGGGGAACACGACAATTTTGGTGCCTTTGACCAGTTCATCGGCTTTGCCTGGCTCGACGTAGGCGATAGGCACGTCATCCGGCACGACGATTTGTTTCTCGCCGCCCTGGTAGTTGACGGTCAACGTGCGGCCGTCGGTTTTGGACAGTTTGCCAACGGTGCCGTTGGTCATGGTGCCAGTGCTGCCGTCTGCGTTCTGCCAACCGTAATGACCTTCGCCGCTGCCCTTGAGCCTGGCGTCGAATACCGTGACCTCAAGCGCCTTCAAGGTTCCGTTGGCCTGCGGGATGGCCGCCGAGCCGATGAAGCTGTCGGATTTGATCGAGTCGATATTGGCCTTCGATACCCGGCTGATACCGGTCTTGTCAGTCAGTCCGATCGTCTGCTGGGCGCCAGAGCGGACAGTGAAGGTCAGCGTGTTGTTGCTGACGCTTTCCACCGTACCGCGCAGTGGTTTGATGACCGGCATGTCGGCGGCGGTGGCAATGACGGCAGCGCTGAGCATCACCAAACCGAACGTGGTAGACAGGGCGTTTTTGAGTTGCATGGCGACGATTCCTCATGGGTTGATGTGTCGCCATCCTCGACCGCAGACCGGGACGTCACGATGACCGTCGAATGACATTTTTGTCATTCGCCAACCCTGACCATGTATGACAGAAATGTAACCGACTGCGCCCGCTCATCCCGTTACACTGCACAGCCGAGATACCGATGTCGCGGACTTAACCCCGTCATGAAGAAACCCGAGCGCGCCTGACGATGCATATCCTGCTGATCGAAGATGACACCAAAACAGGTGAGTACCTGAAAAAGGGGCTCGGTGAGTCCGGTTACAACGTCGACTGGACCCAGCATGGCGCCGACGGCCTGCACATGGCCTTGCATACGACCTATGACCTGATCGTGCTGGACGTGATGTTGCCCGGGATTGACGGGTTTCAGATCATCGAGCTGTTGCGCGCCAGACAAGATGTCCCCGTGCTGTTCCTCACCGCGCGCGACCAGTTGCAAGACCGCATTCGCGGTCTGGAACTGGGCGCCGATGATTACCTGATCAAACCTTTTTCGTTTACCGAACTGCTGTTGCGCATCCGCACTATTCTGCGCCGCGGTGTCGTGCGCGAAGCCGACCATTTCCACCTTGCCGATCTCGAACTGGATCTGGTCCGGCGCCGCGTGACCCGCCAACAACAGGTGATCGTGCTGACCAACAAGGAGTTCGCCCTGCTCCATCTGTTTCTCCGTCGAGCCGGCGATGTGTTGTCCAGGACACAAATCGCTTCGGAAGTCTGGGACATGAATTTCGACAGCGATACCAACGTGGTGGACGTCGCTGTCAAGCGCCTGCGCAACAAGGTCGACCAGCCCTACCCGATCAAGCTGATCCATACCATTCGCGGTATCGGCTATGTCTGCGAGGTGAGGCCATGCGGTCCCGACGCCAACCCTCGCTGACGCTGCGATCGACCGTGGCGTTTGCCATGGTCGCGATGCTGGCCGTGGCCGGCGCGGGCTTCTATCTGTATCAGACGATGAAGGCCTCGGTATTGGTCTACAGCGATCACGCGGTGATGGGCCGTCTGGAGCATTTTCGCAAGCTCCTGCATTACGAACTCGCCATCGAAAAGCTGCGCGACAGCCCGCAGATTTTCAAGAACATGCTCGACAGCGAAGACGACATCTTCATCATTGAAGAGCCGGGGCAGCCACCGGTCATCCAGGTCAATCCACTCAACGTCACGTTGCCTGAACTGCCGGTGATCGGCCAGGACACAAAGCTGAGCGTCAGTGATCTGCGCAGCGGCGTGACCGACTCGGGAACAAGGCTGCGCGCCGCCTCCGTAGTCACGACGTCGGGTGGCCGTGTAGTCCGATTGACGGCCGCCCACCTTATGGGCAAGGAAATGGCGATGCTTGCAGCGTATCGCGAGCGCATCTACCTGGCCGTGGCCCTTGCCTTTCTGGCAACCGCGTTGCTGGGTTATCTGTTATTGCGTCGCGGGCTGCGTCCGCTGCGCAAAATGGCCGCCCATGCCGCAGCCATAACGCCTGAGCGTCTGCACAGCCGCATGGACAGCGCCGATACGCCGGTTGAATTGCAACAGCTGAGTGACGCCTATAACGCGATGCTTGATCGTCTTGCCCAGGGTTATCAGCGACTGACGCAATTTTCCGCCGACCTTGCCCATGAAATCCGCACGCCGGTCGGGTCGTTGATGGGACATTGTCAGGTTGCCCTACGCCAACGCCGTAGCGAGGACGAATATCAAGCGCTGATCGCTTCGAACCTTGAAGAACTCGAACGGATCTCGCGCATCGTCGAAAGCATTCTGTTTCTGGCGCGCGCCGATGAAGCGCAAGCCGTAGTGGAGCGCCAGCAACTGTCGCTGCATGACGAATCACAGCGCATCGCTGAGTATTTTGAGGGCTTGGCTGAAGAGCGGCGAATGAGCTTCCAAATAACGGGCGATGGTATCGTGCTCGCTGACCCCTTGCTGCTGCGCAGAGCGTTGAGCAACCTGGTGGCGAACGCTGTTCGCTACGCTTACGAGGGCACCGAGATTCTGATACGGGTATTGGAAACCCACGGAGGTGCCCGGATTGAAGTGGAGAACCAAGGGCCGGTGCTGGGCGACGAAACCCTGGGCAAACTCTTCGACCGCTTTTACCGTGGCGATGCGTCTCGGCACCAGAATTCCGACTCCTACGGGCTTGGCCTCGCCATTGTCGTGGCCATCATGCAACTGCATGGCGGCCACGTGGGTGTCGAACAGCCAAGGGCCGGGACTATTCGTTTTTCGCTGTCGTTCCCTTGAGCTGCTCGACCGCTGCAAACTGTTCTTCGCCCGCTGCGGGTACCCAATCTTTTAACGGCGTCAGGAAGTGCAGTTCAAAACGACGTGACAGGAACGCCCACTTTCCGTCCCGACGTTCAAACCTGTCGTGGTAAAGACCGCTGACTTGCACCGGGCCTTTTTCAATGTCATGAAACAGGCAATCCGCAGCTACCGTGCCCACTGCGCTGTCACCCTCGATTTCAATCAGCGGGTTGGCCATCCAGTGGTGCATATGGGGCATCTGGCGCCAGCTGTTTTGCGCCATCGCCAAGATTTCGTCACGGTTTCCAGCCTGGCCAAAACCCGGTAGATCCAGTGTCGACTCTTCGTGCCAGATTAAGCTAAGAAGCGAGGCGTCGATGCGGTCGAAAGCATTGGCGTAGGCGCTGATCAGCGACTCGATGGCGGCGCGACTTTCCAGGGCGTCCAGTCGGGCTGTCAGTTGTTCATTGTTCATGATGAGGTTTCCTGCAGGGGCTGCGCATAAGCGAGGAAGGCAGCCCTGCGCGAGGGCTGCGCTACGGTTGAGCACGTGGTCAGATCTGCGACAGGCCGCCGTCGACCATCAACTCCACACCGTTGACATATTTCGCATCGGCAGACGCAAGAAACAGCGCCGACGAGGCGATTTCCTCAGGCTCGGCCATGTACCCCAATGGCGTGATCTGCTCGACGTGCTGACGCAGCGCGGCGACGTCGGTTTCGCTCATCTTCAAGCCGTTATCCATCAGCGGTGTGCGGGTGAAGCCAGGGCTCAGGACATTCGCTCTGATCTTGCGACCTTTGAGTTCGTTGGCCCACGTCCTGGCAAAGGAACGTACCGCGGCTTTGGACGCGTTGTAGAGGCTCAGTCCTTCCATGCCATTGCTGGAACAGATAGAGGCCGTCAGTACGATCGAAGCGCCATTTTTCAACAATGGCATCAACGTCTGTACAGTAAAAAAGACTCCCTTTACGTTGATGTCGAACATGTTGAAATAGGCGGCCTCGGTGGTCTCGCCCAGCGGGTTCTTTTCACAAATACCCGCATTGGCAAACACTGAGTCCAGTTGATCGTCGTGCGCCTCAATCGTCGCCTTGAGCTCGTCCAGATCAACCTGGCGCGCGACATCGGAAATGACCGCGACCGCCCTGTCGCCAAGCTTGGCCACCGCAGCCTCCAGCGTGGCTGCAGAACGCCCGGTGATGTAAACGCGCCTGGCGCCCTCGGCAATCAAACCCTGTGCAATCGCAAATCCGATCCCGGTGGACGCGCCGGTGACGACTGCGACCTGATCAGCGAATTTACCTGACATAACTGACTCCTCAATTTCGGTTGTGTGGCTCGACTGGAACCACAGTGCGGCCATTGTGCGAGGAGGCAAAGGCACAGCGGCACTGCCATAAATGAACATTGGCCGTTCATTTATGTGAGGCGTCAGCCAGGGTTTGATCGTTTAGATTGAAGTCAGCTGATTCAAAGCATGACCCGCAATCGAAAATATTCTGGAGCCGAAGGGTTTCAGAAAGGAGACCTTATGCCTGAGAAAATAGTAGCCCTTCCGGAACAGCGGCGCTGGCTGATGTTCGCCATCCTGTTGGTCGGTGCATTCTTGCCGCCGCTGGATTTCTTCATCGTGAACGTAGCGCTGCCTTCGATTCAGCAATCGCTAGGCACGGCCTCCTCTGCCGAACAGTTGATCATCTCTTCTTACGCGGCGCTGTATGCCGTGACACTGATCACCGGCGGACGGCTTGGTGACATCTTTGGCCGCATGAGAATGTTCTTCGTTGGCCTGATTGGCTTTGCCGTCGCCTCACTGATCTGCGGTGTCGCCGAGTTACCCTGGGTGTTGATCGCCGGACGCTCGCTGCAAGGCGTGACGGCCGCCGTCATGGCGCCGCAGGCACTCGCTTCAGTGCAGGCGATATTCCCTGAGTCGGAAAAACCCTTGGCGTTGAGCCTGTACGGTGCGGTGTTTGGTTTGGCGTCGGTAGTCGGCCAGGCACTTGGCGGGATTCTGATCTCGCTCAACCTGATGAACCTGGGCTGGCGGACGATATTTCTGGTGAATTTACCGATTGCGTTGCTGGTCATTCTGATCGCCATCCCCGTGGTCAAGGAAACCCGCGCACCCCAGACCAGCAAGCTGGATCTGGGTGGAACGCTGTTGTCGATGGTGACGCTTGCGGCGCTGATCGTTCCGCTGATCGAGGGACGTGAAGCGGGCTGGCCGTTGTGGGCCTGGCTGTCGCTGGCGGCGACGCCACTGCTTGCCTGGCTGTTCTGGCGCTACGAAGCCAGTTTGTATCAAGCGCAAGGCGCGCCGTTGCTGAACCCTGCTGCACTGCGTGCGCCCGGGCTGGGCCGTGCATTGCTCGTCGCACTGACCTTCTACGCAATCGGTGTGTTCTTCCTGCTGTTTTCCATCTATTTACAGGGCGCGCTGCATACGAGCCCACTCAGTGCAGGTCTGGTCTTCCTTCCATTCGGCGCAGGTTTTTTGCTCGGGCCGCTCACCACCCATCTGTTCCGGCGTTTGCTGGGGTCTTATGTGAATCCCTTCGGAATGTCACTCGAAGTGCTGGGGTTCGTGCTATTGGCCTGGCTCGTGGCGCACACACCGACGGCCGTCACGCCCTCTGCGCTGTCCCTTGCCGTGATTCTCTTTCTGATCGGCTTCGGACAAGGACTGGCCCTTCCGACATTGATGCGCATGATCACAGGACGCGTGGCACCGGCGTATTCCGGCATGATTGCGGGCATCACCAGTTCCACCCTGCAAATCAGCACGGCACTGAGCGTGGCGATCATCGGTGGCATTTTTTACTCGCTTCTGGGCAAGGACACGGACGCGGCGGCCATCACCCACGCCTTCACCGTCGCCATACTGTGCATCGCTGCCTGTCTGGCCGTAGGCGCAGGACTGAGCCTGAGTCTGGCGCGCCAACCTGCTGCAGAGCTGCAAACGGCGGCCATGCACCCGGCAGAGTGAATCAACCGCCTGCCTGAGTGCCAATCATGACGGAGGCCAGGTCGGCAAGCGCGCGCAGACTATCCATCTGGCGCATGTCCTGGTGGTAGCCCATCCAAATGTCGCGGCCTGGTGGCGGTTCATCTGAATCGATCAGACGCAGCGCCGTCAACTGGTCGCCCAAAGCGCGGGGCAATACCGCGACGCCCTGCCCCTGCGCACACATTTGCGCCTGGACTGTGCGGCTGCTACTGGTAAACACGGTACGCGCCAGAGGGTAACGCTGCTGCAGCCACTGCACATCGGGATAATGAGACTGGGCAACACTCATGGTGATCAGACCCAGCCCGGCGCCCTGTGGTTCAGGGTCAGCAGATCCAACGGCTGCGTATAACCCGTAAGTCAGGGAGATCAGCTTGCGGTGCACGATATCGGGTTCGGTGAACGGAACGATTCGAAACGCGATGTCGGCGTCGCGGCGAGCCAGATCAAACAATCGATGCCCGGCAATGACCTCGGGCACGATCAATGGATAACGAAGGCGCAGTTCACTCAGCACCGGGGCCAGGACATAACAGGCGAACCAGTCAGCGCAGGAAATGCGCAGCACACCTTCGGGCTGTGCGCTGTCCCCCGCGAGGCGCCTTTCGATGGCCAACGCACTTTGCTCCATTTCCTGCGCGAGGCTGAAAAGCTTCTCGCCGCTGTCGGTCAACACGAGACCTTGGTTGGTACGCAGGAAAACGGGTTGGCCACTGAACTGTTCCAGCACCTGCAAGCGCCGCCCCACGGTCGGATGGCTGACCCCCAACAGCTTGGCGGCAGCCCCCAATGACCCGCTGCGGGCAATCGCGAGAAAGACCCGCACATCACTCCAGTCCATGCTCTGCCCCCGTACAAAAATGAACAGTGAGAGTGCAGCAATGGCAGTGCCGTAGCAATCCCGTGCCCGACATACTTGTCTGCATTCACCGTCGTCGAATACCAACCGGAGACTGCAAATGAAGATTGGTTTTATCGGAGTTGGAAGCATGGGCAGAGCGATCATTCCGCTGCTCGTCCGCGCAGGCCATCACGTCTCGGCATGGAACCGCAGTCACGCGGCGATCAAGGATCTCGAAGGCATCAGCGTTATCGAATCGCCGGCCTCGGCGTTCCAGCAAGAGGTGGTCATCACTCTTCTCGCCGATGATGCCGCTGTCAGGCAAGTGCTGCTCGCCAGCGCTGTTCTGGAAACTGCAGACAAAGCTTGCGTGCATGTCGTGATGTCGACCTTGTCGCCTTCGCTGATGTTGGAGTTGCAGCGCGAACATGAAGCCGTCGGCATGCCATTGATCGCGGCGCCGGTGTTCGGCGTGCCCGCCGTGGCGGCCATGGGCGAGTTGAATATCCTGGCGGCCGGATCGCAGGCTGCTGTCTCGACCGTCCAACCGCTGTTCGACCTGCTTGGGAAAAAAACCTGGTATCTGGGCGACCAACCTGAACAGGCCTGTATCGCGAAAATCGCCGGCAACATGATGATCACCCAAGCCATCCAGTCGCTGGGCGAAGCCAGCGGACTCGTTCAACGCCACGGACTGAGCCCTTCGATTTTCATCAAGCTCATGACCCAGACCCTGTTCGCCTGCCCCAGTTATCAACGTTATGGGCAGAACATCGTCAGCAGCAATTTTGAACCGGGATTCAAACTGTCGCTTGGCCTCAAGGATATGAATCTGGCGATCGATGCGGGTCGTCTCAAGGGGCTGGAGTTGCCAGCGGCGGATGCCGTGCGATTGAAAATGACGTCGGCGGTAGCCAGGGGAGATGGCGACAAGGACTGGTCGGTTTTTGCTCAGCAGACGAATCATTGAGAAGCTCTTTCGAACACCTGTCACGAGGTCATTCATGGAAAACTCCGACATCGCGCGTCAACTCTCAACATTCAGGAAAACCATCGACAATATCGACGCCGCCCTCATCCACCTGCTCGCGGAACGGTTTCGCTGTACCGATGAGGTCGGATTGCTCAAGGCCCGATATCAGTTGCCTGCGGTAGACGAGGCCAGAGAGCAGCAGCAATACCAGCGTCTGGCAGCACTTGCTCAGGAGGCCGAGCTGGATACGGCCATCGTGCAGAGGCTGATGCAGTTGGTCATTGGCGAAGTGGTCGAGCGCCACAGGCAGATCGCCGCCAGGCATGCCCCGGCACCCGCCAATAACCCTGCCGTTCGGGCCTGACCCCGGCGCCACTTATCGAAGCAATCAGACAAACGAGCAGAACCGCATGAAATCGCCAAAGTGAACTCAGTAGACGGCGCTCTGGGCTCTGAGTTAGCTTTCGTAACCGTTCTGAATTGGGGCTCCGCAATCATGACTGATCGTCAGATCATTGTTCCAGATGGCATGAGATTGATGTGCGAGCGTGCTGGTTATGCACCAGCAGTAAAGGTAGGAAAAACTCTCTACTGCGCGGGTCAGGTAGGCAGGACGCCGGAATTATCCGTTATCGAAGACCCTGAGCAGCAGTTCTTGGCTGCATGGGACAATCTCCGGGTCGTCTTGGAGGCAGGTGGCTGTAAATTTGAAGATGTCGTAGAAATGACAACTTATCACGTCGATATGCACCGTCACATGCCAACTTTCAGACGCGTGAAGGATAAAGTCTTTCCGAGAAGCACTTGCACGTGGACCTGCATTGGTGTCAGTGAGTTGGCTCGACCTGGCCTTCTCGTGGAGATCAAATGCGTCGCCGTAGAGCGATAAAAAGCGCTGCTGTCCAGATAGCCAACGCGTACTCGCTCAGCCAAGCGGCTCAAAGAACGTCTCCGCCCGTTGTGGCACCGGCTTTTTATGTCTGAACATCTGCTGCCAAGCGAGCTGCGCCTGGACCTTGGCCACCGAATCCAGCACTTTCTGCGCCCAGCGATCATCCTCGGGATGCACCACGACCACCCGGAAGCCATGATCCTTGCCTTCAATCTGCACGCCTTCCGAATCATCGACATGCAAGTCGATATCGAACGCTGGCGGATACTTGGAAGGCGCATTCGACATCCCGTGCGCCGTCAGGGCACGGTTGTGCAGCACGCTGTTGACCACGCCGTCGACGCGGATACCGTACAGCGCCAACCAGCGCCTGATATAGGACGGCGTGCGCCCGGATGAGGTGTAGACCCAGATGCTGCAGTCCTGGCGGCGCAGCTCGCGGATCAGCGATCGCGTGCCCATGCGCAACGGCTCACCCAGCCAACGATGAATACAGGCGGGAAGTCGGCTTTTCTCGACTGCGCAGTGGTGGAGCTGGCAAGCGAGCGTGTCATCGATATCGAACGAAATTCGTATGCGCTGACGCCTGAACAGCTGTGGCAGAGCGCAGCGGATGGCCTGCCCTGCCCGGCTGGCGAAGGTTCTGCATTTGGCCAATGCTGGAGCCCCGCTCATCAATGGCCACCCTGGGAGACAGGCAGAGGCTTGTCTTTGAGAAAGAACTTCATTGGTTCGGGCGCCTGTTCTTCTAAAAATGCTGCGTATTTTTTCTTGATCTTGGGCAATTCGTACAACGCCTTGACGCCATGCTTGGCGGAGTTGCGGATGACCGAGGACGGGTTGAAATAGCCCTCGGCATTTTCAAGCGTCAGCACGAATGGAGGCAGCCCCGCCCGCATCAGCAGGTAGCTGACAATCAGCGAGCCACTGCGGTTATTGCCTTCGATAAACAGCTGCGGCTTGCTCAGAATGCGCACATAGACACCCGCTGCACGCTTCCAGACCGATTCACTGCGATATGCGCAATACCAGTTGTACAAGTCCTTGATGCCTCCCTCAACATTGTTGAAGAAGTGCGCTTCGGTGGCTGCCAGATGCTGGGCGTATTCGAGCCGGCGTGCCGGATCCCGGCCACACAGCACCGTGGCATTGATCTCCAGCATCAGGTTCAGTTGCTGCAGATCGAACAGGTCGACGCCGCGGGCAACATATTCGTCAACCAACGCATAACCTTCAAGCACATTGTTCAGGACTTCGTCAGTGAACGGGTCTCGGGGCTCGGTGAAGTGCCGGCTGAGCTCGGCGAAACGGCTCTGCACGTTACGCAGTGCGCGTTCAATCGCAGGCAAATCAAGACGGTGCTTGGCAGGCATTGGAGCTCCTTGGAAACGCTTGGTAAATGTCCGCCGGTGCCCGCCAAATCCATTTGGCTTGTGCAGGTAGGCGGCCGTGACCGGTGCTGTGACTTAGCTGAACTTGCCGCTGATGTAATCGCCGGTCATCTGTTCCCGCGGATTGTCGAAGATCTGCGCCGTCGGGCCCATCTCGACCAGATAGCCCGTGCGCGTGCCCTGGGAAATATCCACCGAGAAAAACGCCGTGGTGTCAGCGACACGGATGGCTTGCTGCATGTTGTGAGTGACCAGTGCGATGGTGTAGTCCTTCTTCAACTCGACCATCAATTCTTCGACCCGTCGGGTGGCGATCGGGTCGAGTGCCGAACAAGGCTCATCCAGCAGCAGGACTTCCGGCTCGGTGGCGATTGCCCGGGCGATACACAGGCGTTGCTGCTGGCCACCGGAGAGCGACAGGCCGCTGACCTTGAGCTTGTCCTTGACTTCATCCCACAGCGCGGCGCCTTGCAGCGCATGCTTGACGCGGTCGCCGATATCGCCCTTGTAGCGATTGAGGCGCAGACCAAACGCAACGTTGTCGAAGATGCTCATCGAAAACGGATTTGGCTGTTGAAACACCATGCCGATGTAGCGGCGCACGACCACCGGATCGACACCCTTGCCGTAGACGTCCTGCCCGAGGAAATGCACATGGCCCTCGAAACGAAACCCCTTCACCAGGTCGTTCATCCGGTTGAGGCTACGCAGCACGGTGCTCTTGCCGCAGCCTGAGGGCCCGATGAATCCGGTGATCTTGTTTTTCTCGATCGGCACGTGGCTGTCACGTACCGCCATGAAATTCCCGTAGAAAATCTTGTCCAGTTTGCAGTCCATGACTACAGGCGCCTGGGTGACAAACGGAGCGGCTATTAGCGCAGTGGATACGTTCAAAATCAGTTGCTCCCGTTCTTAATACTTGGGCTTGCCGAAAATACGGCTGATGATGTTCACGAACAGCACGATCATCACCAGCACCAACGAGGCCGCCCATGCGAGCTCGAGCTGGTTATCGAAAGGCATGCCGGAGAAGTTGTAGATCAGCACCGCCAGCGAGGCAGTCGGGTTCATGACATCGAGATTGCCCTGGTGGTAGATCCAGTAGTTGCTGAACAGCGCGGTAAACAACAGCGGTGCCGTCTCGCCTGCGGCACGCGCCACCGCGAGCATCACGCCAGTCAGGATCGCCGGCATGCCGGTCGGCAAGATGATTTTCCAGATGACCTGCGAGCGGGTGCAGCCCATGCCATAAGCGGCATCTTTCATGATCTTGGGCACCATCCGCATCGATTCTTCCGCGGTCAGCACCACGATCGGCAGCATCAAAACCGCCAGTGCCACGCCACCCGCCGGTGCCGAATACGTGCCGGTCGTCATCACCACCAGGGCATAGGCAAATACCCCCGCCAGGATCGACGGCAGGCCCGTGAGCATTTTGGCGGCGAAACGCGCGGCGTTCCCCAGTTTGCTGTCCGGCCCCAGCTCCGCCAGGAAGATCGCCGCCATGATCCCGACCGGCACCGCGATCGCTGCCGCGATACCGACCATTACAAAGGTACCTGCCATCGCGTTGCCAAAACCGCCGCCCATCTCGAAGCCGGTCGGTGGTAGTTCGGTAAAGACTTCCAGGTTCAGGCGCGCGCCACCGCGGGTGATCAGCATGTAGAGCACGGAAATCAGCGGCACGCTGGCCAGCAGAGCACCTGCCCAGACCAGGGTGGTCAGGATCAGGCTGCGCAGCGCGCGGCCTTCGAACCTGCGTTGCAAGCTGGGCATGGCGCCTGTTGGCGCCGTCAGATCTGTTGCTGCGGTCAGATCAGTCATCACTTGTGACCCCGTTGGGCGTACATCATGATCATCGAACCGAAAATGTTCACGATCAGCGTAATCAGCATCAGCACCAGTGCGGCGTACATCAACACCTCGATCTCGTTCGGCCCGGCTTCGGGGAAGTTCAGCGCCAGCAGAGCGGCAAGGGTGTTGGCAGGTGCAAACAGCGAGAGGGAAATGTTGTTGGCGTTGCCGACCAGCATGGCCAGCGCCATCGTTTCACCCAGCGCGCGCCCCAGGCCCAGCACCAGAGAGCCGAAGATACCGGTGGCGGCCGAAGGCACCATCACTTTGAGGATCGCTTCCCAATGGGTAGTGCCCATGCCGTACGCGGCCTGCTTGGTTTTCATCGGCACAGCCGTCAGCGCGTCCTGCGAAACGGCGGCAATCGTCGGCAGAATCATGATGGCGAGCACCAGTGCTGCGGGCAGCAGGCCCGGACCGCTCAGGGACGTGCCGAAAAAGGGAATCCAGCCCAGTTCGCTGTTCAACCAGGTCGTCAGCGGCCGAATCGCCGGGATCACCACATAGATCCCCCACAGGCCATAGACCACGCTGGGAATGGCTGCCAGCAGTTCGACGATGGTACGAAACAGCGCAGCGAGCTTGGTCGGCAGGAAATCCTGAGTCAGGAAAATCGCCATGCTCACGCCAAAGATCCCGGCGATCAGCAATGCAATGAAGGCGCTGTAAAGCGTGCCCCAGATCGCCGGCAGGATGCCGTATTTGCCTTGATTGACGTCCCACACGCTGCCCAGCAGCACATCGAAGCCGTGCTTCTCCATACCGGGAAGTGCCTTGCGTCCGACTTCGAACACCAGCGCAAATACCAGCGCAAGAATCAGCACCACGCCGATTCGCGCCAGGGCGCGAAAGGTGCGATCCACCAGGAAATCCTTCGTCGAGGGTGGCTGGCAGGCAGAGTCGGGATTAACCGGTACGACAAAAGGTTTGTTCATGGGCTAAGTCCGGAACAGGGGGGAAACTCTCCCGGCGTGGCGCGGACGCGCACTCCGAGAGAGACCTCACGGCGTTACTGAATGTTGGCGGACGCTTTGCGAACCTGTTCGACGACCGATTGCGGCAACGGGATGTACCCCATCGAATCGGCAATCTTCTGCCCCTCGGTCAGGCTGTATTCGACCATTTCACGCATGGCCTTGGCCTTGGCCGGGTTGCCATTGTCCTTGCGAAAAATCATCCAGGTATAAGAGGTGATCGGATAGGACTTGGCACCGTCCGGATCAGGCAGCCAGGCCACGAGGTTTTCTGGCATTTTCACCGCCGCCAGGGCCTCGGCACCGCTTTCGGCGTTTGGCACTACGTAATTGCCAGCCTTGTTCTGCAACTGGGCAAAGTCGACCTTGGCGAGCTTGGCGAAGCCATATTCGATGTAACCGATCGCTCCTGGGGTCTGGCGCACGGTAGCCGTTACGCCGTCGTTTTTCGGTGACTTGATGAACTTGTCACTGGCCGGCCAGTTGACGGTGTTGCCCTCACCCAGCGCCTGCTTGAACTCGGCGTTGACGGTTGCCAGGTGCTTGGTGAATACCGCGGTCGTGCCACTGGAGTCTGCACGCACGACAACCGTGATCGGCGTATCGGACAGTTTCAGGTCCGGGTTGGCAGCGACGATCTGCGGATCGTTCCAGCGCGTGATCTTGCCCAGGAAAATGTTGGAATACACCTCGCGTGGCAGCTTCAGACCCTTGGGATTGCCCGGCAGGTTGTAGGCCAGCACGATTTCCCCGGCAGTCATCGGCAGCAACTGCACGCCTTCGGCGACCTTGGCGATGTCTTCGTCTTTCATTGCCGAGTCACTGGCGGCGAAATCTACGGTTTTGTTCAAGAAGTCCTGTACGCCCGCGCCGCTGCCCTTGGATTGGTAATCCACAGTGACGCCATCCGATTTCTTGCTGAAATCCTTGAACCAGGTGAGGTAGATCGGTGCCGGGAAACTTGCTCCTGACCCCGTCAGGCGAACATTTTCTGCTGCAAAGGAGGCCGAGGTGGCACAAAGAGATACCGCAATGGCGAGCGCAGCAGACTTCATCGAACGTTTCATTAAATGACACCTAGTGATTACGGGCTCCCGAACTCTGCAGCAGTTTTATGACGTTTTCATGAAAGCGACGTGGCAAACGGTACCCTCCTGCCCCCGCCGCAGCGGCGCACAGGGGATGTAATGGGTTCGTAACAAATTGTGCCTAACACTTTGCCATCCTCACCGCGCGAGCCCTGCCATGTTCCCTACAGACGACACGCTGATACAGCGCATCCACCGTGAGTTGCTTGATCACAGTGACGAAGAGCTGGAACTTGAATTATCCGAAGACGGCCATGACCTCAACGCATTGTTCGATGAGCATATGCAGCAGGGTTCCGAGAAGGATGCGCGAAGGACTTACTTCAGCGAACTGTTCCGCCTGCAGGGCGAACTGGTAAAGCTGCAAAGCTGGGTGGTCAAGACCGGCCACAAAGTGGTGATCCTGTTCGAAGGACGGGACGCCGCTGGTAAAGGCGGTGTCATCAAACGCATCACCCAACGCCTGAATCCCAGGGTCTGCAGGGTCGCCGCCCTGCCCGCTCCCAACGACCGCGAACGCACTCAGTGGTACTTCCAGCGCTACGTCTCGCACCTGCCGGCGGCGGGTGAAATCGTGTTGTTCGACCGTAGCTGGTACAACCGCGCGGGTGTGGAACAAGTCATGGGGTTTTGCAATGAATACCAGTACGAGGAATTCTTCCGTACCGTACCGGAATTCGAACGCATGCTCGCCCGCTCCGGCATCCAGTTGATCAAATACTGGTTTTCCATTTCCGACCATGAACAGCATCTGCGCTTTCTCAGTCGCATCCATGATCCGCTCAAACAATGGAAACTCAGCCCCATGGATCTGGAGTCCCGCAGGCGTTGGGAGGCCTATACCAAGGCCAAGGAAATCATGCTTGAACGCACGCACATCGCCGAAGCACCGTGGTGGGTGGTACAAGCTGACGATAAAAAGAAAGCCCGGCTCAACTGCATCCATCACCTGCTCGGGCAGATGCCGTACGAAGAGGTGGAAATGCCGGTAATCGAACTGCCGCAACGCGTCAGGCAGGAGGACTATTCGCGCGTTCCCACACCACCGGAAATCATTGTGCCTCAGGTCTATTAGGCTTGGCCCGATCGAGCACGCGGAACGACAAAGCCCCGGTTATTCGGGGCTTTGTCGTTTCCGGGATGTGAAAATCGAATCTTCCCGTGCGGCGGGTGTCCCTACTCCCTGATCGCGAGCAATCGCTCGTCAGGCTCACGTTGCAAAAACGCTACTTTTCCCCAGCCTTTATGGCCCTCAACCGGAAATGGCGTTAGCATTTCACCCATTCGGCTGAACAAGCCTGTTTATTCAGATCAGGGTCGCATTGTGGAAAAGCTAAAACGCCTTCAAAGCGGGATCGAAGGGCTCGACGCGCTGCTTCAGGGAGGCCTGGTTGCGGGTGCTTCGTACATCATTCAAGGGCGCCCGGGTTCCGGCAAGACCATCCTCGCCAATCAGCTCGGGTTTCATCATGCCCGAAACGGCGGCCGTGTTCTGGTCGCCACGTTGCTGGCCGAGTCCCACGACCGGCTGTTTCAGTTTTTGTCGACCATGAGCTTCTTCGACGCCTCGCGTGTTGGCGCCGAGATACAGTTTGTCAGCGCATTCGACACGCTGGAAAACGAAGGCCTCGATGAGGTGGTGAAGCTGCTTCGCCGCGAAATTACCCGCCAGAAGGCGACCGTCATGGTCGTTGACGGCCTGCTCAATGCACGGTCCAAAGCCGATTCGCCGATCGACACGAAAAAATTCATCTCCGAACTGCAAGGCCACGCAGCGTTCGCCGGTTGCACCGTGCTGTTTCTCACCAGCTCGCGCCTGGATGACGGCAGCCCCGAGCACACCATGGTCGACGGCGTCATCGAAATGGGCGAAGAGCTGTTCGGTACCCGCTCGGTGCGCCGCATTCATTTGCGCAAGACCCGCGGCAGCGGCGCGTTGACCGGTGTCCACGAATGTGAAATCACCGATAACGGCCTGGTGATCTATCCGCGCCTCGAAACGCTGTACAAACGCCCGTCCGCCCCGGACAGCGCGGACATGACGCGCATCCCAAGCGGCATTGCCTCGCTGGACGACATCCTCGGCGGCGGCTTGCACAGTTCCAGCGTCACGCTGGTCATGGGTCCTTCCGGGATCGGCAAGACCACCCTGGGTCTGAAGTTCATCGCGCAGTCGACGCCCGAAGCGCCGGGCCTGCATTTCGGTTTCTATGAAAGCCCGCAGCGGCTGCGGCTCAAAGGCCGTTCGCTGGGCATCGATATTGAACAAATGGAACACAGCGGTGCGCTGAGCATTGCCTGGCAGCCCACCACCGAAGGCTTGCTGGACGGCCTCGGCGCACGCCTGTTGAGCCTGGTCGATGAAAAAGGCATCAAGCGCCTGTTCATCGATAGCCTCAGCGGCATGACGCGGGTTTCAACCACCCCGGAACGCATCACCGACTTTTTCAGTGCACTGATGAACGAGCTGCGATCCAGAGGCGTCACGGTGTTCGCCTCCTGGGAAATGCGCGATTTGTTCGGTTCCGAAATCAGCGCACCGACCTCCGACCTGTCCAGTATTGTCGACAACCTGATGCTCATGCGGTTCTTTGAAAATCACGCTGAACTTCACAGGACGCTTTCCATTCTCAAGATACGTGATAGCTCCTACAACCCGTCGCGGTTCGAGGTGGTTATCCGTGATCAAGATGTGTTCCTGGAAAAGGCTTTGAAAAATGAACCTTCAGTCGCAGCTGAGTCATTGCCTGGTTCAATTTCGTAAGTCTTCAAGCGGGTTGAAATAACATGACCACCATTCTGGTAGTCGACGACGAATATCTGATTGCTGACATTCTTGGCTTTGCGCTTGAGGATGAGGGCTTCATGACCGTGACCGCGAGCAACGGCAAGAAGGCTCTCGAGGTGCTGGAAAGAGAACGTCCAGCCCTGGTCATCACGGACTTCATGATGCCGGTCATGGACGGCCTCGAATTCGCCGAAGCCGTGCGTGCCCAGCCCTCCGTCAAGCACTTGCCGATCATCCTGATGAGTGGCGCCCAGGCGCATATCGGCATGCAGCGCTCGGATCTGTTCGATGTGGTGCTGCCCAAGCCGTTCGATATTGCGGTGATTGTGGCTGAGGTGAAGAAGCTGTTGGCGACGGAGTAGTCCGTCGTTAAAGCAAGCCGCCTACAGCCTCCTCGCAGACTTTCCACGGTTATTCACGCCACTCGTTCTGGAAGAATTCGAAGTAGACTCGAATTCGTACTCAAGTGCTCGCGATCCGAACAAGGAGTTCACCGTGCGCAAGGATTACCTGGCTTTCTTCACCTCCCTTTTCCTCTCCCGACTCGCCGATCAGATCCTGCTGTTCATCGTGCCGCTGGTGGTTTTCCAGACCACCAACAGCGCGTCCTGGGCAGGGCTGGCGTTTTTCGTCGAATCGCTCCCACGTTTTCTCGCATTCCCGGTCTGCGGTGCTCTGTGCGACAAATTTTCGCCGATCAGAATCCTTCACCTCAGCCAGGTTTACCGAGCCGTGCTCTGTCTGCTGGCGGTAGCTTTGTATGCCTTGTTCGGCGGCATTGCCTGGGTGGTGGTCCTCTCGGCGGTGTGCGGGGTACTCACCACGCAGGGCATCATGGCCCGTGAGGTGCTGCTGCCATATGTCTTCAAGCACTACAGCTACACCAAGACGTTGTCTTATTCGCAAATCGCCGATCAGACCGGACTGGTGCTCGGGCCGCTGGTCGCTGCTCTGCTATTGGAAATCTGGGCGTGGCACTGGGTGGTGCTGTGGGTCGCAGGGCTGTTTTTTCTGGCCGACCTGGGCATGCTGGTGTGGCAACGCGTCAGCCGGATCACGCTGGAAACCTTCGAACAACATCAGGACATCTGGCTCCAACCAATACGCATTGCGTTTGGGCATATACGTGAACTGGCGGCTCTGAGGAAAATCATCATGCTGGCGGTCGGCGTCAATCTGATTGTCGGCGTCACACTGGCGACCTCCGCCGCCATGGTGTTGGGTCAATACAGTGCGGGGAAGGACGCTTACGCCGGGCTGCAAGCCGCCGGCGCGGTGACCACTATCGTCATCCTGTTTTTTCTCTCCCGGGTCGAGTTGCCGCAGAGGGTGCTTGGCGGCATTGCCTATACGATGATCGCCGTCGGCGCCCTGATCAGTGCCCTCAGTCCGCACCTCAGTGGCTATGTACTGGGATTTCTGTTGATCGTCGGCTTCGACAAGATGTTCAACATCTACATGCGCAGCATTCGCCAACGCGTGATTCCGCCCAAGGATTTCGGCAAGACCGTTGGCGTGATTACCTTGCTGAATAATCTGTCGCAGCCTCTGGCGGGTTTGCTGGTGGCGGTGTTTGCCACAGCGTTGGGCACACAAGGCGTTATCGTCATTCTGGCCGTGCTGACTATATTGCTCGGCGCCTTGGCGGTATGGTGGTTTGCCGACCGCCGAGGAACCCTGAATGCCGAAGAAACCACCAGCCGGTAACGACACCGCCAGCGCAGCCGACATCGAGCGGGCGATTCTGGCCTTGAACACAATGGCCGAACGCCTGTGGGGCGACGGTCGTGAGGCTGAGGCCAAGGCGTTGCTCGATGCACTGGATGCGCTGAACCGCGCCCTCGACCGGATCCGCATCGGGGAAAGTCGCAGGGCCGTCACCCTGCACTGAATCAGAGCTGATAGAACTCGCGATACCACTGCACGAACGCCTGCACGCCCTGCTCGATCGGCACCTGCGGGCTGAAGTCGATGCAGCGTGCCAGCGCCGACACGTCGGCCCAGGTTTTCAGCACATCGCCCTCCTGCATCGGCAAATAGCGACGTTGCGCCTTGATGCCCAATGCCTGCTCCAGACATTCGACGAAGCTCATCAGCGCGACCGGACTGCCCCGGCCAATATTGAACAGGCGGTTGGTGCCGCGCTCGTCGCTGAGCGCGGGAGGTTTGTCGAGCAAGCGGAAAATCGCTTCGACGATGTCGTCGATATGGGTGAAATCCCGCGCCATTTCGCCTTGGTTATAGAGGTCGATGGCGCGCCCTTGCAGCATCGCCTCGGTGAATTTGAACAGCGCCATGTCCGGTCGACCCCACGGGCCGTACACGGTGAAAAAGCGCAGGCCGGTAGCCTGTAATCCGTAGAGATGGCAGTAGCTGTGCGCGAGCAGTTCGTTGGCGCGTTTGGTCGCGGCGTACAACGACACCGGCTGGTCGACCTGATCGTCTTCGCGAAACGGCATTCGGGTGTTGGCGCCATAAACTGAACTACTTGAGGCGTAGACCAAGTGCTCCGGCGGGTGATGCCGGCAGGCTTCGAGGACGTTGAGAAACCCGACCAGATTCGATTGCGCGTAGGCCTCGGGATTGTCCAGCGAGTAGCGGACTCCGGCCTGCGCGGCGAGGTGAATGACCTGTTTGAATCGCCCCTGTTCGAACAGCGCAGTCAATGCCGCCTGGTCGACGATGTCCAACTGCTGGAATGTGAAATTGGTCAGCGTTTGCAATCTGTGCAACCGCGCCTGTTTAAGTTTGACGTCGTAGTAAGGATTCAGATTGTCGACGCCAACGACCGAAAACCCCTCGCGACTTAAACGCATGGCCGTGTGATAACCGATAAATCCTGCTGCGCCCGTTACCAGAACACTCATGATCGCCTCGGCGCATCGATTTGCATTTAAGGGGTTACGCACCGCAGAACATCTACCTGAAAATACGGCAACTATTCATAGACGACCATAGTTAACGAGGCCAGCGGCATCCGACGCAAGGCAGTTAAAACGCGAACTTCTTACGAATCGAAAGATGTAAGATTGAAACTAATTTGCTATCACGCACGCCATCTAAGCTAGACGACTACAATAACTTCGAAAAGTTTAAAAAATCCGACGAATAAATTTCATCCTTTCAAACCAGTAACTTACAGAGCATGGCCATCATCAGCGGATGAAAGGCAGTCTTTTTGACTGTTATTAATTGACAGCTTGCGAAGACTGGCCGATAACTAATCACTGCCCGAAGCGCCGGCGCCCCTGCGCACTTTACGCCTCTCGGGTTAGTTATGTAATTGGATCCTGAAGGTCGCAACTGCGAACCGTGCGGTAGCTTTGCCTGAATCAAAGCGAGCCGATTCGTTATAGCCAAGACGGCCACGGATATAACAATAACTCAGCCAAGTTGATTCATTTTTGAAACACTTCTTCTGCCAATAAACATTGATGCATCTGGCTCGGCACTTTGCCTTGATCAGCCTACTACCTACTAGCAAGCATGACGGCTCGTCCCACGTTATCGGCCGCCTTGCTTAAACGATCGCTATGTATGGAGTACTCCAGCATGCTAACGGTTTGCCGCAACGGTTCTAACTGGTATTTATTGCAGTGCAAGCCCCGCCAGGATGAACGGGCACAACTCAATCTGCAGCAACAGAACTATTCGACCTTTCGGCCGCAGCTGATGAGCGAGCGCAGTATTCGTGGCAAACGCCAACGAACCCTGGAATCGCTGTTCCCCGGCTACGTGTTCATTCAGTTGAGCCGTGACGATAATTGGGCGCCGATTCGCTCGACCCGCGGTGTCAGCCGCATCGTCGAATTCAACCACGTGCCGGCCCGGGTCGATGAAGACGTGATCGCACAATTGCGAGAACGCAGTCAGGAGTCGATCGGCTTTCCTCCCGAGCCGACGCTCAAGCCCGGCGAACCTCTGCAAATCGTCCAAGGCCCACTGTCCCCGCTCGAAGGTGTGTTCCTGTCCATGCAGGGCGATGAGCGCGTGATGATCCTGCTCAATTTCCTCAACCGCCAACAGCACGTCAGCGTCCCGCTGAGCTACCTCGAACGCCAGCGACAATAGTCCGGATCCGCTTCGCCCTGACACCGACCCCCTCTATCAGGAGCGTGATCCATGGCTCTGAAGCCTCGCTGTTCCCTGATTTTAGTCGTCGCCTGCTGCGCCCCCGAAGCCGCCTGGAGCGTTGAGCCGCAAGCGATCAATGTCTACGGCTTCGATTTCACCCCGACTTTTGCCTTGTCGGAAAGCTACGACGACAACTTTCGCGAAGTCGAACACGATGTCGAATCGACCATGGTCACCCGCCTGGCGCCGGCCTTCGAGCTCAAGGCCGAGGATCGCAACAGCGCCACGCGGGTGATCTGGGAGCCGACCCGCTACATCTATCACAGCGCTTCGGACGCTTCGAACACCGCCCAGCGTCTGCGCGCCGACAGCATCATGGAGTTCACCGATCGGCACCGGCTGAAACTCGAAGCCGAGGCGCGCAAATACGAGCGCACCACCTCGACCGCCGTCGACGGCATCAATGACAAGATCGAAAGCAAGCGCGTCGGCGGCGTCTACACCTTCGGTGCGCGCAGTGCGCTGAACCAGATCGACCTCGGCGCCAGCTACGCGCAACTGCGCTATGACAACGCCGACGGCATCAACGATGACAAGGAGCGCGACACCAGCAACCTGACCAGCACCTGGTATCACCGCCTCGGCAGCAAAACCCGTGGTTTGCTCGAATACGACCACACCCGCTTCGACTACCTGCAATCGAACAGCCCGCGCAGCAGTCGCTCCGATGCAGTGCTGGCCGGGGCCGAATGGGATATGACGGCGAAAACCACCGGCAAATTGCGCGTCGGTTACGAGCGCAAGAATTTCGACCAGAGCGGTTCCGACGACCTGAGCAATCCGACCTGGCAAGTGGATCTGGCGTGGAAACCGCGCACCTACTCGACCTTCACCTTTCTCGCGCGCCAGGCCATGGCCGAAGGCGACGACGGCTCCGACGCGGTGAAAGCCACCTTCACCCAGATCGGTTGGCGTCACGGCTGGACCGAGCGCATCACCAGCGTTGCCGAAGTCGGCATGGGCCATTACGTCTACGAAGGCCAGGACCGCAGCGACGATTTGCAGGACTACAAACTCGGCGTGAATTACGAAATGCGCCGCTGGCTGGACGTCGAAGTCGCCTACCGCCACCGCGACAACGATTCCGATGCCGACAACGAAAGCTTCACCCGCAATGTTTTCCAGATCACGTTCGACGTCAGTCTGTAGGAGGATTGGGCCATGCACACGCGCCTGATTTTACTGTTGTTGCTGCTCTGGACAGTGCCCACGGTCGAGGCGGCGGACACCGACACCAATTACCGCCTGGCCGCTGGCGATGTCTTGCGCATCATCGTGTTCGGCGAGCCGGAACTGAGCTTCAAGAAGATCCGCCTCAATGACGCCGGCACCTTCTCCTACCCGTTTCTCGGCGAAATCGTCGCCAAGGGCCTGACGCCCAATCAGGTCGAACAGAAGATCGTCGACGGCCTCAAGCAAGGCTATCTGGTCGATCCGAAAGTCAGCCTCAGCCAGATCGAATACCGCCCGTTCTACATCAATGGCGAAGTGCAGAAGCCCGGCAGCTACCCCTTCCAGCCCGGACTGACCCTGGAAAAAGCCATCGCCCTGGGTGGCGGCCTGACCGAACGCGCCTCCATGAAACGCGTGACGATTCTGCGCGGCAGCGGTGGCCCGCCGGTCACTGAAAACATCTCGCGCACCACCGTCATCGCCCCCGGCGACACCATTTCCATTGCACAAGGCTTTTTCTGATCATGGACAACAGCCCAAGCACTTACCTCGAACGTCCGCTCCAGGCCCACTCGCAAACGCAAGCGGCCGATGAGTCGGACACCCTTGATCTGCTGCACCTATGGCGGGTGGTCTGGTCGGCGAAGTGGAACATCGCCTGGCTAGTGCTGCTCAGTTGCGCGCTGGCCGTGGCGGTGTTGTCGTTCATCACGCCGCAGTACGTCGGCAGTGCGACGTTGCTGATCAAGGACAAGACGCCGCCAGTCATGAGTTTTCAGCAAGCCGCCGAATCAGGCGGCGCCACCACCACCGATTATTTGCAGACCCAGCAAGCCCTGCTGCAATCGCGGGAACTGGCCGAGCGCGCCGTGCGCAAACTCGGTCTCACCACGAATCCGATCACCGATCCACGCCAGCAGGCGCAGAGCTGGTTTACCCCGCGCCAATGGCTGGCAGAGCTCAATCGTGACCAATGGCTGCCATGGCTGGATCTGCTGCCGCCGCCCAAGCCGCCAGCGACTGAAGAACAGGTATTCAACGACGTCACGCAGAACCTGATGCTGCACACCAGCGTCAAGTTTGTCGGCAAGAGTCAGTTGCTGGAAATCGACGTCGAACTGCCCGACCCGGCCCTCGCTGCGGCGGTGGCCAACGCCCTTGCCCAAGGCTTCATCGACAGCCAGCAGGACACCAGCCTCAAGTCCTCGCAAAACAACACCAGCTGGATGAATACCCGCCTGGTCGAGTTGCGCGACAACCTGCGCGTCGCCGAAAACAAGCTGCAGGGGTATCGCGAAGAACAGGGTCTGGTCGATGTCGACGGTGTCGCGACGATCAGTGCCAACGAACTGCAAATGACCGGCAACCGCATGATCGATGCACGCCGCGATCGCGCCGAAGCGGAGAGCCAGTTCCGTCAGGCGCAATCCTTGAGCAATGGCGACATCAGTCGCTTGTCGAGTGTGCCGGCAGTGCTGAGCAACCCGTTGATTCAGCAGTTCCAGGCTGATCTGGCCAAGGCCCAGGCCAAAGTCGAGGAGTTGTCGGGCCGCTACGGGCCCAAGCACCCGGCGCTGATTTCCGCCCGTTCCGAACAACGTACGGCGGCCAACAGCCTGCGGCTGCAGGTGCAGCAAGTGGTCGCCGGCATCGAACGCCAGTATCAACTGGCGGTGGCCAGCGAAGACGCATTGCGCAAGTCCTTCAACAGCAACAAGGCGCAGATTCAGGACATTTCGCGCAAGGAATTCCAGCTGCGCGAATTCCAGCGCGAAGTCGACAGCACCCGCGCGCTGTATGAAACCTTCGTCACCCGCCTAAAGGAAACCGCCGCCACCTCGGACATGGATTCGGCCAAGGCGCGCATCGTCGACCCGGCGATCGCGCCGCTGGAAGCGAGCAAGCCGCGCAAGAACCTCATCCTCGCGATCGTTGCGCTGGTCGCTGCGGTGGTTGGCGTCGCCCTCGCCTTCCTCTTCGATACGCTGAGCAACACCTTCAAGACCGACGACACCGTCGAAAGCCTGCTCAATGTGCCGCTGCTCAGCGTGGTGCCACTGGTGATGAAAAAGAGCCGGCGGCAGTTGGCGCGGCTGTTCGAAGACAACGATCACCCGCGCTTCTGCGAAACCATCCGCAACCTGCGCACCTGGTTGATGCTGCAAAACAACGAGCGCCCGGCGCAGGTGGTGCTGGTCACGTCCTCGGTGTCCGGCGAAGGCAAGAGCACCATCGCCAACAACCTCGCTTCATCGCTGGCGCCGCTGGAGCGAGTGCTGCTGATTGATGCCGACATGCGGCAGCCGACGCTGTCGCTGAACTTCGATTTCCCGCCAGAGAGCCCCGGCCTCGCCAACCTCATGGCCGGCACCGCGCGGCTGGAAGACTGCATTCGCAGCGTCGGCAATCTCGACATGCTTCCGGCCGGCTGCCTGGCGCCGTCGATGCTGGATCCGTTCGACGCACCACGACTGAAAGCCTCGAGCAGTTCAAGCAACGCCGTGGCCCCCGCGCAGGATCTGCTCAGTTCGCCACGCCTCGGCCGGTTGTTGCAGATTCTCAAGTCGCGCTACCGGCACATCATCATCGATTCGCCGCCGGCGGAAATCGTCAGCGACGCGCTGTTGCTGGCCCAGCATTCCGATGCGGTGATCTACGTGGTCAAGGCGCAGAGCACGCCGGTCGGCCAGGTGCGCAAAAGCATTGCCGTGTTGCAGCAGAGCCAGGCGCCGGTGTTCGGCGTGGTGCTCAACCAAGTCGATCTGCGCAAGGCGCGCAAGTACGGCCATGGCCATTCCCGTTCCTTCTACGACTACGACTTCGCCCCGCGCTGATCCTCCGGGCCGTGCCGCCCGGCAGCAGCCATCCCTTCCCTGTTCGACGAATCGGAGATCGCGCCGATGACCTCGCAATATTCCGCGCAAATGGCACAGCGTCGCGGCCTCACTTTCTGGGGGCAATGGTTGTGTGCAATGACCCTGGTCAACCTGTTGCTGATCGTGCTGGTGCAGTTGCGCATCGGCGCCTTGCCCAGTGAATACCGGCTGCTGATCATCCTCACCGTGCTCGGCTCGATGCCGGTATACAGCCTCGTCCAGGTCTATCACAAGCGTCATGGCCTGCTGGTCGGGCTCGGACGCTTGCTCGCTGGCTGGCTGATTCTGCTCGGGCTGCTGATGAGCATCGCCTTCGTCACCCAGACCAGCGCGTTGTTTTCCCGGCAGGTGGTGATTGTCTGGGCGGTGGTGGGTTTCCTGGCTCAGGCGGCGACGTTTCTGCCACTGCATCTGTTCGTGCGCATGTACACCAAGATGATCTGCAACGAGCGCCGCGCGGTGATCATCGGCACTTGCCCGACCGCCCATGAGCTGGCGCGCAAACTCCTCGACCCGGATCGCGCGTTGCTGCTCGGGTTTGTTGCGGCGAAGGCCGACAGCGGCCCGGCGCCAAGCATTCTGCCGCTGCTGGGCGAGGTTGAGGACATTCGCGAAATCATCACCCGCTTGCAGGCGCGGCGCGTGTACATCGTGCTGCCGATGGCCGAGGCGGCGACCATCGAAGCGTTGTACATCAACCTGCTCGACATGAATGTCGATGTGGTGTGGATTCCGGATCTGGGCAGCATGGTCTTGCTCAATCATTCGATCTCCGAGATCGAGCGGATGCCGGCGATCTACCTCAACGAAAGCCTGCTCACCTCGCACCCCGGCAGCCTGTTCTGCAAGGACCTGTTCGAACGCAGCGTGGCGGCCGTGGCGCTGATTCTGCTCAGCCCGCTGCTGCTCGGCGTCGCCATAGCGGTCAAGCTGACGTCCCCGGGGCCGGTGCTGTTCAAGCAGAACCGCCATGGCTGCGACGGCGAAGTGATTCGCGTGTGGAAGTTTCGCTCGATGCGCGTGCACGACGATCAGCAAGTGCGTCAGGCCACCCGCGACGACGACCGCGTCACACCGCTGGGACGCTTTCTGCGGCGCAGCTCCATCGACGAACTGCCGCAACTGTTCAACGTGCTGTTCGGGCATATGGCGCTGGTCGGGCCGCGCCCGCACGCCGTCACCCACAACATCTATTACACCGGCAAGGTCCGCGCCTACATGGCGCGCCATCGGCTCAAGCCAGGCATCACCGGCCTGGCGCAGATCACCGGGCACCGCGGCGAAACCGAGACCGTGGAGAAGATGCAGCGCCGGGTCGCCCAGGACCTCAATTACATCAATCAATGGTCGCTGTGGCTGGACATCAAGATCCTGCTCAAGACGCCCTTCACCCTGTTCTCGAAAAACATCTACTGACTGCGGCCAGCGCTCTGGCCCACCCCACCGCGCATGAGGTTTTCCCATGAATGTGAGTGTATTCGGTATCGGTTATGTCGGACTGGTCCAGGGCGCCGCGCTGGCCGAGGTCGGCCACAACGTGCTGTGTGTGGATGTCGACGCAGCCAAGGTGCAGGCCTTGAACGACGGCAGCCTGCCCATCTACGAGCCGGGCCTGAAAAGCCTGGTGCGGGACAATCATCACAGCGGCCGTCTGCAATTCGGCAGTGATCTGGCCGCTGCGGTAAAGCACGGCGATGTGTTGCTGATCGCGGTCGGCACACCGCCGGACGAGGACGGCTCGGCGGATCTCAAACATGTCCTCAGTGTCGCCCGCACCATCGGCGAACACCTGCGCGGCGAGCAGATCATCGTCGACAAATCCACGGTGCCGGTGGGCACGGCGGACCGGGTGCGCGATAGCATCAATGCGATCCTTGCCGAAAGCGGGCGCACTGCACTGACCTTCGATGTGGTCTCCAACCCGGAATTTCTCAAGGAAGGCTGCGCGGTCGACGATTGCATGCGCCCCGACCGGATCATCATCGGCACCGACAGCCCGCGCGCCGAAGCGCTGATGCGCGAGCTGTACGAACCGTTCAATCGCAACCGCGAAAAAATCATCGTCATGGACGTGCGCAGCGCCGAGCTGACCAAGTACGCGGCCAACTGCATGCTGGCGACCAAGATCAGCTTCATGAACGAAATGGCCGGGCTCGCCGAAAAGCTCGGCGCCGACATCGAAATGGTCCGCCATGGCATCGGCTCGGATCCGCGCATCGGCTACCAGTTCATCTATCCCGGCATCGGTTACGGTGGTTCGTGTTTTCCCAAGGATGTACGGGCGCTGATCCATGCCGCCCACGGCGTCGACATCGATGCGCGCCTGCTTCGCGCGGTGGAGTCGCGCAATAACGAGCAGAAAAGCACGCTGTTCCACAAGATCGCCGATCATTTCAACGGTGCGCTGGAAGGCAAAACCTTCGCGCTGTGGGGCCTGAGTTTCAAGCCCAACACCGACGACATGCGCGAAGCCCCCAGCCGCGTGTTAATGGAGGCGTTGTGGCGTGCCGGCGCCAGCGTGCAGGCGTTCGACCCGAAAGCCATGGAGCAGGCGCAGCAGCTTTATGGCCCGCGCGACGACCTGACCCTGGCCGGCACCAAAGAGGCGGCGCTGAAAAATGCCGACGCGCTGGTGATCGTCACCGAGTGGCAATCGTTTCGCGCGCCGGATTTCGAGCTGCTCGCGCGCCAGCTGAAAAACCCGCTGATCTTCGATGGCCGCAACCTGTTCGATCCGCAACGCCTCAGCGCGCGCGGCTTCACCTACATCAGCGTAGGCCGGCCGACCTGCGCCGCCGAAGCACAGGATCTCGCGTCATGATCCGCCTGGAATTGCTGAATCGTTATTCGCCGGCGCTGCTGGAATCGAACCGGGCGTTCTCCTTCCTCAACTTCGCCTCGATCGGCAGTTTCATCCGCCAGCCGCCGCCGTCGCTGGCGTATTTCTGCGACGGCATGCTGATGTCCGGGTTCATGTCGCGCATCACCGGGCGCGCGGTGGAGCGGGTCAGTTTCGATTTCACCTCGATTGCCGATCCGGTGTTGCGCGAGTCCGAGCAGCGCGGCAAGCGCGTCTACGTGGTCGGCGCGCGACAGGCGGAGCTTGATCGTTTCGTGGAAAAGCTCGGCGCGCAGTACCCGCGCCTGCAGCTGGTTGGCGCGCACAACGGTTACTTCGACGCCGAGCAAGGCGCGGCGCTGCAGGCTGACATCCGTCGGCAGCGGACCAATCTGCTGCTGGTCGGCCTCGGCGCCGGGCTGCAGGAGCGCTTCGTCCTCGATGCGCTGCGCGGTGGCTTCAGCGGCGTGGCGTTCACCTGCGGCGGTTTCATTCGTCAGGAGGCCAATGCCAGCGAGCGTTACTACCCCGACGCCATCAACCGCCTGCACCTGCGCGCCTTCTACCGCATGTACCGCGAGCCGCACACGATCAAGCGTTACCTGCTCGACTACCCGAGCAATGCCCTGCGCCTGACCGAACTGATTCTGCGCCAGCAAGTGGCGATCAATGTCACCGCCCCATGAGGATTGTGCCGATGCATATTCTGTTCACGCTCAAGGATTACCAGACTGGCGGCGGCGTCGAGTGCGTGCAGCAACGCCTCGCCGAGCAGTTCCTGGCGGACGGCCGGCGGGTGAGTTTTTTCGTCATGAACGGCGACTCGCCCAACGTTGACGGCGCGCCAAGTATGGCCGGTGGCGGCAGCGGAATTGCTGGCTGGTTGAGATCAATCGTGCTGCTGCGCCGCTTGATTCGCCGCGAAGGCGTGACGCACCTGATCGGCGCCAAGGAGCAGGCCAATCTCTGCACCTGGTTCGCCACCTTGGGCAGTCCTTGCAAAGTCATTTACACCCGCCATGCCGCGCTGGATTGCGCCGAGCAGAACACCGGGCGCGCCAGCCTGCGTCTGTTGTACGCGCTGTACCTGTGCGGCAGCGGCAAGGTGGTCGCGGTGTCCCACGGTTTGCGCCAGTCGCTCGCCGGGTTGATGCCGTGGGGCCAGCCGCGCATCCGTTATTGCCCGAACGCGGTGATCAGCGAGCAACTGTTGCGTGCGGCACAAACGCCGTTGCCCGGTGGCGTGCCGCATCATTACTGGCTGGGGATTGGCCGGCTGGTGCACACCAAGGGCTTCGATTTGCTGCTGGAAGCCTATGCGCTGGCAGCGCAACAACGCACGTTGCCGTATCTGGTGATTGCCGGCGACGGCCCGTTGCGCGCACAGCTTGAAGCGCAGGCGCAGCGACTGGGCATCGAACGTCTGGTGCATTTCACCGGGCATCTGCGCAATCCCTATCCGCTGATCCGCCATGCGCAGCTGTTGGTGCTCAGCTCATTGCACGAAGGTTTGCCGACGGTGCTGGTCGAGGCGCTGGCGCTGGGCACGGCGGTGATTTCCACTGACTGCGGCAGCGGGCCACGGGAGTTGCTCGATGACGGACGCCTCGGGCGCTTGGTCAAGGTCAACGATGTTCCGGCCCTGGCCGAGGCGCTGCTCGACAGTCTGGCCAGCCGCGAACCCGCGACGCCGCCCCGACGCTCAGTCAGCGACGCGATCCTGCCCTATACCAGCCAGTACGCCGCTCAGGCTTATTACCAGGTGTGGAACCGATGAAAAAACTGCTGATCATCCTCCAGGACCTCGGCGCCGGCGGCGCGGAGAAAATGATGGTGCGCCTCGCCGGGGCGTTGGTTGAAGCCGGCAACGAAGTCACGTTGCTGATGCTCACCGGTGCCGGCATCAATCAACCGGCCCTCGATCCTCGGGTCAGGCAAGTGCTGCTCGACAGTCCGCGCAGCGCAACGGCTGTACCGGCGCTGACGCGTTTTTTGCGCAGCAATCAGTACGACGCGCAACTGGCCGCCCTCACCCACGTCAACGTCGTGGCGATTGCCGCCGCCGCACTCTCTGGCACGCTGGCGCGGCTGCATGTCAGCGAGCGCAATGCCTTCTCGCGGGACAAGCACGTCAACCCGGCGCTTTCGGTGAAGCTCGCCTACTGGCTGGCGCCGTGGTTGTACCGGCTGATTCCCAACCCGGTGATCTGCGTGTCGCAAGGCGTCGCCGAGGATCTGGTCGACACCACCATCGCCCGTCCGCGCGACGTGACCACCGCCGACAACCCGGTGCTCGACAACGATTTTCGCGACAAACCCGCCGCCGCCCCCAGCCATCCCTGGTTGAAGGACAAAACCACCCCGGTGATCGTCGCTGTAGGACGCCTGGCGCAGCAAAAAGGCTTCGACACCCTGATCGACGCCTTCGCCCGCCTGCCGCAAGGCGATGCGCGACTGATCATCTTCGGCGAAGGCGCATTGCGCAGCGAACTGCTTGCGCAAGCGGCAGCGCTCGGCGTTGCACAGCGTTGCGATCTACCGGGCTACGCCAGCGATCCGATCGCCGAGATCGCTCGGGCAGATTGCTTTGTCTTGTCATCGCGTTTCGAGGGCAGCCCCAACGCCTTGGTCGAAGCCTTGTCGACCGGCACGCCAGTGGTGGCGACGCGCTGCCCGTATGGCCCGCAGGAAATTCTCGCCGACGGCGCCGTCGCGCCCTTGGTCGAGGTCGACGACCCGGACGCTCTCGCCGCCGCGATCAGCGCACAAATGTCCGCGCCGCGCGCCCTGCATCGCCAGCGGCGCATCGATGCCGCCGCGCGCTTTGTCAGCGCTCGCGCGGTGCAGACCTACCTCAAGGCGTTACTCGGGAGGCGCTGAGATGAACCGCCTGCAAGTGCGTTATTCGACGCTGGCCGACGCCTTCACCCTGTTTGGCGTGCTGTTCTATACGCAAGTGATCGGCTTCTTTCTGCGCCTGGGCAATGTCAGCACGCTGGACGATGCGCAGCAGGATCTGGAAGGCAATCTGGCCAATCAGGTCTGTGGCTTGCTGACCTTGCTGGTGCCGCTGTTTTTCTTCATTCGCCACAAGGTGTTCCTCAGCAAGAGTTTCTACCGGCAGAACCTGTTTTTGTTGTTGTTCCTCGGCTGCGTGGCGGCGTCGATCAGTTGGTCGAGCGAGCCGATGCTCAGCTTCAAGCGTTTCGTCGCGCTGCTCAGCGTAGTGTTCTTTGCCGGTTTCATTGCCTGGCGCTACAGCATCGAGCGGATCGCTTTTCTGTTCGGTTGCGTGATCGGTGCGGCGGCGTTGGTCGGCTTGATCTTCGCCGTGATTCGCCCGGACATAGCCTTTATTTCCGGCGGCATCCGCGACGGTGCCTTTCGCGGGGTGTTCGCGGAAAAGAACGCTGGCGCACGCCTGAACGCGATTGCAATCCTGTTGCTGCTGCCGATGATCCGCCAGCGCAACCCGATGGCAATCCTCTACGGACTGTTCGCGCTGATCGCCATCGGCCTGGCGCAGTCGGCCACGGCGATTGCGCTGATCGTCGCCGGCACCGCCAGTTACGCCTACTTCATCACCCTGATTCGCTTGCGCATCAACCGCTCACTGCTGGCCTTCACCGCAGCGACGCTGGTGTTCTTCCTCTTGTGTGGAGTGCTTTACGCCAACTACGCGATGCTGCTGGAACTGGTCGGCCGTGACCCGTCGCTCACTGACCGCACGTTGATCTGGGAGCTGTTGCAGCCGCTGATCGATGCGCAATTTCTCAAGGGCTACGGCTTCGGCGCGTTCTGGGCCAGTGCCGATGCCGATGCGTTCATTACCCGCTGGGGCTACATCGGCAATGCCCACAGTGGCTACGTCGAAACCCTGCTCAACGGCGGCGTGATCCAGTTGATTGCCCTGCTGCTGATGTTTGCCCAGACCCTGAGCAAGCGCTACCGGGCAATCACCGCAGATCAGTCGGCGCGCTATCAGGCCTGTGCGCTGGTGATCATCGGCCTGTTCGTGGTCACCAATTACGTCGCCTATGTGATCCCCAACTACCGCTCGGGCGAGTTCCTGATTTTCTGCGTGCTCAGCCTGACCTTCCGCCACCACCTCGTCGCCCGTACGCAGCCGCTGCCAGTCGCCAGCGCTCGGCCGATGCGCACCACTTTCCGGGAGCAACGCCCATGCTGAATGATCCGTCGGCCGTCACCGTGTGCGTGGTGATTCCGCTGTACAACGCCGCCGCCAGCATCCAGCGCACGCTGGATTCGGTGAGTGCACAAACCCGGCTGCCGGACAAAGTCATTGTCGTCGATGACGGCTCCAGCGATGCCGGGCCAGAGATCGTCAAGCAGTACGCCGCGCCCTTTCCCATCGTGCTGTTGCAGCAGCCCAACCAAGGCCCGGCCAGTGCGCGCAATCGCGGTGTGTTCAGCGCCGAAGAAACCTTTATCGCCTTCCTCGACGCCGACGACCGCTGGCATCCGGAAAAACTGCACAAGCAACTGGCGCTGCACGCCGAGCTCACCTACCAGGGGCGCAAGGTCGGTCTGATCGATTGCTTTCAGATGAGCGAATTCAGCGACGGCAAACGCCAGTTGGAGGATCGCTGCAAACATGGCGATCACTTTGCCGACTTCATGCGCGAAAACATCATCAACGGCACCTCCGGCGTACTCGCCCTGCGCGAAATCATCGTCGCCATTGGCGGCTTCGATCAGAGCCTGCGCTTCGCCGAGGATCGTCTTTTGTGGACGCGCATCGCGGAAATCAGCGAGATCCACAGCGTGCCGCAGATCCTGCACTGGCGCGCGGTCAACGCCGCCAACATTACTGCGCAACCGCACAAGTATTACCCGCACAAGCTGCGTTTCATTCAGCTGTACCTGGCGCGCTACGGCACACGGCTGAACAAGCAGCAGCGGATCTATTTCGTCCTCGCCAACCACGCGGAATTTCTCAATGCGTTTTCCCGGCGCGGCGATCATCGGCGGGTCATCGAGGTATTCCGGCAGATGCTCGGGCATTCGTGGCAGACGCTGTTTTTCTTCCAGGGCAAACCGACCCTGCGCTACCTCTACGCCTGCTTGAAGAGCCTGGGCAACAGCCGCTGAATGTCGGGGATCGCGCCATGGCCAACCGTCGCCTGATGACCCTCGTATGGATTTTCACCGAGAAGTTCGGCCTGATTTTCCTGTCGATGATTACCTTTGTCGTCTACGCGCATTTGCTGACGCCGACCGAGCTGGGCATCGGCACGCTGATCATTGCCGTGGTCGAAGTAGTCGGCATTCTGTTCTCGTCGATGCTCGAAGATCCGCTGGTGCGCCTGCAGCGGATGGAAGACAAACACATCAGCAGCGTGTTCTGGTTTGCCGTGCTGGTCAGTCTGTTGTCGATTGCGCTGATTTCGTTGGCGGTGGTGCTGTATACGCCTTCCACTGCGCTGCGCTGGATGACCGCCGTGGCCTCGGTGAAAATCCTCTTCACCCTGATGGCCCGGGTGTATGTAGCGCAGATGCGCCGCAGCGGCAATTTCAAGGCGCTGGCCTCGCGCACCCTGCTCGGCAAAGTCGCGGGCGGTGTTGGCGGTGTGGCCGTGGCGCTGCTGGGTTTCGGCCCATGGGCGGTGGTCGCTCAGGCGCTGATCATGGACGGCATCTCCACGCTGGTGCTGATGCGCAGCGAGCGTCGGCGCATTCCCTTGCTGATCGACCGCCAGGTGCTGGGCGAATTGCTGCGCGCCGGCCTCCCGGTCTGCGTCAATGTCATGAGTTCGCAAACCCTGCAACGCGGCGTCAACCTGATTCTGGGCCTGACTGCCGGGGCGCACGCGGTGGGCATGTTCAACCTGGCGATGCGCATCATCGACCTGCCGCGCTCGGCGATCTACAACGGCTTGATGAGTTATGCCCTGCCGGTGTTTGCCCGACGCAGTGCCGAACCGGTGCGATTGATCGGGGTGATTGGTGATTCAACGGCGATCAGCGGCTTCGTGCTGACCCCGCTGTTCTTCGGTATCGCCCTGACCGCCGAAGACATCATCCTGCTGATCTTCGGCGCGAAATGGGCCGACGCGATTCCGTTGCTGCAAGTGCTCGCCTGCACGGCGGCGCTGGGCAATCTGGCGCTGTATGCGACCACTGCGCTGGTAGCGGTCAATCGCACACATCTGACACTGAAGGCCGAAGTCGCCACCACCCTGCTCGCGCTGGCGCTGGTGTATCTGCTCGGGGCGAGCTACGGCGGCATGGCGGCGGCGCTGGCATTGCTGCTGCGCATGCTGCTGATCACGCCATTGCAGGTGCGCGGCCTGCACGCCGCCATCGGTTACGACTGGCGCAGCTTCTTCCAGTCCAGCTATCGCAGCCTGCTTGCCTCTGTGGTGATGGTCGCCGTGGTGCTGTGGCTGTCGCGGCAGACCGGCCTGTCCGGTTACGCGCACCTGGCCGGCGACATCGCCATCGGCACGCTGACCTACGCCTTGGCCTACAGCCTGCTGCACCCGCGCTGGCCGCAAGAATTCAAGTTGGTGTTCACCGCCCGCTGAGCCGGATTTCCTCACAATGGAGCACGTCGTCATGCGCAAAACCACGTTGATCACGGGCGGTGCCGGCTACATCGGTTCGCACACGGCATTGCAGTTGATCGAGTCCGGACGCTCGGTCCTGATCCTCGACAACCTGTGCAACAGCAACCGCGAGGCCATCGCACGGCTCGAGCTGTTGAGTCATTCGCACATCGATTTCATCGAAGGCGATATCCGCGACGCGGCGCTGCTGGAAGAGATTTTCAGCACCTACGCGATTGACGCTGTGCTGCATTTCGCCGGGCTCAAAGCCGTTGCGCAGAGCGTGCGCCGGCCGATGGATTACTACGCCAACAATGTGGTCGGCACGTTGAACCTGTGTCAGGCGATGGCCCGTGCCCATGTGTTCAATCTGGTGTTCAGTTCCTCGGCCACTGTCTATGGCGAGCCAGCTGTGATGCCGATTGTCGAAGAGCACGGCACCGGCAAACCGGCCAATCCTTACGGGCGCTCGAAGCTGGTGATCGAAGAGTTGCTCAGCGACCTCACCCTTGCCGACGCGCGCTGGAACATCGCTGTGCTGCGTTATTTCAATCCGATCGGCGCGCACGACAGCGGGCTGATCGGCGAGGCCCCCAACGGTCGGCCGAACAATCTGCTGCCGTGCCTGACCGAGGTTGCCAGCGGCCAGCGCGCGGCGTTGACCGTTTATGGCAACGACTATCCGACCGTCGACGGCACCTGTATTCGCGATTACATCCATGTGCTGGATCTGGCCGCTGGTCATCTCAAGGCACTGCAGGTTTTGCAGGGCGACGAGCATGGCCTGCACATATGGAATCTCGGCACTGGCACCGGCTACAGCGTGTTGCAGATCATCAGCGCCTTCGAAGACGTCACCGGTCTGCGCATTCCGTACCGCTTCGCCCCGCGTCGCGCTGGTGATGTCGCCGAATGCCGCGCCGATGCGAGCAAGGCCGGGCGCGAGCTGGGCTGGCGCGCGCAACGCGAGCTGACGCAAATGCTCATCGACAGTTGGCGCTGGCAAACCAACAACCCATGGGGCTACCGCCCGCAACCGGCGCCGCTGCTGGCCGTGGGTACTTGAACCGGCGCAAATTCACGTTAGGGACGACTCATGAACAGATCACGATATTTACTGTTTGTCTGGCTTCTGCTGAGCGCTGGCGTCAGCGCCAATATTCCAGGACCAGTGACTGAAGGACTGGTGTTGTGGCTGGACGGCAATGATCCGGCCTCGATGACACTGGAGGGGCAAAACCAGGTCGTGCGCTGGCTGGACAAGTCCGGCAAGGGCAATGACGTTGTCGTCGACAATCGCGCGGCGACGATTTTGCCGACGCGGGTCGACAACGCGCTCAACGGCCATGGCGTGGTGCGTTTCAGCGGCACGGCGGCGTTCATGGGCCAGGCGATCCGCACCAGCAAAGGCCCGGTGACGGTGTTCGTCGTCTCGCGGCGCTTGCCCGAGCAGGCCGGCGGCAAAGCCTGGCAGCGACTGTTCAGCTCCCGCCCGCAACTGGCGGACAACGACAACGTCGCGCCGAATTTCGGCATCAGCGTGCAGCAGACCAGCGCGTACGAGCCGGCGCTGGCGCTGCTGGAAACCAGTGACGTGCCGATCGGTCCGTTCGCGGTGGCTCGCAACGTGGTGGGTACCTCGGAAATCCTCCGCGGCGACATCGCCGAAGTGTTGGTGTATGACCGTCAATTCAGCAACCAGGACGAACGCCGTAGTGTGTTCGACTACCTGGCGCAAAAATGGGCGGTCGTGGTTCCGCAGCAGGCCGATGCGTGGACCCGGGTTGGCCCGTTAGGCCCGACCCCGACGCACGTTAGCCCCGATCTGCCATTGTCGGATCAGGCCAATGCCGGTGGCTGGAAGCTCGATACGCGGCTGTCCGATGAATTCAACGGCAGCGCGCTCGATGGCCAACGCTGGCACGTCAACAACGCCACCGGCACTGATTCCCTCGGGCGCAAACCGGCGCTGTTTTTGCCGGAGAACGCCAAGATCGGCGGCGGTAATCTGAACATCACCTTCCGCAAGCAGACCCTCCCGGAAAAATACGTGGCCTTGGGCTACAAGGACTACAGTTCGGCGATGGTTCGCACCAACGAACGGGGGATGTACGGCTACTACGAAGCCCGGGCAAAACCGATGAATTCCGCCGGTTCCAGTGCGTTCTGGCTGGCGTGGACCGGGCTGCCGGACAACGCCACGGAAATCGATATCTTCGAAATCGGCGGCAAGACCCGCAATGAAGCGTTCGACTATCGGTACAACATGAACGCCCATGTCTGGGCCAGACCGCAGAATGATCAACACCTGAGTTCCGGCAGCACCTGGATCGCACCGTGGCGCCTGGCCAATACCTTTCATGTCTACGGCTTTGACTGGCAACCCGAGACCTTGCGCTGGTACGTCGACGGCGTATTGGTTCGGGAGGCGAAGAACACCTATTGGCACTTCCCCATGCAAATCGTTTTCGACAGCGAAGCGATGTGGGACTGGTTCGGCGTGGTCGACGATGCTGACCTGCCGTCGGTATTTCGCATCGATTACGTCAGGGTCTGGACCCGCTCAGCGCAATAGGCCCGCGCTCAACGGTTGTGCACCATCGCCTGCATCTGCCACAGCGTGCGGAACCGTCCCTGACTTTCGCGCAACTCCTGCGGCGTGCCGTCCTGCACTATCTCACCGTCCTCCAGCACCAGCACCCGGTCGAAAGTGGCGATGGTCGAGAGCCGGTGCGCCACCGCGAGGACGGTCCGGCCGCGCATCAGGTTGCTCAATGCACGCTGGATGATCGCTTCGGAATCGGAATCCAGTGCCGAGGTCGCCTCGTCGAGAATCAGGATCGGTGCATCCTTCAGAAACGCCCGCGCCAGCCCCAGACGCTGGCGCTGCCCACCGGACAAGGTCACCCCGCGCTCACCGACCGGGGTGTGATAACCCTGTGGTAGCGCCTGGACGAATTCGTCGCAAAACGCCTGGTGCGCCGCTGCGATGATCTGCTGCTCGGTGGCGTACGGCTGGCCGTAGCCGATGTTTTCCAGAATGCTGCGATTGAACAGCGTCGGCTCTTGCGGCACTACGGCGATCTGTCGGCGCAAACTGTCCTGGCTGACCGAACGGATGTCGCGGTCGTCGATCAGAATTACCCCGCTGCGCACGTCATCCAGGCGTTGCAGCAAACCGAGCAACGTCGATTTTCCCGAGCCCGAAGTGCCGGCAATGCCGACGCTTTGTCCCGCCGGGATATCCAGGAAAAAATGCTCGAAGACCTTACGCCCGTCCGGGTAGGCGTAACTGACGTCGAGCATCTTGATGTGCCCACGGGTCGGCGCCAGTTCCTCCGCGGTGTCGCTGAGTTCGTGGGGCTGGGCGACGATGCCCAGTGTCTCGCTGATGACGCCCATCTGCTGGCTGGTTTCCACCAGGGCCAGCGCCAGTTCGCGCGACCCGTGCAGAATGCGAAAGGTCAACGCGCTGACCATCACCACATCGCCCGCCGTGACCTGCCCCGCTCGCCAGAGCACGATCGCCCAGCCGAGCATGCCCCCCGCCATCACGGTCAGGCAGATGTCGTGCAGCACCCGCGCCTTCTCCATGTACATCCAGCTGCTGCGGTGCGAGTCGGCTTCGATGCCGATCTCGCGCTCCAGGCGCAGACGCTCGCGTTGCCGCCCGGAGAACGCCTTGATCGTCCAGACATTGGACACCAGATCGACGATCTCGCCACCGACCCGCGCCGACTGCGAAGCAAAAGCAATGTGCCGGCTGCGGCCGCGCACGCCGAACACGGTGATCAGCGCGGCGACCACGATCACGCAGCCGACCAGGGCCAGTGCCATCGCCCCGTGCACCGCCAACAGCAAAGCCACGGCGCCGATGAAATCCACGCACGGCGGCACGATGCGCCAGGTCAGCCCGCCATAGACCTTGTCGGCAGCGGCGCCGATCGCCGAGACGCGATTGGCCAGCGAACCGGAGAAGTGCCGCTTGAAATAGCGCATCGGGTGCCCGGTCAGGTGATGAAACAGGTCCACGCGCAGATCGGCGCAACTGCCGACGATGGTGTGGCAGCCGACCCAGCCGCCGAGGCGCCACAGCAGGTTTTCCATCACGATCAACGCCATGAACAGGCCGAACGCGTGCCACACCTGATCCGCCGCCGACCCGGCGGCCATGGCGTCGACCAGCAGTTTCATGCCGTATTGCACCACCACCGCACAGCACGCCGCGCCCATCACCAGTGCGACCATGGCGATGAAGTGCGCCGGACGAATTCTGATATAGCGCCATAAGAATGCCGCGGCTGACGCCGGCAAGGGTTCATCGCGCATTTGCTGGAAGTTCATCTCCCGCGCCCCTCGATGTGCCCGCCATTGACCCTGCGCAAACAGGCAGCAACCCGCTCGGGCACCTGCGCCAGCTCGACGTGCAGCGGGTGAAAGGCCGCGCGCTCGCCCTCGCCATCGGGGTAGCCAAACACGCCGGTGGGGCAATACCGGCCGTTATCCCAACCCGGATAATCGAGAAACGGATACCAGCAAATCCCCTGCACCGGCACACCGCGTTCGAGGGCCAGCAGCGTCTGCTCAAGGATGTAAGCCAGCCACGGCAGGCGTTCTTCATCTTCGGCGCCGGTTTCGGCGATCAGTATTGGCCGCTGATAACGCTGGTGCAATTCCTTGAGCATGCCCGACAACGGTCGAAAATCGCGCTCGCCACGAAGGATGCGCCGGCCGTGGTAATACCATTGGTTATGCGCATAGAAATTCGCGCCGATGATATCCAGGTAATGCTCCTGCCCGCCCAGACCGGGCCATTCACGGCCAGTGAGCAGATCCCATGCCTGAAATTGCGACAGCCGATAGGCTTCGGCCGCTTCGATATCGTCGCTGCGCCTGGAGCCGGCGATCACGTGGATCAACGGATCGCACTGGACAAAACGCGCGTAGGGCGCCTGTTGGCGAATCGCTTCGATCGCAGCGATGCTCGCCCGCACCAGTTGATGCTTGAGTTCCTGCGCGCGCCCGCGGGCGGTCGGGTTGAAGTACGCGACCTCGCCCCCCGCCCAACTCCAGAACGACATCTCGTTGATCGGCGAGTAGAACGGCACGCTGACGCCCTCGTCCATCATCACCTTCGCTGCAGCGGCGGCGAAACGGGCGAAGCGCTCGACGAATGCCGGGCGCCAGAAATCCAGATCATCCGGATAACCGTAATGGCACAGATCCCAGACCACTTGCACCTGCTGCGCTTGCGCGGCTTTGAGCATCGGCACGAAGCTGCTCCAGTCATAGCGACCGGGGCTGCGTTCGATCAGGTGCCAGCGCAAGCCGTCGCGGGCGCAACGAATGTTCAACCCGCTCAGTCGCCGGTAATCCTTGTCCACCCAGCGCGCGTGTCCGGTGTCGGCCAGCAGGTCAAGTCGTCGACCATCCTGGCGGCGCTGACTGGAACATTCGAAACCGGCCATGACGAAGCTGCTGAAGATCGAATGAGCGCCTGCGCCGGGCTCGGGTTCGTCGCCTTTCGGCTGCGCGGTCATGAAGCATCGGTCTCGGTTGCAGCAGTAGTGGGTGCGTTCGCCGCCTGAATATCCCGATACAGAGCCAGCGCCTGCCCCACCACCTGGTCCATGTTGTAGTACTTGTAGGTGCCCAGTCGCCCGAGAAAAGTGACGTTCGGAACCTGCTCGGCGAGTGCGCGATAACGTTTGTACAGCTCAGCGTTTTCCGCGCGCGGCACCGGGTAATACGGGTCGCCGTCGTCACACGGGTATTCGAAAGTAATGCTGGTGCACGGGTGCGTCTGGCCGGTCAGGTGTTTGTATTCAGTGATGCGGGTGTACGGCACGTCCGGGTGCGGATAATTCACCACCGCTACCGGCTGATAGTGCTCCTGCTCGAGGGTTTGGTGCTCGAAGCGCAAGGACCGGTACGGCAAGCGGCCCAACTGGAAATCGAAGTATTCGTCGATCGGACCGCAGTAGATCAGATGCTCGTACTTCACCTCGTCGCGCACAGCCTTGAAATCCGTACTGAGCAACAGATCGATGTTCGGGTGATCGAGCATGCGTTCGAACATTTGCGTGTAGCCGCCCGTGGGCATGATCTGGAAGGTGTCGCCGAAATAGCGGTCGTCTTCGCTGGTCCGCGTCGGAATGCGCGAGGTCACCGATTTGTCCAGCTGCGAGGGATCCAGCCCCCATTGCTTGCGCGTGTAGCCGCGGAAGAATTTCTCGTAGAGTTCACGGCCGATCTGATTGACCACCACGTCTTCAGAGGTGCGAATCGACGCCACCGGTTCGGCGCGTTCGGCAAGGAACACCTCGGCTTCCTCGGAGGACATCGACAATCCGTACAGCGTGTTCAGGGTGGTCAGATTGATCGGGATCGGCACCAGCTGGCCGTCGACCTGGGCGAGGACTCGATGCTCGTAAGGTCGCCATTCAGTGAAGCGCGACAGGTAGTCGACGATGCGCTGCGCGTTGGTGTGAAAGATGTGCGGGCCATAACGATGCACCAGCACACCGGCGGCGTCGTAGTGATCGTAGGCATTGCCGGCGATGTGCGGGCGCCGGTCGATCAGCAATACCCGATGACCCAATCCTTCGGCCAGACGCTCGGCGATGACACTGCCGGCGAACCCGGCGCCGACGATCAGGTAGTCGTAGGACTGGCAGGACTTTGCCGCCTCAAGGCTTATCGTAGGCATTCGATCTGCTCCTGCATGAAGCGACTGGTGCTGTCCCACGACATGCCGGCGATGGCGGCATCGGCGCACTGCAGAAATTCGATGGTGCCTTTGAGTGGCAAAGCTTTTTCGATCGCCTCGACAAAAGCCTCGCCAGTGGCGGCAATGAACACCGCGCCGCTCTCGCCGTAGCCGCTGACCACGTCGTGAATCGGCGTCGACACCACCGGGCAGCCACCGGCCAGATATTCCGGGGTTTTGGTCGGGCTGATGTAGCGCGTGGACCCATTGAGGGCGAACGGCATCAGCGCCACGTCCCAGCCAGCGAGGTAGTCCGGCAGCTCGGCGTATTGCTTGCCACCAAGATAATGAATGTTCGGCCGTTGCGGCAGGGTTTGCGGGTCGATCTTCACCACCGGCCCGATCAGCACGATCTGCCAGTCGGGGCGCATCGTCGCGACGCGCTCGATCAGTTCGATATCGAAGCGTTCGTCGATCACACCGAAGAAGCCCAGACGCGGCCGCGCTATCGCGGCCTGATCCGGCGGTTCCGGCAATGCCTGCCGCGCCGCGGCGAAATGGGCGATGTCGACGCTGCTCGGCACCGGATAGGCATTGCCGTGCTGGCGCTGCTTGACCTCCCACAGACTGACGCCGCCGGTAAACACCACGTCGGCCCGGGCCAGCAGTTGCCGTTCCATGTCTAGCAATTGCGCGGGCGCGCCCATGAAGGCGGACAGTTCATCCATGCAGTCATAGACGGTGACCCGCGCGTCGAGGTGCTCGGTAAACAGCAGACTCATCGGCGTGAGGTACCACAGCAGCAGATCGCCCTGAACGTGGCCGGCGAGGTGCTCATCGAGCAATTGCCTCTGCGCCTGAGCAATCGCCTCGCCACTCATGCCGATCGGCAACTGCGGCACCGCGACTTCTATCCCTGCGGCCGGATTCGACAGTTCGAGTCTGGGCGTGGCGTCTTCTATAAATACCGGCTCTTCGAAAAACACCACGTCGTAGTGTTTCGCCAGTCGCGACATCACGTGCTGCGGCCGCTGATAGACAAAGCCCCAGCGCAGATGCGAGAGGCACACCAGCGTGGGCCGCACCTGGAGGGATGTTTCGAGAGCATTCTGCGCACTCGCCAGTGCGAGCGCCTCGGGTTGTTCTGCAAGGTTCATGGCGAAAATTCCTCATCGGGGAAAACAAGTCGACACAGTGCCGAGCCACCGGGCCGTCTCACTTGTCGGCACTGCAAGTGCAGGGCATTTCTCGATGAGGCCGTAAGGCTCTTGAAGGTTGGAATAGCGGCCTTCACACGTCGTTCAGCCCAACCTTGAGCGCAGCCGATGAACTGCACATACCGGCCGGCAAACGAAGTTGAACTCGCCGGACTATCCATCCCCTACCGTCCAGGACAACATGGTTTTTGCCGCCGCACAGGCGCCTCGAAACCATGCACAAAGCCATCGGCCGATGGCAGCACTTGTGAGGGCGGGCGCATGATCTTGATTACCGGTGGTGCGGGATACATTGGTGCGCACGTCGCACTGCAATGGCTGGGCAACGGCGAGGACGTGTTGATTCTCGACAACTTGTGCAACAGCCAGCGCGCGGCGATCGAGCGCATCAGTACCCTGGCCGGAAAACGGCCGGAGTTCATTCAGGGTGATGTGCGCAATCGACGACTGCTCGATAACCTTTTCCGCGATTACCCGATCGATGCCGTGGTGCACTGCGCCGGGTTGAAAGCCGTCGGTGAAAGCGTGCGTGAACCCCTGCGCTATTTCGACACCAATGTCGGCGGCAGCCTGACCTTGTGCCAGGCCATGGCTCAGGCCAAGGTGTTCCACCTGTTGTTCAGTTCATCGGCCACTGTTTACGGCGACTGCGCCACCCTGCCGATCAACGAAAACTGCGCCACAGGTCAGCCGACCAATCCCTACGGCATGTCGAAACTGATGTCGGAAAACATCATGAAGAGTGTCGCCAGCTCCGATCCGCGCTGGTCGATCGGCCTGCTGCGCTATTTCAATCCGATCGGTGCGCACCCTTCCGGCCTGCTCGGCGAGGCGCCCACCAGCACGCCGAACAACCTGCTGCCCTATCTGCTGGAAGTTGCCAGTGGCCAGCGGGCGCAGCTGTCAGTGTTCGGCAACGATTACCCGACTCCGGACGGCACCGGCATTCGCGATTATCTGCACGTGGTCGACCTCGCGCTCGGGCATGTGTGCGCACTCGATGCCCTGCGCGATCGCCATGGCATGAGCATCTGGAACCTCGGTACCGGGCGCGGCTATTCGGTGCTCGAGGTGGTCAGCGCTTTCGAACAGGTCACTGGCATCAAGATCCCGTTGCGTATTGAAGCGCGGCGTCCGGGCGACATCGCACGCTGCTGGGCGGACCCGCAAAAAGCCCTCGAAGAATTGGGCTGGCAGGCGAGCCGCTCACTGCCGTGCATGCTCGCCGATGCCTGGCGCTGGCAATGCAATCAGCGCGGGCTGGTTGACGTGCGCCAGGCCAATTGAACGTTGCGCACGGTCATTCATTGTCGTGACCGTGCGCGTCGGCACAGGTCAATCGTCCGGACTCGCCGCCGGCAATTCGTTCTGCCTGGTCGATACCGCGCTTGAGCGCGTCTTCGACTTCCCACTCGACGCCGGGCAATTTTCTGATGCGCTCGTAGGCGCATTCGCCGGTCGCGGTGTAGACGCTGATGAACATTTCCACGTCGCCGTCATCAGCCTCCCGCGCCCTGACTTCGATGTGGCAACCGTTTTCGACTTCTTCCGTATGACATTTCTCAGGCCTTTCCCTGGCCTGCCATTTTTCGAAGATCTCACCGCGTCTGAACATGGCGTACTCCTGAACTTGATCTCTTCAAATGCGCCCTCTCACATCACGAATCGCGGTTTGTCGAAAAGGCATTTTCAGCATAGCCCGCCCGTAATCCCTCGCCGTTTCGCTCGTTCAACCGTTCGTCAGCTTGTGAAACATTCTGTAAAACCATCGCCCGAATGCCTATTCAAAAAGTTCGAGGCCCAGGCGAGCACAAGTACAACTCGTTATTCAGCCGAAGGTGATAAGCCGGTTCAGAAACAGTGATTTCTGTCCTTGGCCAAGTGTTGCCCGAACAAACAGGGATCGATATACAACAGGGGGATGTATGAAGCGAATCATCAGCCATTGCCTGGTCTATCTCGCTGGCAGCGCTCTGCTCGCCGGTTGCAATCTGGTGGTGTTCAACCCCAAGGGTGATGTCGCCCGTGATGAGCGCGACCTGATCATCCTCGCCACCGGTCTGATGCTGCTGGTGGTCATCCCTGTCATCGTCATGACCTTCCTCTTCGCTTACCGCTATCGCGCCACCAACAAGAAAGCACGCTATTCGCCGCGCTGGGCCAGTTCGCACAAAATCGAAGCCGTGGTCTGGGGCGTGCCGTTTCTGATCATCTGCGTGCTGGGCTGGGTGACCTGGGAAACCACCCATGCACTGGACCCGTATCAACCGCTGGATTCGGACGTGCCAACGGTAAAAGTGCAAGTGGTGGCGACCGACTGGAAATGGCTGTTCATCTATCCCGACCTCGGCATCGCCTCGGTCAATGAACTGGCGATCCCGGTGAACACGCCGGTGAGCTTTACCGTCACCTCCGACGCGGCGATGACTTCGTTCTTTATTCCAGCCCTCGGCGGGCAGATCTATGCCATGGCCGGCATGCAGACCAGGTTGCATTTGATCGCCAATGAAATCGGCCAGTATCGCGGTATCGCCGCCAACTATAACGGCCACGGTTTCTCCGACATGCACTTCAGCACCCTGGCACTCAGCGGCGCGGACTACGAAGCCTGGGTCAACAAAGTCAAATCAGCTCCTCGCCAGCTGGATCAAACCAGCTACGCAGAATTGGCCAAGCCCTCAGTGGCACACAAGATCACTTATTACTCGGCTGTGCAGGAGCGACTGTTTCTCGACATCGTCGACAAGTACGAAGGCATGAACAAGGCACCGCGCAAAAAGGACACCCAGGTGCAACGCAACAGCGACGACGCACGCGTCAATCAACAACCGAGTCTGCTGGCCGAGGAGCGTTAAATCATGTTCGGAAAACTTTCTTGGGACGCGGTGCCCTTCGACGAACCCATCGTCATGTACACCCTGGCCATCGTCGGCCTGATGGGTTTCGCGCTGGTCGGCACCATCACCTGGAAACGCAAGTGGGGTTACATCTGGCGCGAGTGGTTCACCTCGGTCGATCACAAGAAAATCGGCTGCATGTACATCATCGTCGCGCTGGTGATGCTCCTGCGTGGTTTCTCCGACGCGATCATGATGCGCACCCAGCAGGCCATGGCCTCCAGTGGCGGGCCGGGCTATCTGCCGCCGGAACACTACGACCAGATCTTCACCGCCCACGGCGTGATCATGATTTTCTTCATGGCCATGCCGTTCGTGGTCGGCCTGATGAACATCGTCGTGCCGCTGCAGATCGGCGCACGTGATGTGGCCTATCCGTTCCTCAATGCGCTGAGCTTCTGGCTGTTCGTGGTGGGTGCGGCGCTGGTGAATATCTCCCTCGGCGTCGGTGAATTCGCCCGCACCGGTTGGGTCGCCTACCCGCCCCTGTCCGAACTTGGCTACAGCCCCGGCGTCGGGGTGGATTACTACATCTGGTCATTACAGATATCCGGCATAGGGACGTTGCTTACCGGGGTCAACTTCTTCGTGACCATCCTGAAGATGCGTACCGAGGGCATGACCCTGTTCAAGATGCCGGTGTTCACCTGGAACGCGCTGTGCACCTCGATCCTGATTCTCGCCGCGTTCCCGATTCTCACCGCGACCCTACTGATGCTGACCCTCGATCGTTACCTGGGCATGCATTTCTTTACCAACGAGGCCGGCGGCAACCCGATGATGTACGTCAACCTGATCTGGGCATGGGGCCATCCGGAGGTGTACATCCTGATCCTGCCGGCGTTCGGGATCTTCTCGGAGATCGCCGCGACCTTCAGCAGCAAGCGGCTGTTTGGTTATGTCTCGCTGGTGTGGGCGACCATCTCGATTACCATCCTCTCGTTCGTCGTCTGGCTGCACCACTTCTTCACCATGGGCGCCGGGGCCAACGTCAATGCGTTCTTCGGCATCATGACGATGATCATTGCGGTGCCGACCGGGGTGAAAATCTTCACCTGGCTGTTCACCATGTATCGCGGCCGCGTGCGCTTCGAAACACCGATGCTGTGGACGCTGGGCTTTATCGTCACGTTCAGTATCGGCGGCATGACCGGCGTGCTGCTGGCGGTGCCCGGTGCCGACTTCCTGCTGCACAACAGCCTGTTCCTGATCGCCCACTTCCATAACGTGATCATCGGTGGCGCGGTGTTCGGCTACATGGCCGGGCTGACCTACTGGTTCCCGAAAGCCTTTGGCTTTCGCCTCAACGACCGCCTCGGGCGCATCTCGTTCTGGTGCTGGCTGGTCGGTTTCTACTTCGCGTTCATGCCGTCCTACGTGCTCGGTTTCATGGGCATGACCCGCCGCCTCAACCATTTCGACAACCCGGCGTGGCAACCGTGGTTGCTGCTGGAGCTGGTCGGCGTCGGCATTATTCTCTGCGGCGTGGCGACACAGTTGATGCAGCTCTACGTGAGCATCCGCAACCGTGCCAAGTACCGCGACCTTACCGGCGACCCTTGGGATGGCCGCACGCTGGAATGGGCCACGGCCTCGCCGCCGCCGTTCTACAACTTCGCCGAGCAACCGAAAGTCAACGACCTCGACGCCTACTGGGGCATGAAGGAGCGTGGCGTCAGCACCCTCAGCCACACCGACTATCGCGCGATTCATATGCCGCGCAATACCTCCGCTGGCTTGGTGATCAGTGTGTTCGCGCTGATCTGCAGCTTCGCCCTGGTCTGGCATATCTGGTGGCTGGCGATCTTCGGTCTGGTCGCGTCAGTGGTGGCGATGGTGGTGCGCAGCTACGACGAAGACATCGACTATTTCGTCCCGGCACAGGAAGTGGCGCGGATTGAAAAAGCGCGTCTCAAAAATCTGGCGGAGGCTTGAACATGTCCAACATCGTTCTGGATAAAGACATCGCGCACAGCCATGAACATGGCCACGAAGACGCGGGGTCGATGCGCATTTTCGGCTTCTGGATCTACCTGATGACCGACTGCATCCTCTTCGCCACGCTGTTCGCCGGCTATGCCGTGTCGCGCGACAGCGTGGCTGGCGGGCCTTCGACCGTCGACATTTTCGAACTGCCCTACGTCCTCGCCGAAACCGCGTTGCTGCTGCTCAGCAGCATCACTTACGGCTACGCGATGCTGGCGATGAACCGCAATGACAAAGCCCACGTGCTGCGCTGGCTCGGCGTCACTTTCGTCCTGGGTTGCGGCTTCATCGCCATGGAGATCAATGAATTCCATCATCTGATCGAAGAAGGCTACGGGCCGGATCGCAGCGGTTTCCTTACCGCGTTTTTCACCCTGGTCGGCACCCACGGCGCGCACGTGCTCAGCGGTCTGGTGTGGATGGCGGTATTGATGGCGCAGATCAGCGGTCGCGGCCTGACCAATACCAACACCACGCGGCTGAGTTGCCTGAGCCTGTTCTGGCACTTCCTCGACGTGGTGTGGATCTGTGTGTTTACCGTGGTTTATCTGCTGGGGGTGGTGTGACATGTATAACCAGAGCCCGATTCATAGCAGTGCCGGGACCAGCCATGGCACCAGTCGTTCGTACATGGTCGGTTTCATCATTTCGGTGATCCTGACGGTGATTCCCTTTGGCCTGGTCATGTACCCGACCTTGCCGCGCAGCGTCACCGCGTGGGTGGTGGTTGCGCTGGGCGTGGTGCAGGTTTTCGCTCACCTCAAATACTTCCTGCACCTGGACACCGCCAAGGAACAGCGCTGGAACCTCAGGGCGCTGATCTTTTCGGTGGTGATCATTCTGCTGCTGGTCGGGCTTTCGCTATGGATCATGGGCAGCATCCACCACAACATGCTGGCGCACTGAAGCCGCTGGATGGAGGGCTGCCCTCGCCCATTGCTCTACCATCCATCGGGTGTAGCGGAAAATCATCAAACGCAGGTGCAAGTCCGTTATCAGAACCGGTAACGACTTCAGCAACAGACAACCTCGAGGACACTCATGGCTAATGATCCTTCCACCTCCGATTGCGCCTGCCCGGTGTGCACCTGCGAGTGCGGCGTTGACTGTTTATACGCCCCCCGCGCCAGCGATCCGCTTTTACCGTGAGTCTTGATCGACGCAGCCTCAATCTGGTCGCGGCCGCGTTCGCGCTGACGGCGTTGTCCTATGGCCTGGCACGCTTCGCTTATGGCCTGTTGCTGCCGCAGATTCGTCAGGATCTGGAGCTGAGCGTGTCCGCTGCCGGCTGGATCGGCGGCAGCGCGTTTGCCGCTTACTGTGTGGGCATCGTTGCGACGTTTGTCTGCAACGGCAAGGTCAGTCCGCGCGGGTTGACCGTGATGGCCGGCGCCGCTGCGACGCTGGGGATGGGCCTGGTGGTTTTCGCTTCGTCGGGGTTGGCGTTGGGCTGCGGCGTGGCGCTGGCGGGATTGAGCACGGGTCTGACCTCGCCACCACTGGCGAGCGCAGTGGCGGCGCGTCTGGATGATGCGGATCGTCCGCGAGCGAATGGCTTTATCAATGCCGGGACGGCGGTCGGTATCGTTTTTTCCGGCCTGGCCGCGATATTGGCGGCCGGGCAATGGCGGCAGCTCTATGCGCTGTTTGCCCTGATCGGCATCGGCGTCACGGTCTGGTTGTGGTTTGCCGTACCGCGCCGGGTTCAGCATGAGGCCACGCAGAGTTTTTCTCTGCTCATGCTGCGTCGGCCCGGGGTGCTGCCCTTGTGCGCCAGCGCTTTCCTGATGGGGTTGGCGAGCACGGCTGTCTGGACGTTCGGTGCCGACATCCTGCGCAGCCAGGCCGGTTTCAGCGATCAGTCGATCGCCTGGGCATGGATAGTGTTGGGCGCTGCGGGAATCAGCGGCTGCATGACCGGCGTGCTCACGGGCCGCTTTGGCGTGGCACGCATGCAGCATCTGGCGCTGGCCGGCATTGGCCTCGGCACGTTGGGCCTCGCTGCCGCTTCTGTTTCAGCCGGATCGGGCCTTGCAGCGATGTGCCTGTTTGGCGCGGCGTATATCGTTTCGTCAGGTGTTTATCTGCTGCAAGGCATCAACCTGTTGCCGGATCGCCCGGACCTGGGACTGGGCGTACCGTTTCTGCTGTTGGCCCTCGGTCAAACCGCCGGCACGCCGATTTTCGGCGCGGTGCTGGAGGCTGCTGGCGTGACCGTTGCCCTGTGTGTTTTTGCGGCGGCCGCGTGCGTCGCCATGCTGCTGAGCCCGAGAGGTGGTGAAAGTCCGCGCCAGCAAATGTGCGGATCAGGAATGACCTGAGGCTTGGAGCGCCAATGATTTTTATCGTCAGGAGTAGAAACCATGGCCGTAAATATCAGCAATCTCACCCTCTCCACCCCGGTTCCCGTCTCGGCAACCAACCCCGTGGCACTGGAGCTCAACGGCGCCGAGGCCATTGCGCAATTCCCCAGTATCGTCACGGTGCTGCCGGACGGCTCGCTGCAACTGTCCGCGCCGACCAAAGGCGCCTCAAGCAAAAGCACCCACCGCACCCGCTGCGAATGGAAAGAGTCCTTCTATTGGTCGCTGGCCAGCGCCGCTGACCACCTCAACTATCAGGAAATGACCGTGACCAAGGTCAACTCTGCGCAGAAAGTCGTTATCTCGCAGATGCATGTGAAAAACGACGACAGCCCGGCCATCAAGGTGTTCTGGCAGAAAGGCAACATCACCATGGGCTTCCGCCAGAGCTTCAACCAGCCGACCCCGGTCAACACCACGGTTCTCAAAGGCGTGCCGCTGGGCGCGAAGTTCAAGGTGACCCTTCGCGCCAACGCTGCCGGCGTGGCCCGAGTTACCGTCGACTACAACGGCGTTGTCGGCACCTCGGGTGATTTGCAGCTCGACTCAACCTGGAACTCGCAGGTGTTCAACTTCCACGGCGGCGTCTACAACCAGATCGACTACACCGATGCCACGCCGCCCGAGGATGGCTCGATCTGCATCATCAGTGATTTGCTGATATCGCATACCTAGGTGCGCAAACGCACAAGGGCCTGCGCAGCTTTCGCTGGCAGGCCCTCGTGTAGATCCAGCGCCAATTACGACGCGTCGATCCAGATGGTTTTCAGTTCAGTGTATTGGTCGTGGGCCCAGATCGACTTGTCGCGCCCGCCGAATCCCGACTCCTTGTACCCGCCGAATGGCGTCGAGGCATCCCCCTCGCCGAAGCAATTGACCGTGACGATCCCGGCGCGAATGCCGCGCGACAGTTTCAGCGCGTGGCGCAGGTTGCCGGTATACGCCGAAGCGGCCAATCCATAAGCCGTGTCGTTGGCCAGGGCGATGGCTTCATCGATTGTCTGAAAGGTCGTGACGCTCAGCACCGGGCCGAAGATCTCTTCCTGGAACAGGCGACTGTCACGGCTGACGCCATCGACGATGGTCGGCTCGACGAAAATATCGTTGCGGGTCTGGCCGCCCACCAGCACGTTGAGCTCTTCGTCGCGAGCCACATCGAGATACGAGCGCACCTTGTCGAAATGCGCCTTGCTGATCATCGAACCCAAGCGATTTTCCGGGTCAAGCGGATCGCCCATTTTCCAGTCGCCGAGGTGCGCCTGCACGCGCTGCAAGAGTTCCTCCTTGATGTCGGCGTGGACGATCAGCCGCGACGAGGCCGAGCAGTTTTCGCCCATGTTCCAGAACGCGCCATTGACCACATGCTGGGCGACGACGTCGATGTCTTCGACATCATTCATCACCACCGCCGGGTTCTTGCCGCCGCACTCCAGCACGATGCGCTTGAGGTTGGATTCGCTGGAGTATTTGAGGAACAGCCGCCCGGTATCGGTCGAGCCGGTGAAGCTGACCATTGCCACGTCGGGGTGGCGACCCAACGGCTCGCCCGCCTCTTTACCGCCGCCGGGCACGACGTTGAACACGCCGGCGGGAATCCCCGCCTGATGCGCCAGTTCGGCAACGCGCAAGGTGCTCAGGGTGGTTTCCTTGGCCGGTTTGACCACGATCGAACAGCCTGCGGCCAGCGACGGGCCGATTTTCCAGGCGAGCATCAGCAGCGGGAAATTCCACGGCAGCACCAGACCGACCACGCCGATCGGCTCGCGCACGACCATGGTCACCGCGCCGGAACCGACTGGCGCCGTGGCGTCGTAGATCTTGTCGATCAGCTCGGCGTGCCAGCGCAAGGTATGGATGGTCTCCGGCACGTCGATGGTCTGGCATTCACGGATCGGCTTGCCGCTGTCGAGGCTTTCCAGCACCGCCAGCTCATGGGCGTTGTCCTCGAGCAATTGGGCAAAGCGCAGCAACACCGACTTGCGCGCCGAGGGTGCGAGTGAATGCCAGCGGCCGTCATCGAACGCTGCTTTCGCGGCTGCAACGGCCTGATCGATATCTTCGGCATCACAGGCGGCAATCTCGCTCAGCACCTGTTCGGTGGCCGGATTGCTCGTGGTGAAGGTCTTGCCGGATTTTGCCGGGGTAAAGCGACCATCGATAAAAGCCTGATGGCGAAACTCCAGCTGCGCCGCCAGTTCACGGTATTGCTCTTTACTCAGCAGGTCTGCCATTTCAAGCCTCCTCGACAATGCGTGCGACGTTCTTCTGCAGGGTTTCAATCACGATTTTAAGTTGCGCTTTCTCGGCAGGTTCCAGCGCTTGCAGCGGCGCGCGAACACCGCCGGCACGCAGGCCGCTGAGTTCGCTGCCATGCTTGATCGACTGCACGAACTTGCCACTTTCGAGGACGTCCATCAGCGGCAACATCGCCGACATGATCCGCCGGCCCTTGTCGAAGTTCTTCTCCAGAACACAGGCTTCGTACAGCGCAATGTGTTCACGCGGGATGAAGTTGGAACCGGCGCAGACCCAGCTGCGCGCGCCCCAGGCGAAGAACTCCAGCGCCTGATCATCCCAGCCGCAGGACATTTGGATATCGGGGTGCGAGTGAGCCAGACGATGCAGGCGGCTGGTTTCGCCCGAGCTTTCCTTGATCGCGGCGATGTTTTTGCAATCGGCAATGGCAGCGAAGAATTCATCGCCCATCGCGACGCCCATCCGCGACGGATAGTTGTAAAGCATGATCGGCAGACCGGCGGCCTTGTCCACGGCGAGGACGTGGGCGGCGATCTCCTTCTGGGTCGGCAAGGCATAGGGCGGTGAGCCGACCAGGATCGCGTCTGCTTGCAATGCCTTGGCCTGCTCGGCGAAGTACACCGAATCCTCGGTACGGATGCCGCCGGTACCGACCACCAGTGGCAGGCGCCCGCGAATCACCTCTTTTGCGCGCCGGGCCACAGCGACCCGCTCTTCTGCGGTGTGCGCGTAATACTCGCCGGTCGACCCGCCGATCACGATGCCGTGCACCCCGGACTCGATCAGGTATTCGATCACCTCGGAGAACGCCGCATAGTCGATCTGGCCATCGGCGGACAACGGGGTAATGGCCGGGGTAAAGATTCCATCAAAGTTCATCGCGTTTTCTCCAGGTCAATATTCAGGATTTCGGGCTTCAGGTAATTCAGCTTTCTCTGCCGGCGCGGTACTGCCCCCACTTGAGGTTCATGTTCACCCCGAGCGAGAGGAACGGTTCGGGCGGGTTGCTGTTGGGGCCGGGTGTCTGCAAGAGGAAATCGATCAGCCCGTCGCGCTGCCCGGCCAGCCAGTCGGCGAGCAACTTGCCGGTGACGGTGCCGCGGGTGACGCCGAGGCCGTTGCAGCCCAGCGCACCGTAGACGTTGGGCGCCAGCTCACCGAAGAAGCCGTTGTGATTGCGCGACATCGCCAGCGCGCCGCCCCAGGTGTAGTCGAACGTGACGTCGGGCAGCATCGGGAAACGCTGGTCGAACGAGGCTTTGTGCCGACGCACGAAACGCTCGTTGTATTTGCGGTTGCTGCGGCCGTCGGGGTTGAAGGTGAAGCTGTTGCGGATCAGCAAGCGATTGTCCGGCGTGCGCCGCACCGTGGTGCCGAACGGGTCAGCCGGAATGGCGCCCCAGAACGGTTTGCCGCCCAGGCGCGCCTGCTCTTCATCGGTCAACGGCCGGGTGATGCTGGCGTAGGTGTAGATCGGCAACATGCGTCCCTGCAGGAAACCAAACCGCATACCGAACGAGTTGTTCGCCAGAATCAGTTTGTCGGCCGTGATGCTGCCGTGGGCATGTCTGAGCACAGTCTTCGTGCCGTACTCCACTTCCAGAATCGGCGTGCGCTCATACAGCGTGACATTGGCCGGCAGATTATCGGCCAGGCCTTTGACCAGCCCGGATGGCTGCAGCAACACCGCGCCTGGCGTGAACAACGCCTTGCGATAGAAATGCGTACCGAGATGTTCCGGCAACTCATCGGCGTCGATCATCTGAAATGGCTGATCGAGTTTTTCCAGGCCGCGGCGATAAGCATCGAGCACGGCGATACCGCGATTCTCCACGGCCGCCTGATATTTGCCGCACGCCTTCATCTGGCAGTCGATGCGGTATTGATCGACCAGATCGCGGAGGATCGATTGGCCGGCCAGATTGAGTTTCAGACTGGTCCGGGCCAGCGCGATGTCACCGATGTAATCATCGGCGCCAATATCGTGCGGCAGATCAATGGCAAAACCGGCATTGCGTCCCGAGGGGCCCAATCCAACTTCCTGCGCTTCGACCAGTACCACTTCGTCGTCGGGAAAATTCAACGCCAGTTGCCGCGCGCAGGCGAGTCCGGTGAAGCCGGCGCCGATGATCACCCACCGCGCCGAACGCTGCCCACGGTGCGCTGGCTCGGGGCTGCGCGGTTTGCTCAGATGAAACCAGCCACAACTGTCATCATCGGCGGGTAATGAACTGACTTTCATAGTGTTGAACCGTTAATCGTTGAAGTTGCAAAACGCACGCGGCACAAAGCGAACGCACGCAGTGGCGTTGATCCGGAACTTTCAAAAAACATTTCTGGCGCAAACAGCAAGTTCGCGCGGTTGATTCAGTAGTTGGCGGCTACGGCATAACGCCCGTTGCTGGCGGGGTCACTGGCGTAGTAGTAATCCCTGAACGTCATCGGCGGTAAGCCGAACAGATCCTTGAAGCGCTTGTAGAAGTGCGGATAACTGACAAATCCGGTCGCCAGTGCCACATCGGTCATCGAGCGATCACTTTGCACAATCAGTTGCCGCGCCCGGGTCAGGCGCAATTCCAGGTAATAGCGATTGGGCGCGGCATTCAGATAGCGCGCGAACCGCCGCTCCAGTTGCCGGCGCGACACCCCTACGTGGCTGGCGATGGCATCGATTTCCATCGGCTCCTCGATGTTGTTTTCCATCAGGTCGATGGCGATGTTCAGCGGCTTGGGAATCGCTGCGGGTCGGACTCTGTCGGCAGTCAGCGCAGGCTTGCCCTGTACCGGCTGATGAACCCGTCTGATTTCCTCCACCAGCGTCGCATCGTTGCGCGAACCCAGTTCCTGCATGATCGCCAGAGTCATATCCAGAGCCGAGTGAGCGTTGGCGCAAGTGGCTCGGCGCTGAGCGAAGATGAACTCACGGCTGGACGCTTTCAACTGCGGGAAGTACTCGCCGATCAGACCGCAACTGTCGCTGTGACAGGCGAACGCCTCGGCGCTGAGCAACCCCGCATCAGCCAGATGAAACGCCGCATTCCAGCATCCGGCAACGATGCCCTTGCCGGCGGTTTTCTTCAGTACCCGGCGCAGCAGCGGATGCGCTGCCAGCCTGACGCGCTGACCGCCGATCACGATCACCGCGTCATGGTTGAAGCCTTCTGCAACCAGTCGTTGCGACGACACCGGTACGCCGACATCGCTTTCCACCGGTCCGCCCTGAAGCGACCAGGTCGAGATCCTGTACTGCGTTTCGCCGCAAATCAGGTTGCCAGTGGCCAACGCATCCATTGCCGTGGACAGGGTCGTCAGGGAGAAATGGTCGAGCAATACGAACGCCACTCGCACCGCGCGCGCTTCTCCGGAGACCGATGCGGACTGGCGAAAGCCGATGTTTTGCTGCTTCAACGGACTCTGAAAGGTTTCCATCTTCGCTCACTCACTCGCCGTTCACTGACACCTGCGACCGCAACGTGGGCGACAGGCTGAGCCGCCGCCAAGTGCGCTCGAACCGATTACTTCGCCGCCGCGCGTGCGTCGCTCAACCAACCGTCATAAGCCTGCTGATTGGCCTTGATCCATTCCGCGGCGTGGCGCTTGATGTCGGCGAGGGATTTTTCACCCTTCTGCATGCGCAGGTTCTGCTCGCTTTCCGCGCTGGGAGGGATGCTGACTTCGGAGAGGAATTTGCGCGCCACCGGGTTCTTCTCGGCGAACTCCTTGTTCATCACGGCATTGATCGTGTCCACCGGGAACCCGAGGTTCTTGCCGTCATGGAAGGTGTCCTTGCTTTCCTTGCCATCCGGCAACGAAGTGAACGGCACTGGCAGCCAGACCACATCGCGCCCTTCCACCAGCACGCCGGCAATCCACTGCGGCACCCAGGTAAAGAACAACACCGGTTTACCCTGCTGATAGCGCGCGATGGTGTCGGCCATCAAGGCGAAATACGAGCCGCGGTTATCCACCACGGTCGGGCCGAGACCATAGGCTTTCATATGATGCTCGATCATGATTTCGCAGCCCCAGCCCGGGTTGCAGCCGGTCAGGTCGGCCTTGCCATCGCCGTTGCTGTCGAACAGTTTGGCGATCTCCGGTTTCTTCAGATCGGCGAGGTCCTTGATCTGGTAGGCGTCAGCGGTCTTCTTGTCGATCATGTAGCCCTGTAGCACACCTTTCATGACCTGCCCGACTTTTACCATCACATCGTCGCCGCCGGCCTTTTCATAAAACGCCTGATGCAGGTTTTCCCATTCATGCACGGTGAAATCCGCATCGCCGTAGGACAGCGCAAGGAACATCGCCGGGTAGTCGACTTCTTTCGGCGCTTTGACGTCGTAGCCCAATTCCTTGAGTCCGGCGAGCACCACCTCACCGCGAAAACGCTCTTCGGCGATGCTCGGGAAAATCGGCGTGATCGACACACCGGCGCCCGGTTTGTTGGCATCTGCTGCGTGAACCGCTGAGCACAGCAATGTAGCGAACAGCGAAGCCATCAGGCTTTTCTTGAGGGTTGTCAGTTTCATGTTTCACCACGCTTGAAAGTGTTTATGGGTGAGCAGGCAAACTCAATTGGTCACGGGACGTGCAACGGTCTTCTTTTTCTTCAGTTTCATCAGCAGCCCCACCGGGCCGCTCTCATACCAGCGCTGACCGGTGGCCAGATCGCTGCTGCGTTCACCCATGGCCTGGGTCAATCGATCGAGGAACACCGCCAGCAACACCAGCCCGGCGCCGCCGACACTGGCCAGGCCCATGTCGAGGCGACCGATGCCGCTCAACACCATCAAGCCAAGACCGCCCACCGAAATCATCGAGGCGACCACCACCATCGACAGCGACAACATCAGCGTCTGGTTGAGCCCGGCCATCATCGTTGGCGCCGCCAGTGGCAATTGCACTTTCAGCAGCATTTGCGTGGCCGTGCAGCCGAAGGCCCTCGCCGCTTCGACTTTGTCGGCGGGCACCTGGCGAATACCGAGGTTGGTCAACCGCACCAGTGGCGCGACCGAGAAGATGATGGTGACGATCACCCCGGGGACGTTGCCGATGCCGAAGAGCATGACCACCGGCACCAGATAGACGAACGCCGGCAGCGTCTGCATGGCGTCGAGTACCGGGCGGATGATCATTTCCGTGCGATCACTGCGCGCGCAGAGGATGCCCAGCGGGATGCCGATGACCGCGCAGAACAACAGCGAGGTCAGCACCAGAGCCAGAGTGACCATGGCGTCATTCCACACGCCGATCAGGCCAAGGCCGGTGAGCGTGGCGACGCTGAAAAGGGCGATGCGTTTGCCGCCGATCTGCCAACTGATCAGCCCGGCAATGATGATGAACACCGTGGGCGGCACCGACAGCAGGCTCCACTGCACGCCGTCGAGAACCTGGTCGACCGGCCAGCGAATCGAGCGGAATACTTCGCGAAAGTTACCGACCAAGTATTTGAGCGCGGTTTCGACCCACGAACCGAAAGGAATATTGATGCTCTGGAAAGGATCCAGAATATTGAAATCTGACATGGTGCTACCTCGCCCGCAGAAACTGCTTTATCAATTCTGAGTATTCGGAGTTCAGCTGTTACTCAGGCAGCTCAGTAAATGCCCCTGGGAAATCGAACCTTTATAAAGTCCAACTTCATCCACCACCGGCATCGGAGTTGCCGACGCGGCAACTATATGAAAGATGTCGCGCAATGAGGCTTCAGCCTTGATGGTTACTTGGCTGCCTGGCAAATAAACAACATTGGAATCCTGCTGGGCGATATCGCCAGCCTTCAATATTCGACTGGTGTCGAAACCATTGAAGAAGTCCCTCACATATTTATTCACCGGATTGCACAGCAGTTCACGCGGCGTGCCGATCTGCACCACGCGCCCGCCCTCCATGATCGCGATGCGATGGCCGATGCGCACCGCTTCTTCGATATCGTGGGAGATGAAAATGATCGTGCGATCCTGCTCGGCCTGCAGCTTGATCAACTCGCCCTGCATTTCGCTGCGGATCATCGGGTCGAGTGCAGAGAACGCTTCGTCCATCAGCAGAATCGCCGGGTCGTTGGCCAGGGCGCGGGCCAGGCCGACGCGCTGCTGCATGCCGCCGGAAAGTTGATGGGGAAAGCTCAGTTCCTGGCCGGAAAGCCCGACTTGCTCGAGTGCGCCCATGGCCCGACAGTAGCGCTCTTTCTCGCTGACGCCGCTGATTTCCAGACCGAAACTGACGTTGTCGATCACGCTCATGTGCGGCATCAGGGCGAATGACTGAAAGACCATGCCCATGTCCTTGCGGCGGACTTGCAGCAGATCCTTGTCGGCCAGACCGGTGATTTCCTTGCCATTAAGGAAGATCTTGCCGGAGGTCGGTTCGATCAAGCGGTTGAACAGGCGGACCATGGTCGATTTACCGGACCCGGACAATCCCATGATCACGAAGATTTCGCCTCGGCGAACAGAAAGGTTGGCGTCGAATACACCAATGGCCTGACCGGTCTTTTTGAATACTTCAGCTTTCGAGGCGCCCTCTTCAATCATCTTCATGGCCAGTGCTGGCTGGTTGCCGAAGACTTTGAAAACATTCTTTACGCAGATGATCTCGTCGGAACTTGTCATACCATGCCTCCTTCGTGTCGCACTTCGATCGCTGTAAACGACGAGCAATTGAGTGAAACCATGTTTGAACGGCAGCGGTAATCAATAAATGTCTTCACGACGGGTTTCCTTTTATTATTTTTGGGTGCCCAGGAAAGAGGGGATGTTGCAAATCTATTAGCATCGCCTCGCTTAATCCAACTACATTTACAGGGACAATTCGATAACGTCGGGTTATCGGTTGCAGGGTCGGCCATGGCTGATCCTTCGGCTTCGCACCGTGAGCGACCGGGTCTATTCCCAAAGCGACGCTGGCGTGGCCCTGCGAAGAGCGTTCCGTTACCCTCCTCGCGCTTCGTTGGGGAGCTGTATCGTTAGGAGAGTGTACGAATGACCAAGCATGTCGACCCTGACACCATCCTGTTGAAAATGCCGTCCTTGCGGGCTGTGAAGGCATTTGTCGCGGCCGCCAAGTACGAAAGTTTCACCCGAGCCGCCGAGGCGTTGTGCGTTTCGCAAGCAGCGATCAGCCGGCAGATCCGTGAACTGGAAAGCTATCTCGGCGCGCAACTGTTTACCCGGGTGGGTCGTGCAGTCGAACTGACCGCCGCCGGCGCGGTGTTCTTCGATGCCGCGCAATTGTCGTTCGTCAATATTGCCCAGGCCGCCGAACGTATCCGCAGCAGCCAGTCGAGCAAGAAGGTGCTCACGGTCTGCTGCTCACCGGCCTTTTCCGCATTGTGGCTGTCGAATCATCTGCAGGAATTCTTCGCCCAGTGCCCGGACATCGAACTCAATCTGATCACCACGCAGAACTTCCTGACCATGGAGCCCGGCGTGCAGCCGGACATCTTCATCACCAAGATTTCGCGGATCCGCGAAGGCTATAGAAGCTATCCGCTGTGCCACGACGTGATCTACCCGGTGTGCACGCCGCAGTACCTGGAGCAGCACCCGGAAATTTCCACCATCGAGGGCGTACGCGATTCAGCGTTGCTCAACCTCAGCCCTTACGGCCGCTCGCAAGTCGCCGAACATGTCGACTGGGGCGTGTGGCTGGCGTTTCAGGCGATCGATATCGACGACCGCCCGACCAACAGTCCGCAGATCTTCAACGCCAACGACTACAACCTGCTGATCAGCATGGTCCTGACTCACCAAGGCATCGCGCTGGGCTGGAATCATCTGGTCACCTCGCTGGTGCAGCAGGGCCTGCTGGTGCGACCGATCGAGCAACAGGTGCAGTTGCGCAACAGTTGGCACTACTTGAGCTGCCGCGAAAATTCCGACAATGAAGATGAATTGCGGCGTTTCCGCGAATGGATTCTGGCGAAGTTTCCCCGCCGGTGATCTGCGCGGCGCCAGCGTCGGGCGTTTTGGTTATCAATAGCCCGACGAAAATGTCGCTGGAGCAGCTCCCTCGCCTGACCCATTGTTAAGCGGCGCCGACCACGCACGGTCGCGCTCAACACACAGGAAGGGCTTGCTGCATGTCACTCTTCGAATTCTCTCGCGATTTTGATTTTCTCGACGCTCCGCCAAAAACCCGCGCCATCGTGCAAAACAGTCTGCTGGATATCATCGGTGTCATGGCCGGCGCGGCGAGCAATGGCACCACTGTCGCCATGCGCCGGTTTGCCGAACGGCACTATCCGGCCGGCCTCTATAGCAGTCGCATGATCTTTGCCGGGCAGCGCGTCAATGTGCTCGGCGCAGCCTGGGCCGGCGGCTTCAGCGCTGACAGCCTCGATGCCCATGAAGGTCACTTCAAATCCAAGGGCCACGCCGGGGCGACCGTGGTACCCGCCGTGCTTGCGCTCGCCGATGCGCTGCATCATCAGGGCCGATCCATCACTGGACATGAGCTGCTGAGCGCTTTGTGCATGGGTTACGAAACCGCATTGCGCGCAGGTTCGGCATTGATGGCGACCTCGCCCACCTATCACGCTTCCGGTGGCTTTTCCGCGCTGGGGGTGGTCTGCGCCGGGGCGCGATTGTTGGATCTGGATGAGGCCACCTTTCGCCACGCCTTGGGCATTGCCGAATACTTCAGCGCGCGCTGCCCGATGATGCGCGTGGTGCAGGCGCCGACGATGCTGCGTGATGCCCACGGCGCGGGCGCATTCGTCGGTCTGAACGCGCTGTTCATGGCCATGGAAGGCATCACCGGGGCGCCGGCGGAAACCATTGAAGACCTTACAGTCGCGGAACACTGGCGCGACCTCGGTCAGCGTTGGGAAATCGACAGCCAGTACTTCAAGCCCTGGCCGGTCTGCCGCTGGGCGCAGCCGGCGCTGACGGCGATGCTTGAGCTGCAACGACAACATCCGCTGCTGGCGGCCGATTCGATCGAAACCATTCGGGTGGAGACGTTTTATGAATCGATGTGCCTGCAGGGGCATTCGCCGAAGGACGCTGATCAAGCGCAATACGCCCTCGCATTTCCGCTGGCAGCGCTGATTGTCAGAGGCAAGGTCGGCCCTGAGGAAGTCACCGGTTCGGCGATTTCTGCGCCGGATATTCGCGCCCTCAGCGCCCGCATCGAAATCGTTGAAGCCGCCGATATCTCGGCCCGATTCCCAGAGGAAATCCTCTCGCGGCTGAGCATTACCTTGAAGAATGGCCAAGTGCTGGTGAGTCCGATCACCGCTGCGCGCGGCGATCCGCACACGCCTTTGAGCGTCGAAGAACTTGAGCAAAAGTTTGATCTGTTCGCTCAGGGCCTCGGCCATGAGCGCAGTACCGCTGTAAAAACGGCCATCAGGGACATCGCCCAGGCCCGCTGCGCGATCACCGCCCTGGAACCGGTTTTTCAAGCGCTGCCGTCGTCACCGTGAGCCATCCATTGATAACCGCAAATCATTAATTGCCCGCAGCAAATGTCGGTTGTGGCGTTTGTCCTGCGCCCGATAGGCTGCGGCTTATCGTTCGCTGATTTAAAAAGTCACGGTTAAAGGTGACCGCTCAAGATCGAAGTCCTGGGAGGCTAACAATGCACAACAAACAAAGCGTTTATGACCTGATCGCACAACGCAAGCCGTGGCATTCGCTGCCGGGCGCGCTCTACCGCAATGAGGACGTTTACCGTCAGGATCTTGAGCAGATCTGGCACAAGGACTGGATCTTCGCCGGCCACACCTTCGAAATCACCAAACCGGGGCAGTACTTCACCCTGCAGATTGGTGATTACCCGGTTGCTGTCGTTCGCGGCAAGGACGGTGAGGTCAGGGCTTTCCACAACGCCTGCCGGCACCGTGGCGCGAAAATCTGTGAGGCCGACCATGGCAAAGTGGCGAAGATGGTCTGCCCGTATCACAAGTGGACTTACGAGCTGGATGGCAACCTGTTGTTCGCTGGCAACATGGGCCAGGACTTCGACAAGTCGCAATACAACCTGAAAAGCGTGCACTGCGAAATCGTCGACACCTACATTTATGTCTGCGTTGCCGCCAAGGCGCCGGACTTCGACGGTTTTCGCAAAGCCGTCAGCCCTTTCATCGCGCCGCACTACCTCGAGAACTGCAAAGTCGCGTTCGAGTCGAACATCGTCGAGAAAGGCAATTGGAAACTGGTTTTCGAAAACAATCGCGAGTGCTACCACTGCGACGGTTCTCATCCAGAGTTGTTGCATTCGTTTGTCGATAATCTTTCGGTGGGCGGCATCAGCGGTGAAGATGATCCCGAGCTGTCGGCGTATTGGGCCAAGTGCGAAAAGGCCGGAATGCCCAGCCGTCTGGTAATGGACATCAATGGCCAGTTCCGCATGACCCGCATCCCGCTTTCATCCGGCGCCGTCAGCTACACCATGGACGGCAAACCAGCGGTCAATGGTCGACTCGACAAAACCTCCGAAGCCGACATCGGCGCGCTGCTGTACTTCCACTACCCGTCGACCTGGAACCACTTCCTCGGCGACCACGCGCTGAGTTTCCGCGTCCTGCCGATCAGCGCTACCGAAACACTGGTCACCACCAAATGGCTGGTGCCCGACACGGCGGTGGAAGGCGTGGATTACGACATCGAGCGCCTGACCAAAGTGTGGATCGCCACCAACGATCAGGACCGCACGCTGGTCGAAGGCACCCAGCGCGGGGTGACCTCGCCGTCCTACGAGCCGGGCCCGTATTCGGAAACCGCCGAGACCGGCGTCTGTCAGTTCGATGACTGGTATTGCGCGACGATGATGGATCGGCTGAAAGGGCCGATTTCGTTGAAGTCGGTTGGTTGATTGGCGCATCAGTCCATGAGCGGTTGCACATCATCCCTGGCGATTCGCGAAAACTACGGCGAACGCGCGTCCACGCGGATCGTCTTCCTGATCACCGGCATCGTCATGTCGGCGTGGGCGCCGCTGGTTCCGCTGGTGAAGGCTCGCACCGGGCTGGACGAAGGTGGTCTGGGCCTGTTGTTGCTGGGCTTTGGCATCGGCTCGATCGTGGCCATGCCGTTCGCCGGTTACCTGACCGCGCGATTTGGCTGCCGCCCGGTGATCATCGCGTCGACCCTGATCTTGTGTGTGGTGCTGCCGATGTTGAGCCATCTGGCGTGGTTGCCCGGGCTGGCGCTCACCGTACTGTTGTTCGGCGCGAGCATGGGCATGCTCGATTGCGCGATCAATATCCAGTCGATCATCGTCGAAAAGAACAGCGGCGAAACCCTGCAATCCGGTTTTCACGGGCTCTACAGCGTGGGCGGGATCGCCGGTGCCGGGGCGATGACGGCGATGCTCAGCCTCGGGCTCGATCCGCTGTTGGCGGTGTTGTGCCTGGTGGCGATCATCGTTGCCTCGCTGTACAAGGCTGCGCCAAACCTGTTGCCTTATGGCACCGAACGCGACGGTCCGATCTTCGCGATTCCGCGCGGAATCGTCCTGCTGCTGGGGATCCTCTGCTTCATCGTGTTCCTCACCGAAGGCGCAATGCTCGATTGGAGCGCGGTGTTTCTGGCTTCACAGCGCGATATGCCAGCGAGCTACGCAGGTTTGGGCTACGCCTGTTTCGCCGCGGCAATGACCCTCGGACGGCTGACCGGAGACGCGATTGTCAGCCGACTGGGCGGCATCCGCGTGGTGACGCTGGGCGGCATCTGCGCGGCAGTCGGCATGCTGGTTTCACTGGTGTTCGATGGCTGGCCGGCGTCATTGCTGGGCTACGCGCTGGTCGGCGCCGGATGCTCGAACATCGTCCCGGTATTGTTCAGCGCCGCCGGTCGGCAACAGCGCATGCCGCAGCGCACGGCCATTCCGGCGATCATTTCCATGGGCTACGCGGGGATTCTGATGGGGCCGGCGTTCATCGGCATGCTCGCCCATTTCAGTTCGCTGGTCTTCGCGCTGGGTGGCGTGGTTTTGCTGTTGCTGTTCGTCAGTTGCGCCGCGAGGTTTCTCAAGGCTTGATGCGACGACCATTGGGGCGGATCGACAGTCTCTGAGGCCTGCGTCCTAACGTCGCAGCCTTCAGCTATTGGCAAATCCTGCACAAGCCTTAGAATCCCGCGCGCTCCTGCATACGGCTGTCTTGTCGCAGACGCGAATTGCAGGGCCGGCCATGTCGTCAGACACCCCAACCCTGCCCGACCGGCAGACACTTGCCCAACACCTGTTCCAGCCTGGCAACCGCATGCGCAGAGGCGCACGTTGCGCTGTTCGATTTCTTGAGGTTTTTATGTCTCCGCGTTTGCTGGCCATGGCGCTGGCGCCCCTGCTCGGGCTGTTCATTATTGCTCTGGGCAACGGTTTTCTTTCCTCCCTGACCACCCTTCGCCTGGACGCCGCCGGTGCCTCGGCGACCATGATCGGGATCGTTTCATCGGCCTACTTCATGGGCCTGACGCTGGGCGCGGTGTTCAATGACCGGCTGATCCTTCGCATCGGCCACATTCGCGCCTACGGCAGCTTCGCCTCGCTGATCGCCGTGACGATCCTGATGCAAGGCTTGTTCTATGACACTTGGGGCTGGCTCGTCCTGCGCCTGATCAACGGCTGGGCCACGGTCGGTGTGTTTCTGGTGATCGAAAGCTGGCTGCTGCTGGCGGGTGACGAGAAGATTCGCGGACGCTTGCTCGCGCTGTACATGATCGTCCTCTATGGCGCCGGCGTTCTCGGACAGGCCACGCTGGGAACCATCACCGGCATGAGCGACAGCGCGCCGTTCATGGTCGCCGGCATGCTCGCTGCATTGTCGGTGCTGCCGATCGTGATCCTGCCACGGGTGTCGCCGCTGCTCGATCAGGTCGAGCCGCTCAAGCCCCGGCAACTGCTGGGCGTGACACCGACCGGGCTGGTTGGCTGTTTCGGCTCGGGGGTGACCATCGCAGCGATCTACACCTTGTTGCCGCTGTATCTGCAACGCAGCGGTCTGGATGTCGGTGAAGTCGGCAGTATGATGGCCTGGACGATTCTCGGCGCGATGCTGCTGCAGTACCCGGTCGGCCGCTGGTCCGACCGCACGGATCGCTTGCAAGTGCTGACCCTGCTGGCGGTGGCGTGCACCGCGTTATCGCTGGTGATCGTGCTGATGCCGCTGTCCTCGACCATGCTCGCAGCGATGCTGTTTCTGCTCGGTGGCGGCGTATTCGCGCTGTACCCGGTCGCCGTCAGCCACGCCGCCGACCGCGCCCCCGCCGAAGCGCTGGTGCCGATGATTCAGGGCTTGCTGCTGATCAACTCACTGGGCTCGGCCATCAGCCCGATGATGATCTCGCCGGTGATGAACTCGTTCGGCGCGAGCGGCCTGTTCTGGGTATTCGCAGTGGTCAACCTGTGCATGGTCAGTTTTTTCTTCTGGCGCCGCGGCAAACGCCCGGTTCCGGCCAACCCTGCCCCCTTCGCAGCGGCAGCGACTTTTTCGCCGACGGGTGCGGAGTTGCGGGTCACCGAAGATTTGCGCGTGGCCGCTGAAGAGCATCCGGCCATGATGGATGCGATCAGCGGGGAATTGGTGACGCAGCGCGGCGACAGTTGATCAGCAACTGCCCGGCGGGATGCCGTCCTTATTAAAGTCCTTCAAGCGCTCGCGCTCTTCTTCAGTGGAATGCGCAGGGGTCGGTTGATCGGGTACTTCTTCCGGCACTTCAGGTTTTTCGTCAGTCATGGCTCAGCCCTCGTTGTCGATGCTATTTCGGCATCGGCGGAGGGCTGGTGGTTCCGGATTTCGAGCATCGCCCAGTCATCGACATGGCAAAAGCAAAATCAGCAATGCGGAAACGAACAAAGGCCTGCGTAGCTTTCGCTAGCAGGCCTTTGTTGAAAGATGGTGCCCGAAGCCGGAATCGAACCGGCACGCCCTTACGAGCGGGGGATTTTAAGTCCCATGCGTCTACCAGTTTCGCCATTCGGGCGGTAGCGCGGTATTGCTTTGCTCAGCTTGGCGGTTGCGATCCTGACAGGATGGCCGCTTGAAAAGCCGAGCGGGGAATATATACATCACGTCCCGGTGAAGCAAGTTCGCAGTGGGCTATTTGAAGACTAAATCTTGCCGACCACCGAGAACCAGAAAACCTTTTAAATCATTGAGCTACGGAGCTTGCTTGAAGTAGAGCCGAAGTCGCAGAAAAAACGAGGTATCTAGCGCGAAAACCAAGCCAGGACTCAATAAGATCAGAAGGTTAGCTCTACGATCGCCTTACGGACCAGAGATTTTTCTGCGCTGGCGATTATGAAGAAGCAACCCATAACTCGCCGAGGTGTCTACGCTAAACGTTGACGCCGGAATCAGCGATTGGTCGTAACCAGCCTGCCCCTTTTCACCACGACCCCGCCACAAACGCGCTGACTTCCACAACACGTCGCCAGAGCCCAGCTCAGGGATGTAACAGCAACCAGGAGATTTGACCCTATGCAAATGAGTGACACCGTTCTCAAAGCGTCTTTGAGCCACGAGGAGCGCTCGGCGATCGCCGAGATCGAAGCGACGACCAATATTCTTCAGCTCGTCACCCGTTTGACCGGCACACGCTTCGCTGGAATCGCAAAATTTACAGAAACCGAGTGGATCGTCTGCTCGGCGTACGACCCGATCGAACTCGGGATAAACGTCGGCGATACGCTGGATCTGGAAACCACGCTTTGCAGTGAATTCCGCAGAGATCCTCAAGCCCTCTTCCTTCCACAAATCAGCCAGGACGGCAGACTCTCGTCACGTCCTGTCGTGAAGCAATATTCGATCGAAAGTTATGCAGGGGCGCCGGTTTTCCTGCCGGATGGGCGACTGTGGGGCGCGCTATGTGCTCTGGATTCCAGGTCTGTTTTATTTGACAACCCCGATCTTGCCGAAACACTGACGCTGTTCGCACGGCTGATCGGCTGCATCTTTTTCTCGAATCTGACAGTGGAAGGTGCCAGCCATATCAAAACCGGATCGTGCCTGACTGATTAACCCTATCCGAACGCTGCGCAGTACCCCACTTTTTCGAAGGCAACAAAAAACCCCGTAGATCATTGATCTACGGGGTTTTCAATAGTGGAGGCCGAGGTCGGAATCGAACCGGCGTAGGTGGATTTGCAATCCACACTATAAAGCTAAGTAGAACAATAGGTTAGCACACAACGTGTTCCGCAAGCTACTGATTTTAAACGGTCTGCAGGCCACGTTTTTCATCGCTTCGCATTGCCGTTGCGGAACGTTTTACCCTGTCCTCGTTTCGCGCAAGCACAAGCGTGAATGCCGCGAGCCGGCGATCAATTCCTGCTGGCGCCGCTTGAGCCTTGGCTCGCCGTGATTCCAGCCTCCCCAGCGATCCGCTCTATCCGTGCCTGCTCCGGAAACAGTTCAACTTCTCAGTTTGGTCAAATGGAACGAGGCCACCGTACCTGGCTCATCCAAACGGAGCCCTCGTCGTTACAAGCTCTGGCAGAAAGAGGACATTTTCAGCGAAAAAAACTGAGAATTCGCTTATAAATAGGCACCAGCAGGTCACTTGCCAGTGCGGTGATTGTCGATAACTATGGATAGATCTCTATGACTTTTAAATCATTTGACCCTCTTGAATTTAAAAACACTGCTGTGAACGAGGCTGCCCTGGGGGCGCTCAAGCGAGAAATTGAAAACATTCTGAGCTCATATGTCGGCTGGTACGATCCTTTCTGTGAGCTGATACAAAACTCACTCGACGCGGTTGAGGCCAGAACATCTCTCGAAACCTCTTCAGGTTCCATCGCCTCATACACGCCTAAGATAAACATAATTATCGACTTAGACGAAAATACGTTAACCGTTTCTGACAACGGGATAGGCTTGGACAAAGAAAAATTTCAGCAATTTTTGGCGCCGAACTTCTCATTCAAGTCGGGGAAAACCAGGGGGCACAAAGGTGTTGGGGCCACATATGTAGCCTACGGATTTAACTTTATGCGCATATCCACCAAAGTTCCTGACTTCGAAGCATCCGGCAGAATCGTAAATGCTCGAAACTGGATAAAAAGTGTTTCTTCTGGAGCGAACCCTAAAGTAGAGCCGATAGGAGCAGCCGATTCAGATCCAGAGTTCGCGACTTTTGAGAGAGGCGTTTCAATAAATGTCCGTTTTGATGACACTACACATCCGAAAAAATTGAATTGGATCAAAACCGACACAGCTGAACAATGGCATAAAATACTTTCAATAAAAACCGGTCTTGGATCTGTCAAACCAGATAGTACAGTTATCACAACCATCACAGTAAAATCAAACAATGTAACTACAATCCATGAAACAAAAGGAACCGGCTACCTTTGGCTACATAACACTTCAGGTAAAAGCGCTGCACTTCGAGACATCGCTGATGAGGCCGATAAAACATTTGCCAAATTTGGCGCAAATAGAAAGCTAAAAGACAAATTCAGAAATCTTGACTTCATGCATGACACATGGACAGCCTCAGAGCTTGGCGAAATACTCAAAGGTAGATTGGACGAAGAAGAAATCAACGTACTCACAACTTACTCACCTTCTGTTTCTGTAGAATTTGGATCAACTGCAAAAATATGGCAGCAATTTAACGACTCGTTAGGGCTTAGAAGCGGCTACAAAGTCCTAAACACCGGCATACAACTAGCAGCAAATAACATGCCGCAAGGCGAAACCCTAATCGTCCCATTAAAGCGTTACACAGGCAGACAAAACCAAGTTCACTTTTTAATTCACTTCGACAACTATACACCCGACCTGGGACGCAAAGGATTTCACAGAGAACTGTCTGACTTCGCCAAGAGCGTAAGTCAGAAGCTAATGGAAAATCATTTATCTAAATATTACGGCCTAATGAAACCTAACACAGGCGTGTCTCCAGATCTTCTTCGTGGGATGAAGATTAACGACTGGAAAAATGACATGCTAGGGCATGAAGCAGCAAAACCTTTAGAACTCACTAATAAACACTTCTTCTTACCGGTCGAGCGGGTTTCCATTACATCCAACCCAACCCGTGAGCAAGATGTTATCGCCTTATTTCATCAATTAATCGCAGGCGGTGTAATCCGAGGGCTGCGCATCATGTCTACCAATGAGCGCTTCACTTATGATGGCTTATTTAAAATAGGCTTTGATCTAAAAAAAGCGTTATATGTATACGATGAAGAAAAAAATCCTTTGGGAGTTTCACAAGAAACCGTAGATGGCCTATTCGGCATGATTACCGCCCCAATGATCCTCGAGTACAAGTTCAGCCTGGACGGGTTGATTGAGGACTTCGAAAGCAACGATAAAAATATAAAAGATGTGGACTTGTGTATTGCGTGGGAAACAGGCGATCTATATCTAGAAAAATACGCAATAACATCGCTACTAATTTCAGACAATGCATCGCAACGCCAATATCATGGCGTAACGCATGTTCTTCAAGACCTAGAAACTGGAGCAAGGCACTGCGACCTTATCATCCTTGAAGAGCTTATAAAGCACTTGAACGACCCCGAAGGATCTGAAAAACACCAAGTAGAAAAATACGAGTAACATCACAGCCCTAGGTATACAGAGCAGCATTTGATATATGCCGCGCACGCTCCCCCAACACTACTTAAGGGGAGCGAACTAGCTCAGCAGAACTGATGAGAATTTGATGATGAAAATACTCAGACCAACCATCTACGCAACTATCTTGACATAAAGTTATTTTGCCGATCACTAGCGGTCGTTTTTCAACCGTGGTATTCGGTGGGAACGACCGGCCCAAAGAAGGGGAGATAATCGCCGGAGTTAGCGCAGACATCACGCTTCAATGATTCGGTGCTGTCGCAGCAAAGACTTAACGAAAAAAGAGTATTCTTTATCTGGGCTACCTTCTTTTGCTAACTCCGCAAGGGCCAATCTGCGCAAGTTTGGATCTTGTCGAGAAAAAACAGCTGTGACTGTATCTCGAATTCGATCAACGTGAGTTTTCCGGCGCTCGATAAGTTCGACCCGATTCAACTCAATATCGTTAATTGTCACCACACCCCTCTCGCAACCCCGAAAGGCAAATATTAAATTATACTCAGCAACTAGATACTCTGCAGGATCCTCTTCATATGGATTAACATAAGGGAGCTCTGCATTGTAGCGATCCGATTTTGAGTTATTACATCTCCCACAAGCGACCCCCAAATTCTCCCACTCGAACTCAAGATGAGGAAACCTTCCTTCTGCCTTAGGTAGAATATGTTCAACGTCACCATAGTCAACTGCCAAAATTTTACTCTCGCAGTACATACATTTACCATGCGAGCTACATAACAATGCCTGCTTATTCGATGGATGTTTATAATTAAAGTTCACTAGCGCAACGGGGTGAGGACATACAGGGCGAGAAATTCTAATCATTTCAGCTTCACCACATCCGAAATAGCCTGAGGCACAAAATCCTCCAACCCTCGGAGCCTTAACTCTTCGCGCAGGTCTGAAAAAATGCTTTCAGTAACAGGACGCTGACTATAATCTTTTATAATACTAGACAGCTGCTCTTCCACCCATATCGGCAGGGTTACCGACACTCCTAAAACCTCATTGAGTATCTGCGCTGCAGTTCGTGCTTTCTCTTTGAAATCAAGCAATTCTGAATTAACACGAGATTCGCTATCAAAACGCAACGCATATACATTAGCACTACTAACCGAGGAAACAACGAGAGGACTATGAGTACTGACGACAAAGCGAGCACGTGAGAAGGCCTTGACCAAACAGGGCAAAATTGATCTTTGTATACTCGGATGGAGATGATTTTCAACCTCATCAATTATCGCGGTAAAATCCTCACCTTCTTTTACGTTCAACTGCTGAAGATACAGCATCCAACAAATTTCTATAACAGCAGCAAGTCCACTGGACGCGCTCTCTAAAATAAACCGGTCACGCCCACCATTACAAACGAAAACCACCTCAGCACCAGCTTCAACCTCAATAGATTCAAACTTGAACTGTTCGGGAATCGCAATACGTAGAATATCCTGAAAATCTTCGAAGTACTTAACATGCTCACTTGAGGGCTTGAGCAAATATTTCTCTGCAGTCCTAATACCATACCCTGCAACAAGCCATGCAAACAGAGTCCTCTTTATTGAACCGCAAAAGTTTGTCACCGTACCTTCTAGAGCAGATTTTTGACCTTCTCTCGAAAGATCCAAAGCAGTTTTTGGGTGCGAGTCCACGCTCCAATCAATACCTTTTGATAGCGACTCATATCTTAGTGGCGGGCGATGCGAGGATACAAACAAACTATCAACAACTTGAGCACTTCCCAAAGCTAGATGCTTACGTATGGTTTTCCCACCAACAAGCACGGTGGTTTCTTCACCACTGGAATATTCAATCTGACCTATAGTTTTGTAAGCAATTGGCTCCGCATCGCTCTCCACTTTATCCCCGGGAACTCCAAAGTCACTGCCTCCCCATTGAGCATGCATTGCTAGAATACGGAGCAAGGAGGTCTTACCACTTCCATTTGCACCAGTGAGAATAGTGACCCGGCGGGACAGATCGATATCTATCTTTCCCAAGGCATGCCAGCCATTCACCGTGATTTTTTTGAAATTCACCAATATCTCCCAAAATATATAGGCTCCTAAGGAGAGTCTCTTCAGTCCTATCCTGCCATCAGACAGGATACCGCTACCACACTAAAATAGGCAGGCGAGCGATTTCGGATCCCAGTTCATTACCACTAACTCTCCACTCAATTGAGATCTGCCATGACGGGTGTTAGCGCTGCTGTAGCAGATGCCTAAAGTTTCGAAATGGAAACTCTCGAAAACGCGACGGATGTCAGGGTGATCGTTGATGCTGACCATCACCTTGCCTTTGCAGCGGCGCATGAAGTCGGCCATCAGTTCGTAGTTCTCGAACGGAAAGTCCACGCCGTACCCGGCGGTCTGCCAGTAAGGCGGATCCATGTAGTGGAAGGTGTGAGGACGGTCGTAGCGTTCTGCGCATTCAAGCCAGGGGAGGTTTTCGACGTAGGTGCCGGACAGGCGCTGCCACGCAGCCGAGAGGTTTTCCTCGATTCGCAGCAGGTTGATGGCCGGGGCAGTCGTCGCCGTCCCGAAAGTCTGACCCGTGACCTTGCCGGCAAAGGCATGGTGCTGCAGGTAGAAGAATCGGGCGGCGCGCTGGATGTCGGTGAGAGTTTCGGGGCGGGTCATTTTCTGCCATTCGAACACTTGCCGCGAGCTGAGCGCCCATTTGAATTGGCGCACAAATTCTTCAAGGTGGTTCTGCACGACGCGGTAAAGCGTGACCAGGTCGCCGTTGATGTCGTTCAGGACTTCGACCGGCGATGGCTGGGGTTTCATGAAGTAGAGCGCGGCACCGCCGGCAAAGACTTCAACGTAGCATTCGTGTGGAGGAAAAAGGGGAATGAGGCGGTCGGCCAGGCGGCGTTTGCCGCCCATCCAAGGGATGATGGGTGTAGACATTGAGAGCAAGACCTTTACTGTATGGATAAACAGGTGCTAGGCTCGCCGCGCTTTGTGCACGGAGCAAGAGCCTTGGCTGGACTTGCAGGGACATTCTGCAGGGACGGCGGTCGATCCGGATGTTGACGCATCCGGACCGGCCGCTCTTTTTCACTTCGGTGTTGAGACTTCTTTGGCGTATGCCTGACAGGCAGCGAGGGCAATTAGCCCCCGGTCGCCGTCATCGGTGACGCCGATAATTCGTTGAGCATGCGTTGGGTCAAGTTCGGCTCTTGTGGGGCCATGAACCACGCTGCCGGTGCCGGTGGCGGTGGAGGCTGACAGCGATCCGTTGCCGGCGCCGGTGGTGGCATCGAGTAGGACTGACAGGCGCAGATCAGCAGTGGCAAGACGGTCGCGCAGGCGACCTTGATCACGTTGGACATCACTCAAGGCTCGATAATGGGTTTGTTCACTGGTTGCCAGACGCTGCTCGAGCGCAAGGCGCTTGTTCTGCTCGGCACGCTGTTGCTCGGACGTGGCTTGGGCCAACCGATTGAGGGTTTCAGTGTGCAAGCGACTCTGTTCGGCGAGCTGGCTGCCATAACGCCAGTCCTGCACTCGCCAGGTGGTGGCGGCAGAACCACCGACTAAGACGGCTAGTAGCACGCCCTTGGCCACCAACCGATACGGTGTCGGGATCAGTTCGTCGAGACGCATAACACGGCCCTCGCCCGCCCCCACAACTCCAGTCGATCCTGCAGGCCATTGAGACCGCCGTTAATCCTGCGGGTGATCGTGTTGAATTCGTTTTGATCGGCCAATGCGTTCAGCCCATTCACCGACCAGAACCATGCGGCCGACTCGGCGGCCCATTGCGGCAGCTCCAGCAGTTCAGGCGTGCGCAGCAATCGCTCATCACTGAACAGCGCCAAGCTGCAGCGTAGGTAATTGTCGTGGCCGGTGACCTGGATCAGGCCACGACCGCGATAGCGCTGACCATCACCATCTACTGCCAGCGTGTTGCCCAGTTTTGCAGCCAGGTTGCCGGTGTCGTATTTGCTCAGGTACTGCTCGCCGCCCAGTTCCCGGACGTACTGCAGCTGACCCGACTCGTGACCAACTTGCGCCAGAAACGCGGCTTGGCGTTTCGGTGTGTTGATCTGCCGATGAGCCATGGCTGCGTTGAGGGCGGATACAAAAACGCCCGCTTGGCGGCGGGCGTTGGGCATAATTCTTTGCAGCTGTTGTTCAGTGATGGACATACAAACTCCAGACATAAAAAAACCGCACTCAGGCGGCGATAGGATGCGGTTACTGCTTCTCGATGTTCACCACCTTAAGCGGTGCTTTAGCCTCTTTCTTTTTCTTGTCCTTGGATTTACCAGCTTTGCCGGCATTACATTCGACCGTGGTCGACCAGCCGGATTGGGTGAACACCTGCTCCACCGAGTCCGCCAGATACTCGCCATCAAGCCCGACCTTGAAGCCCTGGGCGAGAATCGGCCGCTCGGCAAAGATGTCCGTCCGGCCGGGCATCTCAAGCCGCACATCGGCGGTCGAGCGATTGAACGCTGACAGACGGGCCTTGGCCGCCGCTTCAGCAGCGGTCTTGTTCGGGTAGATATGGCGATCGGTATGCACCGCCGGCAGACCGTCCGGGGTGTCGTCGTTGTCGATGGTTACGACCTGGAGCTTGCCGTTCTTCTTGTCCTGATGCTTAGTCGCAACCGCCTTGTGTGAGTTGCGATCGCCTAGGCTGAATTGCCAGCGACTGAGGTCGCGACGGGTCAGGGTTACAGCGCCAAACGCCTCACCGCTGGCCGTCTGGCCACCTTGGCGCGGCATCACCAATAGCTTGCCGTCGGCGACCTTGGCCGTGCAGTCGTACTGTTTGGCCAGCCGGGTGATAAAATTAAAATCGGACTCGTTGAGCTGGTCGACGCGGGCGACCTTGGTCGACACCGGACACACCGGCGTCCAGCCATTGCGCGCGGCGACGTCAGCCACGATCTTCGACAGCGGCACGTTTTCCCAGCTTCCGCTACGGATGGTTTTGCCACTGCCACGCACGTCGCTGGCCTTGCCCTTGATCACGATGGTGTCCGGCGGGCCTGACACCTCGACCGTGTCGACGGTGTAACTGCCCATGCGCGCTAAGCTCGTTTCGGCATATCCCAGGTAGATCTCAATTGAGCTGCCACGCCGTGGCAATTGCACTTGCCCGTCACGGTCGTCGATACGCAACTCAAACTCGTCCGACTCCATGCCCGGCTTGTCAGAAGTGCGCAGCAACAACAGCCGATCATTGATCTTGGCCGTGACATCGGCGCCATCGGCGACAATACGAAACATCGGGGTCATGGATTTTTCCCAATAAAAAACCCGCACAAGGCGGGCCAAAAAAAACAAGGCGTCGTTAGGCGTAACGCTACACGGCGCCGGCGAAGGCATCGCCCCGGGTCAATCCCACAGGCTGACGCCCTCACTAGTCGGGCTGGGCAGATCCGGCAGGACGATGATCACGCCCGACCGGAACGGCTGAGGCTCATCAGCCAGCCCCTGATTGGCATCAAGCACAGCCTCGACGCTGCCATTCAGATGGCCGTAAACGTTGTTGCAAATGACATCGAGCATGTCGCCGTCAGACGTCCTGCATGTCGTCGCCATAGCGCTCAAACTCCAGAGTGAACCCCATTTTGCGGGGAATCCCGCCGTGCAAAAACGCGCCCTGTTCATCGTTGATCGTCTTTAGGCACCACGTTCCGATCACCTCGCCATACCCCGTGGTCAAGGTCAGCGGTTGAAGCCTGGCCCCGATGGAACGCAGCGTGTCGAGCTGCTTTAAACCGCCTTTGAAGCCCGGGTAGATCGTGCCCTTGAGCGTCAACTTTTCATCGCCCATACCGATGGCCTGCTTCGCCGGCCTACGCGTCAAGCGCTCCTGCGAAGCCCAGCGGAATTCGGTCGAACGGCTCAGCTCATCAAAGGCCGCCGTGTCCAAGTTGAAGTAATACGGCTCAATCTTCGGATCGCGCGGCTGAATGATCATCAGGTGCGGGAACGGCTTCACCGCCTCCGGCGCCGGCGTGGCATCCACGGCAAAGGAACTGGTGGGCACGATGTTGGCCAGCGCCGGGCTGACTTTGCCGGCGACGTTGTTGATCGCCGTGGCCGCCTTGCCCGCCTGTTCCTTCAACGTCCCTAGCCGCTCCTGCACCTCGGCGGCCGCCCGAGTGGCGCGACCGTACACCGCCACCACTTGACCGACCTTGGCTTGAGCCGCACCGACGCCGCGCATTACCCGCTGAAGTTTGGCGCCGATGGCCGGCCCGACAAACGGGATGCTCTCCAGCTCGGACGCGGCACCGGTCAGTTCGCGGATAGCACCGTTGACCGGGCTCAGCATGCCATCCGCGCTGCGCCGCCCGGTTTCCGCCGCCTCCACCAGATACTTCAGACTTGATTGCATCTGCTCCATGTAAGCCATGAAACCTCCTTACAGATGGGGTTCGTCGTACAGCTTGGCAGCGTTACTCTTCGCCGCGTCCGCCATCATTCGCTGCATGTGCGGCATCAGATCTTGCGCCAATGCTTGCGGGTCTTTGACATCACCCTGCACAGTCACCGGCATGCTTAGCGAGTATTGAAACTGCTGATCGACCTTAGCCGGTACCGGCTTTTCTGGCTCCTTGGGTTGGATCGCCAGCGCTGCCGACTTGAGTGGCGCCGTCACCGCCATCGAGCGTGCGACATCTCCCAGCACCGGGCCTTGCTGCGCCGCTGACGCCATCATGAGCGGCGTGGTCGGCACGGGCGCCTTTGGCTTTTCCTCGGGCTTTTCATCCTCGCCACCGAACAGCGACTTACCCAAAGATCCGCCCAACGCAGCACCGCCCTGACTGCCCAGATAGGCGCCGATCAAGCCGCCGATGGCCGTGCCGATAATCGGCACAACCGAACCAATGGCCGCGCCTGCTGCTGCACCGGCCATGGTGCCGGCGAGATTGCCAGCGGCCGCGCCATAACCCTCAGCCTTTTCATCCTTGGTCTTGGCGTTTTGAAAGGTTTCAAGCGCCATCGCGCCGGACTCCAGCAGCGTGCCACCAGGAATGACCTTGGCTACCTTGCCGACCTTGCCAACGGCTTGCGCGACCCCGCCCAGCTTGGCCATCGTCCCGGCTGGGACAGGTGGCACCGGCGGAATAGGCATGCGCGGAACCGGAACAGCAGGGCGTGAAACCGGCACAGAGGGACGCGGAGCCGGAACAACAGCCTGTGAAACCGGCACAGGGGGACGCGGAGCCGGAGCAACAGCCTGTGAAACCAGTACAGGGGGAAGCGGAGCCGGAACAGGTGAGCGTGAAACCGAAACAGACGGACGTGGCACAGACTGACGTGGACCTCTCGGACTCGGCAACGGCCGACGCCGAGCGCTTCGCTTTGATCCGCGTCCACGTCGACGCGATTCACCCGACGCATCCACACCACCCCCCATAGCACCGGCGTTGACGACGAAAACCTTTTTGACGCCGTCGTTACCTGCGCCAGTTTCAGTGCCAAGGCCGCCGCCCGTTGCCGCGTCCTTCACCCGCGAAACAACATCCAGGCCAGTCGCGACTAGATCAAGTTCTCCGGGCTTTTGATTGCCAGCGTCTCTTTCTCTCCTGCCACCGCGCGAACCGCGTGCAAGGTTTAGCAGCCCCTTACTGATTTTGATCGTACTGAAGATACCTTTTAAGGCGATCAGTCCCGCCCCGACCGTGGCGACACCGGCAACTACCCCGGGCGCGCTATCCGTCAGCGACGTAATGCCTTTGGTAACCTTGGTCAACGACTCGGCCACGGTGTCCGTCACCGGCCGCAGGGCATCGCCGATGCTGCGCATGGCGTCATCCATCGACTGAGCCATTTCGGCCCACTTCTGCGACGACGACTCACGCCGCTCGGCGAGGTTTTTATCGAGGATCCCGGTTGCGTCACGCGAATCGTTTTTAAGCTGGCTGTACAGCGCCTTGTTCTGCATGTAGGCCGACAGCGCGGCCTTGACCTGCATGTCAGCGAACAGGTCGCCGGTGCGCAGGGATTCTTCCAGCGAGGCCATCATGGCCTTGGCCTTTTCAGGATCCGCTTCCTTGCTGATTTTCGACGTCGCTTCGGCCATGGCCGCCGCACGCTTCGGATCGGTCGCCTGAATGTACTTCTGAGCCAGCGCCATACTGGTTTCGAGCGTCGACATACCGTTTTGCAAACCGGTCTGCATCGATCCCTTGTAATCAATACCGGCTTTTTCGTAGGCCTTGACCGTGTCGGTCGAGCCGATTTTACCCATCCAGTTTTTCAGGTTGTTGGCCGCTTCGTCCGAACTGCCGGCCTGCTTCATCTGGACCTGCAACATGGCGCCCAATTGCGTCACCGCATCCAAGCCGGTGATGCCGTTGCTGGCCATGTTAGCCAGCAACTCCGGGAACCACTTGGCCATATCAGCCGCTTCAAAGCTGCCCGCCTGACCTTGGTAGGCGATCGCCTCCAGCGCCTGCTGCATCTGCTTGGGGTCGGTGATTTTGGCGTTCTGTCCCAGGGCGTTGATCATCTTCGCCGTGTCGACACCACTGGATCCCTGCCCCACGACAAACTTGGCCGCGACCGGTGCGTACTCGAGCGCCTTGCTCAGGTCCATACCGGCGCCGACCAACTGATTGACCACGTCGGCCACATCGTTACGCGCCATGCCGGTGTCGCGTGAGGTGTCGATGATCTTGCGCGACATCTCCTGCTCTTGCGGCTTGTTGGCAATGCCGGCCTTGATCGCGATATCTCGCACAATCGCGCCAAAATCAGCGCTGACCTTGGTCGGCACTGCCAGAGCACCGACACCGACCACCGCCGCACCGACGGCGCCCTTCATGCCCTTTACGCCCGAATCAATCTGCTGATGCCCCTTGGCTTTCAGCTCGGCTTTGTTGGCCGTCTGCCCCATGGAGCGATAGGCTTTTTCCAGCCGACCGACCTCGATCCCCTGCTTTTTCAGGCTGTCGAGGTTTGAGTTCAAACGGTTGAGTAATTTGGACGCACCGGCCGCGCCGGTGTCGTGAGCCTTCTTCCATTCTTCGCGCAGGCGGATGGTGTCGCCAATCGTGCGCTGCAGCACACGCGCTTTGTTGCCTTCTGCCTCGAGGCGCTTGATGCGCCCGGTCACATCCTTGAACGCGGCGCCGACGGTCGAACTGACGGCGCCGCCGATCACCAGCCCGAGGGCGATTTTGTTTGCCATGTGATGGCCCCCATGTGCCCAGCACTACCCAAAGCGGCTCAATCCGTGAGCCACCACACCATATCCGCGAACGGCATCGACTGGATCTCAGCGGCGGAAAATCCGGTTTCCGCCGCCAGACGTTTCGCCGCCGACTTGATAACGCTGGGGTTAAAGCCCGTCGTCGTTGTCCATGCGAAAATAGCCGGCCTGCAAGCGGTTAAAATCCACCAGCTTCAGCCCCTCCAGATCCGCCACCGACGCCCCGGACAGCGCCGCAAACAACACCAGCTCGCGCTGCTCATCGTCGCCACTGACCTCACGGTTGGCGGCACGCACGTCGCCCACAGTAGGGGAGCGCAAGGCCAGCTTGTCGACGGTCACGCCGTTGATTTCGCTCGGACACGAAAACGTCACCACCACCTGATCGGTCGTCAGCGACAACCATGCCGGCATCGAGTCCGAATAATCGGTTTTAGGCACCAGGTGCGTATACGCCGCCTGCACGCGGCGATAGTCGGCCATCTTGAGGCCTTCAAGATCCTTCAGCCCGACTTCAGCCAGACCGGCGAACAGCATCAGCTCGCGCTGTTCGTCGTCGCCATTGGCGGCGCGGTCGGCCGCGCGTACCGCACGCACGGTCGGGGCACGCAGGGTCAACGCCTCAACGTCGACGCTGTTTGCTTGACTGGGACGGGTCAGCGTTACGACGGCACCGATTGCACTTAGCGACAGCCAGGCCGGCAGGTTTTTAGCGATTGCTTGAGTCATCTGGATCTATTCCTTACAGGCCGAGCGCGTTGCGCACTTCGAGCAGTTGGTCTGTGCCGTCGATCACCTGAATGCCGGCGACCATGTCGATTTCGTACATCAGGCGCCCATCGATTTCGAGCTTGTAGTACGTGACCGAAACGGCGTGTTTGATCTCGGCCGCATCACCGGCTTTCCAGTCACCGAGATCGACCTCTTTGAGGCGACCGCGCAGGGTGGCAACGACCGCTGTCACCGCGCCCTTGTGACCTCTGAAGGCACCTCGGAACGTGGCGTTGAACGCCGTGCCATCGGCCAGACCGAAGTACTTCAGCGACTCGCGGCGCACGCCCTTGGTGACAAACGAGGCTTCCATTTTTTCCAGCCCCTGATCCATATCGATGGGGCCGGCCATGCCGCCGCCACGATATTCGTCGGTCTTGGTGGTCAGCTTGGGCAGCGTCATGCTCGGCACGTCGCCGGAGAAGTTCACGCCGTCGACGAACAGGTTGGTGTTGTACAAAGTCTGAGGAATCATTTGCTACGCCCCCTTAGGCTGCTTCAAGCACTTCGGTCATCCACTGATCGGTGACTTCGAAAAGGAAATTCGGGTTTTCTGCCGGCGGCACGTCGGTGAAACGGATGCGCCAATACACCTTGCCCTGGGCGATCTGGCTGGCCGTATTCAGTTCGGTGTCGGGGAATACTTCAAAGTTGATGATCGCGCCCTGGGCTTTCAGGTCGCGCATGAACGCATCCAGACCGTTGGTGACATCGGCCACGTAGGTCTTGGTGATCGAGCGGTCGACCGCCCATTTGTGCCCGGCCTGCACCGCATCCATGAGGATGAACAGCGTGCGAACGCGAGTAACGAAGGCCCACTTCGGATCGCTCGACAGCGTGCGGTTGCCCCACAGGCGGTAACCGTCATCGCGAATGATCGTGGTGATATTGGCGTTGTTGAGCAGGTTGGCCCGGCAAGTCTCGTCGCCGTCCAGGTACTCGACCGCGCGGCCGGTGCCGGTGATGCCGGTCAGTTCCTTGTTCGATGGCGAGGCCCAGAAACCGTACTCAGCATCCGTCCACGCAAACAGGCCTGCTGCCCAAGCCGAGCCGGGCGCGTCGACCGTCGAACTGGTGACGGTGTCCCAATACTTGACGCCCGGGTCGACCATGAACAGGTTCCGACTGCCGAAGTTCTCGGCGTAGGCAATCGCGGCCTCGTCGGTCGTACCCGGGCCGTCGATGATGCCGATAGCGCGCAGCTTCTGCGCCACGCTGTCGAGCGCAGTGGCCACCGCCTGAATCGCCGTATGGCCCGGCGCGATCAACAGCCGCGGCTGCGCGTTGAACAGGCTCTTACCATCGAGCAGCGCCTGCAAGCCAGTACGCTGACCCGACTCCAGAACACCGCCGATGATCGCCGAGGTCTGCAGCGCGGCGTCTTCCAGCTTGGCCACACCGATAGCGACGATCACGGCCTTGGCTTTGACGAAGATCGCCTGACAGGCCTTGGTGATAGCCGAATCGGCGCCGAAGGCGGCAATGGATTCGCGCTCGGTGGTGATCAACTTCAGTTCGCCGGCCTTCGCCGTACCGCCGCCGAGAATGCCCGGGGTGAAGGTGGCGCACAGGCCGATAATCGACGAAGACGGCAGCGAGATGGTGCGCGCCCCCGTCTTGACATCAGTGGTGGTGACGCCGTGAAAGAAACTCATAAAGTCCAATCTCCAGATACGAAAAAGCCCCGCATAAGCGAGGCTGTGAGGGTGTTGGTGTTACGCGTAACGAAATGAAAAACGCCACGTCGGTGCGGGGCGTTTAGTCGGGTTGTGCTGACAGCCAGGTCGGCGCCGGCGGCCGGTGTTCGACAAACGGGAATTGCGAGCCTTGCGGCCAGTCGCGCAACTGCCGGCGGTAGGCTTGCAGCTCGGTATATTGCTCGGCCGTGATCGAGGTCAAACCGCCTTCCTCGATCTCGTCGCGGTGTCGAGAAACCAGCGGATCGGACAGCGCCAATTGCGCATCACGCCAAGCCCGCTCGACACCCGCCTGCTCGTCAGAATCGAGCGGCGGCGGATCAATCAGCACCGGCTGGCCATCAGGTCGCGACGACATTTTTTTTGGCTGGCTCTCCAGTTCAGCAAGCAAGCCCAGCCAAACACTTTCGGCCACCTCGACCACGTCCTCGGGCATATCACCACCGTGAAACGCCGGCTCATATGCGCCACAGGTCGACGGACTGAAGTAAATAATCTTTTCCATGTTCAATCCCCCAAAGCACGCCAAAAAACTTGCCAATTTGCCGAAGCACCACCCGCCGAGTTTTTTACGAGAATTCTGCAACCCTGCAAGGTAAACCCGACGTCCATAACCGCATGCAGCAGGGGGGCGGAGCCAAGATGCACCGGCGTCACATTCCGCACACCCTTGGTAAATGCACGCGGATAAGACACATAAACATAACCGTTGGCATCTGTGACACCGACGCCCCACTGCTCGATCAGCCCGTCCGGCCGCCGCGCCCAACCTGACGCGCCGATACTAGACGCAAATTCCGTGGAGTACTTGAGAGCCGCCGGCCCCTCCTCAAAAACCCAGTTAGATTCCCCGCGCGCCAAAACACCCACTGACTGCTGCGAAATAGTGATGCTGGTCAAGGTATTGGCTAACGCCACAATGACATCCGTACCTTGTCGGTTGATCACCACCTCCCCCGGTGACGAGTTTTGGATATAAAACTTTGTCCCGACAGGAATGGTGGACAACACTGGAAGCGTCAGTGCACCGGACACGCTGGCCACAATCCGATTCCCCGCCATTGCAGAAGTTAAACCGGCGTTAGCCGTATTGATGTTCGTTTGCCCGCTGAAACTTCCGCCCGCCCTTCTCACAAACCCCGTCGTGGCCAGCGCCTTGGTGTCGTCAAATTGCGGCCGAGTCGAGAAGTTCGGCGCCGCCATAACACCTGCATAGGGTATCGCCGCACTACCGCCGCTCATGCGCCACTGGCCATCTAGGCGGATAAATTCAGCCGTGTCGCCCTGCGCCAACACCACCGGCCCGAACACAAAATCCGGCGTATAAAGCTGATCGCCTTCGGCTGGCAGAACTTTAAGCCCGCCTGATACCGTACAGGCAAGCGTGATGGTCGCGCCCTGCGTCAAGCCACTTGCAGTCGGCAACGTTGCCGTGAGCTGCGCAGAGCCAGAAAAACTATGGAAGCCGCCGACATGGGCCGCCGTGAGCGCCAGGCTGGCCCCGTTCGAAGTAAAATTCGCGTACTCGACGCCTCGCAGCTTGACATGCTCGGTAGTCGCTATCGACTTGCTGACGTCGGATCGCGCAGGTGTCGGCGCAGTGGGATTCCCGGCAAAACTTGGCGACATCAGCCGGGCAAATCCGTCGGTGATGTCCTTGAATGTCAGCGCCGTGGTGCCCACGACAATCACGCCATCGGTCACCAGTTGCCAGATCGTGTCGGCTTGCGTCGCACCAACCTCGACGGCCACCGTCAGATTCGGCGTCATCTTCGTGTTGTTGTCGGCATCCTTGGCCCGCGCCCAGGCGCCAACCGCTGCCACATAGGGGCCATTGTCCTTGGCGGCATTCTGGTTTTTCACCAGCACTCGATCACCGGCGGCCAGCGCGACACCATCAATCGTCTGCAAGCCAACCAGATTGATGTTGGCCGTGGTAGCCACGCGCACCGACTGCTTAATGTCGAGCTTGCTCAGCTCTTCCAGAATGCGCGAATCGACATACTCGCGGGTCGCCAGCACCACTGCCGGATCGATCTTTAGCGTGATGTTGCCGGCACTGGTGACCACGAAGTTCATCCGCACAACTTGCGTGCGCCCCGAGCCTTGCGACAGCGACGGCTTGAAACTCGGCGCGCAGTTGGCCACCGCGACCAGGTCGCCGTCGGCATCGTAGAGGCCGATTTCGCGAATCCACTTACCGCCCTCATCGGCGGGAATGATCTGCTCGGCGATGATCACCGCCGAGTTGACCGGGTCAACCCGTAGCTGATTCAACGGCTTGCGCCGCCACTCGTTGAGCAACTTGGTCTGAGCGGCCGACGGAATCGGATTTGGCGGATCAGCCAGCCCGCCCGGGTTGGCATCTCCAACGCCCATTTCCGTGAGTTTCCAGGCAATGCCGAGCGCGTCGGCGTTCGCCTGCTTAGCCATCCCCACGTTCGTGAGGATCGCGAAAAACTGCGAATTCGCATCAATCATAATAAACGTCCAGGGTGTCTATGGTGTGTTCGCGACCGATCACGCCAAAGCTGCCGGTGACCTCGATGTCACGCATGACGGGTGGGTAAACGTCGATTTCGTCGCCTTCGTAGACGGACACGGCGATATCTAAATTGCCTTGAGTTTCGAGGCTGATGGCCAGCCCGGTCAGGTGCCGGGTGACGGGCTTGGCGTCGTCGATCAGGCGATCAAGCTCCTGATACATTTCCTCGGTGATACCGGTGTCGAGAACGCCAACCTTCAGCGCGAAAGTGCCCGGCACACCCTCGGGCACCGTCTGGAACCACTCGACGATTTCGATCAGGTAGCCCAGCGGCTCGACCACGCGGCGCAATGCGCCGATGGTGCCCTTGTGCTTGTGGATGTAGAACGACGCCTTAATGGCCGCGCGCTTGGTCGCCTCAGTCCACCGGTAATCCCAGCGATCCACTGACCACGCCCACGCCAGATGCGGCAGCAGATGCACCGGACAGGTGTCGGGGTTGTAGAGGTCGCGCAGCGGGACAATCGTCTTTTCGAAAAACGCGGCCTCCATGGCCCGTTCCAGATGCGTGCTATTGAGCGGCAGTAGACTTTTCATATCAGCCCGCCAGCCTCACGCTGTAGCGCGTACAGAACGCCGCCTGACCCTTGGTCGGGGCCAAGTCCTGCCATCCAACCAACTCAACTCGGGCAACGCCGGCAACGTGCAACTGAGCGTCAACAGCGGAGCGTGCGACCTCGACGCCCAGCCGCTTGCGTGGATTGATCCAGCCGGCCAATCGGCTTTTCGCTTCGGCCAAACTGGCATCCGCTTCCGGGCCGGCGCCGGCCATATGCAAGATGGCGTCAATCTCGTAGCGGATCACCTGCGCACTCTGCACGGTCACCCGATCACCGACCGGCCGCACGTCTTCGTCATTCAACGCAGCGGCCACCGTCGCCAGCAGCTCCGGCGGTGCTTCCCCTTCCCCGTCCAGCCCCAGCACCGTTACCGTAACGTGACAAGGTTTCGGGCTTTCAGCCGTGGCATCCGCCACCAGCCCCGAGGCGTTACGCGCGTGCAAGATGTAGCTGTTACGCGGGCCGGCTGTGGTCAAGCCCTCATAGGCCAACTGGATGCGTTCGCGAAACGGGTCGTCTTCTTCCATGACTTTAGGCACCGGCGGCACCGCCAGCAGATCCTCGGCCTGGATAACCAGGCGCTTCAGATTGACGTTAGCCCCCAACTGATCGAGGTCACCGCGAATGGCATGCGCGAGCAGTAGCGCCTTGCCCGCGTCATTGACCCGGGCGCGGTTGCCGACCTTGATATAAGCCCCAACCTCAAGCGTCTTGACCACTGGATCGCTTTCCAGCGCAGCCGTCCAGTTGCCACCCATGTACCCGCGAAACACGCCCAACCCATCCTGATAAACCTCTTCGAAGTCCAGAGGCTCCAACACGGTCGGTGCCGGCAACGACGACAGATCAACGGTACTCATACGGCCACCTCCAACGTGACGCTGTCGCCCAGGTACTTCCCGACGATTTGCATATTGATTTGCCCGCCAATGACGGAAATGACGCGCACCTGATCCAGCTTCAAACGCGGCTCCCAGCGCCCTAGAGCGCGGGCGACTTCAGCCTGGACGGCGCTTTTCCAGCCCTCGTTAACGGGCAAATCGACAAACCGGCGCAGCTTGCTGCCGTACTCCATACGGTGCCGGCGACTGCCCAGCGGCGTGCCCAAAATATCTGCGATGGATTGGCGCAAATGCTCGATGCCGGAAATGGGTTGGCCGGTATGGCGATCCATTCCGATCATCTATGTCACTCCTTGAACGGCTCGTATTCTTCGCTGGCTTTCAGGAACTTGACCGCTTCGATGTCGGAGGCCGGCACAACGACCGTCGCCTTCTCGACCGGATAGGAACGGTCAGTTCCGGGCACGATCAACAGTCGCGACGTGTAAACCTTGTCGCGGAATGTCAAGAACTCCGGCGATGAGAACATTGAGGATGCAATTACTGGTTCAGAGGACGCTTGCGCCTCAGTGACGGTCGTATCGATCTTGGCCATGTATTTCTCCAGGCATGAAAAAGCCCGCACTGGGCGGGCTGTTTTGAATGAATTAATGCGTGTGGTGATTGCTGTTGCCGGTGGCATCAATGATTGCGCCGGCGCTGGTGATGCCCTTGGTAACGTGCAGCGCGCCTTCGATCATCACCGCTGCTTTCAGATTGATGTTGCCGGTGGTCACGTTCACCGCGCTATCGGTTACCACCGCTTCCGTGCTGGCCACTTTGATGGTCACCGCCCCGCTCGGCAGAGTGATGCTGTAGCTCTTGGCCTGCCAGTCGTAGACCAGCGAGCCGCCATCATCGAAACGCCAGACCTCGACGTGGTCACGGTTGTCCGGTGGCGGTCCGGCATTCCCGTAAAGGCCCGGGACAAACGTGCCTTGTGACACGTCACCGCTGGGACTGATCAAACTGCCCTGCTCGCCCATGGACGGCGCCCGCCAGTGCCTGGCCTTTCCCGCCGCGATGCTGTGCCAGCGCACCCAGGCGCTGGTCCACTCACCATCAGATACCCTGCACACTGGCGGGGATGCGGACAGATCTACCGCGACCACGTAGCAAGCCTTTACCGCCCCCGCAATCATGCGGTCGTGCTGGGCACTCGCGTAGCTACTCACACATCCTCCGCAGGGACAAAATCCTCTTTGACGTCGTTGTTGAATCCAATGAGCAACATACCCGGCGGTTCGTCAGGCCAAAGCCATTCCTCCGGGCCGAGATAGACTTGCTGAGTCCACTCCACCAGCCACACGGTGTATCCATCCAGGTGCGGCTGCGTCCAGTCCTGCAGCGATTGCACAAACTCGGCGGGTTCAACTGCCAACCCCCACGTCTGCGCACGCAGCAGCACCGCCAACTGGGTCGCCAATTGCACGGCCTGTTGATGATGGTGCGGCTTGATCGGGTCAACAATGATCCGAGCCTCGAACTTGCAGACCAGCGAGGTTTCGCCGGTGCCGATATCGGTACCCGGCTCGATCTCGGCCACCTCCAGAAACACCGCTGGCAGCAACACGCGATCCTTAATGTCTGGCCAGGCTGTGACGTCCTGCACGCCAGGCAAGTGGGTACGCAGATGCTGTTCTACCGCCCGATAAAGCTGGTCCAGGCTGAACGGTTCGTCAGACATTGCCGATCCTCTTAAGGTATTTCTGCAGCTCAAAGTTGAGTTCCTGCTTGAGGATCTCCAGCAGGCGCTCATCCGCTTTTTTTACCCAGCTTTCAAAGTGCGGTCGGGCTTGCTCCAGCGACACCTTGGCCTTGGCCAGCGGGAAACGACTGCCGTTTTCGGCGACCCAACCCGAACTCGGCCCGCGACCAGGTGACACCGTGCTGTTCGGGTAATCGTCCCCGTTGAAATGCTTGCTGGCTGTGCGGATCCAGATGTCGGGTTTGTTGCCATAGACTTTCTTGAGGAAAGCCCCTTGGTAACGCCGCCCCGCCACCGACACACCGCTGCCGGTTTGCCGCGCCCGGCCGATCCGGCTGGATTCGATGGCGTTCAACCCGAACCACAGCTTGCCGCTCGCGGCACCGCCGGAAACCGGATAGCTGCGCAACCGCTGACGCACCGCTGCAACAGCGATGCGCTCTGACCTGCTGACCGCTCGGGCGATGTGCGTGCGCAACCAGCCCAACGTCTTGTTGATCGCGCGCCGATGCGCCGCCGCAGCCGCTTTCGGTACCACCTTTGCAAAGTCCTGGAACGCCTGAAAATCTGCGGCCGAGGACTGGATAGAGATCATCCCGCCCCCGGCCGAGGGTTTGAAATAGCTGCCTACGCTCATGGCCGTAACCTCAGAATCAGGGCGACCAGGCCGTCGCCGCTTGGCTCCAGTTGCAGCAGGTCGTAGTCACCGCCACCATCCAAGGCAGGTAACTCGACGCTGACCAGCATGCCCTGCTCCAGACCTTGCGAATCGCTGACGCGGATCTCGAAGCGCGGCTCGCGCAAACCGGTGTTGAGCTTGCCGAACTTGGGTTGCAGCCAGGGCGCGGCAAACATGCCGAGCACTGGCTCTTCGCGACCCTCGATCCGTGCGGTGTCGCCCAGCGTTTCGAACACCACCGCGTCGACTTCGGCGATCAGATCGCGAAAGCCCATGGTCAGAGTTCCAGCAGGATCTGGGCGCGCGGTCGAGTGCACAGGTGCAGCGGGTTGGACTGAGCTTCACCGGCCATACCTTTGTTGAAGGGCAGCGGCTCGATCATGCTGTAGTACGGGATGCCCTGGGTGTTGACCGTTTCCATGTAGTCAGCCGGCGCAAACACCGAGATGTACAGATCCGGCACGCCTTCAGGGATCAGAAGTGCCTTGTCGTCATGCACGAACGACACGCCGGCCACCTTGCCACGGTAGCGCTCCCAGATGATGCCGCCGAACTCGAAACTTTCACGAGCATCACCGCGCAGAGCCGCTGCCTGCTGACTGTTGAGGTAGGTCTCTTTGACCGATTTGTGAACGATCAGCTTGTTCCAGAAGTTCTTGCCGCAGAAGGCGCGAGAACCGGTGCTGGTCACGCTGCCGAGCGCGTCTTCCTGCATGTCCAGCGCCTCACCGCACTTGACCCGCAGCTCAGTGCCCGCATCCGCCAGTCCCATGGACATCTTTTGGCGATCCACACCGAAGCGATCATAGAGATCCAGCAGTACGGTTTTGCCGTCGGCGTCGAGGATCTGGCCATTCAGTGCGCCCATGCGCTGGAATTCGTGGGTGGCGTCCAACTGGCGCCGCGCCTTAGCCAGCCGGGCATTGACCACGTCCTGCACCGCTTGTAGCTCAGTGCGAGTGCCGAAGGCGCGGATGCCTTGGATCTCATCCGCCTTGATCGTGAAACGTTCCGGCAGGTGCACGGTGTTGAACGGGATGAGGTTGCGCTTGCTGGCAGCGACCACCAGGCCGGACGTACCACGCTCACCGGCCGGCACCAGGGCCAGGGTGTCGCCGTCCTTCTCGATCTGCACGGTCAGGGTGGTGATGCCTTCTTCGCGAAACAGGCCCAGGGCGCTGATGCGTCCCGGCAGGTAAGGTTGATCATTGAGTGCAGCGGTCAGCGAGTCGACGCTGAAAGCTTCGTCGTCAAAAATGGCGATATCGGCCATGGGTACTCTCCAGAAACGAAAAATCCCGCACGCGGCGGGAGGCATATAAAAAAGGATCGACTTAGCGGACGATCACGAAATGAGTGGCGAGTGCTTTCTCGGCGGCCAGATCCAGGCCGGTGAGGTGTGCTTCGCTTACTTCGGCCAACCGCACCACGGCGCGACCGCGACGAACGACATCCGACTCACCAAGCGGGCCGTAGAGAATGGCGATGGCGTTTTCCGTGCCGTCTTCGGCGGTAGGGTTGTACGGGGCGAACTCACTAGTCGCGGTCACCCGGCCGAGGATCTGACCAGGCGCCAGTGCGTGACCGGCAGCGACGTTGATTGCTTCTCGCGAGATGGTCCCGGCGCCCTCGGAAAGCAGGAACTCACCTGCATGCATCGGTTCGCGTTTGATAGTCATGGTCTTACTCCTTTAAATGCTTGAGATTGAGCGGCCTGACGTGCCGCCCAAATCGACGGCGGATCGGGTTGTTTGGCTTGAATTTTGGGAGCCGGGTCTTCGTTCTGCGGCAGACTGTTGTCGATCTCGAAGCCCCCGCCTTTTCCGACGACCTTGTCGAAAAGCCGCGCACGCACGGCACCGGTGTCCAGTCCGGCCTGTACAAACTCCACCGCAAACTCTGGCAGCCGGGCGGCAACGCACAGATCGCGGATCGACTTGGCCTGGGTGATCGCAGCCTGCACAGTCGCTTCGTCAACCAGCTTGGTCGCTGCAATCAGCGGTTCGATCAAGTTACTGATACCGGCCTGGGTGCATGACTGGGTGATCAGCAGAGCCAGCGCCGCCGCATCCGCACCAGGCGCCGATGGCTCAGGTTGGTCGACCACCGGCTCGGTCGGTTTCGTGGGCTCGTTGAGCAGATCCAGCAGCGCCTGGGGCGTGCGCTGGTATTTCTGCATGACCGTGCCCTGCCCCAGACACGCCTTGATTTGCACACCGTCGCCGACTTCATCGGCCAATCCGAGGGCCACCGCTTCGCGAGCCGTCAGCCAGGTTTCTGCATTGACCAGGCGCCGTAACTCAACCTCGTCGATATCCGGCGCCTTGGCCTTGTAGGCTGTGATGATGAGCTCCAGCGCCTGATCCAGGGCGGTCGCTACCTTGCGCATATCCTCGGCATCACCTGAGGCGTAGGTCCACGGGTTGTGGATCATCAGTGCGGCGTTTTCCGCAACTACCACCCGATGAGCGCCACAGACTGCAACGCTCGCGGCACTTGCAGCCAAGGCATCGACGCGGCCGGTGCAGCGCTCCCCCAGACGCGACAGGGCGTTATGAATGGCCAGACCGTCGAACAGGTCGCCGCCGATGCTGTTGAACGCCACTACAATCGGTGAAGTACCGTCATCCAGCGCGGCTAGGTCACGCACGAACTGATTGGCCGTAATACCCCAGGTGCCGATCTCACCGTAGACGTACACCTCGATAGTGCGCTGCTCGGCTTCACCGCTGGCCCGGAGGCTGTACCAGTGTTTGTCTTGCACGGGCAGTTGCCCGTCCAGTTTGTTGAAGATTCGTAGAGGGAACGGCGGTTTCATGGTTTCTCCTGATCGTCGTGTTCACTATCAATCTCGACGAGCGTTCGGTAATTGAGGCCCAAGTCGCGGGCACGTTGAGCGTCGGCGGCGTTTTCCGCGTCGACCGTTTCGGAGTCGTAACCGGTTCGCAGACACATCTCACTGCGCGAACCGAACCCGGCATTGACCTCAAGCATCCGCGCCTGCACGTCCTGCACCGGTTGGATGTAAGCCCAGCCTTGCGGCACCCAACGCGTGCGCAGAAATTCGCGACGACGCTTGGCGTAGTCCGGCAGTTCGATCACACCGGCCAATACAGCCATGTCTAGCCAGGCCGCGCGTACCGGTCGGCAGAGCTGGTGGATGTACACGTTGAATTGCAGCTGTTCGAGGCGGCGCCGGAACTCGTTGAGTACGACGCGCAGCGCACGGTCGTTGATGCCTTTCATGTCGCCGGTGAGGATCTCGTAAGGCGTATCGGTACCGGCCGCTGCGGCCATCAATTGCTGACGCATGAAGTCCGGGTAGTTGTTGCCAGCGTCTGGTGGTTTGGAGAACTCGACCTCCTCACCGGCGCCCAGCTCCTGCATGGTGCCGGGTTCGAGTGCAACCATAGGTGTGAAGCCGTCGCGGTCAGCGGTGATCAATTGACCGGTGACGGGGTCGCGTGGCACCTGCCCCATGTCCGGCGACGGGCGCTTGATGAAGCCGGCGAACAGGTTGGAAACCTCCTGCCGGAACAGCACCGCATCGTCGTAGTTATCGAGGCTGCGCAGGCGTTTGAGAACCGGCGACATACGCGGCACGCCGCGCAACTGCCCCGGTTCCAGCGGTTCGAAGATGTGCAGTACCTGGCTGGCCGGCACGCGCACCAGTTGGTTGTAGCCGCTGTTGATCGACGACGCATCACGCGGGTGCGAGCGGTACATCCAGTAGGCCACGCGCTTGCCGGCCGGGTTGAACTCGATTCCGGCACGGATGATGTTGCCGGTCTTGGTCATTTCGAACTTGTCGTGCGGCACGAACTCTGGTGCCAGGGTCTGCAGCTGCAGAGGCACCACCAGACCATCGTCCAGACTGCGCGGACGCAAGCGCACAAAACATTCACCTGCCGTTTCCACGGTGCGAGCCACTAGCGCCTGCTGGCCGTAAAAGTCGCAGAGACCGTCGGCATCCGACTCGTCGGCCCAGTCGTCCCACAATTCCTGCAGCAGGTTGCGCAGCTCTTCGTCTTTTAACTTTGGGCGTGGCGTGATGCCGGTGCCGATCAGGTTGCTGACGCGTTTGTTGATGGCGTTGGCCGCATACGGGTCATTGCGCACCGCCGCCCGTGAGCGGGCACGCAGGTTGCGTAACGCCGGGGTGTTGATGCTGTTGATACCATCGTCGGTGGCGTCCCAGCTAGCAGATCGGCGACCCTCCCCGGCGCCTTCGTAGCTGGCCTTGATGTTCGATGGCAGCAAGAATCCGCTACGTGAAAGCGCCGGGAATTGTCGAGCCATCAGATACCCTTGCCTCCATGACTGAGCCGCACAACCCGCGAGCGTGGGCCGGCAGCGCTGGAGAGCGAACTGCGGATTTCTTCACGCGCGCGGAGCAGCTCATCAACGTCACGGTATTCCACCGTTCGGTCGCTGTAGCGCACGGTCTTTTCGCCACGCGCAATGGCGCGCTCGATGGCGTCGAGGTGTTTCGAGGTAAAGGACATATCAGCGTCTCTTCAGGTAACCGCTGGTGGAACTGCGGCGTTGAGGTGGTGCAGCAGGGGGGCGCGATGGAGCGACTGGTACAGCAGGAGGTGGTGCGGCTTGAGCCTGTCGCACAGCCGCAGGCGCAGTTTTTTCGCCTTCATCGAGGCGCTCCCCCTGAACCGGCTTGATGCTCAGGGCATCGTCGAACAGACCGGACTGGGCCAGTGCCTGACGCACCCGATCCCAATCGTGCTCCTGATAGCGGTTGATGCCGAGGTAATGCGCCATCGCGAGGCAGTACACCATCAGGTCGAGCGCTTCGTTGCGCTCAGCCTTGCCCTTCACCCATTCGATGCGCTTGTGTCCGCGTACGTAGCGGACGACTTTGCGTTCGGCGACGCACTGGGCGAAAAACTCGTCCGGCAGGTCGTTGGCAAAGTGCAGCGATCCCGGACCGTCCGGGAATGGATAGCGGTTGTAGATCCAGTCTTTGGCGGTGTCGGTACCGACGAACCACAACTCGGCACCGTTGCGTTCGGTCTGGCCCTTCCATGTCACGTCGACCATGGACGGGCGCTGTGCAATCACCGGTCGGCCCGGTTTGCTCGCACCCTTGATCGCGAAGATGTTGCGCCAGCGACGAACGCGGCAGAACTGGTAGACCTCATCGGTGTGGTGACCACCGGAGTCGACGCCCACGGCGAGAATCGCCAGACCCACACCACAAGGATGCCGGTAACGAGCTTTGAGTTTCTCGTCCAGCACCGCCCAGGTGCGTTCGTCTGCTGGGTCACCCCAGATGATCTGATGGTCAACAACCCACCGCTCCATGCCGACGCCGAAGCCCATCACCATCAACTCCAAACGGTTGGCTTGGACGTCGACGGCGCCGGTCAGCATCAGCACACCGGACGGCATCGCACCGAGAGTGTAATTTTCCAGTCGCGCCCGAGCGATCAGCACTTCCGCCTTGGTCTGTTCGAGTGCGCTGTCCCAGACCTTGGCCAGACGAGTGTTGTAGAAAACCTGCATCAAGCTCGTGTCACCTTGAGCCTGAGCTTTCTTGGCGTCTTCAAACTCCTCGGCAAGGCCGGCCCAATCCATCCAGCCGGTCGGCGAATACAGGGCGTTGAGATGAAAGCCAACGGTTTTGCCGTCGCCACCCGCGTGGGCGCGCCACTCGCCTCGAGCGAGCATGTCGCTCTTGTGGTGTTCCTCAATCAGAACGTCGCATTCAGGTGCTGCGCACTCGTAATGCACCGTGCTGAGGTCCTTGCTGTAGTGCAGCCGCTCCCATTCCAACACCTGCATATGACCGCAGGTAGGACATGGCACGTAGTAATAACGCTGGTCGCTGGACTCGAACAGGTCGGCGATCCGCGAGGCGCCTTTGATCGTCGGCGAGCTGGAGAAGTAGATCTTGGCGTTGCGACCGAAGTTGGTCGCCCGCGTCTCTGCCAGCTTGATGGGGTCACCCTCCTGGCCGACGTCATTCTCCCAGCGGTCGACTTCGTCGCCGTAGATATAACGCGCCGACAGCTCCGAAAGGTTGGCCGCAGAACCGGCGGTGGTGACGTACAGCGAGCCACCCTCGAATTCCTTGGTGTCCATCGTGTTGCGTGCGTCCCGCGAGCGGGTGGCCGCGACCCGCTCGCGCAGAACGGGAGTGGCCTTGATGGTCTTGCTGATCCGCCCGGATACACGCTTGGACAGGCCAAGGCTGGGGAGCAGCGCCAGGATGTTTGACGGCGCCATGTGGATCAGGCCACCCATCCAGTTCAGGGCGATCTGGGTTTTCATCAACTGCGAGGCCACCATGGTGACCACGCGTCTGCAAGGGTGAGCCGGCGACAGGCAGCGCATTGGCTCGCGGGCATAAGGTGTCCGTGAGGTGCGGTACTGGCCGGGCTCAGGGGCACCGGTGTCACGCGGAATTCGCATGTACTCATCGGCCCATTCGTCGATCCAGAGATCGGGGTCTGGGCGCAGTCCACGGAAATAGGCCTCACGGTACACCTCTGCACCGTCAGGAAATTCCGTGTGCATAGGTTTAGTCCGATGTCATGGCGTACTCAAGATCTGCTGAAGAGAGCCGCTCGGCTTCCTCCAGCGTTTGACGGAAGGTGGCGGTCAGGTGTTTTTCAATCAGCCACGGATCGGTCATGGCCGCAAGGTCGTGGGAGAGTTGCGGCAGCGGACCGAACAGTTGGTCGCGCAGCAATCGGCCGGCGTTGTAGGCGCCGGTTTCGACCGCTTCTTTGGAGACCAGTGAGCCTTGGGCTTTGCCCAGTTCGATCTCCGCCAGCTTGGCCATGTTGTGCTCACGCAGGGCACGGGCCTTCTGGAAATCGGGGAGCTTGCCGTCGCCGGTAAGCACCTGCGGCGGCGCAGCCGCGGGAGTCGGCTCGGTCTGAGTCGACAGTTGGCTGTAAACGTCACGCTGAATCCGATCCTGTTGGTGTCGCTCGGCAACAGCGGCCTTGCTCGGGTCAGCGGTGTCGCGAATCAGCGCTTCGGTGGCTTGCACATCAACCTGTTTACCATTCGGCGAAAGTACCAACCGGTTGTTGTCTTTAAGCCAGGTGATGTAACTCGGCGACCTGCCGAGCCGGGCCGCGAAGGCGCTCTTCGACAGGTAGGTTGGTTCTGTCATGAGCCCTCCTTTTTCAACGTATTTCAATGAATCCTTTCAAGATTTCAATGATTGAAATTTCAGTAAGCTGGGGAACCTGCGGCTAACAGTTTCCCGCGGGTTTCCGACCCCGTGTCCTTCAGATACCCCTAGGGTCCCCGGCGGTTTTCAGCGCACCAGATCGGTGCATCACCCCTGTTCACCCCCGGTTGGCGGGACTTCGCAAACGCCCAGCCGCTTGGCAGCCCATCGTTCGTACAACCCGATGGCTACGTCCGCACCGGCCATCGCCGTGAGGCACCCCAAGGCGCCCGCCGTCCAGATCGTCATGCCGGCTGCGATCATCAGCATCATCGCCGATACCCCGCAGACAATGCAGGCACCGGATCGAAGCGCGAGGCGGCGCAACAACGCCCAGCCCCGCGCGCCATCTTTGTCGGCCCGCCACATCTCCCCCGAAACGCCGCCGACCAGGGCCAGGACGATCACTAACCAGATCGGCATCTCTGCCAGCGCTTGTTGCTCGTTTGTCATCGCCAACCCCTAAACGCAAAAACCCGGCGCAATGGCCGGGTTTGGTGGTGTGGTGCCTGCCGCTCTCTGCGGTCGCACCTATCGAAGATGACTACTTTTTACAGGTCGATTCCGGTGGCAGCAACCCTGTTTTAATGCCACCCGGTGAATAAGTGGGTAACGCAGGGTGAACGCCTAGCGAATGTCGGCGAATACACCACCCCGGCATTCTGTTGCTTCGGTGGTGTCCCATACGTCCCACTTTTCGGAATCGAAGTAGGACACCTGAGAGCGCCTAAATTCGGGGCTTCGCCCCACTGTCCTACTTATCCTTCTCCTTTCTCGTGTAAAGGAAGAAATTTAAAGAACACGCGTTCGCGCGTAAGCGCGTACTGCTTGCCCGCTACGCTCACACGGGCAGGAGGCACGACTAGGCGGGACGGTGGGACAACCCAACAACGACAAGGCCCTCACCTGTCCCACTGCATCAAAACGCAGCGAGACAAGACGGGCCAGTGGGACAACCACAACCGGAACGATGCCTGGGGTCACGCAGCCAGCCCCATCATCACGCCGAAAATCTGCAGATGCGCCTCATGCAAACGCTGGTAGTACGTGTCGCGGCCACAACCGCAGTGGGCATACCGCAAGCGCATATCCACATCGAGCGTGCAGTAATGCTCCCGCACCACCGTCACCAGCTCTGGCGCGAGGTGCTTTGTCACGATCAGCTCAATGTCCAACGAACTCTCCAGCGGCGCCCGGAAAGCACGCCGCCCCCTGATCAGTTGCCCGTTGCTCTCCATCATCATCGCAACCATGTTCCCCCCAGCAAGCCCCCCTTTCGAATGTTCTGAATGCAGCTCCTGCGCCCACAACCGAAGCAGCGAATCGATCTCCTTAATCAAAGCAAGGCTCCTCGAACTGAACCCGCTGCAACGCCGAAGCACCGCCCCACCCTGCCGGTTTCTTGTATGCCCAAGGCCGTTGCCCGCTCTTCGCCAGCGCTGGCAACCGCACACGTCGCCAGCCCAACCGATGCATAATCGCCCCGACGCGCATCTGCTCCGGCTTACCCCAATGCCCGAGGTCCAACTTCAGCGCACTCAGCAGCACATCACTGCCGGTGGCGGTCTCGCCGATCTGCGACTCTTCCAGCCAGGTCAGAATCGGCCCTTCCCACTCATCCACTACGAAGCGCTCGTCCTGCTCCTCGCCGAACATCGCCGCCTCATCCAGCGTCACCCACCAAAGGTCGCCCGCGTCGTAGCAGAACACCGCCTCAGCCCACAGCTGATCGCGCATCGAGCGCAACAATTCCAGATCCACCTTGGTACAAGCCACCGGCCAGTAACGCCGGTTACCGGTGGCGTCCTTCAGGTACTCGTCTTGGTTGGTCGTGCCCACGAAAACACACTGGCGTGGCACGTCCATCGTTCTGCGGCCGTAGCTCTCGCGGTATGTGTCAGTGGACGCCGAAAAGAACTGCTTGGCCTTCGTGCTCTCAGCCTTGTTGAAGCTGTCGAGCTCGCCCAGCTCAACGATCCACTTGCCCCGGATCGCCTGAAAGCCGTCCTTGTCGCCCAGCGCAAAAGGCGTGTCCATGAACCACTCGCCGCCGAGGATGCTCATCGCGGTGGACTTACCAGCGCCCTGCGCACCTTCGAGAATCATCACCGAGTCTGCCTTGCAACCCGGCTTCATCACCCGAGCAACGGCCGACAACATCCAGCGCTTGCCGACCTTCGACGAGTAATCGGTGGCCTTAACGCCCATGACATCCGTTAGCCAACTTTCGAGGCGCGGCACCCGATCCCACTCCAGCTTGCGCAGGTATTGCCGCACCGGATGAAACGCATGGTCATGCGCAACAACACTCACCGCCTCGATCACATGCGAAGCCTTGACCCGCAAGTTGTACTGCTGCGCGAGCCACTTCATCACCCGCACATCATCAATGTCCGCCCAATCGCCCGTGCCGCCGCCATAAGGCGCTGCACGCAGCTTGACGATTTTCGAACTGAACGCGCTGTAACTGATGACCCCGGCCCAACGCTCATCGTTGGCCAGGATCAACTCGACATTCTGCATGTGCGCAATCAGCGAACCGCTTTCGCTACGGGCCAGAAGATCTTTCCAACCACCAGCAGCAGGCGGCTTCACCACCGCCAATACCTGACGGCGTACCGCTTCCAAACCTTCCGCCACATGCAAGTCGTTGAAGTCGGTCCACTTGGCTTCTCGCTCACTGGAAAAGATCGGCGCAACCACCTGGCCACCGACAATTAGCGCCGCGTTGTTTGCTTTCTCTTCACCAGGGTTCCACGCATCGCCATTCGGCTTGGTTGTCTTCCAGTCATCGTCTCGGCAGATGATCAGCGGGCAACCGGCGAAGCGCTCGCGCATGGCCTTGCAAACCACCAGCAAATTGCCCGCATCAAACGCAACGGCCACGGTCAATGACGTGGCCATATGCAGGCTTGCGCCGGTAGCGTAACCCTCACACACCAGCACCGGCTCGCCCGGATCCGGGTGCGGCCCGATCAGATGGAAAGCACCCTCTTTGGACATGCCGTAAGGCCAATAGGATTTGTCCCGCCCGGTGTCCTCTTGCTTGGTCGGGAACACCACCTGCAGGCCGACAATTTCGTCCCGCACATTGCTCATGGGCACAAGAAAGGCACCGGTGCGCGGCGCATACCGAACGCCGAAGCCGACAATCTGCTTTCGGTCCAAATAGTCGCTACGGCCCTTCTCCGGCATGCGCTTGAACATACCGGCCGCTCGCTTGGCCGCGCGACGTGCCGCGTTGGCCGATATCTCAGCCGCCCGGCGCTTGGCCTCTTCCTGTCGAGCGCGCATAACCTCACGCTCTTCAGGCGACATCCGACCAGCCTTGACCTTGATCTTCTGAGACTCGCCCGAACGCCAGTCACCGAACGCACCGAAGATCAGCGTTTCGCCTTTCTCGGTGCGTTGCTCGTGAACGACATACCAACCGTTCTTTTCCTTGCCCTTGTCTTGCGTCGTCTTGCAGCGGGTCAGCTTGCCGAACACCAATGGCTGCGCAGGCTCAAGACCGTAATCCGCGAATTGCCCCAACACTTCATCGATCATGGATGGCCTCCATGATCTCCTCGACCTCCTGACAGCTCACGCATTGCGTGCAGCCAGGAACAGCTAAACGCCGTCCCTCGGGGATTGGGCTGTCGCAGTTTTCACAGAATAGAAACGAATGCGCCGCCAATGCAGGTTTAGCTGCGTTGCGTGCAGCGAGCGCCTGATCGATACGCTCTTGCACCAGGTCATTTGCGAAGTCAGCAATGTCAGCCACGATCAACACCCCGCGTCGTCTGGTTGACATACGTGGCGCGGTTGAACAACCCCAACAGCCCCTGAATCCCACGAAACACCTGCAGGCGAATCGCGGCCAGTTCCTCATCGGAAACAACCCCGTCGCCAATGCTCTTGGCCCAGGTATCCGCCAGATCCGCCACCTGCCGGAAGTACTCGGCAATCCCGGTGGTCAACGTCTCGGGCATGTCATTGGTGTACGCCTCGGCCAGCTCCTGCCAAGTCGTGTCACCGACCAGCGCATGCACCGCATCAAGAATGCGGCGATCCTTGGTCAGTTCCAGAATCTCCCCGAACTCTTGAATGTTCACCGTGTGACTTGGGTGTGTTGGGGACAGCTTATGCTGCAGCGTGGTCGCATTCCGGCCGGTGGTGGCGGCGATGGCTGCGGCGCCGCCGGGGTAGTCCCTTGCGGCATGGTAAAGCGCGAGATCGAGCGGCAAAACTTCCCGCTGCGCCCGCTCAACAGAACTCAGAGCGATACGGCTCATGGCATTAATCCTTGTAAGTTGCCAGTGCCGCGCGACATGCAGTGGTGATACATTTGCCGCGTGGCTTGAAAGGGCCCAAACGCCGGCTAGATCTTCGGGATCGACACCGGCACCGTGCCGGGGCGAGCAATCCGTTGCTCACCTCTGGCGCAACAGCTGCCAAATCTGTGGTGGAAGAGGCAGCAACACCAAGGCTTCCGAGCCTTGGAAAAACGCGATAAAGAGAGGTGGTTGCATGTGGTGTGCCCGCCTATCTTTATCGCGACCCGACAGCGCTGTGGTGGTGCGTGCCGGGAGGAACTGGGCGACCTTTGGGTCGCCTTTTTTCTGACTAGGCTGCTTCTTTTGCTGGGTTTGTTTCAGTGATACCGAAATGCTCCAGAACATCTGCTAGCGAGACACAGCCCTCGCTTTCACGGGTCAGGGACTTGATCAAGGAAACACTAGGATCTTTGCTCGCGTATTTGACGTGAAGACGCAGGTAACTAACAGCGATCCGACAGCGTACGGCGTAGGCCGTGAGTGCCTCTGAATCCAAACGGTTGATGTAGTCGCGCAGTTTCATATGGTGTACCTCCTTGAAGCCAATTTAACCATATAGGTTATTTTTTTCAATACCATTTTGGACATTCACCCTGAAGGTTAATCAAGTCAATATCGCCACATGAAAATTTCTGATACCCGATTGCAAAATTTCCGAAGAGTCTTGGCCGAGAAAAAGCTTCGCCTGACTGACATCGCGGACCTTCTAGGCAAAGCGCCCGCTCAGGTGAGTGCTTTCGGAGGCAAGAACCCGTCCAAAGGTATTGGCGATCAGATTGCCCGGGAAATTGAGAAAGCCTTAGATCTCCATAGTGGCTATCTCGACATGCCCTACGGGCTTGGTGAATTCAATAACGCTACAGTGATGAGCCATACAGATCGAAAATTGCCGGTGATAGGATCGATTGCGGCAGGGGCATGGTGCGAACCAAATGGGGTCTTCGACCCAAGAGACGCTGAGGAGTGGATTGATGCGCCAGGACCAGTTGGCCCACGGGCGTTCATCCTTCGCGTTGAGGGGATGAGCATGGAACCTAAGTTCCAGGAAGGAGACTTGATTGTTATCGATCCAGCACTTGAAGCGCTTCCTGGTCATTTCGTGGCAGCAAAAAGAACCAGAGATCAAGCAGCAACATTAAAGCAGCTCAGACAGGAAGGGGATGAGCAATATTTGTTCGCTATCAATCCAGACTGGCCGGAGAGAATCATTAAAATGAATGAGGAGTGGAGTATTTGCGGCCGAGCCCGATGGAAAATATCAAACTTATAGTCCACTTAGTAAGCACCGGTTAGCTTGGCGCGTCCACCTTACTCTCATCAAATTGAAATCCCCCTACTTCATTCTGCGTGTATTTCTCCAACAAAGGTTTATTAAGCTGGCGCATGGCGACATTTAGCCGATTCTTCAAAGATAGTCCGTCGGGTTGACCGCATGCCAAAAGTCTACCTACTCGCCCCATTGCTCGACTATAGAGCTCGCGCAGTTCAATCAAATCGCCTCCCGCCTCTGCAAATATTTCAAACTGTCGCACCGCAGAGCGTATTTGCTTTCTTTCCTTTTTTGTAACGCCAGGACGGGGGCCCGCAACACTTAGGCCTGTAATCACTACAGCCTCAGGGTCGTGAGACTTTGTGATCGCCTGACCTTTTTTCAAAATGTGCATTTTTTGCCGCTTCTGAAGAAAGCCTTTCGCGGCTAGCATTCCTGTAACTCTTCGCACAATCTCAGTTTTTTGATCGGGCAGAATTATGCTCTTCGAAGATATGGTTATGTCATCCGCAAAGCGACTGTAAGACATTCCCTGCTCTTTTACCCACAACACCAACCTTGGCTCTACATCCCAGAAAACCAAATTTGCAATATAACTACTTGTACTTGCCCCTTGCGGTACAACCCCACCCTTTGTGACGAGCCGAGCCAGCATGACAGCAACATCATCGCCAAAACCCATCATACCTTTAAATATCGAAAGTACCTTATCGACGGTAATTGATGGAAAAAAATTCTTTATATCCTGCAAAACAATATTGCGAGCTCCCGAATGAGATTTTACATTCGAGTAAATGCTACGCGGGGAATTAGAGTCTTTAATCCCACCATGAAGGTAGTCGGGGAAAGAAACTTTAGCTAGTAGCCTATCCACAATTTTTCGTTGAACAGTTTTCAAAGGTTCGTGAGCGTCAAAGGTCTCCCTTTCAGATCCATCTTTCTTAATTTGAGGTACCCGCCGATACATCTTGTGAGAATCCTCCGCAAGTTTATTCAACAAGGGAACAGTTTCTCCAAGTAATAGAGCAAGAGACTTAATATTATAAATCGATTTGTAAGGGTAGCGCGGAGAGTCCATTTCCACCTCGGAAAAAAATAAGGCCAGCAAATTTGCTGGCCTTATCGGAAATTCGATGATGCGATTTGCTGCGTCATAGGTTCAACAACTCCACAAGGGCCTCAATCATTTTCGAGGCATGCTCCTGGACGAAAGGCCAATTCTGAATCCCCCAACGTACAGCTTCCTTTGTCGCGGTTTTGACCACAGTGGTCAAAATTTTGCTTCGGGTTTCTGCAACGTCTGGTGTAGCAGTTTTCGGGTCCTTTCCGGTCTTATCATTGACGCGGACACCTTCATTGTTGTGCACGTGTTTTGCCGCTTTAGAGCGACAAGTTTTCTTTAAATATTTCATCGATACAGCTCCTCAAGGCGGAATTGCCCCGCCGCGAAGCTTCTAGGCCGAAAGGAACTTGAAGGTGTCCATACAAATCGCAGTTCTGGCTTATCAAAAACTTTTGATAAGCCCGTCCGCCGCCATTCGCCCATTGCTCATCTGACTAACCGTTCGCGTATTCGGCCAACGGCGGCTAAGCGCTGTGTGGCTAACGCTAAGCAGCTTCACGTTAACGCTGAGCAGCTCTACGTCACCGTAAAGTGTCACTTCGCTAGCGCAAAATGCCTCACTCGTTACCGAGGAGCCTTTGTCAAAGTAAGTCGGCAGCACGCGATAAGGCAGCGCCTGTCGAAAAACCGGTTCGGACTGCTGCACCCTAAGGCACAAATCGTGAACTGATTTCATGGGTCGAGCATGCGGGTGGCGGAGAGAGTCTTGGTAAACACCCAAAACTGATTGGTTGCCCAATCACCAACTGCAAGCCTAGAGATTTATCGATATTTAAAGAGCACCTGGGTGGTACACCCAGCCAGGTATTTATAGCCGATAGCCATCACGAGCACAATCCCCAGCAATAAAAACCAACAACCACCAAAAAGGTTAATTTATTCTTGACCAAATAACCTTTAGGGTTAATATTTGCCGAACTCTTCCACCACAGAGCGAGGCCCACCATGCCCACCACAGCAACCCTTCACGTACATCCGGCCGCTGCCAGCGCCTTCCAAATCTTTGAGATCCGACGCCTAGCCCGCGAGTACGGCTGCGCGTTCGCCATCAGCAAACCGAAGCTGACAGCACGCACCTCTCCTGCCCCAGTCAATCCGAACGGCGGAGGGCACGCAGCATGATCAAGTACAAAATCGATAATCGCACCCTGCAGTTGCTCAATGCCCAGGTCAACCTGACCGAGACCTTCAACCACGTACTCCGGACCGCGCCCAAACGTGAGTGTCTGGCGTTTCGCCTCAAGGTTGAACGTGGCATCTCGGAAAGCACCTTCGTCGTGGAGCTGGGCAGCGAACGCCACACGCTGACCCTGCCGAACGAAAAGAAGATGCATCTCAAGCTGGCTGACTTCATCGAAGAGATCGCCAACGGCCCGTTCGATGCGAGCAACACCAGCGACCCGGTACACCGACCACACGCCAGCCGCGAATATGGCCGCTTTGAAGTCTCGGACAAGCAGCGAGTGTTTGAGCTGGTGCGCATCGGCGGCGTGCTGAACCTCGACATGGGTTTCGACTACCCGCTAATAGTCGCGCTGCACCGCACTCAATCTCGATCAGGTGTCACCACCATCCTGAGCATCGGTAACAAAAGCCCGCACACCCGGTGCTTCACCGTGTACGGCAGCGATGCAGAGATCTACGTCAAGGTCAGCGAGTCCATCAACCACCTTGCTGCAGCGGCAACTCCAGCTGCGCACGCGGCATGAGGGGCACACCATGGAACGCACCCTCGCCCAAGCCGCAACCCAACTCGGCATAACTCGTCCAAAGCTCATCGCACGCATGCGTGAAAAAGGTCTGCTCAACGAGCGGAACCTACCGACCTATCCCTCCCGTGATCGCGACTACCTGCGGATCAAGGACGGCCAGTGGTCCCACGACCAGCTCGGCATGCAGTACAGCCAGTCGACCCGGGTCAAACAACCCGGCATCCGCTGGCTAGCAGATCAACTGGGCATCGACCTGCCTGCCATCCCGGCAGACAACCGTGACGTGGCCTAGGGAATACGCCCGCCAGATCATCGCCATGCGGACACGAGAGGAGCGCAGCGCCGCGCTCCTCGAAGTGCCCGAACATCTGCGCGAGCTGACTAAACACCACTGCCTGAACGCCTGGAACCATCCGGTCAGAAAACAACGCAAGGAGGCCCGACAAAGCCATGAGTAACACAGCACAAAACCCGCTGCGCCTGCACCCGGCGCCGGAATCAGCCACCGTCGAATTGCTTTACCGAATCTTCGGCGACGTCCTGATCCCGCTCGACAAAGTGCGCGAGCAGTACTTCCGCAACCTCAACGAGCAATCGTTCGTGACCGAGATCAGCAGCGGTCGCATCCAGCTCCCCATCACCACGCTGGACACCAGCCGCAAGGCACCGAAGTACGCCCACATCCGACACGTCGCCTCTCTGATCGACATCCGTGCGTACAAGGCCGACGAAGACATGCAGCGACAGCAGGACGACACCAACGAGTAACAACCACAAACCGAGCGGCTGCCACCACCAGCCAATGACATCACCAGGAGCACACCACATGACTGCAGTTCAAATCTACGCGCTGATAGCGATCGTCCTCATGATCGCCGGCGTTTACTGGCTCGCCTACCGGCACGGCTTCAACAGCGGCCGCGCCAAGGGACATTCAGAGGGCTACAGCGAGGGCTACGACGTCGGCGGCTGTGTTGGGTATCGAGATGGAATTGATGAAGGGAAAGCCATCCAGCGATCAGAAACCTGGGAAGAGAACCGTAACTTGGAACTCACCCTCTGCCAGACCAATGACCAACGCGAAAAACTTTACGCCCATTACGAGCGCGCCCTCGCTGTGTCAAAACTGGGTGAAAAAGAACGACTGACCCTACTGGAAATCGCCGAGAAACTCCGGATCGCATCTGAAACGTTCAGCGCCTTTCGCACCGGCAAAAAGCTGGAACGCGACACCCGCACCCTTCGCGACCAGGCGCTCGCCATGGCTGCCCTGCTGGAATCGGCCGAACAGGAGAACGTCGCATGAGCGAGATCCGCCCTCAAACCAGCAACGACCGCAGCCCGGCTAACCCCCTATCAGCGGCTGAAGCACCAACGCGCACTCACACATCGGAGGAAAGCGGCATGCAAATGGACAAGCACGACACCCAATCCACGACCGCTTTGCTCCGCAAGGAAACCAGCGTCGACACACTAGAAACAAACAGTCTCTGCTGCGAAGCAGCAGGCATTATTGCACCTTCCAGCAGCACCATCGAGGCGCTTATACCCCACGAAAAGCTGCGCGAGGCAGCCACACCCAATGCAACGCTAATCGCTCAGAATCGCCCGTCCGCGCAGCCTGCTGTGGGGTATACGCCCCCCAACAGCAACTTTGAAAACCCATCACCAGAAGCCGTCGGCGAGATGCAGATCGATGAGCGCGCAGAGTTCGAGAAAGAGTTCCCAGTCCCCGAAGGCCTGCAGTACTGCGCCCACCGAGGCACGTACATCACCGCACCTGGTGCGAAGACATCCGACTCGTTCGCCCGTGAGCATTACGCGTACCGCGCCGGCTTCGCCGCATGGAAGCGCAGAGCCTGGAAGCATATCGGGCAGGCGCAGCATTTGAAGCAAGCAAACGCAGACCTGCGACAACTACTAAATGACGCAGCCCAACAGCATCCCCAGCCTTGTGGCTATTTCCCTCAGGAGGAAGCATGAACAGGGGAACCCAACTTCAAATGACGAGCGAGACACTGTCGGAAGACGAGCTTGCAACCATCACTGGATACAAGACTCCATCCTTCCAGCGTCAGTGGCTGACCCGGAACGCCTGGGAGTACGTGCTCACCGGTGCCCAACGCCCAGTTGTCGGCCGTGTTTACGCCCGGTTGAAGCTTGCCGGGGTAAAGCCATCAGCAACCAATGCTGTCGCTGAAACCTGGTCCCTCGACCTATCCCGTGTGAGCTAACAATGCGCCAGAAGAAACCAGCAAACCGAGATCTACCACCACGGATGATCCGCCGTACTCGAAAAAGGAAAAACGGCCAGATCTGGGTGGGCTACTACTACAACGGCAGAGATACCGAAGGCAATCGTGTCGAGATTCCCTTGGGAGGGGATCTCGACGAAGCAAAGATCGAATGGGCACGGCTCGACCGAAAAGCGATACCTAAACCGGCCCACTTAATGGCCCGGTTGTTCGACGACTATGAGTCAAAGGTAATACCGACACTTAAGCCGGGCACACAGAACGATTACCAAAAGGGCCTAAAGCAGCTCAGGAATGCATTCGAATCAGCCCCAATCGAGGCAATCTCGCCGCAAGTGATTGCTCAGTATCGTGACGCCCGCACGGCGAAGGTACGGGCGAACCGGGAGATCGCCCTACTCTCAACCATGTTCACATTCGCTCGCGAATGGGGCCTGACCGACAAGGCCAACCCTTGCTTTGGGTTGCGCCGGAATAAGGAAATCCCTCGGGACTATTACGCCGGCGATATAGTCTGGAATGCAGTTTACGGGCAAGCTCCCCAGGAACTCCGAGACGCGATGGACCTGGCCTATCTAACCGGCCAACGCCCGGCCGACGTGCTCAAGGCATCAGCCACCGATCTCAACAATGGTTTTCTCATGGTTGGCCAGGGCAAGACCGAGAAGCGACTCAGAATCCGTCTCTACGATGGCGACAAGGAGACCGACCTTTGTATTTTTATCAATGGTCTGCTTGATCGTCGCGCCCAGTCTGGTACCAGGACATCGATCTTGATCACGAACCAGGACGGTCTGCGCATGAGCTACAACATGTTGCGCAACCGCTGGGATGAAGCGCGGACAAAGGCCGCTAACAAAGCTGCAGCAGCAGGTGATGCAGCACTGGACATTGCAATCCGTAAATTCCAGTTCAGAGATATACGACCAAAAGCTGCAAGCGAAATTGAGGATATCGCCGACGCCAGTCGCTTGCTTGGCCATTCAACGGAGGAAATGACAAAGAAAGTCTACCGACGGGTGGGCGAAAAAGTGAAACCTACCAAGTAAACCTGAAACTCACATACTACATCAGTTTGATGTGATGATTATTGATTATTATCCTGATCCCGTAAAACCTTTAATGCGTCCACAACTTCCTGATCTCGATCTCTCATTACTGTATATAAAAGACCATCAGCATTAGCACGATTGATGCCTAAGACTTCGGCGAGTTTATAATAATCGGCCTTTTGAAGATTGGGATCTTTCGCCGCATCTGCAAGGCGGTACAACTTATTGGAGTAAGCAAAATTGCTAAAATTACTATCAGGCGTGGTTATAGGTACAGCTTTAGCTTCCAACTCCCTGACCCGTCCAGCAAGTACTCTAGTATTTGCCAGAATTTCGGCAAGAATACTATCGTCCGATCGCGGAGCAGCAGGAGCTTCTTGGGGCGTCGCTTCTAACGCAGCAGAAAAATCCGCCTCGAACTTAGGCCAATATGTATCAAACACCTGTCTGAGAATTCGCTCATCAAGTCGACCATTCTCAAGGCAATTATTCAAAGTACTTACCAGCCCCCAAACCGACGGTCGATCTGGCGTTGTATGGTTAAACTGTGCTAATGGATCTTCAATATCAGTTGATGTCAAATCCACCAGGAATGTGCAGACTCGGTTGGCACTCAGCCCTTTCGCAAGAGCGCCTGTTTCGAAGAGAATCCAAGGCTTGTTTTTATTTTCCTGCGTTAAACAAACAATACCTGCAGCCGTATCCCGAAGCTGGTCAGAGATTTCAGAAAACCAGATTGCGCCCTTATCAATGTGCTGCGTTGATATCCAAGGTTGCGATGCCTGAAGCACGCATCTGATCCACTCACTCAGCATCTCGGCTACGACCCTACTCCGTGCTCCCGACCAGCTTACAAAAATTTTCACTTTATGACCCCTTTTGACCTAGATCCGACAGCAATATGTCACAGCCGAATAGCATTGCGCCACTACTCCACCCTTGGAGAAAGCAATACCTCACGCAATGTTTAAAGCATGGTTGCGGAACACCTGGCAAAAATTGCGGAACACCCTACTTTTCGACAGACAATAAAAAACCCCGTAGATCATTGATCTGCGGGGTTATTTATAGTGGAGGCCGAGGTCGGAATCGAACCGGCGTAGGTGGATTTGCAATCCACTGCATAACCATTTTGCTACTCGGCCTCAAAGTATTCGCTGTCAGTAGCACAACAACAAACACTGTACAAATTGGAGCGGGAAACGAGACTCGAACTCGCGACCCCGACCTTGGCAAGGTCGTGCTCTACCAACTGAGCTATTCCCGCTTGGTGTGGCGCATTCTATAGAATTAAGAAGCCCGGTCAACCCCTTGATTCAAAAAAGTTTTATTTCTTTTCCACATCGGTCTTCAGATGTGGCCAGGCGGCGCGAAGGTATTGAACCATCGACCACAGCGTAAGCCCTGCCGACACCATCAACAGTGCATAACCGAGCACGACCCAGAAGCTGAACGCTTTTGGATGGGCCAGCAGAATTACCAGCGCGAGCATTTGCGCAGCGGTTTTCCATTTGCCCAGATTTGAAACTGCCACCTGTGCCCGGGCGCCGAGTTCGGCCATCCATTCGCGCAGCGCCGAAATCACGATCTCACGACCGATGATGACCGCCGCCGGCAGCGTGAGCCAAAGATTGCCGTGTTCCTGCACCAGCAACACCAGGGCAACAGCGACCATCAGTTTATCGGCAACCGGATCGAGGAACGCACCGAACGGTGTGCTTTGCTCCAGTCGGCGCGCCAGGTAACCATCGAGCCAGTCAGTTGCGGCCGCAAAGGCAAAGACCGAAGCGGAGGCCATATAGCTCCATTGGTAAGGCAAATAGAACAGCAAAATGAAGATCGGGATGAGCAGGACGCGTAGAACGGTAATCAGATTAGGGATATTCATCGGCACAACTGGCTACGAGGTGAAGGGGCATTCTACTCACTATGCAGATTCGCATAAATCGACTCAGCAAGCTTTTTACTGATCCCCGGGGCTTTGGCGATCTCTTCGATGCTTGCACGAGACAGCTCCTGCAATCCACCAAAATGTTTCAACAGGTCACGGCGTCGGGTCGGCCCTACCCCTGCCACACCCTCCAGCGTTGAGGTACGGCGCGTCTTGCCGCGACGGGCGCGATGCCCCGTAATTGCGAAGCGGTGTGCCTCATCGCGGATCTGCTGAATCAAGTGCAAGGCGGGCGAATCGCCGCGCAAAGTGAACTCATGCGCCGCATCATTCAGATACAACGTTTCGAAACCGGCCTTGCGAGTGGCGCCCTTGGCCACGCCTAACAGAATCAGATCCGGTACGGCAAGTTCGTTGAGTACATCACGGGCCATCGACAGTTGGCCCTTGCCACCGTCGACCAACAGGATGTCGGGCAACTTGCCTTCGCCGTCCTTGAGCTTGCTGAACCGTCGGGTCAACGCCTGGTGCATGGCCGCGTAATCGTCGCCGGCGGTGACGCCTTCGATGTTATAGCGACGGTAATCCGACTTGATCGCGCCTTCAGGCCCGAACACCACGCAGGAGGCAACTGTTGCTTCCCCGCTGGAGTGACTGATGTCATAGCATTCCAGGCGTTGCGGCGGCTCATCCAGGTTCAACACCTCAGCCAGCGCGTCGAATCGCGCTGCGGTGTGCTGCCGGTTGGCCAGGCGTGCGCCCAACGCTTGTTCGGCGTTGGTCACGGCCAGTTGCTGCCAGCGCGCCCGCGTCCCGCGCACCCTGTGGCTGATGGCCAACTCGCGGCCGCGCAACGTGTGAATACCCTCGATCAACGCCGGGAAGTCCTCGTGCACCACGTTTACGATCAGTTCGCTCGGCAAATCGCGTTCGGGACTGCTGATGTAATACTGACCGAGGAACGCTGCCATGACCTCGGAAACTTCTTCCTCGATCCCGACCTGCGGGAAAAAGTTCTTGCTGCCCAGCACTCGACCGCCGCGCACGCTGATCAAGTGAACGCAGGCGCCGCCGGGGTTGACGAAGGCCGCAATGACATCGATATCACCGGTGCCGCCCTCCATGCTTTGCTGATCCTGCACGCGGCGCAGCAAGGCGATCTGGTCGCGCAATTCGGCCGCGCGCTCGAACTCGAGGTTGATCGCCGCTTCTTCCATCGCGGTGGAAAGTTCGTTGGTCAGCGCGTGGCTGCGTCCCTCAAGGAACATAACTGAGTGGCGCACGTCTTCGGCGTAGATGTCCGGCTCGACAAGGCCCACGCAAGGCGCCTTGCAGCGCTTGATCTGATATTGCAGACATGGACGAGTCCGGTTCTTGTAATAACTGTCTTCGCACTGACGAACGAAGAAAGTCTTTTGCAGAATACTCAGGCTTTCGCGGATCGCGCCGGCACTCGGGTAAGGCCCGAAATATTTGCCTTTGGCCTTTTTCGCCCCGCGATGAATGCTCAGACGCGGGAACTGCCCATCCGACAAAAACACATAGGGGTAGGACTTATCGTCACGCAGCAGGATGTTGTAGGGCGGGCGCCACTCCTTGATCAGCGTCTGCTCCAGCAGCAGCGCTTCGGTTTCATTGGCGGTAATAGTGGTTTCGACCTGAGCGATACGCCCAACCAGTGCGGCGGTCTTTGGCGCCAGACCGGTCTTGCGAAAATAGCTCGCCAGGCGTTTCTTCAGGTTTTTTGCTTTGCCTACGTACAGCAAGCGCGCTTCGCTGTCGAACATGCGATAAACGCCCGGCCGACCACTGACGGTGGACAGGAAAGCACTGGAATCGAATGTCTCGGTCATGATCAGGCGCTGGCATCCACCATGCCATGCCTCACCGCGAGCAGTGTCAACTCAACGTCGCTGCTGATGGAAAGCTTCTCGAAAATACGGTAGCGATAGGTGTTCACGGTTTTCGGCGACAGGCACAATTTGTCGGAAATGATCTGAACCTTCTGGCAACCGACAATCATCAAGGCGATCTGGATCTCACGCTCGGACAGCGCATCGAAAGGCGAGTCATTGGTCGGCTGGAAGGACTTGATTGCCAACTGCTGGGCGATCTGCGGACTGATATAGCGCTGCCCGGCAAATACCAGGCGAATGGCCTGGACCATTTCCGGCAAGCCCGCACCTTTGGTCAGGTAACCGGCGGCACCAGCCTGCAGCAGACGCGTCGGGAAAGGATCTTCCTCGCACACGGTGACAGCAACCACCTTGATGTCCGGGTGGCTGCGCAGCAATTTTCGTGTCGCTTCGAGGCCGCCGATGCCGGGCATCTTGACGTCCATGAGCACTACGTCAGGCTTCAACTCACGGGCCTTGATCAGTGATTCTTCACCTGACTCGGCCTGACCCACCACTTGCAGGCCATCGATATCGGCCAGCATCCGTGTAATGCCTGTACGAACGAGATCATGATCATCGACCACTAGCACCCTAATCAAGCAGACACCTCGCGATATGGTCTTATTGGGATGCCGGACACCTTAGCAAAAAGTGCCAGACAGACCTAGCGGAAAGCCGCATTTAAAAAGTTTCAATTCATCATTCAGGGCTTGCCGGCTGCGGGTTTCAGAGCACAGCCGTATTCACATCGAGCTGCATCCTCAGGAAACACTCATCCGTGCCCACGATGCGCAGTCCCTTGCGGGCATACAGTTTTTGCGCCGGATTGTTATCAAACACTGTCAGCCGCAGTGCCGGTCGTCTTGCCTCACGAGCCATTTCGATAACCTGATCAATGACCCAGGAACCGGCGCCCTGCCCTTGCCGGGCCTGTTCAATCTGCAGTTCCCGTATGTACAGCGCCCGCGCATCCTCGCTCAGACTGAAAAAGCCGATCAGCGTTTCATCCTCAAGGATCATCCAGTGCTCACGATACCGCCAGCCTGCGTCAAACGCCTCGTCCTGCCACAACAGGTCGTGGTCAATGTAATAGCGCAGCATGTTGCGACAGGTCAGGTGCCGTGCAAAAGCCAGATCATCATCGGTGGCATGCCGAATTCGATAATTCATTCAGCTCTATCTCTAACCGCAAAAATGTACTTTAACCGGATCGTTTGCGACTGATAGCCGTTTTGCTCGGCAAGCAATAGCATTTTCTGATTGCTGATGCGTATCAGCGTCGAGTAAGCTCGGCGCATTCAACGGAGAAAACCATGTTCAACGCCCTTCAACAGTCATGCATCGCCAGCGCCCTGCGCTCGATTGCGGCTGTCCGGGTGAATGACGTGTGCGCTCCTGCCAATTTTTATTTTGGGTATTGGTTTAGCCACTGGCGCGCCTGATACCCAAACGGCGCCCATGATAACGGGTCGCCAACCAGAGATTTCTCAACCCCCGGTCGGCATCCCGACCGGGGGTTTTGTTTTTTCCGGGCCCGACACTTTCCAACACCACACCAGACACTTTGAGGAATACACCATGAACTACGCCACTTATTACCGTTACGACAGCTTTAGCGCCTGGCGATTTACCAGCCTCCGCTCGGGACAGCCTGCCGCCTCCGATCGGTCACCTACAGGTGGCAACCACACACGCCTGGCCAGTACGGCCATTTGTCGAACACCCCAGTAGGGCCGAGTGCGCGGGAAATACCCGCCATACGCCCAGGAAGACCAAATATGAATTCCTCCGTTTCCGCCTTGCCGCTGTCCGTTCTCGATTCTGCCAATGAAGCGCTGACCCTGCGTCTGCCCAGCTCGTTGCAACTCAAACAGCAATTACCCCTCAGCCATTCCCTGCATCAGCAGGTTAGCGCCCATCGCCAGGCAGTGCGCGCCATCCTCAATGGTGAAGACCCGCGCCTGCTGGTCATCGTTGGCCCCTGCTCTATCCATGATCCGCAATCGGCAATCGAATACGCCAGCAAGCTCGCCCGACTCGCCCGGGACGTCAGCGGTGAAATGCTCCTGGTGATGCGCGCCTATGTTGAGAAACCCCGCACGACGGTCGGCTGGAAAGGCCTGGCCTACGATCCGCACCTGGACGGCACCGATGACATGGCGACCGGCCTGACGCTTTCCCGCGAACTCATGCTGGAAATGATCCAGCTCGGACTGCCAGTGGCCACCGAACTGCTGCAACCCATGGCTGCCAATTACTTCGATGACCTGCTCAGCTGGGTGGCCATTGGAGCCCGCACCACCGAATCGCAGATCCACCGCGAAATGGCCAGTGGCTTGAGCATGCCGGTGGGCTTCAAGAACGGCACCGACGGCGGCGCCGCTGTTGCTGTCGACGCCATGCGCTCGGCCGCCCATCCACATCGACACTTCGGCGTGGACAGCCAAGGTCATCCGGCAATCGTGCAGACAGCTGGCAACGCAGACACCCACATCGTGCTGCGCGGTGGCCATCAAGGGCCAAATTGCGACGAAGCCAGCGTAGCCAAAATCAGCGCCGAGCTCAGCAGACTGAAGATCCCAAGCCGGATCATGGTCGATTGCAGCCATGCCAACAGCGGCAAGGATCCATTGCGCCAGCCAGCCGTGTTCAACGATGTGCTCGAGCAGCGCTTGCACGGTAACCATTCGCTGATCGGCATGATGTTGGAGTCTCACCTGTTCGAAGGCTGCCAGCCGCTGAGTACGTCTCTGCGCTATGGCGTATCGATCACCGATGGTTGCCTCGGGTTCGGCGCCACCGAGCAATTGCTGACCGACGCTGCGCAGCGCCTCGCACAAGCCAGAGCCTGATATCAGATCGCCCTCCGCGCGCCATTACAGAGCGCGGAGGGCTGACCGCCCCAGGCTATGCCACTACGCTGATCCGCCTGACGGCAGATTGCTGACTGACGTCGTCCAGACGTTCGATCGTGTAGGCAATTTCGACTGTCGTGCCGTGATGCTCACGCCAGAATCGGTGAGGAACCTTGAAACTCACCGGTTGCCCTGCCGTCTCCCGGGTGATTTCAAGATCATCCCGGTGACTGAAAAACTCGCCGTCACACTTGAGATAGACCAGCTCATTCTCCTGCACCTGCGCTTCTTCGATGAGAATGGAAACACCGTCAACCGAATCCTTCAGTGACAACACGTTTTCAACCGCCTCGACGACGTCCGGCGCAATCAGTTGCGCACGCACCGCAGGGCCGAGGAAGACCGACGCAGGCTCCGACGTTCGAGTCGTTCCACAAGGCTGTTCGACACGGTAGGCGACAACCACCTCGCCGCCACGGTGCGCCTCGATGTAGCTGCCCGGCACCCAGAACGACAGGCTTTGCGCGACGGCGTAGGCCTCCACCCTCAACGAGTCGGTAAAGATCTCGGGCGAAGTATCTCCGTGCCAGGACAACATCACTCGGTCGCCCGCCGACATTCTTGCGTAAGGCTGCAGAGTCACCAGGGTGCCCTCGGCCACTCGCGACGGCTCCAGCGCTCCGTTTACCGAGCCCTCTATCTGCGGCGCCAACAGTTGCGTACGAACATCGCCCACGGACAGTTGCAGGCGAGCAGATTCCACTGCCTCGGGTGCGGACGCAGTTCGAAGTGTCCAGTAAACCTCCAGCGAACCTCCATCCAGAGCAGCCACATGCATGCCCTTGATGACAAATATTACGTCTTTGCCAACCTGCGCCTGGCTGATGAATCGCACACTCTCGTATTGATAGGCAAAGCCTTCGATATCCAGCCCCTCCCAGTACAGCACCAGTTGGTCACCACAGCTCATGTTGGCATAAGCAGAAATGCGAACGATCGCCCTGACCAGCGAAGGCTCGAGCACGCTGCCCTCAAGCCCGTCAATGGTCGGCGCGATCAGAGGTTCGATAGACACATCGGCAACCGCAGACGGACGCATCCGCCAGCAAAACTCGACTTCATGGCTATTCATTTCGTCTCCACTCCCTGGAAAACGTGCCGTCCCGAATGACGACACTGACACCTACATTGAGGACTTCTTTGAAAGTTCTGAATGTCAGCCGAATACACCGCGACGACGGCGTAACCGCTACTCGCAAAGTAGGCAACTGGGGCGTTCGCGCTGTTACGACGACAAACGACCCTATGAACTTCCGATTCGGATTTCACAGCTCTCCGAATTTTCGTACGCCTCTTAGTCCATTTTCAAACGCAACGTGAAGCCTCTTCGTACTTCTTCAACGAGATGAGTGTTTTAGAGTGGCCCGGTGATTTCCCGATGAACTTCTACGAAAAAGGTAAGAACATGCAACGGAATGCTACAACTCGTTATCCCATCCTGTTGGTCCACGGTCTGTTCGGGTTCGAGCGTATCGGTCATTTCGAGCTGTTCCATGACGTCAAGTCCGCGCTGAAGACGGCTGGCTGTCGATTGTTTGTTCCACACCTTTCGGCCACCCATGACAATGAAATGAGGGGTGAGCAATTGCTGTCGCAGATTGCCTGCGTGCTGCGAGGCACGGGCGCGAAGAAAGTCAACCTCATAGGACACAGTCAGGGTGCACTCGCAGCACGCTATGCAGCGGCGCTTGCACCAAACGTCGTCGCTTCAGTCACTTCTGTCAGTGGGCCGAACCATGGCTCGGAGCTCGCCGACTTCCTGCGCAAGGCACTCATCCCGGGCAAGCTGCCTGAAGCCGTTGCACAAAACGTGGCCACGCAATTTGCTGACTTGTTGTCGCTACTCAGCGGTAATGTGGCACTGCCGCAGAATGCATTGGCCGCGCTCAACGCACTGACCACGGTCGGCGTCGGTCAATTCAATGACAGGTTTCCGCAGGGACTGCCGCAAACCTGGGGTGGCCATGGCCCCGAGCAAGTCAATGGCGTGCGTTATTACTCGTGGAGCGGCGTTGTCCCGCAATCGACGCTGCCAGCGCTGGATCCGGTCCAGGACATATGCCGGGGCCTGTCGCAATATTTCACCACCGAACCCCAGCAGAATGACGGTTTCGTCGGACGCTTCAGCACCCATCTCGGCCAAGTGATCCGCTCTGATTATCCAATGGATCATCTGGCCAGCTTGCGGCGAAGCGCGGGCGCCAACCCCTCTTCACCGGATCCGATCGAGCTGTACGTCGAGCATGCCCGGCGCTTGCGTGCAGCAGAGCTATGAATAGGGTCGGGACGCAGAATGGAACTTTGCCGAGAATTCGCCCACTGATTCCGGTAGGCTTCATCTTTTATTGAGACAGATTGGAGAATCACCATGGCTAAAGCCACTGCCCGCCACATCCTGGTTTCCAGCGAAGACAAGTGCAACGAACTCAAGGCTCAAATCGAAGGCGGCGCCGATTTTGCTGAAGTCGCCAAAGCCAACTCCACTTGCCCGTCCAGCCGTCAGGGTGGTGATCTGGGGTCGTTCGGTCCAGGCCAGATGGTCAAGGAATTCGACACCGTGGTGTTCAGCGCGCCGATCAATGTCGTGCAAGGCCCGGTAAAAACCCAGTTCGGCTATCACCTGCTGGAAGTCACCAGCCGTCAGGACTGATTCGTCGTCCGATTGCTGACAACGGCCCGCCTTCTGGTGGGCCGTTGTGTTTCAGTTACATATACGGCTGGCGAGTGACGCGCCGCTCGCGTACAACTTGCGCTTATCGATTTTGCGTTCCAAGGCTGACGATGCGACTGGTTTTTCCGACACTGATGCTCACCGCCCTCGCCCTGCTCACGGGTGCCGCCGGTGTGACCGCTGCCCCGCAACACGCACTGACCGTTTATGGCGAACCAGCCAAGTACCCCGCCGGTTTCAGCCATTTCGACTACACCAATCCGCAAGCGCCGAAGGGTGGCACGATGCGTCGATCGGCGATCGAGATCGGTCACTTCGACCATTTGCTGCCATATATAGACAAAGGCATCGGCGTAACGCAGATCGACGGGCTCCTTTATTCTCCACTGGCCCAGCGCTCGCTGGACGAGCCCTATACGGTGTACGGCCTTGTTGCGGAAAAAATGGAACGCTCGGCCGACGGTCTTTCGCTACGTTTCTTCATCAATCCCAAGGCGCGATTTGCCGATGGCAAGCCGATCACCGCCGAGGACGTTCGCTACACCTATAACTTGCTGATGACCCAGGGCAGCTTGCGTTATCGCACACAGTTCGTCGACGTCAAAGGCGTCGAGATCGAGGCGCCGCTGACCGTGCGCTTCGACTTCAAAAATGACGAAAACCGCACCTTGCCGCTGGATATCGCGACCCTCCCGGTGTTTCCCGAACACTGGTGGAAGAGCCGCGATTTCGCCGGCGGCGGTGGTTATGAACCGCCACTGGGCAGCGGGCCCTACCGGGTTGGCAAGGTCGACTCCGGACGCAGCATCACCTTCGAACGCAATGGTGACTGGTGGGGCAAAGACCTGCCGGTCAGTCGTGGCCTGTATAACTTCGATCATTTCAGCATCGAGTACTTCGGCGACACCGACGTGGCCCGCCAGGTTCTGCGCGGCGGCGCTTATGACTACAATCGCGAGTTTTCCGCGACCGGCTACTCGATCGGCTATGACAGCCCTGCGCTGAGCGATGGTCGTTTGCAGAAAGCCCATCTGGCCACTGAAGCGCCGCAGTCGGCCCAGGGTTTCGTGTTCAATCTGCAAAAGCCGATGTTCCAGGACCGTCGCGTACGCCAGGCGCTGGCGATGCTCTGGGATTTCGAATGGAGCAACAGGCAGATGATGCGTAATGTCTATATCCGCCAGCAGAGTTACTTCTCCAATACCGACCTCGCCGCAAGACAGTTGCCCGACGCTCAAGAGCTGAAGATCCTTGAGCCGCTGCGCGATCAAATTCCTGAAGAAGTATTCACCAAGGTCTTCGAAGCCCCGAAAACCGATGGCAGCGGACTCATCCGCGATAAACAGTTGCAGGCCATTGAACTGCTCGAGCAGGCTGGCTGGAAACCGGAGGGCGATCAACTGGTGAACGGTGCGGGCGAGCCGCTGAGCTTCACTTTTCTGGTCAGCCAGAACGGCATGGACCGGCTCTTGTTGCCGTACAAGCGCACTCTCAAACAGATCGGCATCGAGCTCAACATCCGCCGCATCGACTCTTCGCAGTATGTAAATCGCCTGATGAGCCGCGATTACGACATGATCGTCACCGGCTATCCCGTCACCACTTCGCCCGGCGGGGAATTGCTCAACTACTTTGGCTCGGTTGCGGCAAACGATCCGGGGGCGAACAATTACATGGTGCTGAAAAATCCGGCGGTCGATACTTTGATCAACGGCCTGATCCGCGCCTCGACCCAATCGGACATGCTGCATTACGCCCATGCGCTGGACCGGGTGCTGCAATGGAATTACTACTGGATTCCCAACTACTACCCGCCGGGCACCTCGACCGTCTGGTGGAACCGCTTCGGCATTCCCACGGTACAAGCGAGTAACGATGAAGCCATCGAGAGCTGGTGGGAAATCAGCCGAACGCCGCTGACCAATCAACAAATGACCGCTGAGAAAATCAGTCGCAGCAGACCCGGAGGGCCGCACTGATGTGGGGTTACATACTGCGGCGCCTGCTGCTGATCATTCCGACGCTGGTGATCATCCTGCTGGTCAACTTCGTCATCATTCAGGCCGCGCCCGGTGGACCGGTGGAACAAGCCATCGCCCACCTGCAAGGCATTGGCGGGGCCAGTGTAGGCGGCGGTGCCAGCGAGACATCGAGCACTACCTCGCGCGCCAGCCGCGGCCTCGATCCGCAGCTGATCAAGGACATCGAAAAACAGTACGGCTTCGACAAGCCTGCCCACGAACGCCTGTGGCTGATGCTGAAAAACTATGCGCAGCTGGATTTCGGCAAGAGTTTCTTTCGCGGCGCGACGGTGACCGACCTGATTCTGGAAAAGATGCCGGTCACCATCTCACTGGGCTTGTGGGCGACGCTGATCACCTATCTGGTGTCGATCCCGCTGGGCATCCGCAAGGCTGTGCACCACGGCAGCCACTTCGACATCTGGAGCAGCACGGCGATCATCATCGGTTACGCCATGCCAGCCTTTCTGTTTGCGATGTTTCTGATCGTGGTATTTGCCGGCGGCACTTCGCTGAACTGGTTTCCGGTGCGTGGGCTGGTTTCGGACAACTTCGAATCGTTGTCGACACTCGGCAAGATCGCCGATTATTTCTGGCATCTGGTGTTGCCGGTCACCGCACTGGTGATCGGCGGATTCGCTACCCTGACCATCCTGACGAAAAACTCGTTCCTCAATGAAATCACCCGACAGTATGTGGTTACGGCTCGGGCCAAGGGCTTGAGCGAACGCCGCGTGCTCTATGGCCACGTATTTCGCAACGCCATGCTGTTGGTGGTTTCGGGGATACCTCAGGCGTTCATCAGCGTGTTCTTCGCTGGCTCCCTGCTGATCGAAGTGATTTTCTCTCTCGATGGTCTCGGCCGCATGAGTTACGAAGCGGCGGTATCGCGGGATTATCCAGTGGTGTTCGGCTCGCTGTTCATCTTCACCCTGTTCGGCCTGCTGATAAAACTGATCGGCGACCTCTGCTACACCCTGGTCGACCCGCGTATCGACTTCGCCGCGAGGAACGCCTGATGTTCAAGCTCTCGCCTTTGGGGCGCCGCCGTTTCGAACGCTTCAAGAAAAATCGTCGGGGCTGGTGGTCGCTGTGGCTGTTCATTGGCCTGTTCATGCTGACGTTGGGTGGCGAGTTGATCGCCAACGACAAGCCGCTGGTGGTCAGTTATCAGGGCCAGTGGTACTTCCCGGTGCTCAAGCGACACACCGAACAGGAGTTCGGCGGGCAACTGCCGTTTCAGGCCGATTACCGCAGCGAATACGTGCAGAACCTGATTCGCAAGGACGGCGGCTGGTTGCTGTTCCCACCGATTCCGTTCAGCGACGACACACCCAACTATGAATTGAACAAACCCGCGCCGAGTCCGCCGACTTCGGTCAACTGGCTGGGGACCGACGATCAGGCGCGCGACGTGCTGGCGCGGGTCATCTTTGGCGCTCGGGTGTCGATTCTGTTTGCCCTGATGCTGACCTTCGTCAGTGCGCTGATCGGCATCGCTGCCGGCGCGTTGCAGGGTTATTACGGTGGTTGGGTCGATCTGCTCGGGCAGCGTGTACTGGAAGTCTGGTCGGGGCTGCCGGTGCTGTATCTGTTGATCATCCTTTCAGGTTTCGTCGAGCCGAATTTCTGGTGGCTGCTGGGGATCATGGCCCTGTTTTCCTGGTTGGCGCTGGTGGACGTGGTGCGCGCCGAGTTCCTGCGCGGGCGCAATCTGGAATACGTCAAGGCAGCGCGCGCCCTCGGCCTGACTGACCGCAAAGTAATCTTCCGACACATCCTGCCCAACGCAATGAACGCGACGCTGAGCTACCTGCCGTTCATTCTGACCGGGGCCATTTCGACGCTGACCGCGCTGGATTTCCTCGGCTTCGGCATGCCCGCCGGCAGCGCTTCGCTGGGCGAATTGATCGGTCAGGGCAAGCAGAACCTGCAAGCACCATGGCTCGGGTTGACCGCGTTCTTCACCCTGGCGCTGATCCTTTCATTATTGGTATTCATCGGCGAAGCGTTGCGTGACGCCTTCGACCCTCGATCCTGACGCGTGACCATGACTGAAAACCTGATTGAAATCCGCAACCTTAATGTCGCCTTCCATGGCCAGGCGGTAGTGCGTGACCTGTGCCTGGATATCCGCCCCGGTGAATGCCTGGCACTGGTCGGCGAATCCGGCTCGGGTAAATCGGTGACCGCGCATTCGATCCTGCAACTGCTGCCTGAGAGTGAGGCGCAAACCCGTGGCAGCATCCGCTACCGTGGGCAAGAACTGGTCGGCGCTGACCCGAAAGTCTTGCGTGAGCTGCGCGGCAATCGCATCGCGATGATCTTTCAGGAGCCGATGACTTCGCTCAATCCGCTACACACCATCGAAAAACAGATCGGCGAGACTCTGTTGCTGCACCGCGGCCTTGGCGGTAAACAAGCGCAGCAGCGCATTCTGGAATTGCTCGGAATGGTCGGCATTCAGCAGCCGAAGGAGCGGCTGAAGGCTTATCCGCATCAGCTCTCTGGGGGGCAACGGCAACGGGTGATGATCGCCATGGCGCTGGCCTGCGAACCGGAGTTGTTGATCGCCGACGAGCCAACGACAGCACTGGACGTCACCGTGCAGCGCAAGATCCTCGTGTTGCTCAAATCCCTGCAACAACGCCTGGGCATGTCGCTGCTGCTGATCAGTCACGACCTCAATCTGGTGCGCAGCATCGCGCAACGGGTGTGTGTGATGAAGGCTGGAGAGATCGTCGAGCAGGCGCCCTGCGAAACCCTGTTCACCGCACCCAGACATCCCTACAGCTGCGTATTGCTAAACGCCGAACCTGAAGGCGAAGCCTTGCCTCGAGACGAGCGTGAGAATGTGCTGGAAGTGGCTGATCTGTGCGTCGACTTTCAGGTCGGCGGCGGACTGTTGCGACGCAAGCAATATTTGCGCGCAGTTGACGGCATCAGTTTGAACATTCAGCGCGGCAAGACCCTGGGCATCGTTGGCGAATCTGGTTCGGGCAAGTCGACGCTGGGTCAGGCGATCCTGCGTTTGCTCGACTCCGAGGGCAGCATTCGCTTTCAGGGCGCAGCGCTCGACGGCCTCAATCAAAAGCAACTGCGACCGTGGCGGCGGCAAATGCAGGTGGTGTTTCAGGACCCGTTCGGCAGCCTCAGCCCGCGCATGTCGGTGGCACAGATCATCAGCGAAGGTCTGGAAGTACATTGCGAATCGACAGCCAATGAGTGCGATGAGCAAGTGATCCGCGTGCTCAAGGAAGTCGGCCTCGACCCGGAAAGCCGCCATCGCTACCCGCATGAATTTTCCGGCGGCCAGCGTCAGCGCATCGCCATTGCCCGGGCGTTGGTGCTCAAGCCCGCGCTGATTCTGCTCGATGAACCGACCTCCGCGCTCGACCGCACAGTGCAGAAACAGGTGGTCGCCCTGCTCCGTGATCTGCAGGAAAAACACGGTTTGACCTACCTGTTCATCAGCCACGATCTGGCGGTGGTGCGCGCGTTGGCGCATGACATGATCGTGATCAAGGACGGCAAAGTGGTCGAGCGTGGCGCCAGTCATGAGGTGTTCGACAACCCCCAGCATCCGTACACCAAAGAGCTGTTGGCGGCGGCGCATCCGGGGTAAGTATTTTTTCTGTTTATCCGCGGCGCGGCATTCGCGAGCAAGCTCGCTCCCACATTTGCAACGCCTTCCCTGTGGGAGCGAGCTTGCTCGCGAAATGGCCGTCACTGGCAACAAACAATCAGGACCAGACTCGATGAACACCACCGAAAGCCTCAAGGACTACCAACGAGTCCGCACTCTGGCGATCCGTTCGCTGTTCGAGATCATCGAGCAATCCAGCGAAGGCACGGTGATTGTTGATCGCGATGCAAACATCGTCTGGATGAACGAACGCTACGCCCGGCGCTTCGGTCTCGAATCAGCCGCCGGCGCTATCGGCAAACCCTGTGAAAGCGTGATTCCAGGCAGTCTCCTGCGCGAAGTGGTACGCACCGGCCGGCCGATTCTGCTGGACATGCAGGACACGCCCAAGGAGCCGCTGGTGGTCATGCGCCTGCCGATCCACGATGATGCCGGCAGCGTAATCGGCGCCATTGGCTTCGCCCTGTTCGACGAATTGCGCACGCTGTCGCCGATGCTCAAGCGTTACCTGAGCATGCAGGAAGAACTGGCCTCGACCCGTTCGCTGCTGCGGGCGCGGCAGACCAAATACAACTTTGCCCATTTCATCGGCACCAGCGCCGCCAGCCTTGAAGTCAAACGCCGCGCGCGGCGCAGTGCCAGCGCTGATTCGCCCGTGCTGCTGCTGGGGGAAACCGGCACCGGCAAAGAATTACTCGCCCAAGCTATTCACAGCGCCTCGCCACGTGCGCACAAAGCCTTCGTCAGCATCAACAGCGCGGCAATTCCCGAGGCCCTGCTGGAAGCCGAGTTCTTCGGCACCGCGCCGGGTGCCTTTACGGGTGCCGATCGCAAGGGGCGCACTGGCAAGCTGCAGATTGCGCAAGGCGGCACGCTGTTTCTCGACGAAATCGGCGACATGCCTCTGCCGTTGCAAAGCAAGTTGCTGCGCGTATTGCAGGAAAAAGAGTTCGAACCGGTTGGCTCCAACGAGGTGATCCAGAGCGATGTACGGGTCATCGCAGCGACTTCGACGGATCTGCAGGCGGCGATCAAGCGCGGCGAGTTCCGTGCAGATTTGTACTATCGCCTCAACGTACTGCCGATCCAGGTGCCGCCGCTGCGTGAACGTCTTGATGACCTCCCCGCGCTGAGCGAGGCGATTCTGGAAGAACTGCGCAGCCAGCATGAATTACACCGCGATGCGCTGGCGCTGCTCGGCCAGCATGCCTGGCCCGGCAACATCCGTGAGTTGCGCAATGTGCTGGAACGGGCGGCGTTGCTCAGTGATGACTTACTGCTGACCGAGCAGGATATTCGCGGGGCGATTGGGGCATTTACGCCGGTTGAGCGGACGGCCGGCCCGAGCATGCAAGCGCCTGTCGGCGAGACCTTTGCGCAGGCGCGGGCGCGGTTTGATCGGCAGCTGATCGAGTCGACCCTGGCGCAATGCTCGGGGAATGTGCCGGAGGCTGCTGCTCGCCTGGGGCTGGGGCGGTCGACGTTGTACAAAAAAATGGTGGCATTGGAGATCGCTTGAGTCTCGCTAAAGAGACAGCGATCTCTTTTTTTAGATAGATTCTTCAAGATCAAAAGATCGCAGCCGTCGGTAGCTCCTACAGGGTAGATACGTATTTCCTTGTAGGAGCTGCCGAAGGCTGCGATCTTTTCGGTCTCACAAACGAGACAACTTTTCCGGCACAATCTCCCTCTTTCATGAAATATCTATAGATATCAACATGTTAGGTATTTGGCACAGTAATCGCTAACACCTCTCCACACCCGTTCCACCCATAAAAACAACAATCCTGGAGAGACACACCATGAGTGTGATCATTGCCTTGGCAGCCCTGACGCTGCTGATGCTCGCCGCCTACCGCGGCTATAGCGTCATCCTCTTCGCCCCGATCGCCGCGCTCGGCGCGGTCCTGCTTACCGATCCGTCCGCCGTCGCGCCCGCGTTCACCGGGGTGTTCATGGACAAGATGGTCGGTTTCATCAAACTGTACTTTCCGGTGTTCCTGCTCGGCGCGGTATTCGGCAAGCTGATCGAACTGTCGGGTTTCTCGCGCTCGATTGTCGCCGCCGCGATTCGTTTGCTCGGCACTCGCCAGGCGATGCTGGTGATCGTGCTGGTCTGCGCCCTCCTCACTTACGGCGGCGTCTCGCTGTTCGTTGTGGTGTTTGCGGTCTATCCGTTCGCGGCGGAGATGTTTCGCCAGAGCAACATCCCCAAGCGCTTGATCCCGGCGACCATCGCCCTCGGCGCGTTCTCGTTCACCATGGACGCCCTGCCCGGCACGCCGCAGATCCAGAACATCATCCCCAGCACCTTCTTCAACACCACCGCGTGGGCGGCGCCGTGGCTGGGGGTGATTGGTACGATTTTCGTGTTCTGCGCCGGCATGCTGTTTTTGCAGCGCCAGCGCAACAAGGCGCAGCGTGCCGGTGAAGGCTATGGCACCGAACTGCGCAATGAACCGGAAACCGCCGAAGATCTCCAGCTGCCGAACCCATGGATCGCGCTGTCGCCACTGCTGGCGGTCGGGATAATGAACCTGCTTTTCACCCAGTGGATTCCGCAGTGGTATGGCAAGACCCACAGCCTCGCGCTGCCGGGCATGGCCGCGCCAGTCACTACCGAGATCGCCAAGCTCACGGCGATCTGGGCGGTGCAGGCGGCGTTGCTGGTCGGCATTCTCATGGTGTTGGCGTTTGGCTTCCAGGCGATTCGCAGCAAACTCGCCGAAGGCAGCAAAAGCGCGGTCAGCGGTGCGTTGCTGGCAGCGATGAACACCGCTTCCGAATACGGCTTTGGTGCAGTGATCGCCTCGCTGCCCGGTTTTCTGGTGCTGGCCGACTGGCTCAAGCAGATCCCCAATCCGCTGGTTAACGAAGCGATCACCGTGACGCTGCTCGCTGGCATAACCGGTTCGGCTTCGGGCGGCATGAGCATTGCGCTGGCGGCGATGTCCGAGCAGTTCATCAGTGCGGCGCACGCGGCGAACATTCCGCTGGAAGTGCTGCACCGCGTGGCAGCAATGGCCAGTGGCGGCATGGACACCCTGCCGCACAACGGCGCGGTGATCACACTGTTGGCGGTAACCGGCCTGACCCACCGCGAAGCCTACAAAGACATTTTCTGTATTACGCTGATCAAGACCCTGGCGGTTTTCGTGGTGATCGGCACTTTCTACGCCACTGGCATTGTGTGAGGTATTCATGACCACCCTTTCCGGCAAGACAGCTCTGGTAACCGGCTCCACCAGCGGCATCGGCCTGGGCATCGCGCTGAGCCTGGCAAAGGCTGGCGCCAATCTGATTCTCAACGGCTTTGGCGATGCTTCGAAGGTGATCGCCGAAGTCGCCCGGTTCGGCGGCAAGGTCGGCCATCATCCCGCTGATGTCAGCGACCCGGCGCAGATTGCCGACATGGTTGCCTACGCCGAGCATGAGTTTGGCGGCGTCGATATTCTGGTTAACAACGCCGGCATTCAGCACGTGGCCGCAGTGGAAGAGTTCCCGGTGGAGCGCTGGGATTCGATCATCGCGATCAACCTGTCATCGGTGTTTCACAGCACCCGTTTGAGCCTGCCGGGCATGCGCCGGAAAAACTGGGGGCGGATCATCAATATCGCCTCAGTGCATGGCCAGGTTGGTTCCACCGGCAAGGCCGCGTATGTCGCCGCCAAGCATGGCGTGATCGGCCTGACCAAAGTGGTCGGCCTGGAAACCGCGACCAGCAACGTTACCTGCAATGCGATCTGCCCGGGCTGGGTATTGACGCCGCTGGTGCAGAAGCAGATCGATGATCGCGCGGCCAAGGGTGTCGATCCGCAGCAGGCGCAGCATGATCTGCTGGCCGAGAAACAGCCGTCGCTGGAGTTTGTCACGCCAGAACATCTGGGTGAGCTGGTGTTGTTTTTGTGCAGCGAGGCCGGTAGCCAGGTGCGGGGCGCGGCGTGGAATATTGATGGCGGCTGGTTGGCCCAATAATCCTGCCCGCTCCTGTAGGAGTGAGTGTGCTCGCGATAGCGCCATATCAGCCGCCTATAGGTTGAATGTAAGTACGCTATCGCGAGCAGGCTCACTCCTACAGGGGTATGTGTAATCAGATAAGAAGAGGCAACCCCATGTCCGACATCCTCTGGCAACCCGACGCCCGGCGTATAGCCCGTTCGCGCATGGACGCTTTCCGGCGCGAGGTCAATCAGCGGCATTCGCTGCAGCTCGATGACTACCCTGCCCTGCACCAATGGAGCATCGAGCAGCGCCCGGCCTTCTGGCAGGCCATCGTCGATTTTTTCCATATCCGTTTTCACACCCAACCCGACGCCGTCTTGCGCGAAGGTAGGGAAATGCCCAGTGCCGAATGGTTCCCCGGTGCCACGCTGAACTTCGCCGAACACCTGCTGCGCCGTCGCGACGATGCCGTGGCGGTGGTCGCCGTGGCGGAAAATGGCCAGCGCGAGCAATTGACCTGGGCCGACCTGGCCGAGCACGTGGCCGGATTCCAGGCCAGCCTGCGCGCAGCGGGTGTTGGTCAAGGCGATCGCGTGGCAGCCTGCATGCCCAACACATGGCAGACACTGGTGGCGATGCTGGCCACCACCAGCCTTGGTGCGATCTGGTCGTGCTCTTCACCAGACTTTGGTACCCACGGCGTGATCGATCGCTTCGGCCAGATCGAACCGAAACTGCTGCTCACCTGCGCGGGTTATCAATACGCCGGGAAAACGCTCGATCAGACCGCCAAGCTCAACGAAATCCTTGCGCAACTGCCGTCGCTACAGCAGTTGATCATCGTGCCGTATGCCCGTTGGCAAGCCCGCATTGAGGATTATCAAACCCACGCTGAAGTCACGTTGTGGGACGACTTCTATCAACCCGGTGGCGAGCCGGACTTCACCCCGGTGCCGTTCAACCATCCGCTCTACGTGCTCTACTCCAGCGGCACCACCGGCGTGCCGAAGTGTATCGTCCACAGCACCGGCGGCGTGCTGCTGCAACACGTCAAGGAACACGGTTTGCACTGCGATCTCGGTCCCGGTGATCGCTTGTTCTACTACACGACCTGCGGCTGGATGATGTGGAACTGGTTGGTCTCGGCACTGGCCGTCGGCAGCGCGGTGGTGCTGTACGACGGCTCGCCGTTTCATCCGGGCCCAACGCGTTTGCTGGAACTGCTCGAAGACGAACGCATCAGCGTATTCGGGACCAGCCCCAAATACCTCGCAACGCTGGAGAGCAGCGGCATCAAACCCCGCGAAAGCCATGACCTGAGCAGCCTCAAAACCCTGTTATGCACGGGCTCGGCGCTGTCGCCGCAGAGTTATGACTTCGTCTACCGCGACTTCAAAACCGACGTCTGCCTGGCCTCAATGTCCGGCGGCACCGACATCGTCTCGTGCTTCGTCAATGGCAATCCGCTGTCGGCTGTACGTCGCGGCGAGATCATGGGCAAGAGTCTGGGCATGGCGGTTGAAGTGTGGAATGACGCCGGCCAAGCGGTGATCGGCGAGAAAGGCGAACTGGTTTGCACCCGGCACTTCCCGGCGATGCCGATTGGTTTGTGGAACGATGCCGATGGAGAAAAACTGCGCCAATCCTATTTCAGCCTGTTCCCCGGTGTCTGGGCGCAGGGCGACTACGCCGAACAACTGCCCCACGGTGCGATGATGATTCACGGTCGATCCGATGCCGTGCTCAACCCGGGCGGCGTGCGTATCGGTACGGCGGAGATCTATCGGCAGGTCGAGAAAATCCCTGAAGTGCTCGACAGCGTGGCCATCGGGCAGCATTGGCAGGAGGATGTGCGGGTGGTGCTGTTTGTGCGGCTGCGCGAAGGTGTTGAACTGGACGAAGCGCTGGCGCAATGCATTCGTCAGGTGATCCGCGCCAACACAACGCCACGTCATGTACCCGCGAAGATTGTTGCGGTCACGGACATCCCGCGCACCCTCAGCGGCAAAGTCGTGGAACTTGCCGTGAGAAACGTGGTGCACGGGGAGCCGGTTAAAAACACCGATGCGCTGGCCAATCCCGAGGCGCTGGAGCAGTTTCGGGATCGGCCGGAGTTGAACATCTGATCCTGACGATAATGATCAAACCACGGTCGGCGCCGGTGACGGCGCTTGTCGTCAGCGCGGTTTGTTCAACGTGATGATTACCGGTTCCACAATCGCTTTTCCGCCACTGGCGGCAAGTGCCGCGCTGATTGTCATCATGTTGCGCTCATAGGAGGCTTTGTCGGTAGTCAGCTGACTCAGCAACGAGGTGGCCAGCCCCAGTGAATCGGCATTTTCAAAGGCTTTGGACGCTTCATGACAAACTGTGTCCGCGTCCGCTACGGGCAGACAACCGGATGCAAGATTCAGCAAAGCAGCCACATCCAGGCGCTGGCCGCTGTGATTTTCATAATCCGCGTCGATGGCGTAGCCGACATCCTGCGTTTGCGCGCTGGCATGAAACAGCTCGTGAATCAGGTCATCCGCCACCACATCATGGTTGAAGCCAAGTTTAACGAAATGTTTGTTGAGGTTTTGAGTGTAGATCTCAACAAACGCAATATCAGACCCGGTTATGGAGCCCGCGTTTTTCCAGCGCTTGTAACTGTCCACATCAAACGATGCAAGAGCGTCAGGATTCTTGAGCGCATCAAGCGCAATGTTACTTAGCGAAAAACCGGCAAAATCGAAGCGAATCAAACGCAGATAGTTCACCAGCCGCTCAGTTGCAACCGCCGAAGTATCACCGAACAGTATCTTCATCACCTGATCGCGATCTCGCTTGAAGTCGTGACGAGTGAATGTGGCAATGGCCTCATCAATCTTCGCTCGAGCGCGGGGCAGACTTTTTTCAATGAACGTGCGCGTATAACTGGTTGGCAATGTCTTGGGCGAATACGGCAGCTGTACTGGAGCCTGATATGCAAAGCCTTCCAGTGATTGACCCCATAGATTTCCTCGACGGTTCAAGGCATACCATTTGTTGTTGTTGCTGCGTGCAGCCAAAACGGCGACCGCTTCGCCGGCAACACCTTGAGGTCGCCAGGTGCCCAGTCCTAATGGCGGACAGTTGGAGGCGTCGATCAAATCATAGGATTGACGGCGACCACTCAGCCTATGCAATTGAGTGTTGGCCTTGGCAACGATTTCATGGGTGTTTTTGTTGAACCTCAGCCACCCCTTGTGCACCAGTCTACCGCCCGCCTGCAATCCAGAGGGCACACCATCCAAGGGATTGAAAAGGGAAACGGCCGAGGTGAAGGCCAACTTGGTGAGCTTCGCAGCTTTTGACGTCGTGGAAATAGCCTTTGCGGAAATGCTCAACGCTTTCGAACTGGCCCCCGCTACAGTGCCAATCAGACCGATGCCGTCCATCAAGCAGCCGTAGATCCCATCTACCACTGCGTCATGCTCACCGGTTGCAATGTCTTCAATGCACTTCTTGAACGGCACTACCAGATCAATGAAATAGGTGAGCAGTCGCTCGCCGTCATCGCGTGAGAGTTCAAGGGGCGTCGGTATACGAACCAGCTCTCTAAGCTCCTTTGGATGCATGAAAGGCCGATGCTGGACAATGAACTCAGCGATACGCGCCACTTTCGGGTCGTTGAATTTTTGATAGAAACCCGGCTTGGAAGCAGAAGATGTCCGCGGTTTTGGCAGCGTGCCAAATTTGTCGATGATCGCCATGCTGCTACTGACCGAGGTGTTTTGCGCAGTCGCATGGGTATAGCGCTTGACGTCGAGCGGCAGGCTCTGCGTAGCAATGATATTGAGGTGATCTTTTTCACTGGCGCTGAAGTCCATCCTGGAAGCTTGGTTCAGCTTCCCCTCGCGAGTGATGAGCGCCCCCAAGGCATCGTTTTTCCGAAACTCTGCGCGCGATGTGAACAGCTCATAACAGATGAAAGCATTGTTGTACGACGCACACATTACAAGGCCGAAACGCCCTGTCGCGGCATCCCTGCTTTGCTGCGTTTCCCTCGGGAACTCCCCCTCGAAAGGGCCGCCGATACGACGTTTTTTGATATAAACCGCCGATTCGCGCACCGTGAAAAAGTTGATCTCTGCATTCAAGAAGGCATTCAGATCCGATTCTGGCATCTGAGCAAGGGCCAGTTTTACGCTGGACTGCATCGCTGCGTTCAGATCGACAAGATGCACAGCCAACCGACGATCCAGTTCTTCGTCACACGATTTGAGTTGCAGTAATTTCGGGTAGCGTGTGAAGAGGCTGATACCCGAAGGGTTGTAATTGATGGATGGGCGAGGGATGCCGTTAGTGACAAGACGTACGGTACGCCTGTCCCACTTGCCGGTGACAAGATCACCCGACTGGTGCAGATCGACCATGGACATGACCTGCTGTCCGCCTTTCTCGGAAAGCGCTTTCTCATCCAGCGTGTCACAGCCCGGCGCCGCGATCCTCAATGCCTCACGGGCGATGTTTGCTCTGCTCGGCAGGGGGGTTGAAAACGCTCGGGCTATCTGGACAAATTTTTCCGCGTGCTGATCAAATGCTTCAATTGCGCGGCGGGCGCAGGCTTCCTCCGCCTGGTCCAATTCAGTTTGCGTTATCACCTGGTTAATCAGCGCCCAACTGACGATCGGGTCAATCAAGGCAAGATCGCGCATGTGTTGTTGCGCATTACTGATGGGCTCCAGATCGGCATAAGCCATGATCTGTTCATAGGTAAGGACTCGCGATGCACCTTCTTTCGCCGTCTCTACAATCACGACAGCACGACAGAAATGGATCCAGGCAATTGACCCGAGCGTAACCGACGGCGGGACGTCCATCACCAGAAACTCCGGTGCGCTACGAGCCAACAGTAAGTGCACTATCAAGGGCGCATCAAGATCAACCCAACCTTTGGCCCACAAAAAGGCAGTCAGCTCCTCGCGGACGATTGAAGCCTGGCGCTCAGCGTTAGTCGGGGCATATAGATCGTACCCACCAACGCTTCTCCTGTTCTGGACGTTCAGGAGTGACGGATCCAGTTCCACTAACAAGGCCGTGATCAGCAATTGTCGGAGCGTGTTTTGCGAAACAATCTGCCCCTCATTTACGCCAAACCAACCCAGTTCTTTCAAATAATCCCTGGCGAGCCTCATCGACTCCGGGTGGCTGAATAATTCATTGATTCGCCGGGCCGCGTTCTGATGGGTTCCAGCGGCGTGGCCAACAACCCTGTTCAGAACCTCCAGCAACTTTCTTTCTCCCATGAGCTTGGGTTGAACTGCGCGAATAGCCGACAACTGTTCTTTGGAGAGCGTCGCGTAGGTCTGATCATCTGAATGTATGTACTCCCAGTAGTTCGACGGCTCCAGGACGGGAGGATCAAACTTGAAAAATTCAATCAGATTTTTGACGCCCGCTAAATTTTCAGGCGGTTTCACGTCATGAAACTTGAACCATTGATCGAGTGTGATATCGAAATCGGGCCAAATGTAACCACCCGCTGCACGGGCCACATCGGCAATCAACTTTATTGAATCAGTTGACGAGCTACTGTATTTAAAATGGCCCGCCGCAACCAAATCCACCCAGCCACGGTCGGATCGAACTTCCATCTTTCCGTCGTGTGTGACACGCACGAGACCATTATGATCGTCCGCCCGCTCCTGACTCAGTGCACTTCTTACAGGGCTGGTCTGGAGCAGTTGGGTGAGCAGAATCTGACCCGGGTAATAAATCTGGTAAAGCGAGGAGTCCTCTTGTAGTTCAACTTCATGTGCATACCAATTTATCACGCGGCCATCAGCGTATGTTTTCAGTGCGCCGTTCAACTGAACCAAAACTCGTTGACGCTCTATTGCATCGGCATCGGCAGTGCATTTCCACTCGGCAAGATTAATGCTTGACGAACGGAAGACTTTTTTTCTATTTCCAGTAATCATGTAAAACCTCATCACGTTAATAACTGCGTATCTCAGCCGGATGAAGTTTTACAGTCAAAAAAAGAAAGCTCTACTCAAAACATATTAACTACTATTTCCAACTCCTCACCAACACTAACGAAACATTCACTTTTCAATCCATCAAACCCCATTCTCCGGCGGCTGACCCCGTGTCATCTGGCGTACTTGCAGCAAACTTTAAACGCAACTTTAAATTATTCACCGAGTCTGCATGCCTTAAAGCTTCTTCTTCACTGATCGCGCCCTCCGACACCAAGGTGAACAATGCCGCATCAAATGTTTGCATGCCCAGCTCCGTAGACTTTTCCATCATGGGTTTGAGCGCTTCGAATTCACCTCGCCGAACCAGGTCGGCAATGGTTGGCGTACCCAGTAATACCTCGACTGCCGCGCGTCGTTGTCCATCACGGGTACGCACTAACCGCTGCGAGATAAAGGCTTTCAAGTTGTTACCCAATGCCTGCAACAACTGCGGCCGTCGCTCTTCGGCAAACATATTGATCATTCGATCAAGCGCCTGGTTGGCGTTATTGGCATGCAATGTTGAAAGCACCAGATGCCCGGTCTCGGCGAACGCCAGGGCATGTTCCATGGTTTCCCGATCACGGATTTCCCCGATCAGCACGACATCCGGTGCCTGGCGCAAAGTATTCTTCAGAGCGGCATGAAAGCTGCGGGTGTCGACGCCGACTTCACGCTGATTAACGATTGAACGTTTGTGCCGATGGATATATTCGATCGGGTCTTCGATGGTTACGATGTGCCCGGCACTGTGACGATTGCGGTGGTCGATCAGTGCTGCCAGCGAGGTCGATTTGCCGGAACTGGTCGCGCCGACAAAGAGAATCAGGCCACGTTTGAGCATCACGGTTTCCAGCAGCACCGGCGGCAGCTTCAGGTCTTCGAATCGAGGAATGTCGAGTTTGACGTTACGAATGACGATCGACACATCGTTACGCTGCTTGAAAATGTTGACCCGGAACCGGCCGACGCCCGTTCGGGAGATTGCCAGGTTCATTTCCAGATCCCGGTCGAACTCCCGGCGCTGCTCGGCGTCCATCAGGGAGGTGGCGATGGCCGCGGTTTCGCCGGGTTTGAATGGCTGATCGTTCAATGCCGTCAGCACACCGTCAATGCGCGCGCTGGGCGGTGCGCCGGTGGAGAGGAACAGATCCGAACCGTTTTTTTGCGACAATGTTGATAATAGTGCATCGATTTCCATGGCTGAAGGCACCCGCGAAGCATTGGATGAGCAGATTTGGCCTACGCTTGGCGCGGCTCCTGCAACAATGATAGACCCCGTCTCACCGAACCACGCTCAGGATTGACGTATGAACGCTGTACCCACCCCCGATGACACCCAGGCTCTGATTGCCCGCACCGACTGGAGCCGCAGCCCGCTGGGCGCTGCCGGCACCTGGCCGCAGAGCCTGCGCACCGCAGTGGACATCGTGATTCATTCGCCGATGCCGATGCTGCTGTTATGGGGCCCGGAGCTGACGCAGATCTACAACAATGGTTTCGCCCTGCTCGCTGGTAGCAAGCATCCGGAGGCATTCGGACAGCCGACGCATGAGGTCTGGCCGGAAGTGCGGGATTTTTCCGAACCGATTTACCAGGCGGTGCTGCAGGGGCAGGTCCGCAGCTTCAGCGAGCAGCGTTTCAGCGTACAACGTGACGGCAAGAAAACCGATTTCTGGCTGGATCTGACCTATAGCCCGATTCGCGATGAAACCGCACAGGTGGCGGGAATTCTGATTACCGCCATCGAAACCAACGAACGCCGACGCATTGCCCTGGAATTGCAACGCCGCTCCGAGGAAAGTCTCAAGGCCCAGCGCCAGTCCGAAGAGCGTCTGCAACTGGCCCTCGCCGCGACCGACGCAGTCGGCACCTGGGACTGGGACATCGGCGAAGACCGTTTTATCGCCGATGCGCATTTCGCCGAATTGCACGGTGTCGATCCCGCCAGGGCCGGCCAGTTACCGATCAGCGACTACCTGCACGGTGTGCACCCCGAAGACCGCGCCATGGTGGCGCGCGGGATCAAGCACTGCATCACCCACGGCACCGAATACGCCGAGGAATACCGTTTGTTGCAAGCCGATGGCCAGGTTCGCTGGGTTTTTGCCCGGGGTCGTTGCTACAAGGATCACCACGGACGTCCCATGCGTTTTCTCGGCGCCGCGCTGGATCTGACCGAGCGTAAACACACGGAACAGGCGTTACGGCAGAGCCAGACCGAATTGCAGTTGATCATCAACGCCATGCCGATTCTGATCAGCTATGTCGACGCCGAAGAACGGTTCCGCTTGAACAATGCGGCCTATCTCGACTGGTACGGCCTGACACCGCAGGAGTTGTACGGGCGCACGATTCGTGAAGTCATTGGCGAAGAAGCGTACTTCCTGCGCGCACCGTATATCGCCGAAGCACTGGCCGGGCGTTCCTGTTCGTTCAGCCTGTACACGCCGCACCGCGACGGCAGCACCCGTCACGCTTTGATGAATTATCTGCCGCGTCATGGCGCGGATGGCGCAGTGAACGGCTTCTACATCTTTGTAATCGACGAAACCGAGCGCAAGAAAACCGAAGAAGCCCTGCGCAATCTCAACGAAACCCTGGAAGAACGCGTCAGCGCGCGCACCGAGCAACTGGCCCAGGCCAACCAGCGCTTGCAGAACGAGATGTTCGAACGCGAGCGCGCCGAAGACGCCCTGCGCCATGCGCAGAAAATGGAAGCGGTCGGCCAGCTCACCGGTGGCATCGCCCATGACTTCAACAACATGCTCACCGGCATCATCGGCAGTCTCGACCTTATGCAGCGCTACATCGCCAACGGTCGCGCCGAGGAAATCGGTCGTTTTGCCGAAGCGGCGGTGTCATCGGCCAATCGCGCGGCGGCGCTGACCCATCGCTTGCTGGCGTTCTCGCGGCGCCAGTCGCTGGATCGCAAACAACTGAACGTCAACGAGCTGGTGCATTCGCTGGAAGATCTGATCCGTCGCACCAAGGGCGATCCGATCGACCTGCAACTGCGCCTGCCGGACGACCTGTGGCCGGTGAGTACCGACGTCAGTCAGCTGGAAAATGCCTTGCTCAATCTGGTGATCAACGCCCGCGATGCGATGCCGGAGGGCGGCGTATTGCTGATCCAGACTGCCAACGTTTACCTCGACAGCAGCGAGGTCACCATTCTCGAGCCGGTGAAGGCCGGGGAGTATGTGATGCTCGCTGTCAGCGACAACGGCACCGGCATGACGCCGTCAATCCGCTCCAAGGCTTTCGATCCGTTCTTCACCACCAAGCCGATCGGCCAGGGCACCGGGCTCGGGCTGTCGATGATCTACGGTTTCGCCCAGCAGTCCGGTGGTCACGTCAGCCTCGACAGCGTGCCGGGGCAAGGTACTTGCGTGCGCCTGTACTTGCCGCGCTTGCTTGAACCGACGCCGGAAACTTCATCGGTGGAGAAAGCCGAACCGATTGCTGCTTCATCTTCGGGCGAAACCGCCATCGTGGTCGAGGATGACCCGGCGGTGCGCATGCTGGTCCTCGATCTGCTCAAGGAACTGGGCTACAAAACCTTCGAAGCGGAAAACGCCAAGACCGCCCTGCCCGTGCTCGAGTCCGTGCAACGCGTCGATCTGCTGGTCACAGACGTCGGGCTGCCCGGCATGAACGGTCGTCAGCTGGCAGAGATCGCCCGTCAGCACAGGCCTGGTTTGAAAGTGCTGTTCATGACCGGCTACGCGCAAATTGCTGCCGAACGTCAGGGTTTTCTCGAAGAAGGCATGGACATGGTTGCCAAGCCTTTCGTGCTTGAAGTGCTGGCAAGCAAGATCCGCAAGCTGATTAACCCGATCTCGTGACTTGAGGCATAATCGCGCGCCCCGCTGTCACCCCGTTATCAGGTATTGCACGATGAAAGCCCAAGCCCGCCACATTCTGGTGAAAACTGCCGAAGAGGCCGAACAACTCAAACAGCGCATCGCCAAGGGCGAAGCGTTCGATGTGCTGGCGAAGAAGTTCTCGACCTGCCCGTCCGGCAAGCGCGGCGGAGACCTGGGTGAGGTGCGGCCGGGGCAAATGGTCGGTGCAATTGATGCGGTAATTTTCAAGAAACCGCTGCGGACCGTGCATGGGCCGATCAAGAGCAAGTTTGGTTATCACCTGGTGCAGGTGTTTTACCGGGATTGATCGCTGCTCGCTGTAGGAGCTGACGAGTGCAACGAGGCTGCGATCTTTTGATCTTGCTTTTTTCAGGGGCAAGGTCAAAAGATCGCAGCCTTCGGCAGCTCCTACAGGTATCGCATTTCATGCACTGGGAATCAGCGCTCCCGGCACCTGTATCACCCGGCTCGCCAACTCATGCCCCGCCTGCGCCGCCTCTGCCGGACTGCCGCCGAGCAATCGTCTGGCCAGATACGCCGCGCTGAACGAATCCCCCGCCGCTGTGGTGTCGACAACCTTGACGACCTTCTGCGCCGGCACTTCAAACGCCTCCCCCTGACACCGAATCAGACACGCCTCGGCGCCGCGTTTGAGCACCACTTCCGGCGTGCCGAACTGCGCGTAAGCGGCAAATACTTCTTGCGCATCGGCAAAGCCGTACAGCGCCTGTTCGTCATCCACCGTCAACAACGCCAGATCGACATACGGCAACACACTGCGATACGCCGCGCGCGCCTCTTCGACCGAAGCCCACAGGCGTGGGCGGTAGTTGTTGTCGAAGACGATGCGCGCATCACGCTGCCGGGCTTCGCTCAACGTCTTGATCAGGCGGGCGCGGCCTTGCATTCCAAGTACGGCGAGGGTGATGCCGCTGAAATACAGCACGTCGTAATCAGGCAGTGCCGCGAGGATTGGCTCGGCCGCAGGGGTCGTAAAGCAATCGCGCACGGCCGCTTCGTTACGCCAGTACAGAAAGCGACGTTCGCCGTTTGCGTCGGTCTGGATGCAGTACAAACCGGGCAGTCGCCCGGGCAAGCGCTGCACGAGATCAAGGCCGATGCCTTCGCTGCGCCAGATCTTGCACATGGCGTCGCTGAAACTGTCATCGCCCAGCGCCGTGACGTAATCGACCTGCGCCTTGTCGGCCATCGCACGGGACAGGTACACCGCGGTATTGAGGGTATCGCCACCGAAGCTTTGCTGCAGACTGCCATCGGCGCGTTGCTGCAGTTCGATCATGCATTCGCCGATGAGGGCGATGCGCGGGGTGTTGCGGAGGATTTTCATCGGGCGGGATCTCTGGGGGGGCGGTGGTGGCTGTTCTGGCGTCTTCGCGAGCAGGCTCGCTCCCACAATGGAACTCATTGCCCTTGTGGGAGCGAGCCTGCTCGCGAATAGCCGTCGCGACGCAATCTCAAGGCTTAGAAACAAGTCTCCATGGTCTCGATGACGGCCAACTGCTCATCCACCAGCAACCCCACCCGCCACTTGTCAAAGGTCAGGCACGGATGCGAAGTACCGAAGGAAATGATGTCGCCCACGCGTAATTCAACGCCCGGCGCCACGGTCATGAATGCATGCTGATCCATCACCGCGGTGACCTTGCATGCACCGACATCATCACCCACCGCCGGCACCAGACCGGCCTTGTAGCGCAACAACGGCACTGGCAAACCGGCATCGAAGGCAACGTCGCGCTTGCCCAGCGCAATCACCGCAAAACCCGGCTCCGGCAGCGATTGCACATGCGCCCAGACTTCCAGCGCCGGGCGCAGGCCCTCGTGCAGATCACTGCGACGGTCGAGCACGCAGCATTGCGCTTCTTTGTAAATGCCATGGTCATGAGCCACGTAACTGCCCGGGCGCAACACGCTGAGGAAACGGCCAGCGGCGTTCTGCGTTTCGAAGGATTCGGCAATCAGGTCGTACCACGCCGAACCCGACGCAGTGATGATCGGCTTAGCAATGGCGAACGCGCCGCTGTCTTGCAATTGCACCGCCAGACGCACAAGCGACGCGGCAAATTCGCGAATGCCGCTGACTGCGTGATCGCCGTGAATCACCCCTTCATAACCTTCGATGCCGGTCAGCGCCAGCGCCGGTTGTGCGTCGATGGCCTTGGCCAGCTCGATGACTTCCTGCTCGCTGCGGCACCCACAGCGCCCGCCGACCACGCCGTACTCGATCATCACGTTGAGCCTGACCCCACGGGACGCGAAGTAAGCCCCGAGGTCGGCGACGTTGTCCGGGTGATCGACCATGCAATAGAAATCGAACGTCGGATCGGCGAGCAGATCGGCAATCAGTGCCATGTTCGGCGTACCGATCAGTTGATTGGCCATCAGCACCCGGCGCACGCCGTGGGCATAAGCGGCGCGGGTCTGGGTGGCGCTGGCGAGGGTGATGCCCCAGGCGCCGGCGTCGAGCTGTCGTTGGAACAGTGCCGGAGTCATGCTGGTTTTGCCGTGGGGCGCGAGTTCGGCGCCGCTGTCGCTGACAAACTTCTGCATCCAGCGAATGTTGTGCTCCAGCGCCTCGCGGTGCAGCACCAGCGCCGGCAGGCTGACGTCGCGGGTCAGTTGCGCGCCGATGGCGGCATCGCCCTTTTCCACAGCAGGATTGATGGCAGTCGTCATGGTCGAATTCCTCACAGTCGCGGCCGCAGGCAGCCGCGGTTATTCGTTGATACGCCGGGCGAGGCTGTTGGCGCTCTCGATCAGCACCCGGCGATAGTCGTTGTAATTGTTCTTTGCGTCGGCGCGCGGGGCGACGATGCACAGGGTACAAATGGCCACGCCGTGCAGGTCTTTGACCGGCGCGGCAAAGCAATGGGTGAAGGTGTCGGCGACGCTGTCGAAGGAGAAGAAGCCATCGATGCCGGCCTGACGAATTTCTGCCAGAAAGCGTTCCAGCGGCAGGCGCTCGCCGTCGGGCAGGATGTAGTCGTCTTCGTCGATCAGGTCGATGATCTGCTGATCGCTCAAGTGCGCGAGCAGCAGGCGTCCGGAAGCCGTCCACGGGATCGGTGCGTTCTCACCGATGTCGGACGAGATGCGGAAATGCCGCTCACCCTCTTTCATCAACGCCACCGTGTATTTGCGCCCGTTGAGCAGGCACATCTGTGCGGTTTCGCGGGTCTGGCTGACGATTTCCTGCAGGGCGTGATCGGCCTCGCGGCTGAGATCGAAATGACGCAGATGGGCCTGGCCCAGAAAGTACAACTGGCGGCCCAGATAGACGTGGCCGTCCTTGCCCACCGGCTCCAGAATCCGCCGTTCCAGCAAGGAGGCGACCAGTTCGTAGACCGTGGATTTCGGACTGCCGATGCCGTTGGCGATGTCGTTGGGGCGCAGGGGCTGGCCGATTTCCTTGAGAAAATCGAGGATATCGAACGCCCGATCCAGACCGCGTGCCCGGCGTTTGATGGTGTCTTCGGTCATTTCAGTGGTTTCCATTCAAAGTCGCCGGATGGTAACTGGCCCTTGGTTCCGTGTCAGTGACATTGCCGCCCTCACCCCCCGCCCTCTCCCAGAGGGAGAGGGAGCCTGACCGTATCGATGTAAATGTAAGCGTCATACGCAAAATCCGCATCGATACAGATCAGTCCCCTCTCCCTTGGGAGAGGGTTAGGGTGAGGGGCTGCGGCCTAAGCAACGCAGCGATTTTCAAGCCTTCTTCTTGTACGCGATGCAGTCGATCTCAACCTTGCAATCGACCATCATGCTCGCCTGCACACACGCCCGCGCCGGTGCGTGTTCAGGCTTGAAGTACTCACCGAAAACCTTGTTGAAGCTGCTGAAATCCCGTGGATCGTCCAGCCACACACCGGCGCGGACCACGTCTTCCAGGCCATAACCGGCCTCTTCGAGAATCGCGATCAGGTTCTTCATGGTCTGGTGAGTCTGCTCGACGATGCCGCCGACGATGATCTCGCCATCCACCGCCGGTACCTGACCGGACACATGTAGCCAGCCATCCGCTTCGACTGCGCGGGCGAATGGACGAGGCTGGCCGCCGGCGGCGGTGCTGCCGGTGCCGTAACGCGTAATGCTCATGGGTGTTTCTCCTGATTGCAAAAGTACAGATTCAAAACCGCGTGCTCTTGAGAAATTCCGCCAGACGCGGCGATTGCGGGCGTTCGAACAGTTCCTTGGGAGGCCCCTGCTCTTCGATCCGCCCTTGATTCATGAAAACGATCTTGTCCGAGACCTCGAAGGCAAAACGCATTTCATGGGTGACCAGCAACATGGTCATGCCGTCCTCGGCCAGGCCCTTGATGACGTTGAGCACCTCGCCGACCAGCTCCGGGTCGAGGGCCGAGGTAACTTCGTCGAACAGCATCAGGCTCGGGTTCATTGCAATGGCCCGGGCGATGGCCACGCGCTGTTGTTGGCCGCCGGACAACTGACCGGGAAAGTGATTGCGCCGCTCCAGCAGGCCGACACGCTCCAGCCATTTTTCAGCGAGCACCACGGCTTCATCCTTGTGCATTTTCTTCACCTTGAGCAGGCCCAAGGTGACGTTCTGCAACGCGGTCAGGTGCGGAAACAGGTTGAACTGCTGGAAGGCCATGCCGGTCATCGCGCGATGGCGGGCAATGACTTTCTCAGGGTGACGCACGCGTTTGCCGTTGACCTCGTCGTAGCCGATGGATTCGCCGTCGAGCAGGATCTGCCCGCCCTGGAATTCTTCGAGCATGTTCACGCAACGCAGCAGCGTCGTCTTGCCGGAACCGCTGGAGCCGATCAGGGTGACGACGTTGCCGCGCTGCATGCTCAGGTCGACACCCTTGAGCACCTCCACCGCGCCGTACTGTTTGTGCAGGCCGCGAATGTCCAGCAGCGCCTGATCCTGTGAAGCAACTTGAACTTGAGTCATGGCAGGGCCACCCGCTTTTCAATGTGCCGGCCGAGTAATTCGATGCCGTAGTTGATGACGAAGAACAGAAAACCGGCGAACAGGTAGAACTCCAGGGTCATGAAGTTCCGGGCGATGATCTGTTGCGTGCTGAGCAGTAATTCGGCGACGCCGATCACCGAGAGCAGAGTCGAGGCCTTGACGATTTCCGTGGACGAGTTGACCCAGGTCGGCAGGATCTGCCGCAATGCCTGGGGCAACAACACGTAGCCGAGGGATTGGTAGAACGTCAGGCCGATGGCTTTGCCCGCCTCCATCTGCCCGCGCGGCAAGGCTTGCAGCGCGCCGCGGACGATTTCGGCGACGTGCGAGCCGCAGAACAGCGTCAGGCCCAGGGCACCAGCCTGAAACGCGCTGATCTGCCAACCGAGCGCCGGCGCCATGTAAAAGCAGGCCAGTACCAGCACGAACACCGGCGTACCACGAATCAGATCGACGTAAAGCCGAAACGGCGCGCGCATCCAGAACTTGCCGTAGGTCAGCACCAGACCGGCGACCACACCGAGCATAGTGCCGAGGACGATGGCCAGCGCCGAGACTTGCACGCTGGTCAGAAAGCCCTGCCACAACGGCTCGCGGGCGAGCCACAATTCATGTAACCAACTGGGAGATTGGTACATCGCAGCCTCCTATCGGCGGATCGCCAGACGCTGCTCGAGATAACGCAGCAACATGGCAATGAGGTAACAGGCCGCGACATACAACGCCGTGGTCACCAGCCAGATTTCGATCACCCGGTAGCTCTCGACGTTGATCTTGCGCGCGTAATAAGTCAGCTCCGGCACTGCAATCGCAGCGGCCAGTGAAGTGTCCTTGAACAGCGAAATGAAGTTGTTCGACAGCGCCGGCAACACGTTGCGCAGCATCACCGGCACGGTGACGTAGGCCTTCACTTGCCACTCGCCGAGACCGATCGCCAGGCCAGCTTCGCGCTGCCCTTTGGGGATGCTCAGCAAGCCGCCACGGAAGACTTCGGTCAGGTACGCGCCGGCATACAGCGACAGCGTGATGATGAACGATGGAATCTTGTCCAGACGAATGCCCAGACTTGGCAAGGCAAAGTAGATCAACAGAATCAACACCAGGATCGGCGTGTTGCGTACTACCGTGACGTACACCGAGGCCAGCACCCGCAAGGCGCGATGCTTCGACAGCAAGGCAAACGCCATCAGCAGGCCGATCACGCAGCCGATGGCGATCGACACCAGCGCCAGCTGCAAGCCCAGCCCGAGCCCCGCCAGCAAGGTGTCGAAATCGCGCCACACGGCGGCAAAGTTCAACTGATAATTCATGGTCAGCAGTACCTTGAGCGGGGCGACTGAAATCGCCCCACTCTCACGGGATCATTTGAATTCGACTGGGAAACCGATCGCGGGCGACGGCAGATCGGCACCGAACCATTGCTTGAAGGAAGCGGCATAGGTCGGGAATTCAACGCCGGTCATGGCTTCATGCAGCGCGGTGTTGACGAAGTTCAGCCAATCCTGATCGCCACGTTTGACTGCGCAGGCGTAAGTCTGCGGACTCCAGGCATAGCTCGGGCTGCGGTAGCGGCCCGGGTTCTGCACCATCAGGTATTTGACCGAAGACTGATCGGTGGCGGCGGCATCGGCGCGGCCGGAGTTGACCGCCTGATACATCAGGTCGACGCTGTCGTACTGATCGACCTTGGCCTTGGGCAACGCCTGATGCACCAATTCTTCGGCGTAAACGTTCTGCAGCACCGCCACGGTGACGTCATCGCCTGCCGCTTGCAGGTCTTCGATTTCCTTGTACTTGCTGTTGTTCGGCAACAGCAAGCCGACTCCTTCGCGGTAGTACGGCAGAGTGAATGCCACTTGCTGGGCTCGGCTGGCGGTGACGGTGATGAACTGGCAGCTCATGTCGACCTTGTCGGTCAGCAGGTTGGGGATCCGCGCATCGGAGGACTGCACCACGAACTCAACTTTGTTCGGGTCATTGAACAGCCCTTTCGCCACCATCCTGGCAATGTCGATATCAAACCCCTGCAACTTGCCGTCCGCACCCTGAAAGTGCCACGGCGCGTTGGTGCTGCCGGTACCCACGATCAACTTGCCACGGGCCAGAACACTGTCGAGCTTGCTGTCGGCAGCCTGGGCCAGACCCATGACCGAAGAAGAAGCTGCAAGAACAAAAACACACGCTTTTAACAACGAAGGACGGCGATGCATGGCAAGCACTCCAGAATTGTGTTTATTCCGCTATACCGGAACACGGTTTGTTACTACGGAATAGACAGCAGAAAGTGTGCCACAGGATGTCGAAGGAATCTGCAGCGCCTTGAAATGTTTTGGAAATCAGGTGGATGCGATGAAAGGAATTCTGCGGTTACCGCGCGCGCCTTGAGCGTGCGCTACCTTTGGCTACACCCGACGGGTATTCGCGCCACATGCAAGGGCGCGACGCACCAAAAAAGCCAAATGTCACCTGTCAACTCTGACAGTGGTGGTCATATAGAGGTTGATTTAGCGTGGCAGGCATCGCCACAGTCGAAAAGGAGATCCTGATGAGCGCATACATCCCTCCCTTCACATTGCCTGCCATTTACCGCAAGGCCCTGAAAACCTGGCGCCCGGTCATCCTGTATTTCGCAAATGATCACTGCCCCGCGTGCGAATGGGCGGGGCCGATTTTTCGGCGGATTGCCGAGCCATATAGATTGCGTGCCAACATCTACGTGCTCGACACCAGCCAGTCGCCCAGACACCCAAACGTGACCGCCACGCCGACGGTGCTCTTCTACAAGGGCGGCAGGCTGATAAAAAAACTCAAAGGTATTGGGACTGAAGAAACTCTGGCACGGGATTTCGCCACGCATATCGGCAAGACCAAGGCGCCCGTTGCCGCGCGCAAACGAACGCATGATCTGGCTTGGTTGCGTCAGACGCTCCGTACTTTGCGCACCGTCCCACGTGCACGCCCAGGGAGGATGTTCTGAACGAGCTTCACCAGGGATGTGAAGTGCCTGCCAAATCGCATTCGCGAGCAAGCTCGCTCCCACATTTGAAACGCGTTCCAATGTGGGAGCGAGCTTGCTCGCGAAGAGGCCGGCACCGCCTGTAGAGAGCTCAAGTATTACGCGGCAGCACGCTCCAGCAGCACCCGCGTCACCCGCCGTTCCTCAACCGCTTTGACGGTCAGTTGCCAGCCTTCGTATTCCAGTCGATCGCCCATCATCGGCAAGCGATCCAGAAGACTCATGACCAACCCCGCCATGGTCTGATAGTCCTCGGTCGGCTCGGCGCCGAAGCCGGTATGCTGGCGTACGCGGGCCAACGGCAACGCGCCGCTGACGAGGAATCCACCACGCTCTTCGACCACGTCCGGGCCTTCGATTTCGCTGGCATCGGGTAATTCGCCAGCGATGGATTCGAGGATGTCGGTCATGGTCAGCACACCAACGAAGTCACCAAACTCGTTGACCACGAAAGCAATGTGCGTCGAGGCCGCGCGCATTTGCTCCAGCGCATTGAGGATCGAATAACTGTCGAGCAGATTGAGGGTCTTGCGCGCCAGATGCTCAAGGTTCGGCTCGTTGCCGGCCAGATACTCCTTGAGCAATTCCTTCTTGTGTACAAAGCCCAGCGGCTCGTCCACTGCGCCATCACGAATCAACGGCAAGCGCGAGTAGGACGAATGCATCAACTTCGTGCGAATGGTTTCGGCATCATCGGCCAGGTCGATCAGATCGACATCGGCGCGCACCGTCATGAGGTGGCGAATCGGCCGCTCGGCCAGTTGCAGCACGCCGCTGATCATCACCCGCTCACGGCGGTCGAACAGCTCGGCGATCGGCGCTTCACCGTTGTCGAGCAAATCGGAAATATCCTCACCGACCTCCTCCACTGCGAGTTTGCGCCCGCCGAGCAAGCGCATTACCGCATGGGCGGTGCGCTCACGCAGCGGACGCAAGCCCTGCATCGAGCGTTTGCGGCGTGCCCGGGCGATCTGGTTGAACACTTCGATGAGGATCGAGAACCCGATCGCGGCGTACAGATAACCTTTCGGGATGTGGAAACCCAGACCTTCTGCAGTCAGGGCAAAACCGATCATCATCAGGAAGCCCAGACACAACATGATCACGGTCGGGTGCGCGTTGACGAAACGGGTCAACGGTTTGCTGGCGACGATCATCAGGCCGATGGAAATGATCACGGCGATCATCATCACCGCCAGTTCATCGACCATGCCCACGGCGGTAATCACCGCATCGAGCGAGAACACCGCGTCGAGCACCACGATCTGCGCAACGATTGGCCAGAACAGCGCATAGGCGTTGTTGGTCGAACGCTCGCCGACGTGGCCTTCGAGGCGTTCGTGCAATTCCATGGTGGCCTTGAACAACAGGAACACGCCACCGAACAGCATGATCAGGTCGCGGCCGGAGAAGCTCTTGTCGAACACCTCGAACAACGGCTGCGTCAGCGTGACCAGCCAGGAAATACTCGCCAACAGGCCCAGACGCATGATCAACGCCAGCGACAGGCCGATGATGCGCGCGCGATCACGCTGATGCGGCGGCAGTTTGTCGGCCAGGATTGCGATGAACACCAGGTTGTCGATACCCAGCACCAGTTCCAGCACGATCAGAGTCAACAGGCCTAACCAGGCCGTGGGATCCGCTAACCATTCCATAAAACGTCTCGATCTCTATTCGGTGAATTCAGGCTGCCGGACACGGGAAAGTGCAACGCGGAAGCTCGAGAGCTGCGTTATCAACCATGGTCGGGAGTCGGAAGACGGGATGCTGCGAATGGATCAAGACCGCACGAAGGCGCGCTGGAGAGTGCTGACTGGGAGGCTCCGAGAGGGGGTTCATGTAAATCCTGAATTGAAAATGGCCTTGGAGCGTACAGGCTTCGGGAACATTTCCTACAGAGGCAAATCATTTCAAAATCTGTACAGTCTGGACAGATGTGTTGATTGTGCGGGCCTGCTCGCGATGAGGCCCGACCAAACACAGAAAATATCAGAGGGAAATCAACTCATCGATATGCCGATATTGCGCTTGCAGCGCGCTCGCCAGATCCTTCGCCCGGCCCAGTCGAATCGGCCCGCGCTCGATGTCGATGAGCAATCCAGGACACGCGAGCACCGGCAATCCCGACAGTTCTTTCAAGCGACCATCGGTCACGATCAGGCAGCGCTGCAACTCAGCCGGAAAGCGCTTGCGCCGCATCGTCAGCCATTGTTGCGCCTGCTCCAACGCAGCGAGCAACGGCGTGCCGCCACCGGCGCCCAGGCCGTCGAGCCAGACGCGCAGGCCGGTTGAGGCCTTCAAGCCTTGCACCTGCCACTCCGGCGCGATGCCACTGGCTGTCAGCAAGGCTAGCCGCGCGCGCTGGCGATAGGCGTCGTCGAACATCTGCGCGAGCAGGCCCTTGGCATCGCTCAAGGCCTGATGGCGCCGGGTCGAGGCCGACGCATCGACGATAACCAACCAGACTTCGTGGGGGGAACGGGTGCGCTGCTGAAACAGCAGATCAGCGCGGCTCCGAGGGCGGCCATTGAGCAGCGTGCCGGGCCAGTTCACCGCACCGCCGCTCGCCGCCTGCCGTTGCCCTTGACGGCCATCATCGAGCTGTCCGGCGCGGGGTCTGGCATTCGCCCCCGCATCGGATCGGGGGCGAATGCCTAGGGCTTTTTTGCCAGTGGCGGCCAGCTTGGTACTTCGCGGCGGGCACCGGTAACTTGCGCGGTGGCCGGCATCTCACCCCATTGGCCCTGTCCTTCGCTGGGCTTGTTCTGTGCACCTGAGGGCGATTGCGCAGATGACTCAGCGCGGGGCGAAGGTAGCTCGCGACGGCGATGGCGCAGGGCAAATTCGGCCACCGCATCGATATCTGCTTCAGCAATCGCATCCGCGCCACGCCACGCGGCATGGGCGCGGGCCGCGCGCAACCACACCAGATCGGCGCGCAAGCCATCGACGCCAGCGGCGAAACAACGTTCGGTAATAAGCGCCAGCGCCACATCGTCCAAGGGGATTTTCACCAACAGGTTCCGGGCGGTTTCACAGCGCGACCGCAAGGCGTGTTGCTCGGTTTCCCACTGCGCGCAGAACGCCTGCGGATCGCTGTCGAAATCCAGCCGTCGGCGAATGATCTGCCCGCGCTCGGTCGGCGCGGTATGGCCGCTGAGGGCGACATTCAAGCCGAATCGATCAAGCAGTTGCGGGCGCAGCTCGCCCTCCTCCGGGTTCATGGTGCCGATCAAGACGAACTTCGCCGAGTGCCCGTGGGAAATGCCGTCGCGCTCGATCACATTGGTGCCGCTTGCGGCAACATCGAGCAGCAGGTCGACCAAATGATCAGGCAGCAGATTGACCTCATCGACGTAGAGCACGCCACCGTCAGCCTTGGCCAATACTCCGGGGGAAAACTGCGCGCGACCGCCGCTGAGGGCGGCATCGAGGTCGAGGGTGCCGACCAGCCGCTCTTCAGTGGCGCCCAGCGGCAAGGTGACGAATTGGCCGCTGGCGAGCAGATCCGCCAGGCCCCGGGCCAGTGTCGACTTGGCCATGCCGCGTGGCCCTTCGATGAGCACGCCACCGATTTTCGGGTCGATGGCGGTCAGGCACAGGGCGAGTTTCAGGTCATCGGCGCCGACCACGGCGGAGAGCGGGAAATGCGGGGTGTCGGTCATTTGGGTTTTCTCTTTCGTGGTCGTGGGTGCTTTTTAGATTGCGGTGTGTCAATTGTTGCCCTCACCCTAGCCCTCTCCCAGAGGGAGAGGGAACCGACCGTGGTGTTCTCTCGAGTTCTGTCGACCTGATGTATCGGGTCCATGCAAATTTCGACAGCGCTAAAGATCGGCTCCCTCTCCCTCCGGGAGAGGGCTGGGGTGAGGGTAGCTTTTTAGCGCCTACATATCTTCCTCGATATCCAACAGCAAATTCTCCAGCGCTTCTTTATAAGCCCCCGGCTCCTGCCACATCCCGCGCTGCTGCGCCTCGAGCATGCGTTCGGTCATGTCGCGCAGCGCATGGGGATTATGCTCACGAACAAAATCCCGCGTCGCCGGATCGAGCAAATACGCATCCGCCAGCAACGCGTATTGATGATCATCGATCAACTGCGTCGTCGCATCGAAGGCGAACAGATTATCAACGGTCGCCGCCAGTTCGAACGCGCCCTTATAGCCGTGACGCTTGACCCCGTCGATCCACTTCGGATTCGCCGCCCGCGAGCGTACTACGCGGTTCAGCTCTTCCTTCAAGGTACGGATCTTCGGCAGATCGGGCTGGCTGTGATCGCCGTGATAGCTGGCTGCCGCCTCGCCGCGCAGGCTTTCCACCGCCGCGAGCATGCCGCCCTGAAACTGGTAGTAATCGTTGGAGTCGAGCAGGTCATGCTCGCGGTTGTCCTGATTTTGCAACACTGCCTGCACCTGGCTCAGGCGCTGGCTGAATTGCTCGCGGGCAGCCGTGCCTTCATCAGCGCCACCGTAAGCGTAGGCGCCCCAGTTCAGGTAAACCTCGGCGAGGTCTTCGCGGGTCTGCCACAGACGTCCGTCGATCGCGCCTTGCACACCGGCGCCGTAAGCACCCGGCTTGGCACCGAAGATGCGCCATCCGGCCTGACGCCGCGCGGTGTCCTCATTGACGCCCGCCTGCAACAGCGCTTCGCGCTCGGCACGCACTTTGGCGGCCATTGGATTCAAGTCATCCGGTTCGTCCAGCGCGGCCACCGCTTGCACGGCGGCGTCGAACAGGCGGATGAGGTTGGCGAATGCATCACGGAAAAAGCCCGAAACCCGCAGCGTCACGTCGACCCGCGGGCGATCGAGCAGACTCAGCGGCAGGATCTCGAAATCATCCACGCGCTGACTGCCCGTGGCCCAGACCGGACGCACGCCCATCAGCGCCATGGCCTGAGCAATGTCATCGCCGCCGGTGCGCATGGTCGCGGTGCCCCAGACGGACAGGCCGAGCTGGCGCAGGTGGTCGCCATGATCCTGCAAGTGCCGTTCAAGAATCAGCGTGGCGGACTGGAATCCGATGCGCCACGCGGTGGTGGTCGGCAGATTGCGCACGTCGACCGAGTAGAAATTGCGCCCGGTGGGCAGCACGTCGAGGCGGCCACGGCTGGGCGCACCGCTGGGGCCGGCCGGGACGAATCGACCGCTCAGGGCGTCGAGCAGACCGCGCATTTCCGCCGGCCCGCAAGCGTCGAGGCGTGGGGCGACGACTTCGCGCAGATGGTCGAGTATCGAATCAACTTCAGCCCACTCTGGCCCCTGTGGGAGCGAGCCTGCTCGCGAAAGCGGTGTGTCAGTCAATGAAGTATTGGCTGACACGACGCCTTCGCGAGCAAGCTCGCTCCCACATGGATCGTGCAGGGCTTGAGAAATCAGTTGCGTGGCGAATAGTTCGAGGCGTTCGCGGGTGTCGCCGGCGGTTCGCCAGATCTCATCGCTGACGGCCTGCAACTCGCTCGGTCGCGGGCCGTTCCACGGATCGGCCAATGTGCAATCCAGCGGATCGAAGCCCAATTCAAACGCCTTGGCCAGCGCCCGCAACAGGCTCGACTGCGCGCCCTTGCCGTCGCCGCGCGGAATCCGCAGCAGCGCCAGCAACGTGTCAATCCGCAAGCGCCCGCTGGGTGATTCGCCAAAGATGTGCAACCCATCGCGAATCTGCGATTCCTTCAGATCGCACAGATAAGTATCCAGACGCGGCAACCAGATCGCCGCATCAGCGTCGCTGTCCAGCGCCGCATCCAACTGCAATTCACGGTCGATTTGCGTGTCACGCACCAGTTGCAGAATGTCGCGCTGCAACTCGCGAGCACGGCGCGGATCGAGCAGTTGCGCCTCGTAATATTCATCGGCGAGCAACTCGAGATTGCGCAGCGGCCCGTAGGTTTCCGCGCGAGTCAGTGGCGGCATCAAGTGGTCGATGATCACCGCTTGCGTGCGCCGTTTGGCCTGGGCGCCCTCGCCCGGATCGTTGACGATAAACGGATAGATATTCGGCAGCGGCCCGAGCAGCGCGTCCGGCCAGCAATTCTCTGATAGACCGACTCCTTTGCCCGGCAGCCATTCGAGGTTGCCGTGCTTGCCGACATGGATCACGCCGTGGGCGCCGTAGGTAGTGCGCAACCAGAAATAGAACGCCAGATAGCCGTGCGGCGGCACCAGATCCGGGTCGTGATACACCGCGCTCGGATCGACCTGATAACCGCGTGCCGGCTGGATGCCAACGAAGGTCAGACCGAAGCGCAGCCCGGCGATCATCAGGCGACCGTCGCGGCACATCGGATCTTTGTCTGGCGATCCCCAACGTTCAAGCACCGCAGCGCGATTCGCTTCCGGCAGCGCGTTGAACATCGCCAGGTAATCGTCCATCGCCAGGCTCTGCTGGCACGGGCGCAGGTCGAGACTGTCGGGGTCGTTGCTGACCCCGCCGAGCAATTGCTGGATCAGCTCGGTGCCGCTGTCGGGTAACTCGGCAGTGATCGGATAACCGTGGTCGCGCAATGCACGGAGGATGTTCAGCGCCGCCGCCGGCGTATCGAGGCCGACACCGTTGCCAATGCGGCCATCGCGAGTCGGGTAGTTGGCGAGGATCAGCGCGATGCGTTTTTCGCCATTGGGCACGCGCGCCAGATCGATCCAGCGCCGCGCCAGTTCGGCGACGAAATCCATGCGTTCGGGCTGGGCGCGATAGCAGACCACATCGGACTGACTGCGCTCGCTGCGCCAGGCCAGATCCTTGAAGCTGATCGGCCGACTGATGATGCGCCCGTCGAGCTCCGGCAAGGCAATGTGCATCGCCAGATCTCGCGGCCCGAGGCCCTGCTCGCTATCGCGCCAGCCGGGCTCGTTGTCCTGGGCGCAGATTGCCTGGATCACCGGAATGTTGCGGCGAAACGGGCGCAGATGCGGCGCTTCGGGGCTGGACTGGGCAAAACCGGTGGTGTTGAGAATCATCCCGGCTTCGACTTCATCCAGCCAATCCTCGACTACCGACAGGCAGCCGGGCTCTTTCAGGCTGGCCACCGCCATCGGCAGCGGATTGAGCCCGGCCGCCTGCAAACGCTGGCAGAACACATCGATGAACGCGGTGTTCGCCGCTTGCAAGTGCGAGCGATAAAACAACAGCGCCGCCACCGGTTGATCGGGCAGCCATTCGGCTTGCCAGTCGCGCAGCGCAGCACTGGTTTTCTGTGGGTGATAAATAGCCGTGCGCGGCAGGGTCTGCGGCTCGCTCCATGGGTAATCACGAGCGAACCATTGGTTGCCCAGGCAACGGAAGAAATCCAGCGCATTGCCCATGCCGCCCTGACGCAGGAATTGCCAGAGAAGATCCCGTGCTTCGGCGCTGACCGTACTCAAGTCGCTGAGCTCGGGATCCGGACGGTCATCGCCGGGCACCAGAATCAGTTGCACGCCGCGTTCGGACAACTCGACCAGCCGCTCGACGCCGTAGCGCCAATAGGCGATGCCGCCGTGCAGCGAGATCAGAATGACCTTGGCGTGGCGCAGCACTTCGTCGACATACAGATCGACCGAAGCGTGATTCTGCACCTGCATCGGATTTGCCAGCCGCAGGCTCGGATAATCCTCGGGCAACTGCTGCGCGGCCTCGGCGAGCAGCGCCAGGCTGGAATCGCCGCTGCACAGGATCACCAGCTCGGCGGGGGTTTGGCCAAGGTCGGCAATGTTGTCATCCGAGACGAAACCGCCGGGCTGGGTCCTGAGCAGGTGCATGGCTTAAACGCTGAGCGCAGCGCGCAATTGCGCTTCGAGCTGCACGGCATCGAGCTCCTGACCGATCAACACCAGACGCGTGACACGCGCTTCTTCGGCACCCCACTGGCGGTCGAAATGCTTGTCGAAACGCGTGCCCACGCCCTGGATCAACAGGCGCATCGGCTTGTTCGGAATCGCCGCAAAACCTTTGACGCGGAGGATGCCGTGCTGCACCACCAATTGCGTCAGTGCGTCGAGGAGCAGGCTATCGTCGGCTTGCGGCAGTTCGATGGAGATCGAATCGAAGGCATCGTGATCGTGGTCGTCGTCATCGCCGTCATGGTGGTGATCGTGATGGCTGTGGCGACCATCGATGTGTTCCTCGGAGCCAGCGCCCAGACCGATCAACACATCCAGCGGCAAACGACCGTTGCTGGCTTCGATGATTTTTACCGCTGGCGGCAGTTCTTCGGCGACTTCAGCGCGCACGCGAGCCAGATCTTCCGGGCTGGTCTGGTCGGCCTTGTTGAGGATAACCAGATCGGCGCTGGCCAGTTGATCGGCGAACAGCTCGTGCAGTGGCGATTCGTGATCAAGGTTCGGATCGAGTTTGCGCTGGGCATCGACCTGATCCGGGAACGCGGCGAACGTGCCCGCGGCGACGGCCGGGCTGTCGACCACGGTAATCACCGCATCGACGGTGCAGGCACTGCGAATTTCCGGCCACTGGAAGGCTTGCACCAACGGCTTGGGCAGGGCCAGGCCCGAGGTTTCGATGAGGATGTGATCGAGGTCGCCGCGACGGGCGACCAGTTCGCGCATTACCGGAAAGAATTCTTCCTGCACCGTGCAGCACAGGCAGCCATTGGCCAACTCGTAGACGCGGCCGCTGGCTTCTTCTTCGGTGCAACCGATGGTGCATTGCTTGAGAATTTCACCGTCGATACCCAGCTCGCCAAACTCGTTGACGATCACCGCGATGCGCCGGCCCTGAGCGTTGTCGAGCATGTGTCGCAGCAGCGTGGTTTTGCCCGAACCGAGGAAACCGGTGACGATGGTGACGGGGAGTTTGGCCAGTGTTTTCATCGGTATGCCCTTTGGCAAGCGGCGGGCATACGGGACGAGAACCGGCAGCGCAGGTACGCGCCGGAAGCATTCGCCACCGGATCACCCCGCCCGGTTGTAGTGAGAATCTGTGACGAGGCAGGTCTCCTGGCTGACGGTGTTCAGGCGCGGGGCCTGGCATTCGTTGCGCCTTCCCGCTGGCTCATTGGCTGAGCTGGCAGTGGCGTGGCAACGAACCTCACCGTTCACAGTTGCGGGGGCAGCCGCGGCTTTGACCGCGTTCCCTTCTTAGCTTCGGCGCGTGCCGAAGAACCTCGAAAGCGCAAGGCTACGCATGGTGTGGGGATGGGTCAATGGGCGCAGGTGTTGAGCCTTGCGGTTGGGGGCATATCCGTTGCTGCGGGTGCTGCCGCTGGCGGTTTCGCTCTTACAGCGAGTCCCTTTTTCAAACGCCAAAAAGGAACCAAAAGGCTTTGCCCCGGCGTTCGGCCCACTCGCCGGGGCTCGGGGTTCCTTCGTTACGGGATCGATCCGGGCGCAGCGTCTCCGGTTTGCTTCGCTGCACCTCCTTCCGCTGTGTACGACTGCGTCGTACGGTCGCTACGCTCCCACCCCCGGATCAATCCCGTAACGAAGCCTGCCGAAGGGGCGAAAGATCAAGAGCCAAAGCAAAGCAAAAGCAAAAGCCAGATCAAAAGATCGCAGCCTTCGGCAGCTCCTACAGTTGGATCGCGTGCTACCTCAAGACCAGATCGGCTGCCAGGCCGCCTTCGCGAGCAGGCTCGCTCCCACAGAAAAGCAAAGCAGCGCAGCTGCCCGCGGCGAAGCCGCCCCACTCAACAATGAGCGTTAGCTCGAGTGCTTTTGATCTGCGGGCGACGTCGGAAGGCTGAGTGGAGGGATTGATCCGGGGGTGGGAGCGCAGCGACCGTCTGGCGCAGCCAGACACAGCGGAAGGAGGTGCAGCGAAGCAAACCGGAGCCGCTGCGCCCGGATCGATCCCGCAGCGAAGGAACCCGAGCCTGCGAGGGCCGAACGCAGGAGCAAGCCTTTTCGGTTACCTTTTCGGCGTTTGGAAAAGGTGACCCGCCGTAAGGGCGGAACCCTAAGCAGCCGTTACCGCAGCAATGGATATACACACAAAAACACCAGAAGAAATGCCCCCCCTCGCAGCACCAAAAACTCCCGGAAATTGACTAAAAACCCAAACCCATGTTCTCCTGCCCCCCTTGTTACGGGTGCCCTTCACAGGGTGAAACGGGAAACCGGTGAATCATGTGCTTTACTCAAAAGCCATGTCAGTCCGGTGCTGCCCCCGCAACGGTAAGCGAGCGAAGCGTCAAAGCCACTGTGCCCAGGCATGGGAAGGTGACGCTTGCAGGTCGGCGACAAGCCAACCCCTCGCGAGCCCGGAGACCGGCCCGCAACACCCAGCGCGCATAAGCGTAGCTGACCACAAACAAACCCGCGGTGGGCGGGCGCTGTTCGAAATCCCTGCGTGCGCGGCTCGCAGGGATTTTCATGCGCTCTATTCACCCGCTGACATTTCAGAGGGAAGCGCTATGTCGATCATCAGCAATACCGTCAGTCACACTGACCACATCTCCAGCACCACGACCTTGGGCCAACGCGTGACTGCCGCCCTCTTCGCCTCGATCCTTGGTGCCAGCCTGGTCTGGTTCGCCGGTTTCTCGCACATCGAGGCGGTGCACAACGCCGCCCACGATACCCGCCACAGCGCCGCCTTCCCGTGCCACTGAGGCCTGCCGACATGATCAAGCGTATTGCGCAAACCGCAGGCTTCGCCGGCCTGCTGGCTGCCCTGCTACTCACACTCTTGCAGAGTTTCTGGGTTTCACCGCTGATTCTTCAGGCCGAAACCTTTGAGAATTCCGCACCAGTCGCCGAAGTTCACGAACACGCCGCCGGTACCGCCGCCCACAGCCATGACGCTGAAGCGTGGGAGCCGGAAGATGGCTGGCAGCGCGTAGTCTCGACCACCGGTGGCAATCTGGTGGTGGCGGTCGGCTTCGCCTTGATGCTCGCAGGCCTTTACACCCTGCGCGCACCGACGAAAACCTCGCAAGGGCTGCTCTGGGGGCTGGCCGGTTACGCCACGTTCGTCCTCGCCCCGACACTGGGCCTGCCGCCTGAATTGCCGGGCACTGCGGCCGCCGATCTGACATCGCGGCAGATCTGGTGGATTGGCACCGCTGCTTCAACCGCTGTCGGTCTGGCATTGATCGCCTTCAGCCGTCACTGGCTGATGAAGATCCTCGGTGCGGCGATTCTCGCCGTGCCCCATGTGATCGGCGCGCCACAACCACAGGTGCATGCCATGCTCGCGCCCGAAGCATTGGAAACTCAATTCAAAATCGCTTCGCAGTTGACCAATGTCGCGTTCTGGCTGGCCTTGGGCCTGATCAGTGCGTGGTTGTTCCGCCGCAAGAGCGCAGGGCACGATCAGGCATGACCGATGACCGCGCAGCGCCGACCTTCGTGGTCGGCTTCGGCTGCCAGCGCGGCTGCCCGGCCAGCACGCTGCGCGCGTTACTTGATCAAGCCTTGCAGGCGCATCGCCTCGAACTTCGAGCGGTCAAGGCATTGGCCACTATCGATCTGAAGCGCGACGAACCGGGCCTGCTGGAACTGGCCACACAGCTGAACCTGCCCTTGCGGTATTTCAGCAGTGCCGAACTGGCCGTCTACCAGTCGCGCCTCAGCCATCATTCGCAGATCGCTTTCGAACGCACCGGTTGTTATGGCGTCGCCGAAAGCGCCGCATTGGCCGTGGCCGAGCAACTGATTCAGGCGCCGGCAAAATTGCTGATCTCCCGGCAAAAATATGCCCAGGCCACTCTGGCGTTGGCCGGCGCGGCATAAAATCCCGATAATCCCCGCCTGCGATCATGAGCACGCTTCATCTGCAGTGCGGCTGCGCTTCTTACCAAGGATTCAACGATGACCGTCTACTTCATCGGCGCCGGCCCCGGCGACCCGGAACTGATCACTGTCAAAGGCCAGCGCCTGATCCGCACCTGCCCGGTGATTATCTACGCCGGTTCGCTGGTGCCGGCAGCAGTGCTGGAAGGTCACCAGGCTGAAACCGTGGTCAATAGCGCTGAACTGCATCTGGAACAGATCATCGATGTGATCAAGACAGCCCATGCCAAAGGCCAGAATGTCGCGCGCGTGCATTCCGGCGATCCGGGTCTGTACGGAGCGATTGGCGAGCAGATCCGCTATTTGCGTGAGCTGAGCATTCCTTTCGAGATAATCCCTGGCGTCACTGCTACAGCGGCATGCGCAGCGCTGCTCGGTGCTGAACTCACCCTGCCAGACATCTCGCAAAGTGTGATTCTGACCCGTTACGCCGACAAGACCCCGATGCCCGCCGGCGAAGAACTGACCAGCCTGGCGCAACATGGCGCGACCATGGCCATTCATCTGGGGGTCAATCATCTGGAAAAGATACTGGTTGAACTGCTGCCGCATTACGGCGCGGATTGCCCGATCGCGGTGATTCACCGGGCGACGTGGCCGGACCAGGATTGGGTGGTGGGGACGCTGGCGGACATTGCCGGGAAGGTCGAGGCCAAGGGCTTTCGGCGCACGGCGCTGATTCTGGTCGGGCGGGTATTGGGTAGCGAGGTGTTCAGCGAATCATCGCTGTATCGCGCCGGGCATGCGCATCTTTACCGCCCTTGAAAACGCTTTCGCGAGCAGGCTCGCTCCCACATGGAATTACATTCAATTGTGGGAGCGAGCCTGCTCGCGAATAGGGTCGGCAAATGTTGCCCATAAAAAAACGGCGCTCACGGGGCGCCGTTTTTCATGTTCGCAGTGAACACCTTAGTAGTAGGCGTTTTCTTTCTGCGTGTGGTCGGTGACGTCGCGGACGCCTTTGAGCTCCGGGATACGCTCGAGCAAGGTGCGCTCGATGCCTTCCTTCAGCGTGACGTCCGCCTGGCCGCAGCCCTGGCAACCGCCGCCGAATTGCAGAACGGCGATGCCGTCTTCAACCACATCGATCAGGCTGACCTGGCCGCCGTGGCTGGCCAGCCCCGGGTTGATCTCGGTTTGCAGGTAGTAATTGATACGCTCGTTGACCGGGCTGTCGGCATTGACCATCGGCACTTTGGCGTTGGGCGCCTTGATGGTCAACTGACCACCCATGCGATCGGTAGCGTAGTCGACAACGGCGTCATCGAGAAACGCTTCGCTGAACGAATCGATGTACGCGGTGAAGCTTTTCAGCCCCAGCGCCGTATCTTCGGGTTTTTCTTCCCCCGGCTTGCAGTAGGCAATGCAGGTTTCGGCGTACTGGGTGCCAGGCTGGGTGATAAAGACGCGGATGCCGATGCCCGGGGTGTTCTGCTTGGAAAGCAGATCGGCCAGGTAATCATGGGCGGCGTCGGTAATAGTAATGGCGGTCATGGAAACTCCTCGCAGGCTTGGGCGCAGTTTACGCCAATCGGCGCGGCTGACAAAGTCCTAGTATTTTTGTCGGGAAAGAATCTCGGGCACACGCCTGCGAATACTCAAAGATTCTCGTACCGGTTCATATCCAGCACGCCCTCTTCCACCGAGTCGGTTTCATGGATGTACTGGCTCAGATCGTGGAAATACAGCCAGAACTGCGGATGACTGCGCCGAATGCCCCAGCGCTCGACGATCTTTTCGAACCGATTGGCATCCTTGGCGTTTTCCATGGCATCGACAAACGCCGGAACCTGTTCGGCCGGCACATTGAACATGAAGTTCGGATAGCTGGTGAGTACGCCCGGATAGATGGTGAGGGTGTCGAGCCCCGGCTGATAACGATGCGATTCACCGAGCAAAAATGCCACGTTGCTATGGGCGCGGTTGCGCAGCACGCTGTAGACCTCGCGCTTGCCGCTGGCGGTTTCGACGCGCAGCAAGGTCGCTTCGGGCATTTGCTCGATGACTTTCAGCCCGGCTGCCGGGCGCGAGGCCAGACGGCTCAAGGCCTGCTCGGCGTTCTGTAACGCCGGATCGATGTTCGGCCGCGAGCAATAAGCACCGTCACAGCGATTGATCGGATCCGGCCGCGCATTCAGATCGCCGTAGCGCGCAAGCAACTGCTGGGCAAAATCGCGTTTCGGGTCTTTTTCGTCGAGTTTCAGTGCGGTCGGTTTGTCGTCGTCGATCGCCTCGTAATCGAGCCACATCTTGAACTGGCCGCCATCCTGGTACCAATCATTGAGGTAGTCCTCGCGAGAATCGGCGGGCATCAGGCGCAGGAAGTTCTGCTCGGCGCCGTTGCGGATGAGGTCGAAATACAAACGGGTCTGCGCCTGATGGGAGACGTTGCCGAACACGTCGAAGTTGACCGCGAGCTGGTAATAGGTGCGTTCCAGCAGCGGATAGTCGAACAGCCACATCGTCTGTGGCACCTCACCTATCAGACCTTTGGTCACGGAAGCGCTGTCGAAGTGGCGGAAAATGCTCAGCAAGGCGTTGTCGTTGCCGGCCCACAGGGTCGACCAGCTCGGTGCCGGCAGATCGGCGTAGCTGTCGCGGCGCAGGGCTTCGTATTCGTTGCGCTTGTCGCGGTAGTCGCGCCACAGGCTCAGCACGCTGCCGACGTCGTCGTTCTGCCCCGGCATCGCCAGCAGCGGCGTGGCCTGGCCGCGGTAGTTCGGATCGGTGATATAGAGGTCATGTTCCGGCGCCTGGAACAGCGCCCAGAAGTTGTCGCGGATCACGTCGGTCGCAATTTGCCCACGACAAACCGGTCCGCGAATGAAAGTACGGACGAAGTATTCGGCGTTATCGAGCATGAACTGATAGCGCGCTTGCGCCGGAATGGCCTCGAAAGTGGCAAATGGATTGGCGCGGCTCTGTGGCCCGTAGCCCGGCAGCGCGTTGACCTGCCAGTTACCGTTGTAGAACAGGCTTTTGATCCGGGCCATTTTCGCCGCGCTCAGCGGATAAGTGATGTGCGTCTTGTGCACGATCACTCCCTGCACCGGCCACAAGCGGTAATACACCTGCGTGCCCGGGTCGTCGTTGGGGCGGCGGGTGGCGATCAGATCGATCGGCTGCCCACTCGGCGTACGCGAACGCACCCACTGGAAATAATGCCCCGGCTCGCCGCCCTTGAAGTAGATGTGCGCCAGATACCAGTGTTCGAACAGCCAGCGCCCGACCAGACTTTGCCGCGCGCCGGGGGCGTTGAGCAGGTTTTCCCACTGCGCGATCTGCAGCGCCTCTTGCGCACTCGGCGCCAAGCTCTGCTCGTCAATCGGCGCGCCAGACGCCAGCCAGCGCTGCAAGGTCTGGTACTGCTGATCGGTCAGGCCGGTGACGGCCAGCGGCATGCCCTCCTTCGGGTGCGCTCCGGCGTAAGCGTCAAATTCGCCAGGCATCGGACACAGGTTGCTGCGGTTGAGCCCCAGGACAATGTCTTCGGGAAGCTTGGCGTTCGGCGTCAGCGGGGTCTTGTGGCCCAGTTCGAGCATGCGCGCCATCAGCGCGGCCTGACTGCCTTGGGCGTCGAGCACCGAGTAGAAATCCTTCTGCTGCCACGCACGTTTGCCGAACGCGTCGTAAAACAAACGCGTGGTCGGCGCGGCCCGGGTGCGTTCGCCGTCATACACCGGCATTTTGCTCGCGCCACGGGCGGCGCCTTCGCCACTGCCCAGGTTGAGCTGGCACGCCGAGTCGTAACAGGCATGGCAGGCCACGCATTTCTCGGTGAAGATCGGCTGGATATCCCGGCTGTAGGAGATAGAAGAAGAAACAGCGGGATCTTGCGCCGCGACGCTCCCGCTCAGGACCAGCAACAATAAACTGATGACGCGGTACGGCATGCTGCTGATCCCGATGGTAAAAAAAGGCTGCGATTCTACCGTTATGACGCTCGTACCAACATGAGCGATATTCATGCAAAAGCGGCACATGCTCTAAAAGCGCACAGGTTTGCTATGATCCCGCTCCTTCGTAATGGTCTTTTCGAGTAGTCCACATGTCCGATCGCAGCGTCCGCCTTCAAGCTCTCAAGCAAGCCCTCAAAGAGCGCATCCTGATTCTCGACGGCGGGATGGGCACGATGATCCAGAGCTACAAGCTCGAAGAACAGGATTATCGCGGCAAGCGCTTCGCGGACTGGCCGAGTGACGTCAAGGGCAACAACGACCTGCTGGTTATCACCCGTCCGGACGTGATCGGCGGCATCGAAAAAGCCTATCTGGACGCCGGCGCCGACATTCTCGAAACCAACACCTTCAACGCCACGCGCATTTCCATGGCCGATTACGGCATGGAAGAGCTGGCGTACGAGTTAAACGTAGAAGGCGCACGTCTGGCGCGCAAGATTGCCGACGCCAAGACCGCCGAGAACCCGGCCAAGCCGCGCTTCGTGGCCGGCGTGCTCGGCCCGACCAGCCGCACCTGCTCGCTGTCGCCCGACGTCAACAACCCCGGCTACCGCAACGTCACCTTCGATGAGCTGGTGGAAAACTACACCGAAGCCACCAAGGGCCTGATCGAGGGCGGCGCCGACCTGATCCTGATCGAGACGATCTTCGACACCCTCAACGCCAAAGCGGCGATCTTCGCCGTACAAGGTGTGTTCGAAGAACTGCACATAGAACTGCCGATCATGATTTCCGGCACGATCACCGACGCCTCCGGCCGTACCTTGTCCGGCCAGACCACCGAAGCATTCTGGAACTCGGTGGCCCACGCCAAGCCGATTTCCGTAGGTCTGAACTGCGCCCTCGGTGCCAGCGAGCTGCGCCCGTACCTGGAAGAGCTGTCGAACAAGGCCAGCACCCACGTGTCCGCGCACCCGAACGCCGGCCTGCCGAACGAATTCGGCGAGTACGACGAACTGCCATCGCAAACCGCGAAAGTCATCGAAGAGTTTGCCCAGAGCGGCTTCCTCAACATCGTCGGCGGCTGCTGCGGCACCACCCCGGGGCACATCGAAGCCATCGCCAAAGCCGTGGCCGGTTATGCGCCGCGACAGATTCCGGACATTCCCAAGGCCTGCCGCCTTTCTGGTCTGGAGCCGTTCACCATCGATCGCAGCTCGCTGTTCGTCAACGTCGGCGAGCGCACCAACATCACCGGTTCGGCAAAATTCGCCCGCCTGATCCGCGAAGACAACTACACCGAAGCCCTCGAAGTCGCTCTGCAGCAGGTCGAGGCCGGCGCGCAGATCATCGACATCAACATGGACGAGGGCATGCTCGATTCGAAGAAGGCCATGGTCACCTTCCTCAATCTGATCGCCGGCGAACCGGATATCTCGCGCGTGCCGATCATGATCGACTCGTCGAAATGGGAAGTCATCGAAGCCGGCCTCAAGTGCATTCAGGGCAAAGGCATCGTCAACTCGATCAGCATGAAAGAAGGCGTCGAGCAGTTCATCCATCACGCCAAGCTGTGCAAGCGCTACGGCGCCGCGGTGGTGGTGATGGCCTTCGACGAAGCGGGCCAGGCCGACACCGAAGCGCGCAAGAAAGAAATCTGCAAACGCTCCTACGACATTCTGGTCAATGAAGTCGGCTTCCCGCCGGAAGACATCATCTTCGACCCGAACATCTTCGCCGTCGCCACCGGCATCGAAGAACACAACAACTACGCCGTCGACTTCATCAACGCCTGCGCCTACATCCGCGACGAGCTGCCATATGCGCTGAGCTCCGGCGGTGTGTCGAACGTGTCGTTCTCGTTCCGTGGCAACAACCCGGTGCGTGAGGCGATTCACTCGGTGTTCCTGCTCTACGCAATCCGCGCCGGGCTGACCATGGGCATCGTCAACGCCGGCCAGCTGGAGATCTACGATCAGATCCCGGTGGAGCTGCGCGACGCTGTTGAAGACGTCATTCTCAACCGCACCCCGGACGGCACCGACGCCCTCCTCGCCATCGCCGACAAGTACAAGGGCGATGGCAGCGTCAAGGAAGCCGAGACCGAAGAGTGGCGCAACTGGGACGTCAACAAGCGTCTGGAACACGCGCTGGTCAAGGGCATCACTACGCATATCGTCGAAGACACCGAAGAATCCCGGCAGTCGTTTGCGCGGCCGATCGAAGTGATCGAAGGCCCGTTGATGTCCGGCATGAACATCGTCGGCGACCTGTTCGGCGCCGGCAAAATGTTCCTCCCGCAAGTGGTGAAATCCGCGCGGGTGATGAAGCAGGCCGTGGCGCACTTGATCCCGTTCATCGAACTGGAAAAAGGCGACAAGCCGGAAGCCAAGGGCAAGATCCTCATGGCCACGGTGAAAGGCGATGTGCACGACATCGGCAAGAACATTGTTGGCGTGGTGCTCGGCTGCAACGGCTATGACATCGTCGACCTCGGCGTGATGGTCCCGGCCGAGAAGATCCTGCAGGTGGCCAAAGAACAGAAATGCGACATCATCGGCCTCTCCGGCCTGATCACCCCGTCGCTGGACGAAATGGTTCACGTTGCCCGTGAAATGCAGCGTCAGGATTTTCACCTGCCGCTGATGATCGGTGGCGCGACCACCTCCAAAGCGCACACGGCGGTGAAGATCGAGCCCAAGTACAGCAACGATGCGGTGGTCTACGTGACCGACGCCTCGCGCGCCGTGGGTGTGGCGACGCAGTTGCTGTCCAAGGAATTGAAAGCCGGTTTCGTCGAGAAGACCCGTCTGGAATACATCGACGTGCGCGAGCGCACTTCCAATCGCAGCGCCCGCACCGAACGCCTGAGCTACGCCGCCGCCATCGCCAAGAAGCCGCAATTCGACTGGAGTAACTACGAGCCAGTGAAACCGACGTTCACCGGCAGCAAGGTGCTCGACAACATCGATTTGAAGGTGCTGGCCGAATACATCGACTGGACGCCGTTTTTCATCTCTTGGGACCTGGCTGGCAAGTTCCCGCGCATCCTTGAAGACGAAGTGGTCGGTGAAGCCGCCACCGCGTTGTACAAAGATGCGCAGGAAATGCTCGCCAAGCTGATCGACGAAAAACTGATCAGCGCCCGTGCCGTGTTCGGTTTCTGGCCAGCGAATCAGGTCAACGAAGACGACATCGAGCTGTACGACGATAACGGCAAGCCGTTGGCCAAGCTGCATCACCTGCGTCAGCAGATCATCAAAACCGACGGCAAACCGAACTTCTGCCTCGCCGACTTCGTTGCGCCGAAGGACAGCGAAGTCACTGACTACGTCGGCGGTTTCATTACCACTGCCGGCATCGGCGCCGAAGAAGTGGCCAAGGCCTATCAGGACGCTGGCGACGACTACAACTCGATCATGGTCAAGGCTCTCGCCGACCGCTTGGCCGAGGCCTGCGCCGAATGGCTGCACCAGCAAGTGCGCAAAGAGCACTGGGGTTATGCCAAGGACGAAACCCTCGATAACGATGCGCTGATCAAAGAGCAATACCGCGGCATCCGTCCCGCTCCCGGCTACCCGGCCTGCCCGGATCACACCGAGAAAGCCGCGCTGTTCACCCTGCTGGACCCGGAAGCGGCCGAAATGCGTGCCGGCCGCAGCGGCGTGTTCCTCACCGAGCACTACGCGATGTTCCCCGCTGCTGCAGTCAGTGGCTGGTACTTCGCCCATCCGCAGGCGCAGTACTTTGCCGTGGGCAAGATCGACAAGGACCAGGTGCAGAGCTACACGTCGCGCAAAGGCCAGGAGCTGAGCGTGACCGAGCGCTGGCTGGCGCCGAATCTGGGTTACGACAACTGAGATCCGCTGGGGCATGGACGGGTCGTGCGCCCATGCCCCACTGATTACTCGATCACGGTCGACGCGACGGCCCCGGCTGCGGCGAAGCAGGTCGCGGCGCTTGTCCGCCGAGGGTCGACAGCCGGTCCATCTCTGAGCGAGTCAACTCGATCATTTTCTCGTTACGCGCGGTAGCCCGTTCTATCTCCAACAGATTCATGGCGGTTTTGTATTGCTCGGTGAGCTGTGCATCGCTTTGCCAGTCTGGATGCGCGTCCTCGACCTTGCCATGCCGATTCGTCGCCTCTCGCTCGAGTTCCTCGAACACCTCGGGGTAGCGTTCGGCCAGATAGCGAGCCCAGTAGTCGCGCGCGATCAGATCCCGAAGGAAGTCATCGGACGCCTCCGCCGCGAGCACGGTGTTGCGCGCGTCGATCAACGCCTGCCCGCGAATCGGTGCTCCGTACAGCATGTGCTCCGGTTGCCCGGGCAACTCCAGTCCGTCTGGCCAGCCAGTGGTCATGCCGATCCGGTATTGCAGGCGAATCTCCGCTCGATCCTGGTGGCTGCCGGCAGCCTCCGCCAAGTGATCGATTTGTTCGAGGCGGAACATTTGCCGCGACAGGTCCAGCAACGCCCTGCCGCGCTGATCCACAGACTGGCGCGGAATTTCACGCAACGCATTGAATTCGTAAACCCGGGTTTCCATCTCACTGAAAGCCAGGATGCGGCCGTCGCCACAGGTCGTATGTGTTTGTGCGTCGACAAATAGCATCTGGCGCAATTCAGTGTTCTGCGCGGCGGCCTCCATGATGCCCCACAGGCGGAAACTGAGGTGTGCACGGGAAAGCTTGAAATCGGTGGTGTTTCGCAACGTCCAGATCAAGTGGAAGTACGCCTCATGACCTTCCTCCCCGGCCAGTTGCCGCCAGAGCACGGCGCGCTCTGCGCGCAAATCGACTCGGGTATCGGCAAGCCACGGATCAAGCGCGTTCTGCGCCACGTACTGGGTGGGGTTTTCAATGTTCTCCAGATCCTCCACATCGGCATGAACGTCAATATGTTCTGCTCCATCATCACCGTCGGAGTCCCAATCCGAATCGGAGCCAGAGCCAGAGCCGGAGCCGGATTCACTCTCCGCTCGACGGCTGAGCGCCGAAATGCGCAGAGTCAGTTCACTGTGCGAGATGCCCATGACATCGGCATCGCCGTGGGCAATGCTGTAATCGCGCATTTGCTCAAGACTGTAGAGAGACAGTGACCTGTTCTCGTCCAGCAGCGTGCCGCGAACCAGGGTTTCACGGCTGGGCTCCAGCAGCCTGTCAGGGAAGGACTGAAGACTATTGCCTCTGAGATCCAGCGTGTGCAGATGCTCCAGTTCCACAGCCCCGGAAGGAAAGTGGTAGAGACCGTTGTAAGCCAGACTCAGACTCTCAAGGCGGTTGAACCCGCTGACATCAAATTCCTCCAGCTGGTTATTGCTCATGTCCAGCCAGCGCAATCGATCCCCCCGCAACGCGTACAGGGTTTGCGGGTCAGAAAAGCGATTGCCATTGAGCTGCAGCCGCTCAAGCCGGGCCATGCGCGTCACAGCGTCCGGCAGCGCGACCAGCTCATTGCCGTCGAGCAGCAGCGTGTCGAGGTCAGGAAACGCACTCAGAAAACCATTGGAGCCTTGCGCGGTGATCCGTGCACCGGTCAATGTCAGCCGCTCTACCCCGGGGAGTGTGGTAGGCAGATCCGGCAAGTCGCCCGTCTCCAGCCGCATGAAATCCAGTAATCGCCCGGAATCCGATCCCGAACCCAGCAAGTTGTCCTGCCAGCATCGATAGATCAGCGCTGCCGCGCTGCCGCGACTTTGTGCCGAGATCAGCATTCTGGGTGCCTGGATCTCGCGGATGTAGAGCCAGCCGTTCAGCTGGCGAACCAGCATTGCGCCGGTCTGGTGCAGGTCATTGAGCCGCCCTTCTATCTGCACGTCGGTCAGGCCTTCGCTGCGCAAGCGCGAAAAATACTGCCTGGCCTGATACGGACTTATGAGCGAATCGAGGTCGCGTAACCGGCTTTCGAAGCCGGCTGCGCCTTCAGTTGTTGCTGATTGTCGGGGCAGCGGCAGCAAATTCGCGGCGACGTCCCAGCCCGTCTCGGCTGGGGGAAAAATATCCGGTACAGGCTCCTGCGCGAAGCGCCGCAAAACCCCGGCAGGCAAGCCTTTGGCAGTTTCAATCCGTAGCAATGCGGCGTCCAGGTCTGCCTTGCCGGCGGGACTGAAGTCGTTGCCGATCAGGTTGGCTCTCATCAATGCATCTTCGTGAGAGAGCACTGCCACCGGAAGGTCCGGCATCGCATTGTCGCGCAGGTCGATCCAGTTCAGTCCGGCCGTGCTTTCGGCCCCCGCTGGCCATGCCTTGAGCCGGGAAGCTCTCAGGTTCACGGCCTTGAGGTTTGTCAGCACACTGAGGTCCAGCGTGTCCAATCGGTTATTGCTGACATTGAGATATTCGAGGTTCGTCAAACCATTGAACTGACTCTGTACTGCTGGCGTTACGACGATGTCGTTGCCGGACAGATCCAGCCGGGTCAATCCAGGCAGGTCGGCTGACGATACCGGCAACTCAGTCAAACCGGCATCGGTGATTTCCAGACTTGCGGCTTCGCTGAAGGCGCGGACGAAGCCGCGGATCTGCGCGGCAGGCGCTGCCAACCGGTTCAATCGCACGGCCTTCACGTGAGGAAACGAGCCGGCAGGCAGTTCCGGAAGCGTGGTGTACTGCGGGTCACCGTGCAGAACCAGGAACGCATCACGCGGTGGCAGTTCAAATAGCGTTGTTTCGATCGGCAAGTCGTAACGTTGGTACACACCGTCGCCCCACGCCTTGCGCAGGGCGTTCAGCACAGTGGAATCAGGCACTTCGGTCCAGCGATCCAGCAGCCTGACCGTTCGCAATCCGGACGCCTGCGTGGGTTCATGGAACTGACCGAAAATGCCGGCATACTCGACACTCAGTGCCTGAACAGTCTCTAAATCGAGGCTGAGCAGCTTCTCGGGAAGATCGTGGAAATAGCTCCGCACACCCAACAGAAAGTCCATTTCGTCCTGAACGTAACTGCGCACGATCTGATTCAGATCCACCAGGTGACCCAGCGTCGCCTCCTGGGCTTTGACGTAGTCGCAGGCACGCTTGAAATCTTCATAAGCGATATTTCGCCAGTTCAGCGACAGCCCCGCCCACTGTTTGGCATGTCCTGTATAAAACGCCTCGGGAATGGACGCAATCGAGGTGCTCCGCAGGTCCAGACGTTCCAGTTGCGGCATTTCAAGCGTTTCCATTGGCCATTGCGTCAGGGAAGGCGCCCTGATGGTCAGTTTTTTCAGGTTCACCAGCGGCGCCAGGACGTGCTCAGGAATCATCGTGTCGAAACCGAAGCTTTCTATTTCAAGCGCCTCGAGCCCAGTAAGCGTTCGCAAGCGCTGGGCAAAACCGAGAGGAAAAGACAGGGTATTGGAGGAATAACTCAGGCTTCTGAGCGATGCCATCGAGCTCACCGAGCGGGGCAGGTTTGTCAGCTCCTGTCCACGGTTCCTCAAGGCACTGTAGAGCTGGCTGCGCGAGCCAATCGCGAGTTTCTCCAGTCTCGGAAACCGGGCCAGAAAATTATCGGCATTGGCATCCGACAGGCCGTGTCCGTATATGGACAATTCACGTACGTGGCTGAAATCCGCAGCAAGCGTCGGCAATGGATCATTGCAGTCAATCTCGAGGCGGGCCCGCTCCGGCACTTCCGTGGCCAGCGGTGCGGAACGCCAACTCCTTTTCAACGCGCGCATGGTGTTTTTCCTCAGTTGCTGCGCCGTTTCCGGACCCGGTCGACCAAACACATCCCTGGCTGACGCCTCTTCAGGCCCTACCCAGGCTTTGAGCGTCGCCTTCAAGCGTTCCCATTCCTGTTGGCTGCGCAGTAACTGGCTGAAGATATCCCGCTCCGATTTGCCGGCCCGCAAATGTTGGAGGATGAAGCCGTTGGCGAGGGTATCGTTCAGATCCGGGTAGACATCGCGCACCTTCGCCGTGAGTTGCGGGTTGAACGCCTGGCCGCGTCCGCTGGCGTGGTAGCCGACCTGCGTGGCATTGATCCGCGCCGGTGGCTTGAACAACCCGGCCTGCGGTTCCAGCAGCGCGAGTACGTCGCCGCGATATCGGTTGGCCTGTTCGATGATAGTGTTCTGCAGATCGACGCTTTGACCGACATTCGGCAGGCCCAGGCTGCGGCGGGAACCATCGGGTAAAGCGTGCATGATCGAGGCGTAGAAATTGTCCCCCTCTCTGGACAGGCTGTTGAGCTCCTCGCCCCGGTCATTGAATGCCTGAAATTGCGGACCCTTTTTGACCAGATACCGCTTATCCACCGCAGACTCGTCACCGATGCTGTCGAGTAAAGCGCCCGTGGTACTGCCCTCGCGCACCTCCAGACGCAGCGTGTCCGACCATCCTGGCAAACCTTTCAACACCTGCAATGCCAGGCGGCGACTGTCAGCCGACGCGATGTTGTCACTGCGCAACCCCGCAAAGGCTCGGGTCTGTCGTCCTTCGCGTGCGTACCAGCGCGCCTCCTCCAGCATGCGCAAGGGCACGCGACGGGTCGAAGCAAGCCGATCCAGGTCATCCGCCCGGGCATGATCGAGAACCTCTTGCGCTGCCGCTTCGCTGAGTCCCGGACAGGCTCGCTGCAACAGACTGACCCGGGCATCGGCGGGCGACGTCCCTTGATACAGACTGTCGAACAGCGCTGACTGACGACTACGGGCGTACTCCGCGATCTGCTCGCCGAGCTGCTGCGCTCTGTCAGCAGGAGCTGGCGCACCTCTTCCGCGAAATAATTGTGGAAACTCGGACTCATCGAGCCCGGCCACAATGCGAGTGGTCAGTTCACCGTTCAGAATCTGCGAGCGGGTCAACCGGATCGGTGCCTTGGCAACGGTACCGCGGGGCAGTCGTCCAGCACCGTACATAACCGATGCGCCGGACAACTGCGGCCCCTCGAACGCTTCCACCATTCGATCCCTGGGCCAGTACGGCATCTCGGTCATCAACGGCAACGCATACAGATACGCCTCGTCGATCGGCCGCGTTCCGCGCAGTTGCTCGATGACCTGCCCCACTTCCCTGTCGGCCTTGAACAGACGCATGGCATCCGTCAGCTCCGGGGGCGGCACTGCAAGATCGACGTGCATTTTGCGCAACGCGTTGTCACTGACGCCGCTGACATCGGCAATCCTGATCAGCTCCTCGTCGGTAAAGCCTTCGGTGACATGGCCCATGCGCCGCAACAGGGTCAGACGATCCCACTCCAGCGGGCGTTCCAGTGTATGCCGCCAGGCACCGCGGCCATTGCTTTCGAGAATCGGTTGATAGGCCGTTGCATCACTCGGGTGCCTGATCCGCCATTTGCCCAGCGCCTCATCGAAGAACTGCTCATAAACGCGGCCGTTCTGGCGGATAAAGGTCTTTCCATCGATCACGTGCTGCCCCGATTCGTTGGGGACGGCGCGGGTGTCCAGTGCAATTGTGGATTCGTAGGCGTCGAGTTCGGGTTTCCAGAGACGGGTTTCACCGTTGGGCAACAGCACCGGTTGCAACTTTTGAATCACCGGTTCCGGCCTGGCTGCCGATAATTTGCGCACACCGGCGCCGACCCCGGCCATCACAGCGATTTGCGCCAGATTTTCGGCCACATCGACCAAATGATCCTTGGCTGCGCGGCGGTCGCCCTCTGCCCACTCGACTGCGCCCTCAAGCGTTTCGTAGAGCAACTGGCCAGCCATCACCACCATCATGACTTCACCCAGCACTGGCACAAACATCGACACCATGTTCAGGCCGAGCAGGCCGATCTGCATCAGATGCGCGAGCTTGGCCTCACGAGCGCTGGCATCGACCTCGGCGGTCGGTACCGCATGGCTGCGGGCATCCGCCAGCACCTTGGCGGTGTTCTGTTTATAAAGGTATTCCCAAAGATCTTCGTTGGGAGCCCAGATGCCGTGCCCCTTGCGGGTGACTGTCGACGGCGCGATATATGGATCAAGTGCCGGCTCCAGCTTCGCTGTCGGAGGCGGGGGCAGTTCGCTGATGTGGGTGAACGCAGAACCGGAGCTCAGCGTCTCAGCAATAGTGCGCCATGGCGAGCGCCAGAAATCACTGGGGGAATCCGCTGCCTTTTGGGTGAATTGGCTGAAATAGTAGGCGCGCTCCTTGTATGGGACGAACTGGCTGAAGAAGCGCTGGTATTCGGTCGGCTCGGCGCTCGTGGCCTGCGCGGCGGTGCGTGTGGTGAACAGACGCTTGAACTCGCTCTCCATTTGCGAGCCGCTGTAGCGTTTGAGGGGATGTTCGGGATCATGAGGGATATAGAGAATCACCTCATCGCTATAGTGGTACTTCTCGCAGATCGAGAACGCCACGCAACCGGTCATTCTTTTTTTCATCAGGCCCATGTCGAGGAACCAGACCTGCTTGTCGCCGATCCACGGATGCATTTCGCCGTTGATGACCTGCAGGATCATCCTGTAGTCCGCAGGCTCGATGTCCTTTTTCAGCAGCGCCTGCTCGGCGGCGGCTCGCATCGCGGTTTTTTGACTGGCGATGAATTGTTCGCGCAGGGCCGCCTCTGTGACAGCATCGGCAGGGTGGAAAAAACCTTGCAGGTAAGTCTGATATTGCTCGCCGATATCAAGATTGCGGCACAGCGTCAGAAACTCGCTGACCGTCAGATTGACCGTCACCGCCTCGTAGGTGCCCGGCGTACTGCCCGCCAGCATGAAACCGGAAGTTTCATGGTAGGCCCCGGGTTGGCATTCGTACGCTTCAAAGTTGTGCAGAGCCGCATCGAGCATCGAAAGTTTGAGCAATTCGAACGAAGCCAACTCAACGCCGAAAATCCCCATTTTCAGAGGCCGCCTGAGGCACAGCAGGGTCTTGTCGACATCCACCTGCACTTGATACTGATCGTTCAGTGCCTTGACCAACAATGGCCGGGCAAAGGCTTCGATGTCCTGAAACGAGGCCATGGTCTTGTCCAGACGATTTTGCGCGATGACGCTGGACTTGAAGCTGTCATCCAGTGCCTGGCGCTGGCTGGCTGATGCGTTCCGGTACCAGGCTGGCAGGACGGTGTGGCTGTCCTTGAGTGCCTGGCGTCGTTGCGCCGTCGCATCGGTCAGCCAGTGCGGAACGGCTTTTTCGAGAAAGTCGCCGTGCAGGCTGTGAGTGGCCGGCGGTTTTACCGGGACGGCCACTGCCGTTAATGAAGTCGCGGGATTGATAGTCATGTTCACTCCTTGTAATGGAGCGAAAAGCAGACCATCTCAGCGATCGTTACCTGCGGTACATATGTATGGGCGGCGCAGGATGGGTAACCGAGTGTGTGCCGCGCACGTTGTCTATGCTGTACAGGTCTACTTGCGCGACGAGGGATTTATGGACGATCCAATCGACAACAAACCGCCGACCTTCTGGCAGATGCTGCACAGTGTCATGGCGGCGGCGTTCGGGGTGCAGAGCGGTAAGAATCGGGCCCGGGATTTCACCCATGGCAAGCCCAGCCATTTCGTTATTCTGGGCGTTTTGTTCACTGCGGTATTCGGGTTGACGCTGTTTGCCATCGTCAAACTGGTGCTGCATCTGGCCGGGGTCTGATACCTGGCCACTGGTGCAGCGCTGATACTGGCGATATGAGTTATCCGGGCCTTGGGAGAAAGGCCGCGCTTTCAGCCGGCAAACCGCTGGCGATCAGCGCGTGTCCACGCTATCGGCGGGGTACCGAGAACAGGCCCGGAACCTGGTTCACTGATGACTGACCCAAAATACCGCAGTTCCTACCACGAGAATGATCAGGAACAGGATGGCCCACGCATCGACACTGCTGTCGCTTTTTCTGGCTTTGGTCGGATTGCTCATTGCATCGCCTCTTGTCGGTTTTATCGGTGATTGCACAAAGACTCGATCACAGTTAAGACGATGATTGTCCGTACGACAAATGTGGATTAGGTGATAGCCAATAGCGTTAGGCGATTTGGTTCTTTACATATACTCAAACATCACTTTTGCGCATAACTGCAAACGGGTATATTGCCCCGGCTCCGTGACGGAGTGCGCGGCCGTGCGCGCAGAATTGCAGAGGCAACATCGGACTCCAGCAAGCGAAAACGCAGCGTTTTCCGAGTAGCCCAAGCCTGAGAACAGGACTTATATGTACGTATACGACGAGTACGATCAGCGGATCATCGAGGACCGCGTCAAGCAGTTCCGTGATCAGACCCGACGCTATCTGGCAGGTGAGCTGAGCGAAGAAGAATTCCGCCCCCTGCGCCTGCAAAATGGCCTGTACATCCAGCGCTTTGCGCCGATGCTGCGCGTGGCGGTACCTTACGGCCAACTGACTTCGCGCCAGGTGCGCATGATGGCCAAAATCGCCCGCGACTACGACAAGGGCTACGCCCACATCAGTACGCGACAGAACGTGCAGTTCAACTGGCCGGCGGTGGAAGACATTCCGGACATCCTCGCTGAACTGGCAACCGTACAGATGCACGCGATCCAGACCAGCGGCAACTGCCTGCGCAACGTCACCACCGACCAGTTTGCCGGCGTCGCCGCCGATGAAGTGATCGATCCGCGGCCATGGTGCGAGATCGTCCGTCAGTGGACCACGTTCCACCCGGAATTCGCCTACCTGCCGCGCAAGTTCAAGATTGCCGTCAATGGCTCGACTTCTGACCGCGCTGCTATCGAAGTGCATGACATCGGTCTGGAACCTGTCTACAACGCCGAGGGCGAGTTGGGCTTCCGCGTACTGGTTGGCGGTGGCCTGGGTCGTACCCCGGTGGTCGGCGCGTTCATCAACGAATTCCTGCCGTGGCAGGACCTGTTGAGCTACCTCGACGCCATTCTGCGTGTGTACAACCGCTACGGCCGTCGCGACAACAAATACAAGGCGCGGATCAAGATCCTCGTCAAGGCACTCACTCCTGAAGTGTTCGCGCAGAAAGTCGATGCTGAAATGGAGCACCTGCGCGGTGGCCAGACCACATTGACCGAAGCCGAATTGCATCGCGTCGCCAAGCACTTCGTCGATCCGGACTACAAGACCCTCGACAACCAGACCGCGCAACTGGCTGATCTGGACAAAGAGCACCCGGGTTTCGCCCGCTGGCGCAGCCGCAATACCCTGGCGCACAAGAAGCCGGGCTATGTCGCTGTAACGCTGTCGTTGAAGCCGACCGGTGTTGCGCCGGGCGACATCACCGACAAGCAGCTCGATGCCGTCGCCGATCTGGCCGACCGCTACAGCTTCGGTCAACTGCGCACCTCTCACGAACAGAACATCATTCTCGCCGATGTCGAGCAGAGCCAGTTGTTCACCCTGTGGGGTGAGTTGCGTGAAGGCGGTTTCGCCACACCGAACATCGGCCTGCTGACCGACATCATCTGCTGCCCCGGTGGTGACTTCTGCTCGCTGGCCAACGCCAAGTCGATCCCGATTGCCGAGTCGATCCAGCGCCGTTTCGACGATCTGGACTACCTGTTCGACATTGGCGAGCTGGACCTGAACATCTCCGGCTGCATGAACGCCTGCGGTCACCACCACGTCGGGCATATCGGCATCCTCGGTGTGGACAAGAAAGGCGAAGAGTTCTATCAGGTCTCCCTCGGCGGCAGTGCCAGCCGTGACGCGAGCCTGGGCAAGATCCTCGGCCCGTCCTTCGCTCAGGAAGCCATGCCGGATGTCATTTCGAAGCTGATTGACGTGTACGTCGAACAACGTACCGAAGACGAGCGCTTCATCGACACCTATCAGCGTATTGGCATCGACCTCTTCAAGGAACGCGTCTATGCAGCGAATCATTAAGAACAACGAAGTCGTCGACGAAACCTGGCACCTGCTGCCGAAGGATTTCAACATCGACGAAATCAGCAACTGCGACGACTTGATCGTGCCGCTGCAGCTGTGGCGCGAACACAGCCGCATGCTCAAGGCCCGCGACGGCGGCTTGGGTGTGTGGCTGGATGCCGACGAAGAAGCCGAAGAAATCGGTGACGACGTAGGTGACTTTCAGGTGATCGCGCTGAATTTCCCGGCGTTCACCGATGGCCGCAGTTACTCCAATGCCCGTCTGCTGCGTGACCGTTATGGTTTCAAAGGCGAGCTGCGCGCGATTGGCGATGTACTGCGGGACCAATTGTTCTACATGCATCGCTGCGGTTTCGACGCCTTCGCCATTCGCGCGGATAAAGACCCGTACGAAGCACTGGAAGGCCTCAAGGACTTCTCGGTGACCTACCAGGCCGCCAGTGACGAACCGCTGCCGCTGTTTCGTCGGCGCTAAGCCTGCGGGTTTATTGCGGACACAAAAACGCCGGTCATTGACCGGCGTTTTTTTATGCCTGGTGTTTACCAGAAGCGTTGTTGGGTCAGACGGCTCCACCAACTCAACAGCACGCGATCCACCGAACCGCTGGCGGCCATGCCGATGCGTTCCTGGAGGCTTTTGCGCTCGGCGTAATGCAGATGATAGACCTCTGCCTGTTTGGCCTTCTGCGCCAGGTATTCATCGCTGGTCTTGAGCTCATCCACCAGTTGGTTTTCCAGCGCAGCGATACCAAGCCACACCTCACCGGTAGCGACCTCGTCGATCGCCAGTTGCGGGCGATAACGGGCGACGAAGTTCTTGAACAATCGATGGGTGATGTCGAGGTCTTCCTGGAACTTCTCGCGGCCCTTTTCGGTGTTTTCGCCAAACACGGTCAGAGTGCGTTTGTATTCACCGGCGGTCAGCACTTCGAAATCGATGTCGTGCTTCTTCAGCAGGCGATTGACGTTAGGCAACTGCGCAACCACGCCGATCGAGCCGAGGATGGCAAACGGCGCGCTGATGATCTTGTCGCCGATGCACGCCATCATGTAACCACCGCTGGCCGCGACCTTGTCGATGCATACGGTCAATGGCACGCCGGCATCGCGGATGCGCGCCAGCTGTGATGACGCCAGGCCGTAGCTGTGCACCATGCCGCCGCCACTTTCCAGACGCAGAACCACTTCGTCCTTCGGCGTGGCCAGGGTCAGCAGTGCGGTGATCTCATGGCGCAGGCTTTCAGTGGCGGAAGCCTTGATATCGCCGTCGAAGTCGAGCACGAACACCCGGGATTTGGTCTCAGGCTTGTTCATCTGCTTCTTCGCGCTTTTTTCGGTTTTCGCTTCGCCCTTGCGCAATGCCTTGAGCTGATCCTTGTCGAGCAGGGTCTGCTCAAGGCGTTCACGTAGCCCCTTGTAGAAATCGTTGAGCTTGCTGACCTGCAACTGCCCCGCCGATTTGCGTCGGCCTTTGCTTCGTAACGCGGCAAAACTGGCGAGCACCACCAGAATGGCAATCACGAGAGTGACAGTCTTGGCCAGAAAGCTGGCGTATTCGGTGAAAAAATCCACAGAGACTCCTCAAAGCAATGCGTGAACATGTAACACACGCGGAATGGCTCCAGCATACCCATGCGCCGGCTTGTCGGCCAGCCGTGAAACCTCTGGCAACACGCCTGTAACGGGCATTTCAAACAAGCGTATGTTTTTTCATTGACAGCTCTACGTCATCCTCATAACCTCGCCTGACCTTCAACGTACCGGGATGACGCGGACGTGGGCAGCATCTACTTGATACGACATGGCCAGGCCTCCTTTGGTGCAGACGATTATGACGTTCTGTCACCAACCGGCGTTCGTCAGGCAGAAATCCTCGGCCAGCATCTTGCCGATCTGGGCATCAACTTCGATCGTTGCCTTGCCGGTGAGCTGCGTCGTCAACAGCACACCGCCACCAGTGCACTGGAACAATTCAGTGCCAGAGGCCTGCCGGTTCCCGTTCTTGAAACCGATTCCGCCTTTAACGAATTCGACGCCGATGCAGTCATCCGCGCCCTGCTCCCGGCGATGCTGCCGGAAGAGCCTGAAGCTCTCGACATCCTGCGCAATGCCGCGCAGAACCGCGGTGAATTCCAGCGCATCTTTGCCCTGATCGTCGAGCGCTGGCTCGCCGGTACGTATGACACGCCCGGGTTGGAAAGCTGGCTGGGTTTCGTCGAGCGGGTTCAGGCCGGTCTGCACCGCATCCTCGATCTGGCGGAAAAGAACCAGAAAATCGCCGTTTTCACCTCCGGCGGAACTATCACCGCCCTGCTCCACCTGATTACGCAAATGCCTGCCAGACAGGCCTTTGAACTGAATTGGCAAATCGTCAACACCTCGCTCAACCAACTGAAGTTTCGCGGTCGCGAGGTGGCCCTGGCTTCCTTCAACAGTCACGCACACCTGCAACTGCTGAAGGCCCCGGAACTCATCACTTTTCGCTGAGTCCGGCTTACTGTGACCCTGGCTGTAACCACCCAGCTCCCATGACCAAGAAAGGATCGAACCATGACCTCCGTAGCTGATGCCGTAAAAGCAATGCAAGCCAAGTTCAACCCAGCCGCCGCTGCCGGTCTGGACCTGGTCTTCGGTTTCAACATCACCGACGAAGACAAGCAATACGCACTGATCGTCAAAGACGGCACCTGCGACATTCAGGAAGGTGAAAACCCGGACGCCAACTGCACGCTGGTGCTGGACAGCGAAACCCTGAAAGGTATCGTCAGCGGCGAAACCGACGGCATGCAGGCGTTCATGGGCGGCAAGCTGCGCGTAGAAGGCGACATGATGCTGTCGATGAAACTGTCCGAGCTGTTCCCTTCGTAAGAAGCTGCTGGGTTCATACAAATCCCGCCTTTGTGGCGGGATTTGTCGTTTCAAGCACTGGGGGTCATTGCAATGTGGATTAGCGCTTGGCTGCAGCCGTTCCATCAAGCTCTTTTCTGACCTGCAGGTATGCCGCCTCTTCCTCACTTTTTTCGATCAGATTCGAAGCCATCGAGCGGGGCAAGAGTTTCTTTTCTGTCACGTCCCAATCGATCGTGACGACAACAGTCTTGTTTCCAAAGGTGATGAAAAGCCAATACGAATCGACCGGCCTGTCAGGCTCGGCAAATGAACTGTAGCCATACCGTATCTGGCGATGCAGGTCCGGCGTATTCAGAACAAGGTCCTCAATGTCCAACTTTGGAAACTGTCGCCCTATCGCGAATAACGCTTCGGTCAAGAGAACATCATCATCAATATGTTGCAAACCTTCAGGCTTATTGCGCAGCATGGTCACTGGGCTCTCCTCAGGAGGAGTGCCCATGAGACGCGGGCGGTACATACCTGAACTGAACCACCGGCTGGCGTCGAAACGGTTTTCTTCCGGACTCCACGGGCCGTAATACATCATTACTTTGGCTGGCATCTGGGCTTCCTTGGCGTAAATAAATAGTCCTGCAAAGCTGATGGCAATCAACAAGACACATAAGACGTGACGTTTACCCATAAACTTCAGGACCGTCATAGCGGCTTATAGGCAAGCAGGTGTTTGGGTACGCCGTCCGGCGTATCACCTGATCGAACGTCACGATGTGCGCCTAAGGCATCCAGCGGAAATCCAATCTTCCGTTCATACAGTGCTCGGCTGTCATCGTGCGCCAGCAAATTGCGCTCTTCTTCAGAGACTGTTGGCGTTGGCGCCTGCGGCGCCTGTTCATCAGGTAGTTGCGCTGTTGGGTCTTTGAGTGTCTTGCGATGTTCGATCAGCTTTCGTTCATAAGCGATTTTTCGACTCAAATAATTCCGCATCGCTCGCCCATCAGCGGCGTCTCTTTCACGAATTCCCGGCACAGATCCCCGTTCTGCGGCAGTACCATAAGTTGTGTCGTAGTTGCTGCGCCTTGGAAATGCCCACACGGTGGTCCGGGTCGCATTAGCAAGAATCTGCGCCAGGCTGCGCTTGTAATGAGGATCTTCTGTTTCATTGACCTTGAAGTCGGCATCGATACCCAAACCTGTGCGACAAGCGTAGGAATGAATTTTTGCACCATAGGCAAACGCTTCGGGCTTGAACATATTCGCCTGCGCATCACGCAGGCGGTAGCTATCGTTTTTATCCAGTTCGTAGCCCAGCTCAATACTGCCCACCACTCCATGTGAAAAGAAGTCGAGCTGTTTGATCTCGCGTCCGCGGCGCTGCCGGGCTGCGATGAAATCCACGAGACCGGATATGGAGTCCATCTCTCGATACTGAGCTCCGTGCTGATTCTCGACAACATCCTTCAAAGCTGCCAGCAGGTTCCCCGGATAGTCATTTTTGAAAATCAGAAACACACGCTGGACCGTGAAGTTCGGGGTACCGGTTGGATATTTTGTGAGTTGGCGAATACCCTGATTGATAAAGCGCATCTTGTTGCCTTTCTGGCCACGAACCTTTTCATAAAGGGACATGTAAGACGCACCCACAACCGTTACGTAATCCTGTGCCAGCGTACCTTTAACTTGTGTCGTTTTATGCTGATCGCTTGTTCGAGCTTGTTTCTTTCTCGGTGCTGCCACCTCGCACCTCCCTTAGTAATCTATGCCGAGCGCGTCGAGATGGGCGGCAGCTTCCTTACCCCACTGCACAACTATCGAAGTCGGGTCGGCCGTAAATACTCGCGCGGCGTTACCGTGACTATCGGTATGGCCTACGAGACGCTGGCCGTCACCGGTTTCGATGCAATAGAGCATGTCGGGGATAGCGTCGCCGGTGGTCTCATCAACCAGTTGGAAGCGCTCGCTGTGTTTAGGAACAGTGATAATTGGGGAGAAAGGTGCGGAGCCGACCTGGGTGCCAACAAAAACGTCGCCTGAGCCTGTGATTATCATGCCACCGTGGGCCGTAGCACTGCCCAAGAAGGCAATTGGCTTGCCATTGATCAAAATATTACTGATGCCTTCGGTGACAATATCACCGCAAGCTGTGGTGTCTCCCACACGCAAAACGGGCATTCCGTTGATGTTTACGTCACCGGAACCACTGTTGGTGGGGTTAGTGCCATGGCCGGTAACCGGGCATGCATTAAGATCACTGAGTCGAGCGGCAGGCTTTGCCATCGTGTACTTCCTTGTATAAGCGTGGGCGCGAAATGTACCGGATCTAAACATTGGTTTAAAGCCTCATTCCAAACCTACAGTGCGAGCCGCCGCGAATGTAGCTGGCAGCGGCTCATCTGCTCCGAAGCCCTTCCGGAACCTGACAAGTGTGCTCTTGGATCCGCAGGGCCTGGCCGATACGTCAAACCTCCTGCAACAACCGCGTATCCAGCCCAAACCGCTCTTGCGAGACCATTCGGAACTGACCTTCCGCCAGATCGCAGCTCACCAGTAAATTCCACGAGTGTCGGGTTGCCACCGAAGGCACCAGAATAAACGGGTGTTCAGCCAACAGTGCGTCGGCAAACTTTCGCTGGTTGGGTGAGGTTTTGATCGGGGTGAGCCAATGCGGATTGGGAACATCTTCCGGCTGCACGATCCTGACGCTGGCGTCGTGGGTGATTTCAAAACAGGTCAACACGTAGGGTTCCTGATCAAGCGCATCGAAACTGCCATGGGCCGCCACCTCCAGAATCGCTGTAGATGGGTCGACCGACGCATAAACGACTCGCCGCCCGGGAGTATTCCAGCGCCCGCCGTCCCGTTTCGACCCCAGACCGCTATTCCAGGTTTCGCTGTACACCTCGCGATCCAGCCGCCAGGCGTACCAGCGATCATCCCAGGGCAAGGGGTTCATTGATAAACCCCGTATTTGATCTGGTTCAGGTATTCCTCCACCATCCTGAACCCCAACGCATGTCCAACCAGATCGAGCGGCACATAACCGTAGAAGTAAGTAGCGCGTTGCTCCAGCCATGATTCGGCCTTGGCCTGGCGCCCGAACACTTCAATGGCCAGCTCCAGCGCCGCGGCATATTGATAAGCGATGATGCTCTGCGGCGTGTCCAGGCGCACCGGCATGTTTTCCTTGAGCAGACGTCGCACGGTTCTCACAGATTTGCCGGTGATACGTTTGACCATCTCTCCCTGCTGATACAGCTCGGAGGATGCAATCATGTTGACCACATCGGGCAGCTCAAACCCTTCGCTCGTGCAACGCAGGATGAGCATCGGGTCGTCGCCGCTATCCTGCCCGCGCAACAGCAACTCCAGAGGCTTGCCCTCGAGCTTCTTCAAACCCGTGAGCCGGGGCGCTTTGGCAGTCGGCATGGCGACGTCCTCCGAGGGGCATCTGGCGCGGTCGTCGCGCCAGTAGTGGCGAGGGGAGTAAGCAGGTGTAGGGCTTTCAATCAGTGGGATTCGCATAGTCCATCCTTTGTCCGGGTCCAGAGCGATCTGTGCGCTCGATGACTTCAATGTCACGACTGATGCTATAGACCCAGCGTCCGACGACCAACCTGAAAAAGTCGTCAGAAATATCCACGCAACTGATCGAACTACGCCTGTTTCCGTAGGACTTAAACGGAATTTCAGCGCCTGAATTGACGCCTTGCCTGACACAACCTTGACCTCGGTCAGCTGTGTACATGCAAGCACTGCGTACTCTCCCCGCTCCATCGACAGCCAAGGAAGGCTCACCGGGAGCCTGCGGCCGATCTCACTCAAGGAAGAATCCTCATGCAATCGCTCAAGATCATTCTGCTGGCGTCAGCGTTCAACGGCCTGACGCAACGGGCCTGGCTGGAACTGCGTCAGGCCGGGCACTCGCCCAGCGTGGTGCTGTTTACCGACGCAGCTGCGGTATGTGAACAGATCGAGCACAGCGGCGCCGATCTGGTGATCTGCCCGTTTCTCAAGGACCGAGTGCCACAGGCGCTGTGGAGCGATTCCCGGCGTCCGGTGGTGATCATTCATCCCGGCATCGTTGGCGACCGCGGCGCGAGTGCGCTGGACTGGGCGATCACTAACGAACTCTCGGTCTGGGGAGTCACCGCACTGCAAGCGGTCGAAGAAATGGACGCCGGCCCAGTGTGGGCCACCTGCGAATTCAATCTGCCCGCGGGCTTGCGCAAATCCGAGCTGTATAACGGCCGGGTCAGCGATGCGGCGATGGTGTGTATCCGCGAAGTCGTGGAAAAATTCGTCGAAGGGTTTCAACCGGTCGAGCTGGACTATGCCGCTCCCAGCGTGCGCGGCAGTCTGCAACCAAACATGAAGCAGGCTGATCGCAGTTTCAGCTGGCAAGATTGCGCGCGCTTCATCAAGCGCTGCATCGACGCGGCGGACGGCCAGCCGGGCGTGCTGGCGAGCCTGGCTGGCGGTCAGTATTACCTGTATGACGCGCACCTCGATTCGCGCAGCGGCAGGCCCGGCGAGATTCTCGCGGTGCACGACGACGCCGTGCTTGTTGCAACGGGTGATCAAAGCCTGTGGATCGGTTCGTTGCGGCGCAAACCTCACGCCTGCGAAGAAACCTTCAAGCAACCGGCACGGCACGTGTTGGCCCGGCACTTGGCCGACGTGCCGGTACTGGACTGGTCGCTTGCTACACAGCCGTTCAGCGACGAAGCCTACCAACCGATTCGTTACCGCGAATCGGGGCATGTCGGAGAACTGACGTTCGAGTTCTATAACGGCGCGATGAGCACCGAGCAATGCCAGCGCCTGGTCGAGGCACTGCGCTGGGCCAAGGCCAGGGATACGCAAGTGCTGTTGATCAGGGGCGGCCGGGGCAGTTTTTCCAACGGCGTGCACCTGAATGTGATTCAGGCTGCGCAAGATCCGGGGGCTGAAGCCTGGGCCAATATTCAGGCGATTGACGATGTTTGCGCCGAACTGCTCAGCGCCCGGCAATTGGTAGTCAGTGGCGTAACCGGCAACGCCGGCGCGGGCGGTGTAATGCTGGCGCTGGCGGCGGATCTTGTTTTTGCCCGTGCCGATATCGTGCTCAATCCGCACTACAAGAGCATGGGCTTATACGGTTCCGAATACTGGACCTACAGCCTGCCGCGCGCCGTCGGCCCGGCGATGGCCGAGCAACTGACTCAAGCCTGCTTGCCGGTGAGCGCGATTGAGGCCTGGCAGCTGGGCATGATTCAGGAGATTGGGCCGCGTTGCCCGGATGAGTTTTCCCTGTGGCTCTTGCAGCGAGCCAATAGCGTCTTGAGCGATCCGACCTATGCGGCAGTGCGTGAACGCAAGTCGCGGATCGATCAGGCACTGATCCGTCGATGCCGGAAGGCTGAGCTGGAGCAAATGCAGGAGGACATGCTGCATGACCGCAATCGGTTTGCCGAAAAATGCAGCCACTTTGTTTACAAGCGCGGGGGGTGTGGCACGCCGGCGCGATTGGTAGAGGATTGGGCGCGGGTGGGCTTGCTTGAGCGGACCGAGTTGGCCAGTTGATCTTATGGCGTCGGCTTTCCCCTCACCCTGGCCCTCTCCCCAGGGAGAGGGAACTGACCGTAGTGTCCGACGCCATGCATCGAATCAGGAAATCCAGTCGATGCTGGAGTGGGCCGGGGTGATGGGCTTTTGACTTACAATGCGCCCCACCTCCAAATACCGGCCCTGCCCCCATGGACATCGACCTCGCCCGCACCTTCCTCGAAATCGTCCGTCACGGCAGTCTTGCGGCCGCTGCGCAGAAGCTGTTCGTCACGCAAACCGCGATCACCGCGCGGGTGCAGAAACTCGAGAGCCAGTTGGGCAGCACGCTGTTCGTGCGCAATCGCGCCGGGGCGAAACTGACGGCCAATGGCGAAGCGTTCGTGATCTACGCCAATCAACTGGTGCAGACCTGGGAAGCCGCGCGCCGCGACTTGCCGCTGCCCGAGGGTTATCACAACGTTCTGCACATCGGTGGCGAAGTCAGTCTGTGCAATCCCTTGATGCTCAGTTGGGCGGCGCAACTGCGTGAGAAAATTCCCGGACACGCACTGCGCATGGAGATTCGCGATGGCGAAAATCTGCTGCGCCAGCTCGAACTCGGAGTGCTCGATGCGGCGCTGGTTTATCAACCTGAATACTGGCCGGGATTGCAGGTCGAGCAGGTGCTGGAGGAAAAACTGATTCTGGTGCGCGCTCCTGAACGTCCCGACCCTTACGTCTACATCGATTGGGGCCCGGACTTCCGTCGCCAGCACGACGCCGCCCTGCCGGAAAAAGCCAAAGCCGCGCTGAGCTTCAACCTGGGCCCGCTGGCCCTGCAATACATTCTCGAAAACGGCGGCAGCGGCTATTTCCGCACACGCGTCGTGCGTACGTATCTGGAAACCGGCGCGCTGGAAGCCGTCACTAAAGCCCCGGAATTCGGCTATCCGACCTATCTGGTGTATTCGCGCGATCGCGACTCGACAGTGCTGCAACAGGCCTTCGATCTGTTGCGCGAAGTGATCCGCACCGATGACGACTGGTCGCAACGCTGGAACCCGTTGAGCTGACACCACTGCTTCAGTCCAGAGCATGGCGCTTGTGGCCTCAAGGTTCGCCCTGCACAAGTCAGCGGATCGGCTAATCTGCCGGGTATAACAACAATACCCGCAGGTAAAAGCGTTGAGGCAGACCACCGAAGCATTTCGCAGCCGCTACCGCGCGGCCATTCATCCTTTGTACAACCCGTGGCTGCATGGCGCGTTTGTGTTGCTGTTCGGCATTCTTGCGGTCGCCGGATTCTGGAGCACGGTGCATGCGGTAAATAGGCTGGAATGGTTGACAGTGCCGCTCACGCTGCTGCTGTTCAACTTCGCCGTGTACATGGTTCATCGCCATCTGGGGCATCACAAAAAATCGTTCGCGAAGATGTTCTACGCCCGGCATGCGGGCGACCATCACAGCTTTTTCACCCCCGGCCACATGACCTACGACAGCGCCCGGGACTGGCGAGTGATCCTGTTTCCGGCCTGGCTGATCGTGATTCATACGCTGCTGATCACCCTGCCCCTGTGGTGGCTGCTCGCGCAGGTCAACGGCAATGTCGCCGGACTGTTTGCCGGGTGCATGGTGCTTGGTTATCTGCTCTACGAAGTGTTCCATGCCTGCGAACATCTACCGCCGCAAAACCCGTTGACCCGTTTGCCGTGGATTCGCCAGATGCGCCGTCTGCATGAATTGCATCATCGCCGCGAGCGCATGCAGGAACGCAACTTCAACATCGTACTGCCCTTGATGGACTACCTGTTCGGTACGCTGTATTGCGAGCCGGAATCCGCCCCTTTGAGTTATTCGAGAATGCCCATGACGCGCATGCAGCACGAGACCGATATCGCCGGCGAACCTGTCGCCGTGCTGGCCTATGCCGCCAGCGTGACTCACTGGCCGGACTGGCATCCCTCCTCATTGAAGATTGACGGTCCGCAAGGTCCACTGCATGCCGGTGCGCACTTCGAAGAGGACATTCATGCCGGCGGACGTGCCGGGCATTTGCGCTGGGAAGTGATGGAATATCTGCCGGGACGGCGCTGGTGCGCAGGCGCGCAAAGTGATCAGGGCTTGTCGCTGCGACTGACTTACGAATGCTCGGCGGAGGCTGGCGGTACGCGCTTCGTGCGTACGCTGGAATATCGCTTTGACGGCTTGCTCATGCGCCTCGCCAATCGCCTGTTGCTCAAGCGGCGCATCGAACGCGAGTCTGCGGCGTCCATGCTCGCCCTGCGCGCCACGGCCGCGCAGTTCATCGGCGCGGCGAGGGCCAGCGCGTGAAATTACGTCATCTGCCGGGCCTGCTGCTCGTTCTCGTCATCGCCTTCTTGCTTTTGCTGCCAACCAAAGTCGAACCGCTGGCCTGGACACCGCCACCGGCACCCTCGCTTAAAGAAGGTATCTACGCGGACAACAAGCGCCTCAAAGGTGTGGTGAAGGTCGGGCCGAGCGACATCGAAGGCCCCGAAGCCTTGTTGCTGGAGGACGACTTCCTCATCACCGGATTACATGACGGCAGGCTGATTCGCAGCAGCCTCGACGGCACGCAGCGCAAAGTGCTGGCCGACACCGGTGGCCGCCCCTTGGGCCTGGCCCGTCATCCGAACGGCATGCTGGTGATTGCCGATGCGGTCAAGGGTTTGCTGTCGCTGGATGCACATGGACAAATGATCCCCTTGACCACCGAGGCCAACGGTGTGCCATTTGGATTCACTGATGATGTGGCGGTCGACAAGTCAGGCCACTACGCCTACTTCAGCGATGCCTCCAGTCGCTGGGGCTACGGCCAGGACGGCGAGGCAATCATCGAACACGGCGCCGACGGGCGTTTGCTGCGCTACGACTTCCAGACCGGCAAGACCAGCGTGCTGCTCGACAAACTGCAATTTGCCAACGGCGTCACTCTTGGCCCGGACGAGGCCTATGTGCTGGTCAACGAGACCGGCGCTTATCGCATCAGCCGCTACTGGCTTAGCGGGCCGAAGGCCGGCACCAATGATGTGTTCATCGACAACTTGCCGGGGCTGCCGGACAACCTCTCGTTCAATGGCAGCAACCGTTTCTGGGTAGCGCTGTATGCGCCGCGCAATGCCTTGCTCGACGGCACGGCTGAACATCCGTTTTTGCGCAAGATGATCGTCCGGGCGTTGACGGTCTTGCCCAAGCCTGTGGAGAAGCGTGGGTTTGTCCTCGGACTGGATCTGGACGGCAAGGTGATCGCCAATCTGCAGGATGCGAGCGATGGCAATTACTCGCCGATCACTACCGTGCGCGAGTACGGGCAGTGGTTGTATTTCGGCTCGTTGAAGGCGGGGCATATGGGCAGGATGGGGTTGGATTCGGCTCTGAAATAAGCCTGCCGGATTTGCGGGGAATGGACTGACGCCTTCGCGAGCAGGCTCGCTCCTACAGGGGGACGGATTTCAAATTGTAGGAGTGAGCCTGCTCGCGATAGCGGTCTGTCAGTTGCTGGATCTATCGAACTTGTCCGGATCTTCGTCTTCCGGAAGCTCCTCGACCGGTTCTTCGGGATGCGCAGTGGTATGCGCCGGGCTGTTCGGTTCAGGACCGGTGGGAATCGGGTCGAAGCCGCCCTGCTCTTCACTGGGGAATCTGGGGTCGTTCATGTGGCACCTCGCAACGAGTCGATGGTTTGCAGACTCTGCACATTGGAGGTGCCGTTGGCCGTCGCCGTTCCCTTCAGAGGGCGACCACGGGTCGGAGGATTACTGTCCCGTCAGCGGCTGCCCGGCCAGTTGGGCGACGATCTGTTCCTTGACGATCACACGCTTCTCTTTGAGCTTTTTCAGCTCGTTGTCAGTGGGGGCGTCTGACTGGGCGTTCTCGGCCTCGACTACCGCTTTATCGACATCGAAATACTTGTTGAGCAGCGAATCCAGCTTCGGATCCTCGGAGCGTTTTTGCTCGATCTCTTCCTTCTTGCAGCCCAGGTCCTGATACAGATCGTGTGAAACCGGCATGAAACACCTCCATCAGTTTGATCGACAACCAGCGCGACCGATGCGCTGACTCATTATCAGCATGGCCTTGCGCAATGGCATCTGTCGACTCCCTGTCAGACCAGCGGTTGCCGTTCGTCGCCCTGTCGTAAATGCGATAAAACCTTTGGCGCCTGCGCTCGCTCCATTGCATAACGCTCACAAAAACCTGCGTGGAGATACCCAATGGACGGATTCAACCTGCGTCATCTCGCTCTGGCTGTTGCACTGTCTGCCGGCATGGGCAGCGCCTTTGCCGCGACTGACAATGATTTTGTCGATAACGCCGCTGCTGGTGGCATCGCCGAAATCGAAACCAGTCGCCTGGCTCTGGAAAAAAGCCAGTCCGCCGACATCAAAGCCTTTGCCAACCAGATGATCACTGATCACAGCAAGGCCAACGATGAGCTGGCGGCGATTGCCAAAGCCAACGACATCGAAGTCCCGGACACCACCACCCTGGTCAAGCAGGCCAAGGAAAAGATTCTCGAAGTACGCGATGAATCCTTCGATGCCGCCTACGCCAACAACCAGGTAAAGGCGCACGAAGAAACCATCGAGCTGTTCAAGAAACAGGCGAACACTGTGACCGACGACAAAACCAAAGGCGCTACAGAACTGAAAGCCTTCGCGCAGAAAATGTTGCCAGCGCTGGAAAAACATCTGGCCCACGCCAAAGAGCTGCAAGCCAAACACCCGAGCAAATAAACGCCCAGGCAATAAAAAAGGCCGCATCCATCGATGCGGCCTTTTTGCGTTAGAGCGGTCAACCGCCATCGGTGTCGATATCGGCGTCGGTGCTTTCGCCCGGTGCGGGACGGTCCGGGTCAGGCTTGAAGCCGGGGCTGAAGTCATTGCTGTTGTCATTGTGATGCTGCTTCTGATCGACCTCGGCAGCCGCGCTGTCCGCCTGCCCTTCTTCAGCCGGCGCGGGAGTAGTTTGCCCCGGTGTTTGCGGGTCGATGGCCGGGTCGTTGCGGTTAATTGACTCTGAGGACTGATTTTGCTGTTGCGGCGCTTGCTCGTTCATATCCACCTCATTCATAGTCCTGCCTCTTTTTTCCAGCACGACTGGAAAATGTCGGGCATGCAGATTCGAAGCCTGACGCCGTTGATTCGTTCAAAAGATCGTTGCCTGCCGCCACGCCGACTAGAGTTACCGGGCGTTCGACGCGGCAGGCAGAAAATACACCGCTGGATGAACAACTATTTCAAGCGGCAAATGTCAGTCAATTCGCGCCGGTCATTTCGCCGAGCCGGCCCCCTTATGTAACGGAGCGATACGCACATGGCAGCACTGCAGAACAGCACAGTCGAAGCAATCAAGAACAACCAGACGCAGCTGTTGAGCGAATGGACCAAACGCCTCGAAGCCAGCGGCGCCACGCGCAATCTCAAAGAACACGACCTTGCTCAGCAGACCCGCGATCTGCTGACCCTGCTGCTGGCTGGCCTGGAAAACGGCAACGGCAGCAAGATCACCGCCACAGGCTGGGAAGAAATTCGCCAATTCCTTGAAAAACTCTCCCAGAGCCGTGCCCTGCTCGGCCAGGATTCGCAGCAAACCGCCAATTTCATTTTCGCGCTCAAAGGCCCGATCTTCGCGGTGCTGCAGAATCATTATCAAGACCAACCGGCGTTGCTCGCGGAACAACTGCTGGAAATGTCCGAACTGCTCGACACTGTCGGCATGCACACCATCGGCACCTTCCAGAAATCCCGCGAAGCAGTGATCAAGCGTCAGCAGGAAGAACTGCTGGAGCTGTCGACCCCGGTGGTCAAGCTGTGGGACGGCGTCCTCGCCTTGCCCATGATCGGCACCCTCGATTCGCAGCGCACCCAAGTGGTCATGGAATCGCTGCTGCAGCGTATCGTCGACACCGGTTCGGAAATCGCCATTATCGATATCACTGGCGTGCCGACCGTCGACACGCTGGTTGCCCAGCACCTGCTGAAAACCGTGACCGCGATTCGCCTGATGGGCGCTGATTGCATCATCAGCGGCGTGCGTCCGCAAATTGCGCAGACCATCGTCCACCTCGGTCTGGATCTGCAAGGCGTGGTGACCAAGGCCAACCTGGCCGACGCCTTGAAACTGGCCCTGACCCGCTTGGGTGTCAGCCTCGTCAAGACGGTTTGACCATGGAACGTATTCCGATTCTCCAAATGGGCGAATTCCTGCTGGTGACCATTCAGGTCGACATGCATGATCAACTCGCGATGACCCTGCAGGACGATCTGTCCGAGCGCATCAGCAAGACCTCGGCCCGTGGGGTGTTGATCGACATTTCGGCGCTGGACATGGTCGATTCGTTCATCGGGCGCATGATCGGCACGATTTCCGGTCTATCGAAAATCATGGACGCCGAAACCGTACTGGTCGGCATGCAGCCGGCAGTGGCGATTACCCTGGTTGAGCTGGGCATGACGTTGCCGGGTGTCAGCACCGCGCTCAACGTCGAACGCGGAATGAAACTGCTGCGGGAACGAGTACTTGCACAATGACCGTGCGCAGCAGCGGTACTCAACCCATTCTCATTGAACAGGACGTGGTACTGGCCCGCCAGACCACGCGCAAGCTCGCCACCGAATGCGGCATGCGCCTGATCGACCTGACCAAACTGGTGACCGCCGTCAGCGAGCTGGCGCGCAACACCATGGTCTATGGCGGCGGTGGCGACATGGACTGGCAGATCCTCGAGGAGAACGGCCGTGTCGGGTTGCGTATCACTTTCCGCGACGAAGGCCCGGGCATCCCCGACATCAAACTGGCGATGACCGACGGCTGGACCTCCGGCAGCGGTCTTGGCCTGGGCCTCACCGGCGCGAAACGTCTGGTCAATGAATTCGAACTCGACACTGAGCCCGGTAAAGGCACGCGCATTACGATCACACGATGGACATGAATATCACCGGGTCGTTGACCCAAGTCTTGCCGATCGAAGACAGCAGTCAGATCGGTCACGCCCGGCGCACTGCGCAAAAACTCGCCGAGCAGCATGGCTTCGACGAAAACGATGCCGGGCGCGTGGCGCTGGTCGCGACGGAATTGGCCAGCAACGTGATCAAGCATGCCCAGCGCGGTGAATTTCACCTGCGTGTGCTGCCAAGACCGGGTAACACGTTCGGCATCGAAATGCAGACCGTGGATCGCGCGCAGGGCTTCGATCTGGATGCGTGTCTGGCGGATGGCTTTTCCACCGGCGGTACGCAAGGCATCGGGCTCGGCGCGGTGTCGCGTCAGACTGATGCGTTTGATGTTTACGCCGACCACCGAGGCGCCGTGCTGCTGGCGCGGATTTTTCCACGCGGCGATCGGCAGGCCGATATCCATTTTGGGGTCAGCCAGCATTCGTTGCACGCCGATCCGGCCTGTGGCGATGTCTGGCATTTGTCGTATGAAGGGTCGCGGATCAGCGCGCTGATCGTTGATGGCCTCGGTCATGGCGAAGATGCCGAGCGCGCCGGCCTGGCCGGAGCACAGGCATTTGCCCGGGCACCGTTTGCCGATCCTGTGGTATTGATGGAAGACCTGCATCAGCAAATGCTCGGCACTCGCGGCGGCGCCGTGGCTTTTGCCCAGTTCGACAGCCAGCGCGACTGCCTGACGTTCGCCGGTGTCGGTAATATCGGTGCCAGTCTGCTCGAGCCCGGCAAATCGCGCGGCCTGGCTTCGCATCCCGGTATCGTCGGCGGTCAGTACCGTAAAGCCAAACCCTTTGACTATGCTCACGTGAACGGACATTTATTGATCATGTACAGCGACGGCTTACAGTCCCGTTGGAACCTTAAAGACTACCCCGGTCTGGTGCATCGCCACCCCGCCGTGATAGCCAGCGTCCTGCACCGTGACTTCTGTCGCGGGCGCGATGACGTGACGGTACTGGTTGTTGCCCTGGAGGCCATCCATGGCTGAACCGACCACCTTGAGCCATGCCGAACAGGCCGCACTCATCGCCCAGTTGCAGCGCGAAACCATTGCCCTGCGCGAAGAACTCGATGAAACCAACCAGGGCGTGCTGGCGCTGTACGCCGAGCTCGACAACCAGGCCGAAGAACTGCGACAGGCGTCGGATCTGAAAAGCCGCTTCCTGTCGTACATGAGCCATGAATTCCGTACGCCGCTGGGTTCGATTCTGAGCATCAACAGTTTGCTCGCCGACGAACTCGACGGCCCGCTCAGTCTGGAACAACACAAGCAGGTGGCGTTCGTCAGCACTGCGGCTCGCGAGCTCAGCGACATGGTCGATGACCTGCTCGATCTGGCGAAGATCGAAGCCGGGCGCATCAGCATTTCGCCGGCCTGGTTCGACATGTTCGACCTGTTCTCGGCCCTGCGCGGGATGTTCCGCCCGATCGTCGATGCTTCGGCAGTCGACCTGATCTTCGAAGAACCGCGTGGTCTGCCCCGCCTGTACACCGACGACAAGAAACTCGGGCAGATCCTGCGCAACTTCATTTCCAACTCGCTGAAGTTCACCACCCGGGGTGAAGTGCGGGTGTCGGCGCACATGGCCGGCGAAAACAAGGTCCGCTTTGCCGTCAGCGACACCGGCATCGGCATTGCGCCAGAACTGCATGACACACTGTTCGAAGATTTCTCCCAGGTTGATTCGCCACTGCAGAAACGCCTGCGCGGCACTGGTCTGGGTCTGTCGCTGTGCAAGCGTTTCGCCGCGTTGCTGGGCGGTGAAGTCGGGGTTGAGAGTACGCCAGGCGTCGGCTCGACGTTCTTTGTCATCATCCCGCTGGCAATCGCTCTGGAGAACGTCGATGAATCGTGACATCCGCCTGTTGATTGTCGATGACAACGTCGCCACCCGTTACGCCTTGCGCCGGCGCCTGGAGCGCCATGGGTACACGGTGCTCGAAGCCGGCACTGGCAGCGAGGGCCTGGCCCTGATCGAGAGCGAAGCACTCGATGCGTTGATCCTCGACGTCAACCTGCCGGACATGAGCGGTTTCGATATCGTCCGCCTGCTGCGCGCCGATCCGCGCACCGCACTGCTGCCGGTGATTCATGTCTCGGCAGCGTCGATTCAGACCGGCGACATCATCACCGGCCTCAACGCTGGCGCCGATGCCTATCTGATTCATCCGGTCGACCCCGACGTATTGCTGGCAACGTTGCGCACCTTGCTGCGAGTGCGCGACACGGAAAATGCCCTGCGCGAAAGCGAGGCGCGGTTTCGCGAGATTTTCGCCAACGTTTCGGCGCCGATCGCGGTGCTCGATGCCAGTCTCAAAGTGCATGAATGCAACCACGCCTTTGCCCAGTTGATTGTCGATAACCGCGACCCGCAGGCCCTGCGTGAATGCTTCGCCGAAGATCAATGCTCGGTCCTCGACGAACTGCGTCTGCGTCTGGTGGACGGCGAGCGCTGGAAAGGCACACTGAACATGAGCGTTCAGGGTGAAGTTCGTGAGACGCAATGGCAGATTTCGCCGTATCGCACGCCAGAGCTGAGCCTGGTGTTCGTCGAAGATGTCACCGAACACCGCCACCGCGAGCGCTCGCATCTGGCCCGGCTGGATGACACCACCACGCAACTGGCCAAGGAAGTTGCCGAGCGCGTGCACGCCGAAGCGCAATTGCTGCAAGTACAGAAAATGGATGCACTGGGCAAGCTCACCGGCGGTATTGCCCACGACTTCAACAATCTCCTGACCGGGATCATCACCAGTCTGGAACTGATCCAGAAACGCGTGGCGGATGAGCGTCTGGACAAGGTGCAGTTCTACACCGAAGCGGCGCTGAACTCAGCGATGAGCGCGGCCTCGCTGACCCATCGTCTGCTCGCATTTGCTCGTCAGCAGCCGCTTGATACGCGGCCCGTGGACATCAACGAGCACGTCCGCTCGCTGGAAGAATTGCTGGTGCGCACCATCGGTGAGCGCATCACCCTCAAGCTGGAACTGACCAACAAACCGGCGATTGCGCTGGTGGATCCGGTGCAGCTGGAAAGCGCGGTGCTCAACCTGGTGATCAACGCCCGCGATGCCCTGCCCTCCGGCGGCAATATCTGGGTCAACACCTACGCTGCCTATTCCCATGGCGACCCGAATCTGGCCGATGGCGCTTACGTGGCGCTGTCGGTACGCGACGACGGCACCGGCATTGAACACAACGTGATCGACAAGGTGTTTGAACCGTTCTTCACCACCAAACCGTTGGGCCAGGGCACCGGGCTCGGTTTGTCGACAATCTACGGCTTCGCCCGTCAGTCGGGCGGTGACGCACACATCCGCAGCGTTGCCCGGCGCGGCACTGAAGTGACCATCATGCTGCCCGGCACCAACGACCCGACCGGCGCCGACGCACCTGTGCCCGTGCCTGACGCCAAAGGCAGTGGCGAGCATGTGCTGATCGTCGAAGACATGGCCACGGTGCGCTTGTTCGTCACTGAAGTGCTTGAAGATGCCGGCTATCGCTGCACACAGGCAGCGGATATCGAAACGGCACTGGAGCGTTTGCAGAACGATTCATCTATCAACCTGCTACTGACCGACGTCGGTCTGCCGCGCATGAGCGGTCGCGAACTGGCCGATGTCGCTCGCGGCTGGCACGAAGGGCTGCCGATCCTGTTCATGACCGGCTACGCCGAAACCGCGATCAATCGCCAGGTCTTCCTCGGCAGCGGCATGGAGATGCTGGTCAAACCGTTTCAGATCAGCGAACTGCTCGACAAGGTCCGCCGCACAATCGATGGCGCCTGAATTAACGCACATCCCCCTGTAGGAGCGAGCCTGCTCGCGATAGCGTCCGGTCAGTGAACCCATCTGCGACTGGCACTCCGCTTTCGCGAGCAAGCTCGCTCCCACAAGGGATCCGGGTGTGACCACCTTTCTGGGTACACCTTGCAAAACTGTAGGAGTGAGCCTGCTCGCGATCGCGCCCGGTCAGTGAACGCATCTGTTACTGATACTCCGCGTTCGCGAGCAGGCTCACTCCTACAAGGGATCCGGGGTGTGACCAGCTTTCTGGGCTGACTTTGCAAAACTGTGGGAGCGAGCTTGCTCGCGAAGGCGCCCGTCCAGTCAGTTCATCTACGACTGACACCCCGCTTTCGCGAGCAAGCTCACTCCTACAAGGGATCCGGGGTGTGACCACCTTTCTGGGTACACCTTGCAAAACTGTGGGAGCGAGCCTGCTCGCGAAGGCGCCCGTCCAGTCAGTTCATCTACGACTGACACCCCGCTTTCGCGAGCAAGCTCACTCCCACAAGGGATCCGGAGTGTCACCACCTTTCTGGGTACACCTTGCAAAACTGTGGGAGTGAGCCTGCTCGCGATAGCGCCCGATCAGAACGCATCTGTTACTGACATTCCGCTATCGCGAGCAGGCTCACTCCTACAAGGGATCCGGGGTGTGACCACCTTTCTGGGTAGACTTTGCAAACCTGTGGGAGCGAGCTTGCTCGCGAAGGCGTCCGGCCAGTCAGTTCATCTACGACTGACACTCCGCTTTCGCGAGCAGGCTCGCTCCCACAAGGATCTGCTGTGTTACCACTTATCTGGTTAACCCAATCAAACCTGTGGGAGCGAGCCTGCTCGCGAAGGCGTCCGGCCAGTCAGTTCATCTACGACTGACACTCCGCTTTCGCGAGCAGGCTCGCTCCCACAAGGATCTCCTGTGTTACCACTTATCTGTTAACCCAATCAAACCTGTGGGAGCGAGCCTGCTCGCGAAGGCGTCCGGCAGGGCGCCACAATCACCGGGTCAAAGCACGGGCCAGAAACGGCGCAGTCTTGCTCTTCTTGTTCGCTGCGACTTTCTGCGGTGTGCCGGCGGCCACAATCCTGCCGCCCTGATCACCGGCGCCGGGGCCGATGTCGATCACCCAGTCGCTCTGCGCGACTACACGCATTTCGTGTTCGACCACAATCACCGTATGCCCCGCCGTCACCAGCGTATCGAGCTGCTCGAGCAACCGATCGACATCCCTTGGATGCAATCCCGTAGTCGGTTCATCCAGCACATACAAGGTCGCGCCACGCTGACTGCGCTGCAACTCGGTCGCCAGTTTGATCCGCTGCGCCTCGCCGCCGGACAACTCCGTAGCCGGTTGCCCCAGGCGCAGATAACCCAGGCCAATATCCCGCAAGACCTCCAGCGATCGACGAATCCCCGCCTGTTCGGCAAACACTGCCACCGCTTCATCGACGGTCAATTGCAGCACCTGGGCGATGCTCAAGCCTTGCCAGAGAACCGCCAGTGTCTGCGGGTTGTACCGCGCGCCATGACAGGTCGGGCACGGCGCATACACGCTGGGCATGAACAGCAACTCAACGCTGACAAAACCCTCACCTTCACAGGTGGCGCAACGGCCCTTGGCGACGTTGAAGGAAAACTGCCCGGCGTCGTAGCCCGCTGCTTGCGCCTCGGGCGTCGCGGCGAACAGTTTGCGCACGTTGTCGAACAGCCCGGTATAGGTCGCCAGATTGGAACGCGGTGTGCGGCCGATGGGTTTCTGATCAACCTGCACCAGCCGCTTGATCGACTCCAGCCCGGCGGTGATCTGACCAGTGCTGGGGGTTGGCGTGTCATCTTCCAGGCTCGGTTCTTCTGACTCGGCCTCGGCGACCGGACGGCCTAACTGCGCGCCCACCAGTTCCAGCAGCGCCTGACTGACCAGACTCGACTTGCCGGAGCCCGATATTCCGGTCACCGAGGTGAAACAGCCCAAGGGGAATTCGGCGCTGAGATTATTCAGGTTGTTGCGCGTGACGCTGTTCAGCTTCAGCCACCCGCTCGGCTTGCGCGCGGCGCGCTCAGGGCGCTGGTTTTCGGCGAAGAGATAAGCGCGGGTCTGCGAATCTGTAATATCAGCAAGTCCCGCAGGCGGACCGCTGTACAACACCCGCCCACCCTTCTCGCCCGCTGCCGGACCGACATCGATCAGCCAGTCGGCGCGGCGCATGGTTTCGACATCATGCTCGACCACGAACAGCGTATTGCCGTCGGCCTTCAACCGCTGCAACGCCTCGAACAGCGCCTCGCCATCCGCCGGATGCAGACCGGCAGACGGCTCATCCAGTACGTAGATGACCCCGAACAGCTGCGAACCCAGTTGCGTGGCCAGGCGCAAACGCTGCAGCTCGCCAGACGACAAGGTCGGCGTACTGCGTTCCAGCGCCAGATAACCCAGGCCGAGATCGGTAAGCGTACTGACGCGCTCCAGCAGATCTTCAGCGATGCGTTGCGCCGCCAGACGTTTTTCCAGCGACAGGTTCGGCGTGTGGCGCACGTCCGGCGCGCTGGCATGACCACTGGCGCCATGGGCAACCCGCTGCTGACGGGCTTCGCGGGTTTGCGCATGACTGAGGGTGTCGCCGCTCTCCTCGGCCTGTTCAAGATAACTGGTGGCGGCCACCGGCCGCAGCACTTCGGCCACTTGCAGCAATGGCATTTGCGAAAGCTCGCCAATATCGTAGCCAGCAAAGGTGACCGACAACGCCTCGCGCTTGAGCCGCTTGCCCTCGCACAGCGGGCAGGGACTGCCGCGCATGAACTGCGAAACGCGCTTCTTCATCAGCGCACTTTGCGAATGAGTGAAGGTGTGCAGGATGTAGCGCCGGGCGCCAGTGAAGGTGCCCTGATAACTCGGTTCCATTTTGCGTTTGAGGGCGACACGGGTTTCTTCCGGGGTCAATCCGGCGTACACCGGCACCGTTGGCGTTTCTTCGGTAAAGAGAATCCAGTCGCGCTGTTTTTTCGGCAGTTTCTTCCAGGGAATATCGACGTCGATGCCCATCGTCACAAGGATGTCGCGCAGGTTCTGCCCTTGCCACGCCAGCGGCCAGGACGCCACGGCACGCTGGCGGATGGTCAGGTTCGGGTCAGGCACCATCAGCGCTTCGGTCACTTCGTAGACGCGGCCTAGTCCGTGACACTCCGGGCAGGCGCCCTGCGGCGTGTTCGGTGAAAAATCTTCGGCATACAGCATCGGCTGCCCCGGCGGATAACTGCCGGCGCGCGAGTAGAGCATGCGGATCAGGCTCGACAGCGTCGTCACGCTGCCCACCGAGGAACGCGCGCTCGGCGTGCCCCGCTGTTGTTGCAGGGCGACGGCGGGCGGCAAACCTTCGATGGAATCGACATCCGGCACGCCAACCTGATCGATCAGCCGCCGTGCATACGGCGCCACCGATTCGAAATAGCGCCGCTGGGCCTCGGCATACAGCGTGGAAAATGCCAGTGAGGATTTGCCCGAACCCGAGACGCCAGTGAACACCACCAGCGCATCGCGCGGAATGTCGACATCAACCTTCTTCAGGTTGTGTTCGCGGGCGCCGCGCACGCGAACCATGCCGGCGGGTGCTTTGGAATTGCGCTTGGAAGTCATCGGCCTGCCTTTATTGAAAAACCGTTGCGGCGCTCGGCCTCAGGTGCCGAGCACCTCGCAAATCATCTGCAGCAACGCTTGCGGACTGTAGGGTTTGCCAAGCAAATGCGTGTCGGGACTGAGCTGGTGGTCGCGGGAAATGATGTCGCGGGTGTGGCCGGAGGTGAACAGCACCGGCACCGGTGGCGTCTGCACTTTGGCCCACGCGGCAAGATCCGAACTCTTGATCAGGCCGGGCATGACCACGTCGGTGAAGATCATGTCGATCTCGATGCCTTCCAGCAACATTTGCATGGCGACATCGCCGTTGCCGGCCGTCATTACCCGATAACCTTCTTCACGCAACAACTCCACCGTCGAAGCTCGCACTGCGTCGTTGTCTTCCACGACAAGAATGGTTTCGTGGCCGCCGCCCTTGCGCTCGCCGACACTGACCGACTCTTCGCGGACCGGGCGCAGACTGCGCGGGAAATACAGCTGCACCCGCGTGCCTTCGCCTAGCTTGCTGTCGATCTCGACGTGGCCGCCGCTCTGTTTGACAAAGCCGAAGACCATACTCAAACCGAGGCCGGTACCCTGTCCGTCGGCCTTGGTGGTGAAGAACGGCTCGAAGACCTGCTCGAGCATCTGCGGAGCGATGCCCACCCCGGTATCGCTGACCGCAACGCGGACATACTCACCGGCAACGATGCCTTTGCCAGCACAGAATTCACTGTCCAGGCGCACATTGTCAGCGTTGAGACCAATAACGCCCTCGCCTCTCATCGCATCGCGAGCGTTGATCGCCAGATTGAGAATGGCGTTTTCCAATTGATTGCGGTCGACGTTGATGTGCCAGGGCTGCGGCGGCAGTTGCACGTCGATCTGAATGGTTTCGCCCAAGGCCCGTTGCAGCAATTCGCCGACACCTTCGAAAATCTGCTGCGGATTGCACACTGCCGGTGACAGCGGTTGCCGACGGGCAAACGCCAGCAGTTGCGAAGACAATTTGGCACCGCGTTCCACGGCCGCCAGCGAGGCGCCGACCCGACGTTGCACGTTGGCATTGTTCGGCTCATGCCGGGCGAGCAGATGCAGATTGCCGGCAATCACTTGCAGCAAGTTGTTGAAGTCATGGGCGACACCACCGGTCAGGCCACCGATGGCTTCGAGCTTCTGCGATTGCCGCAACTGCTCTTCAGCTGCCAGCCGCGCATCCACTTCGGCGGCCACGCGATGTTCAAGGTTGCGGGTGAATTTGAGCAGTGATTCTTCGGCATTCTTGCGTTCATGAATGTCGATCAGTACACCGGGAAAACGAAACGGCTTGCCCTGTTCATCAAACTCGCAAGCACCACTGGCCAGCACCCACAAATACTGGCCGTCGGCACGCTGTACGCGGTATTCGGCGTTGTACGGTTCGCCGGTGCGCATGGCGTGGGTGACCCGCTCCTGAACCCATGGCAGATCATCGGGATGAATGCGCGACTCGGCGATGTCTTGTTGCAGATCGCTCAGGTCCTGATCCGCCGGGTAGGAAAAGGTACGAGCGAAACGCTCATCGGCGGAGAACCGATTGTTTTTTATATCCCAGACAAATGAGCCAAGCAGCGCTCCGGCATTGAGTGCCAGACGCACGCGTTCGTTGTCGGCGCGGTAGGCATTCTCCGCCGCTTGGCGCAAGCGCTCGGAATGCACCAGCTCGGTGGTCTCGACGACCATCGCCATGACGCCGCCGGGCACCCCTTCATCGTTGGCGACCGGGCTGTAATACAAATCCATCCAGACGTCTTCCGGCACGCCGTCGCGCAACAACACCAACTCCTTGTTGCGGTAGGACAAAGTGCCGCCGGCCAGGCAGGTGTCAACGACGTGGCGGTTGAAGTCGGCGACTTCCGGCCAGCCCAGCTCTACCGGGGCGCCGAGCAGGTAAGGATGGCGCCCGCCGGCGAATTCGGAATAGGCGTCGTTGTAGATCATGTAACCGGCGTTGCCCCAAAGCATGACCATCGGCAACGGCGAAGCCAGCATCAGTTGCACGGTGCTGCACAGGCTGGCCGGCCAGTCGGCAAGCGGACCCAGTTCGGTATGGCTCCAGTCGAACGCACGAATGCGTTCGGCCATTTCGCCTTTCCAGCCATCACAGCCGTGGCTTTCGGATAAAAACTGCATCGCCTGACTCAGTGTCCTTTTGCGGTTTTCCGATCAATCGCACGCTTGAGCGACGCGACGCCCGTGTGTTTCGAGCGCCTGAGAGCGCATTGGTTTCATTAGAGGTATAGCCGATTTCCAACGCGCACCGATTCAGATGCCAATCAAGTGTTTGAGCGGGTGGTAACCGGTTTTCATTTTCGCAGCGACGTCGAGAATCGCCTTCTCGATGCCGTTGAGGTGCGTGCAGGTCAGCTCGATGGCGGCGCTCTGATTACCCGCCTCGATGAACTCGAGCAAACGCAGGTGTTCATCATCACGGCAGGCCTGGTGACTGTCGTCGTCCAGCGCGGCGGCGTACAACGAAGCGCGGGAGATCAGCTTCTGGAACCAGTCGAGCAGCACCGGATTGTTCAGGCTGCGCGCCAGTTTGATGTGGAACTCGCCGAGCAGATGGATCAAGCGTTCGTGATCGCCCGCGGCATGGGCGGCATCTTCCAGCAACAGGTGTTCGCGCAGACTTTGCAGCGCAACGGTGTCCTTGCGCCGGCACAGTTCGGTAACGATACCGATCTCGATCAGTCGCCGGGTTTCGAACAGCGAACGGATCTCTTCGTCACTGGGCAGCGACACCGATGCACCTTTGTTGGGCTCGGTGGTCACCAGGCCATCGGCCTCCAATTGCTTGAGCGCAGCGCGCACTGACGTGCGACTGACATTGAACAGCTCGGCCAACGAAGCTTCACCCAGCTTCATGCCGGGACGCAACGAACGCTTGCTGATCGCCGCGTACACCCCTTGGTAGACGCGGTCGACCGTGGTTTCCAGTTTCTTTTCGGGCATTCGAACACTCCTTCAGCATCGGGCAGCCAGCTCTTGGCAATGGCTGGCCATGGAAAAAGAGTGGCAGACGCAGATTAATCCGGGCATGTCCAAATTGCATTTATATATTGCATACCGGCGGGTGATGGCGCTGAACATCGACCAGTTGCGGGAGGTCGTTTTGGCGAGATGTTGGATTATCTGCCGACCCACTCGTTGCGAGCGTGGGCAGTAGCGAACGGATCTGGCTTTGCGCCAGATAAACCGACAGAGCGACGCGTCCCCCTGTGGGAGCGAGCCTGCTCGCGAAAGCGGTGTGTCATTCAACGGTGATGTTGACTGAGAGAAAGCTTTCGCGAGCAGGCTCGCTCCCACAGGGATTTATGGTGTTATCTCAGTCGGTGCCGTACTTCGGCGAACGCGGGCCGTACAGCAGGCCCGCCGGATGCCCGGCCGAGAGCAGACGATTGCTCGCCACGCCAGCAATCGGGTAGCCGGCATCGGTGGCGCTGTTGATAACCTGCTTCACCGCCGCCGTGATCAGCATGCCGATCAGACCGCCACCGCCGTTGTTGCCGCCCTCTTCGCTCGACGCCCGCGCGGTACCGGTCCACAACGCGGTACCGGTTTTAAGGTCGACCAGTTTCGCCGTCGCGGTCACCGCAGTTTCGCTGCTGATCACCATGTAACGCGTGCCGTATTCGGTCACGGTGATGTACAGCGCTGCGTCCGCACCGAAGATTTCCTTCAGTTTGCCTGGCGGGGCCTGATGGATGTCGTCCGGGGTTGTCAGGCCGTTCTGGCGGAAGGTTTCGTCCACCAGGGTGATTGGCAGCACGTAGTAACCGGCTTCGGCCAGCGGGAACGTCACTTGCGACAGCAGACTGTAGGACGCCTTCACATCCGGCGAGGTGTTCAGCGGTGGCAGCACCAGAATGGTCTTCGGTCGCGCCTGCTTATAGGCCGAGTAATCCACAGTCTTGGGGGCGACACAGCCAGCCAGCACGGTCAGGGCCAGACCGGCGGTGAGCAGCTTGAAGGTACGCGCGATCATTTCGCGACTCCGGTCTTGGCGTTCTTGAGCAAAAAGTCCATGTATGTGCCGGACTCGGGGAACAAGGTTTTCTCGGTATTGAACTGCTGCACCATCTGATCGTCCTTGCCCATGCTCAGATAGAGCAAGCCAAGGTGCGCGTGGTAACCCGGCGGTACGGACTTGCCGGTGGAACGGATTTTCTGCAGGTCACGCTCCAGCGCTTCGGCCTGGGCTTCTTTCGGCTCTTCGCCTTTGAAGTATTCGTACACCTGGGGCTCGTAGCCTTCCCACTGGTAAAGGGTTTGCGGGCCGGCACAACCGGCCAGCAAAGCGCTGGCGGCCAGGGTCAGCGCCATCAACGAGCGCGACAAAGTCAGATTCATGGGTTGTAGCTCCTTGCAATGGGCGTCGATCAGTTGCCCGGTTTCCAGGCACCGGCGTTCATGCCATCGACCAGACGATTGATCGCCTCGCGCATGGCCAGATCCAGTACTTTGCCGTTGAGGGTCGAATCGTAGGCAGCAGTGCCGCCAAAGCCGATGATTTCGCGGTTGGACAAGGCGTATTCGCCGGCGCCCTGAGTCGAATACACCACTTCCGAAGTGCTGATGTTGACGATGTTCAGGTTGACCTTGGCGTAGGCGACCTGGGTCTTGCCACGGCCGAGAATGCCAAACAACTGGTGATCGCCGGTCTCTTTGCGGCCGAATTCGGTGACGTCACCGGTGACCACGTAATCAGCACCTTTCAGACGCTGGGCCTGGCCCTTGATCGCGGCTTCCTGCTGGATCTCGCCCATGTTGTCGCGATCCAGCACGCTGAAACGGTTGGTCTGCTGCAAGTGGGTGATGAGGATGGTCTTGGCCTGGCCGCCGAGACGATCGACGCCATCGGAGAATATCCCGCGCATGTAGCTGGAGCGGTTGTCGAACTTGCCCACGGCCATTGGCACACGAACGCCGGTCCAGACCTGAGTGGCGCTTTCAACCTTGGCCACCGGCAGCGGGCGGGAGCTTTCGGTGGCGCAACCGGCCAGTGTCGTGGCAAGGGTACCAAGCACGGCAATCGCAACGCCTGAGACCAGCATTCGGGAGATCATTCTCACTGAGTATTCCTTTTGAAAAACGGGGGTGTCCCGGCACGGCAAGGCGCTCGGGAGCTGAAAAGGGGCGGCATTATGACAAAGTGCCATCATTCGCGACAGGCTTTTTTGACGCCAATTAACTGGCTGCTCCGGACTTGATCGTTCCCTCGCTCTGCGTGGGAATGCAGACACGGACGTTGCGCGTCAGCTGTGACGCGGAGCGTCACGGGAGGCGACTCCATGCAGAGCGCGGAAACGATCGGACGGGGTTGTCAACTGTCAGGTTTGACAGTTTACGACCGGCAATTGCCGGCATAGGTTGGGGAGGCGTTGCTGGACCCGATTCGTATAAATGGCACCCCGTTGCCAAGGAGCTGCACATGCTGACGGAACATTTTCTCCCACAAACCCGAACCAATCCTTCATCCGGTACAGTCTGCGCTGATGTAACAGGTGAACCGGCCTTCAATGCCGATGGCCTCAACTTCGCCTTCGACTACTACACCACCGATAAAAAACTGCGCCTGACCCTCAGCGCCGTTCAGACAATTGAAGATGAACAAGAAAACACCGTCATCAGAGGCATTGAGATGGTATTCAATTCCGACATGGGCAGTGGCACCCATGCCATCAAGGAGGGGAAGTTCTCTGCCACATGGTGGAAAATGCGGGCCGATGGCGCTGACACCTTGTTTCAGACTTACAACGCGGACAGCGGCTCGATCAGCCTGTCCTTTGATCACGAACGAGAACTCTATGAAGGCAGCTTCTCCTTCGAATCCAATGGACCGGGTTCCGCCAGTGCAATTATCAAGTCGGGCAGCTTTTCTATCGTAGGGCGGGATAATTTCACCCTGTGACCGCTGATGATCCTGTAGGAGGTGCCGAAGGTAGTTACCGGCCCAAGCCGATGGAGGCGTGAGCCTGCGCACGGTGGTAGTGAGTCAATCGACACCTGTCGTGACAGACAGATCGCTATCGCGAGCAGGCTCACTCCTACAGGGGTTTGGCTTGAGGAAGGAATCACTGAAAATCCCGGCTCTGCACGTGAATGCCGTTGAGCAGTGGGCTGAGGTCGCTCATGCGTCCGGCGATCAGATGGCGTACCTCGCCTTCGCGCTCCCAGCGGCCGTCGACCTTGAGCAATTGCGAGCCGACCAGCACTTGTCGCTGGCGCTCGGCCAGATCACGCCAGACCACCACGTTGACGTTACCGAACTCGTCTTCCAGCGTCACGAACGTCACGCCGCTGGCCGTGCCGGGGCGTTGCCGTCCGGTGACCAGCCCGGCCACGCTCACCGGCCGACCATGTTCAATATCCAGCAACTCCCGCGAACTGCGGCAACGCCGCGCCTGCAATTCGCCACGCAACAACGCCAGCGGGTGCGGCCCCAATGTGGTGCCCACCGTCGCGTAATCGGCGTGCAGATCTTCGCCGACGCTGGGTTTTGGCAGGACGATTTTGACTTCTTCTTCATTGGGCAGGCCGGCGAACAGGCCAAGTTGTTTCTGCACCCCCGCCACTTCCCAGCGCGCACGATGGCGGTGCCCGGCCAGACCGCGCAAGGCGCCGGAGTCCGCTAATAACGCCTGCGCACGGCTGTCCAGGGACGCCCGCTCGCCCAGATCAGCGACATCGGCAAACGTTCCGTGTCGGCGCGCAACTTCGATGCGTCGGGCGTCTTCTTCGCGAAAGCCTTTGATCATGCGCAGGCCCATGCGAATCGCCGGTTGTCCGGCATTCAGCGGTTCGAGGCTGCAATCCCAATCGCTGGCCCGCACGTCCACCGGGCGGATCTGCAGTTGGTGCCGGCGTGCGTCCTGCAGAATCTGGTCCGGACTGTAGAAGCCCATCGGCCAACTGTTGATCAGCGCACAGGCGAACGCCGCCGGCTCATGACACTTGAGCCAGCAACTGGCGTAGGTCAGCAAAGCGAAACTGGCGGCGTGGGATTCGGGAAAGCCGTAACTGCCGAAACCCTTGATCTGCTCGAAGATCTGCGCGGCGAATTCCGGGGTGTAGCCGTTTTTTTTCATGCCGGCGGCGAGGCGCTCCTTGTGCGGCTCCAGCCCGCCATGGCGTTTCCACGCGGCCATGGAGCGGCGCAGCTGATCGGCCTCGCCGGGGCTGTAATCGGCCGCGACGATGGCGATCTGCATGACTTGCTCCTGGAACAATGGCACGCCCAGGGTTCTTTTCAGCACGACTTCGAGCGCTGGCGATGGATAGGTTTCTGCCTCTTCCTTATTACGCCGGCGCAGATACGGATGAACCATGCCGCCCTGAATCGGCCCGGGCCGGACGATCGCTACTTCAATGACCAGATCGTAGAACGTTGCAGGTTTCAGGCGCGGCAGCATCGACATCTGCGCGCGCGACTCGATCTGGAACACGCCGACGGTATCGGCGCGGCTGATCATTGCGTAGGTCGGTTTGTCTTCGGGCGGGATCGTCGCGAGCGTCAGATCCAGTTCGCGATGCCGGCGCAGCAGGTCGAAACAACGACGGATCGCACTGAGCATGCCCAAGGCGAGGATATCCACCTTGAGCAGGCCGACCGCATCGAGGTCGTCCTTGTCCCATTGAATGATCGTACGGTCGACCATCGCCGCGTTTTCGACCGGCACCAGGGTGTCCAGCGGCTGCTCGGAAATCACGAAACCGCCGGGATGCTGCGACAGGTGCCGGGGAAAGCCGATCAGTTGCCCGGTCAGGCTCAGCACCCGACGCAGTACCGGGCTGTCCGGGTCGAAGCCGCCTTCGCGCAAGCGATCCAGCGGCGGCGTTTCATCACTCCAGCGGCCGCAGCAATCGGCCAAGGCATTGATCTGATCCGGCGGCAGGCCGAGGGCCTTGGCAACATCGCGCACGGCACCGGTGGCGTGGTAGGTGCTGACCACCGCCGTCAGCGCCGCACGCCGCCGGCCGTAACGGTTGAAAACATATTGCAGGACTTCCTCGCGACGCTCGTGCTCGAAATCGACGTCGATGTCCGGCGGCTCGTTGCGTTCCTTGGACATGAAGCGCTCGAACAGCAACGTGGTGCGATCCGGGTCGATCTCGGTGATACCCAAGGCAAAACACACCGCCGAGTTGGCTGCCGAACCGCGGCCCTGACAGAGGATGTTCTGCGTGCGGGCGAAGCGCACCACGTCGTGCACGGTGAGGAAGTAGCTTTCGTAACCGAGTTCGGCGATCAGCTTCAGTTCTTTATTGATCTGTCTGAGCACTTTGAAGGGCGCGCCTTTTTCCCAGCGCCAGGCGATGCCTTGCTTGGTCAGGTGCCGCAACCAGGAACTGGCGCTGTGGCCCTCGGGCACCAGCTCTTTCGGGTACTGATAGCGCAACTCGCTCAAATCAAAGGTACAACGACGGGCCAGTTTGACCGATTCATCGAGCAAGGCCGGCGGGTACAGTTCGCGCAACTCATCGAGGCAGCGCAAATGCCGCTCGCCATTGGGGTGCAGGCGCAGACCCGCTTCAGCCACGGGGACGTGATGACGGATCGCGGTCATGGTGTCCTGCAAGGCACGGCGACCTCGGGCGTGCATGTGCACATCGCCGCTGGCCAGCGCTGGAATCTGCAGCTCAGCCGCCAGAGCCAACAATGCCGCCAACCGCTGCTGATCGTTCTGCCCGCGATGCAGCTGAACCGCCAGCCAAAGGCGTTCGCCGAAGGTCTGTTTCAGCCAGCGCCCCTCTTCGCGATCATCCACTGAATCCGGCACCCACAGCACCAGCAAACCCGGCAGCGCTTCGGCGAAGTCTTCACGAAGCACCTGATACTGGCCTTTTTGCGTACGCCGCCGAGCCTGAGTGATCAAGCCGCACAGGGCCTGATAACCGGCAAGGTTTTCCACCAGCAGCACCAGTTTCGGGCCGTTGTCGATGCGAATTTCGCTGCCGATGATCAGCGGCAACTCCACAGACTTCGCCGCTTGCCAGGCACGAACGATCCCCGCCAGGGTGCATTCATCGGTGATCGCCAGCGCTTGATAACCGTGCTTTTTCGCTCGCTGAAACAGCTCAAGGGCGCTGGAAGCCCCACGCTGGAAGCTGAAGTTCGACAGGCAATGCAGTTCGGCATATCTCGCGTTCATGCGAACCAGCCCTGCAGCCACAACGGACCGCCCTCACCTACTGCGCGCCAGGCCCAGCCCTGCTGACCGGCGCGGTTCTGGATCAGGTAGTAATCACGCCGTACATCGCCACCGTCCCACCAACCGGATTCGATACGCTCCGGTCCCATGAGAATCCGCGCCGAACCTTCCGCCACGCTTTGTGGTTCGTTGAGCAGCCAGCCCGGTCGCTGGACACTGGGCAACCCTGTACAAGGCTGTTTGTCGACCCCGCTCTGCCATGCACATTCTGGGCGGTGATCGGCCTGGAAACGCAACCCCTGCACCGCGTCATCGCCCAGCCGTGCGCGCAGGCGTTCGCGCAATTGTTCCCAGGGCAAGGTCTGCTGCGGGCGGTCGTCGAACAGTTCCTGATACTGCGGAACGAAACTCGGCAGGTCTTCGGCGCGCAAGCGAAAACCACGCACCGGCGCCTCGACCTGTACTTGCTCAAGGCGCCCACGGGCCAACTCAAAAAGCATCGCCGCATCACGCTCGGCACTGAGCAGGCCGACCTTGATCACCGTGTCCGCCAGCCCGGCGTGTTCCAAATGCAGATCGAAGCGCTGCACACCGCTGTCGCGCCCGCAGAGGAACGCCGACAAATCGCCGGTCAGGCGTCGTAACGGGAACAGCAAGGCCTGATGCGATTGCACGTCGAAATTCAGTTCGATGCGGATATCGAAGCGGTCTGGCGGCAGATAGAACGCCAGCGCCAGAGGGCGTGCGCCGAACAGCGTGTCGAGGTGTTTGAGCATCTGCGCCTCGAAGCGCCGGGCCAGTGCCTGGCGTGGCAGGCTTTGCACCTGACTGAGATTGCGCAGGCCCATGCGCGACAACGCCGTAGCGACATTGGGTTCCAGGCCGACACGGTCGACCGGCAATTGCCCGAGGTGATGCTGCAAGGCTTCGCCGTCCGGCACCACCAGGCCATCGTAGGCGTTGGCCAGCACTCGCGCCGCCACCGGGTTCGGCGCGGCAACGATGCGGTGGCGAAAACCCAGGTCTTGCAATTCCTGGCGCAGGCGAGCTTCAAATTGCGGCCAAGTACCGAACAGACCGAGGCTCGATTCGATCTCGAACACCACGGTGCGCGGGTAATGCACGCTGACCTGAGCACTGAAGCGATAGGCCCACGCAGCAAGAAACTGCTGCCAGTGCTCGACCTCTGCCACTTCATAATCGGCGGTGGCAAAGCCTTTGCTCATGGCTTGCGCAGCGGTCATCGACATGCCCGGACGCAGACCGAGTTTGCGCGCCGCCGGATTCACCGCTTGCAGCACCCGGCGCTGGGCCGGGCCGCTGAGCAGCACCAGCGGTTCTTCAGGGTCGGGCCGCTGACGCAGCACGGCGTCGAGGGCCAATTGTGGAAACAGAATACATACCCAGCGCATGACGATCAGTGCCCCACAGCAAAGGCAATCGGCGCCGCACGCGCCAGCCCGCCACGGCACTTGAGCACGCGTAGCTGCGCCGGTCTGGCATCGATGGCAATCCGTAACGCTGCTGGTGACGGGTTGACCGCTTCGCTCAACGGGCGCCAGGCAAAGGCCAGGGTCTGGCCGGTTTCCGCCGCCACCTGCAAACGCCGCAGCGCACGGTCATCGGCCTTGTTCGGCCAGCACAGCACTGCGCCGCAACTGCCCGAGCGCAAGCACTGCTCCGCCGCCCACAACGCATCGCGTTCGCTGGCCTGAATCACTGACAACTGGCGCAGATCGACCCCGGCATTGGCCCAGGCCTGCGGATACGGCACAAATGGCGGTGCCACCAGCACGATGCGTTCGCCCGCCGCCGACAACCGTGCCAAGGCCGGCCAGACCAGTTGCAGTTCACCGACACCGGGACCGGCTAGGAGGATTTCGCTCAGCGCCGCTTCCGGCCAGCCGCCGCTGGGCAGGGCCGCGTCCAGTGCCGCGTGCCCGGTCGGCTGCGGGCTCGCCGCCGGTGGCGCAGGCCGGCCGCGCCAGACCTGGCCACCATTGAACAGCGTATCCAACGCAACGACGGCGCCCATCAGCCTTGCCTCACCAGACCACAGAACACGCCTTCGATGGCCAGATCCTGATCATCACGCACGACAATCGGCTGATACGCCGGATTGCGTGGCAACAGGCGCACTTCTTCACCGACCCGCTCGAAGCGCTTGATGGTCACATCACCGTCCAGACGCGCAACGACAATCTGGCCGTTCAGAGCTTCGGGATTGCGCCGCACCCCGACCAGATCGCCATCGAGAATGCCATCTTCGATCATCGAGTCACCCTGCACCCGCAGCATGTAATCCGGGGTGCGGGAAAACAGCGCCGGGTCGAGCAGCAGGCGGTTGTGGATGTCGGCATCGGCACCGATCGGCGCACCGGCGGCCACGCGACCGAGCACAGGGATTTCCAGCAGTTCCGGGCGCGGCGGTTGCCCCACCAGGCGAATGCCCCGGGCCTGATGCGGATTGACCTCGATGAAACCGGCTTCGGTGAGCGCCAGCACATGCTTGCGCGCCACGCTGCGCGAGGCAAAACCAAAAGCCTCGCTGATTTCAGCGAGGCTTGGGGGCTGACCGTGCTCGGCGATGCGATCGCGGATAAACGTCAGGATGGCGGTACGGCGGGGAGTCAGGTTTGTCATGGAGTACATTTGTACTCCTGTAGGAATTTCCTGACAAGAACCGCCAGTCGGCGTAGGAGCTGCCGAAGGCTGCGATCTTTTGATCTTGCTTTTAAAAGTCAAAGTCAAAGTCAAAAGATCGCAGCCTCGTTTCACTCGTCAGCTCCTACAGAATCCTCATGTCTCTGTAAAAATGGGGAGAGGCGAAGAACCAAGTTGTGCCAGATACTCCCACGGATAAATCCCGCGTTGATGCCCATCGCTGAACACCAGTTGCACGCCATACCCCTGCGGGTGGAGTTCGAGCAGGCGTAGGCGATCATCAACCAGCGGCGTGACGCCGCGCAGGCGAAACGCGCGGCATTGCGAGCACGGGCATTGCCGACGCAGATCGGCATGCTTGAGCAGCGATTCACGCCCATCCGGCCAACTCAGGCGTAGCGTGCGCGCACTCTGCGAGTTGCCCACCGACAGCGGGTTCATTGCAACTGACTCAAGGCAATGCGCACGGCTTTGCGCACTTCCGGGTCGCCGTCGTCCTGCGCCGCCTGCAACGCGGCCACGGCGCCGCGATCGTTCAACTCACCAAGGGCCAGTGCGGCTTCCTTGCGCAGGTTGCTGATGCGGTGGCCGAGGGTGTCGATCAGCGCGTCCAGCGCCGGGGTGAAGCGCAAACGGCCGAGGCTGCGGGTGGCGCGCAGGCGCACTTGCCAATAATCATCGCTCAACGCTTCGACCAAAGCCGGGCCGGCGTCATTGTGGCCGACCTTGCCCAGCGTGGTCGCAGCTTCTTCGCGCACTTGCCAGGCCTGATCGTGCAAGGCCTGGCGCAGCGCCGGCAGCACTTCGGCGTCGCTGGCCAGACCGAGCGCACCGGTGGCGGCGCGACGCACTTCGGTGTCCGGGTCGTCGCTGGCCAGGCGCGCAAGGGCTGGCAGCGCGTCGAGCTGTTTGAGCCAGCCGAGCACGCCCACCGCTTCGCGACGTACATTGGCGTCGGCATCCTCCAACGCTGCGACGGCAGCCGGTGCGGCCTCAGCGAAGCGCAATTCTCGTAACGCCCGAAATGCAGCGATGCGCACACTGACGTCGGCATGGGCGGTCCACGGTAGAATTACTCGCCCCGCCGCTGCAGTCTTGAGCAGACTCAGGCTTTGCGCCGCCGCCGATTGCACGACGGACGACGGATCCGTCAGCGCTTCGCACAAGGCTTGCACGACCGCTTCGTCTTCCCACGCTTCAAGCAATCGCGCAGCTTCTGCCCGAACATCCTCAGCGGGATCCTGTCGTAGTCGATCGACCAGCCAGAGCAAGCCATCCGGCTCCTCCAGATCGGCCAGATCAATCAGCGCAATACGCCGCACGCCGGCGTCTTCGGCCGTCAGGCGCGGTTGCAGGGCGAGGATGTCTTCGTTATCGGTCACAGCAAAAATAGAGGTCATAGGGCAAATCGCGGCAAAGGGTTTTCAGGAGGCAGACCGAGCGGATTGAGGCGCGGCAGCGGTCGGTCGTTGTCGTGGCGCAGCAGGTCGAGGCAGTGGCGTTTGAGGCGGGCGAACTCGGGGCTGGTCACCAGTTCACTGGTGCGCGGGCGTGGAAATTCCAGACGCAAGTCTTCGATAATCCGCCCCGGTCGCGCGCTCATCACCAGCAAGCGATCGGCAAGAAACAGCGCCTCGTCGATGTCGTGGGTAACGAAGACCACGGTGGTGCGGATGCGCGTCCAGATGTCCAGCAGCAATTCCTGCATGTTCAGACGGGTCAGCGCATCCAGCGCACCGAACGGCTCGTCCATGAGCAACAGACGCGGGCGATTGACCAGTACCCGGGCGATCTCGACCCGTTGTTGCATGCCTCCGGAGAGCTGATCGGGCCAGCGCTCGGCAAAGCCTTCGAGCCCAACCAGCTTGAGAATGTCGTCAGCGGCGCGATGCCGCTCAGCCTTGCCGATGCCGCGCATCTTCAGGCCGAAGGCGACGTTGTCGCGCACCGTGCGCCACGGGAACAGCGTGTGATGCTGGAACACCATGCCGCGCTGCGGTGACGGGCCGGCCACTTCACTGCCGTCGACTTTCAGGCTGCCGGTGTAGGCATTCAGGTGTCCGGCCAGGGCGCCGAGCAAGGTCGACTTGCCGCAACCGGACGGGCCGAGAATGCACACGAACTGGCCGGGTTCGATCTGGCAGTCGAGGCCCTGCACCGCCTCGAAGGCTTCGCGGCCCTGGCCGAGGACGATGGACAACTGGCGGATGTCGATCCGCCCTTCCGGGGTTTGCATGACGCTCATCAAGCTTTGCCTCGCGGTCGATGCCAGGGCGTGAACAAGCCGCCCAGGCGTTTGATCAGCCAACTGCTGCCCATGCCCAGCACCCCGATCAGGAGCATGCCGACAACAATGTCGGCGTAGTTCTGAATGGTGTAGGACTCCCAGGTGTAGTAACCGATGCCAAACTGCCCGGAGATCATTTCCGCAGTGACCAGACAGAACCACGAAGTGCCCATGCCGATCGCCAGGCCAGTGATGATGCTCGGCGCAGCGCCCGGCAGAATCACCTCCAGCAGAATCGCCCGGTGCCCTGCTCCGAGGCTTTTCGCCGAGGCGATCAGACGCGGATCGACGCCTTCGACGCCGTGCACGGTGTTGAGCAGGATCGGGAACAGCGCGCCGGTGAAAGTGATGAAGACCATCGACAACTCCGAGGACGGAAACATCAGGATCGCCAGCGGAATCCACGCGACGGCGGGGATCGGGCGGAGGACTTCCAGTGGCGGCAGCAGGATGTCTTCGGCCCATTTCGAACGGCCGATGGCCAGACCCAGAGCGATGCCGATCAGCATTGCGGCGAGGTAGCCGGCAAAGACGCGACCGAGACTGCTGCTCAAGTGCTGCCAGAGTTTGCCGGAGTCGCCCAGGCCCAGCGCGGCTTCGATCACCGCCAGTGGCGTCGGCACGTTGGCGAACGTGACCAGGCCGAGGTTCCAGTGATGACTGGCGGCGAGTTGCCAGAAGAGCAGGCAGAGCAGCAGGGAGCTGGTCCTCGGAATCCAGCGCAAACAGGATCGATACACAAATATTCCTCTCAACCAGATCCCTGTAGGAGCTGCCGAAGGCTGCGATCTTTCGATCTTGATCTTAAAAAACAAAGTCAAAAGATCGCAGCCTTCGGCAGCTCCTACAGGGGGAATGCAGTGTTTTTTGGAGTTAGCGCACGGCGACAACCTGCGCAGTCGCATCGCTGAAATCGAACACCTTGCCACCCTGCGCCGTGGCGTATTGCTGGGCCTGGCCCTTGAGCAGAAATGCGCTGAGGCGGCCCTTGGCATCGCTGGCAAACCAGGCCTGTTCAGCGAGCAACTTGATCCCGCTGTCACTGGCCTGCGCATACACCGCACGAATGTTCTTGCCCTCCTGCTTCAACGCCGCCAGGGCGGTGAACGCCGATTCAGCCGAGCCGTAACGACGGACTTTTTCCTCACCGCGCACCCAGATCTCCGCGACATGGCTAACGTCGGTGATGGCCTTGCCCGTCGCTGCATCCACACCCGGCAACGGCGTCTGCGCGTAGTTGGCCAGTTGCGCGGTGTAATCGAGGTTCGACGCCTTGAAGGCGGCGCGGATGTACTGGTCGTCGATGAAGGTATGCAGATCGAGCCCGCGATCGGCTTTCTTCAGCAGCTTCAGCGTGTCGATGGCGGTGCCGACGGCCTGACGGTATTCCGGCTTCCAGCTCAGGTCGCGGGTCTGCACGCCGAGCGGGCCGTGGAACAGGTAGTTGACCTCGGCATCGACTCCGGTGACTTTGGCGATCAGCTCGCTGTACTTCTCCGGCTCTGCGGCGAGCAGTTGGTTGGCTTCGATGCTGGCGCGCAGGTAGGCGACGACGATCTCCGGATACTTCTTCGCATAGGCCTGGTCCACCAGCGCGCCATGGAAGGTCGGCGCGTTGGCCTGGGCGCCGTCGTAGATCTTGCGGGCGAAACCACGGCTCGGGAACAGTTCGGCGAACGGCACGAAATCGGCGTGGGCATCGATCTTCCCGGCTTGCAGCGCGGAGCCGGCGACTTCCGGTGGCTGGGCGATGATGTTGACATCCTTGAGCGGATCCCAACCCTGCTCTGCCACGGCGCGCAGCAACATGCCGTGGGCCGTCGAGGCGAATGGCACCGAAATGGTCTTGCCCTTGAGTTCACTCAGGCTCTGCACGGCCGAGGCGCTCGGCACGACGATGCCGTTGCCGCTGCCCTTGATGCTGCCCGACAGCACGCTGATCAACAGGCTGTGCTTGCCCGCCGTTTCGAACGCCACACCATTGAACGCACCAGGGAAATCGGCCATGGCGCCGAAGTCGAGTTTGCCGGCGACCATCTCGTTGGTCAGCGGCGCGCCACTGGTGAAGTTCTTCCACTGCACCTCGTACTTCGCGTCTTTGTAGGCGCCGTCGTGGGGCAGGTATTTTTCCAGCAGACCGAGTTCACGGATCAACAGCCCGCCGGCGGCGCAGTTGATGGTGGTGTCCTGGGTGCCGATGGCGATGCGGATGGTTTCGGCCGAGGCCGACAAGGTCAACGAAGCCAGTACCAGACCGGCGAGTGCTGCACGCAACATGAGTGTTTCCCCTCGAATCATTGGTTTGGAGTTCGTCTCCGCCGCGATCAGGGCGCGGTGGGAAACGAGGGGTTTTCGGTCAATCGAGCGTCCGGGTTTTCCGGGTAGCTAATGGCTTGCCACAGATCCCCTGTAGGAGCTGCCGAAGGCTGCGATCTGTCGATTTTGCTTTTCAAGATCAAAAGATCGCAGCCTTCGGCAGCTCCTACAGGGATCGTGGTTCAACGCAGGAGATAAGGGATTTCGACTTTGACGGCTCCCGTCGGGCAATCCTTCTCGCACGGCATGCAGTACCAGCATTCATCGAAGGCCATGTAGGCCTTTTGCGTGGCCGGGTTGATCGCCAGCAGGTCCATCGGGCAGACGTCGACACACACGGTGCAGCCTTTTTCGGCGATGCATTTGTCCTCGTCCACGGTGACCGGGGCGTTGGAGCGGAAGAAGATTTCCTGAGCTTGATAAGCCATGGTTCGGACTCTCTGAATAATGATGTCTCAAGCGGCGAAAGCGCCCACCCGCAGGCGGTCGTAAGCCTGCATTTCCTCGGCATCGAGCGGGATGATGTAAGGCTCGACAGCTTTCTTGAAACTGGTCATGCGCCCGTCCTCGCCCTTCTTCAGATGGCAATGGCAGAACCACTCGGCATCGTTGCGTTGCGGATGGTCGACGCGATAGTGGTACAGGCCCCAGCGACTTTCGGCGCGGAACAACGAGGCGCGGGCGGCCATTTCGGCGCAGTCGCGGATCACGCTGGTTTCCATCGCGCGCATCAATTCATGAGCGTTGTTGGCTTTCATCTGCTCGAGATCGCGCTCGATGTCGCTGAAGCGTTGCAGGCCGATCTGCATTTTTTTGGTCACTTTCGGCGGTTGCAGGTAGTCGTTGACGAAGCGCCGCAGCTTGTACTCGACCTGCGCCGGCGGCAGGCCTTCTGCGCGATCGAGCGGTGCGTAGACCCGGGCTTTTTCCTTCTCGATCTGCTCGGCGTCCAGTGCGGAAAACTCGCGGCCGGCGACAAAGTCTGCGGCGTTGTGGCCGGCGAACCAGCCATAAGTGAAAGCGCCGAGCATGTAGTTGTGCGGCACCGCAGCCATGTCGCCGGCCGAGTACAGGCCCTTGACCGAGGTCTCGGCACGCTCGTTGACCCACACGCCGGACGCCGAGTGGCCGCTGCAAAAACCGATTTCCGAAATATGCATTTCGACCATCTGCGTGCGGTAGTCAGTGCCGCGATTGGCGTGGAACTGGCCACGACTCGGGCGCTCGTTGCTGTGCAGGATTTCCTCGATGTTCTGGATGGTTTCCTCGGCCAGGTGATCGAGTTTGAGGAACACCGGGCCGTTGCCGCTCTCCAGTTCCTGGTGGAACTCCCACATCATCTGCCCGCTCCAGTAGTCGCACTCGATGAAGCGTTCGCCCTTGTTGTTGGCGGTATAGCCACCCAGCGGGCCGGTGACGTAGGCGCAGGCCGGGCCGTTGTAATCCTTGATCAGCGGGTTGATCTGGAAGCACTCGAGATTGGCCAGTTCGGCGCCGGCGTGATAGGCCATCGCGTAGCCGTCCCCCGCATTGGTCGGGTTTTCGTAAGTGCCCATCAGGTAGCCCGACGACGGCAGACCGAGGCGTCCGGCCGCTCCGCAGGCAAGAATCACCGCTTTGGCCTTGACCACATGGAAGTCGGCGGTGCGGCAGTCGAAACCCATCACACCGTTGACCGCGCCCTCCTCGTCAGTCAGCAAACGCGTGCAGACCAAGCGATTGGTGATGCTCACCCGCGCACGCTTCAACTGCCGATACAGAACTTTCTTGATGTCGTGCCCTTCCGGCATCGGCAACACATAGGCACCCATGTGGTGGACCTTCTTCACCGCGTAGTCGCCGGTTTCGTCCTTCTCGAACTTCACCCCCCAACGGTCGAGCTGCTCGATGGTTTCGAAACTGTGCGTGGCGTAGGCATATACCGCCGCCTGATTGACGATGCCGTCATTGGCGATGGTGATTTCCTTGGTGTACTGCTCCGGCGTCGAATGCCCCGGGATGATCGCGTTGTTCAGCCCATCCATGCCCATGCTGATCGCGCCGCTGCGTTTGACGTTGGCCTTGTCGACCAGCAACACGCGCAGATCGCGGTTCTTCTCTTTGGCCTTGATCGCCGCCATCGGCCCGGCTGTACCACCGCCAATCACGACGATGTCGTATTCCTGTTCTAGAACGTTGCGGGTCATGCCTGCTCCCCTTTCTGCCGGTCGATCCGCAGGCGGTACTGAAACGCATCGCCACGGTAATAAAGGTGTTCGAAGTCCAGCGGCTGGCCTTGGGCGTCATGGGTCAGGCGCTCGATGCGCATGATCGGCGAGCCGGCTTCGACGTTGAGTGCCTGGGTCAGGTCGCTGTCGGCCAGCACCGCGTCGATGGCCAGATCGGCGTGGCCGAGGGCGATGCCGCAATCGTTTTCGAGGATCAGAAAGATGTCGCGAGTGACCAGATCGGCCTTCTCCAGGCGCTCGCCAACGGCTTTGGGCAGGTAGGTGATTTCCAGCGAGATCGGCTCGCGGTTGATCAGCCGTACGCGTTTGATCTGCGCGACGATCTCGCCTTCAACCACCTGCAGACGCTCGGCGACGCGCTTGTCGGCCGCGATGAATTTGAAGCTGCGCAGGCGGTTGATCACTTCATAGCCGCGCCCGGTCATCGACTCGGCGAGACCTTGCAGGCTGCTGACGTTTTGAAAGGTTTTCGGCTTGGCGACGAAGGTGCCCTTGCCATGGATCTTGAAGATCAGCCCTTCCTTTTGCAGATCACCCAGCGCCTGGCGCACGGTGATGCGACTGACTTTGAACAGCGCGCCAAGCTCGCTTTCGGAAGGCATCTGACTGTCTTGCGGATATTCGCCATCGAGAATCCGCGCACGGAGTACGTCGCGCAGTTGGGTGTGCAGCGGAACGCTACTGAGGGAGAGAACGTTATCGGTCATCACAGGATCACTTGTTATAACGAGTTATGACGTGATCTTAGAGATGTTATGACAAGGCTGAGAAATATTGTTTGGGTATAACCTTAGATTCGCCCTTGAAAAGCAAAAGATCGCAGCCTTCGGCAGCTCCTACAGTTGGAAATGCGATTCCCCTGTAGGAGCTGCCGAAGGCTGCGATCTTTTGACTTTAGCGTTTAAGGATCTGATCCATGACCCAGTCGGTCTTGACGGCTTGCTCGGCGACTGCGGGGTATGTCGAGTCGCCGCGGATATGCGCGTTCATCCCCAGTACGTGGTGCCACTGAATATGCTCGGGATGGGCAATTTCCAGGCTGATGTGTTCATCGGCCCGCAACTGCACGGGATGGTCATCAAACACGGAAAAACCGATCCGCCCGGCGCTGCCGATAATCTCGACACGATCCTCACGCCGGTCCGCGACAAAGTTCCAGCAGCCCATGCCCAGCGCCCCGGAGGCGAATCGCCAACTGGCACTTACCGCATCTTCCGCCGCGTACAAACCCGCCTGATGCGCGGTGAAACCGGCGACTTCGACGATGTCACCGAGCAGATACTGAAACAGATCGAAGCCATGACTCGCCAGGTCGGCGAAGTAACCGCCGCCGGCCAGCACCGGATCGGTACGCCAGTTAGCGCCGCCCTCAAGGTCCATCGCCGTCGGCGCTTTGGTCAGTGTCCAGCTCAAATGCCGAACTTGACCGATGCGCCCCTCCTCCAGCCATTGGCGAACTTGCGCAAAGCGTGGCAGCGAGCGGCGGTAGTAAGAGACGAACAGGTGCAGGCCGGCAGCGGCAAACGCTTGCTGCATCTCGCGGCTTTGCCCGGAATTAAGTGCCATGGGTTTTTCCACGCAGCAATGCTTGCCGGCGGCGGCGACTTTCAGGCTGTAGGCGTAGTGGCTGTCGGGCGGTGTGGCGATGTACACCGCGTCCACTTCCGGATCGTTGATCAGCGCATCGACATCGGTGTAGACGCGATCGATACCGTGACGTGCAGCGTAATCGGTTACGGCTTCGAGGCGCCGGCCCATTACCGCCACCAGCGCCGAACCGGGAGCCTTGTAGAAGGCCGGCCCACTCTTGCGTTCTGTTACATCGCCGCAACCGATCATGCCCCAACGTACTACGTTCATTGCCTGTCCTCAGCCGATGCGCAAGGCGCGCAGATCAAGGTGACCCTCCTTGAGTGGCGGGCACCAGTAATAGCCTCCGGTGATCGGCCGGCTGATGCGATACAAGCCATCGGCAATACCGTCTTCCAGTCCGCTCATGCGTCGCAGTTGTGCTTCGAACGCATCCAGGGAAAAACCGAAGGCAAGGAACATCAACCCGGCGCGATCACCTTCAATCCACGGCATCGAACGGCGCACGACAAACGCCTCGGGCGCAAAGCTTTCCTGGGCAGTGCGTTTGACGTGAGCAGAAACCGGTGCGTCGTCGATTTCTTCGTTATCGCTCAAGCGACGACCCATGATGTCGTCCTTCTCGCTGGCGGACAACCGGTGAAAACCTTTGAGGTCGTGCTGCCACTGCTGGATCGCGGCGAAACTGCTACCGACCATTCCGTCAGCGCCAGCGCCCGAGCCCAGCAGCGCCGCGGCCACAGCAGCGTCATCGTGCGGGTTTTCCGTGCCGTCTTCGTAACCGGTGAGGTCGTGGCCATTCTTGTGACGAAAGGTTTCCTGCATCTGCACCAGACGCAAGGCCGGGGCCAGCGCGGCTTCCAAGGCATTGCAACGGTTGAGCAGTTCACCACGGTCGTCACCGTGCAACCAGACCCACAACGCGTGCTGGGTCGACGGGTTCTCGACGCCGACGCCGGTCAGAGCCGGGAAGCTGCGCAGGCCGTCGATTTCTACATTCAGCGCCTTGGTCAGAGACTCACCAAAGCCAACCACCGCCGACTTGCCATCCACCAGCATCAGCAGGTTGTCGATCGCTTGCGGCAAGGCTTCAACCGACGCCAGGGCGAAAAACAGATGACGTGCTTGCGCAGGAACAGGGGTGGCGAGAATGCCCGGCTGGTAGTAACTCATGTGAACTCCTTGAAAAAGTGCGCGGAGTTTACCTGTAGCCGGATGGTTTGTGTGGGTTGCGAAAGCGTCGTTGTTTCAGCGTCTACTGCCTTCGATCAACGCCCTCAAAACCAGCGCATTCGCAGTCGCAGCGCCGCTGGCGGTATTGTCGAAGATGCACCAGATGTCTTTGCCCTCGCCGCTCGCGCTCTGCAGGTTCTGCGCAAGACGTTGCAGATAAGCCTCGTCATAGGCGCTGTGGTAAATCCGCGGCGAGCCGTGCAGGCGCCAGTATTGCAGGCCTTGCCAGCCGCCCGGCGCAGTGTCGGTGCTGATCCGCGACGGATCGACCACCGCCTGGGCAATCTGCAAGTCCACTAACATTGCCTCGGCGTCAGTCCACGATTCGTGTCGCGGCTCCAGTACCACGCCACCCCGGAAACGCTCGCGCAGGGCTCGAAAAAACACCTCGGCAACCGGCTCATCGAACGCAAGCTTGGGCGGCAGTTGTACCAGCAGGCATCCCAAGCGGTCGCCCAGACCTTCGCATTGCCCGAGAAACTCATCGAGCGCGGCCGCGCTGTCCGCGAGCCGCTGCTCATGGGTGATGAGCTTGGGCACCTTCACGGCAAAGCGAAAGTCTGGCGCAACCGAATCGGCCCAGCGCTCGTAGGTCTGTCGCCGATGCGGGCGATAGAACGAGCTGTTGATTTCCACACAGTTGAAGCGCGCCGCGTAGCGTTGCAGGTGCGTGCCCTCGGCGGGGAATGCCGGCCAGTGCTCGCGCCCGAGACTCCAGCCGGCGCAACCGATGAATATCGAGGGCTCGTTCAAGCGCACACCGTCATTTTTTGCCCGGCAGCACAGCGCCGAGCACTTGCTTGGCGGTCTGCACGATCACCCCGGCTTCGTCCGGATCGCCCTTGAGCAACGTCGTGGCGAACTTCTTCGCTTGCTCAAGCTTGATGTGCGGCGGCAGTGGCGGCACGTTGGGGTCGGTCTTGAACTCGATCAGCACCGGCACTTCCGAGGCGAGCGCCTGCTCCCATGCCGCCGCTACGTCTTCTTCGCGATCAACGAAAATGCCCTTGAGGCCTATGGAAATCGCGAACAGGTGATACGGCACATCCGGGATGCTCTGCGATGCTTCGAACTTCGGATCGCCCTCCATCACCCGCTGCTCCCAGGTGACCTGGTTGAGATCCTCGTTGTTGAATACCGCGCAGATCCATTTCGGGCTCTGCCATTGCCGCCAGTATTTGGCGACGGTGATCAGTTCGGCCATGTTGTTCATCTGCATTGCGCCGTCACCGACCAGGGCGATGACCGGGCGTTCCGGGAAGGCAAATTTAGCCGCAATCGCATACGGCACCGCAGCGCCCATCGAAGCCAGGCCACCGGACAATGAGCATTTCATGCCACGACGGATTTTCAGATCGCGGGCGAACCAGTTGGCGCAGGAGCCGGAATCACTGGTGATGATTGCCTGCTCAGGCAAGCGCGGTGACAGCTCGTAGACGACCCGTTGCGGGTTGACCGGATCGGCTTTGGCCATGGCGCGTTTTTCCAGGGTTTTCTCCCAGCTGCTGCGCCAGCCTTCGATTTTCTTGCGCCATTTGTTCGAGGTTTTCTGTTCGAGCAACGGCAGCAGCGCGGCGAGGGTTTCCGCTGAGTCACCGACCAGATTGACCTCCATCGGATAACGCAGGCTGAGCATGTCCGGTTGCAGATCGATCTGCACGCCGCGCGCCTGACCTTCCTTGGGCAGAAATTCGGAATAGGGGAATCCTGAGCCAATCATCAACAAGGTGTCGCACTCGCTCATCAGCTTGTAGCTGGGCTCCGTACCGAGCAGGCCGATGCTGCCGGTGACCCATTGCAGATCGTCGGGCAACACCGCTTTGCCCAACAGCGCCTTAGCGACACCCGCGCCGAGTTTCTCCGCCACGGCGATCACTTGGTCGGTCGCTTCCAGTGCACCGGCTCCGACCAGAATCGCAACTTTCTCGCCACTGTTGAGCACTTCGGCGGCGCGTTGCAGATCGCTTTCATAAGGCACGACTTTGGGCTTGCTGTAACCGACGCCGGAATGCGCGGTGTCATGGGCGCGCGCCGGTTGTTCGTAAGGCACATCCTGCAAATCATTGGGCAGAATCAGCGCGGTGACGCGGCGCTCGCCGACCGCGGTACGCACTGCGCGATCAAGCAGATGGCGCACTTGCGAAGGCGCCGAAGCCTGCTGCACGAAAGCCCCGGCGACATCCTTGAACATCGACACCAGATCCAGTTCCTGCTGGTAGTGACTGCCCAGCGCTGTACGTGCTTGCTGACCGACGATGGCCAGCACCGGCATGTGGTCCATGCGTGCATCGTAGAGCCCGGTGATCAGGTGCGAAGCGCCGGGACCGGAGGTGGCGATACACACGCCCAGCTCGCCGGTGAACTTGGCATGGGCCGAGGCCATGAACGCAGCCATTTCTTCGTGCCGCGCCTGAACGAATTCGATCTTGCCTTTGGCCCGGCTCATGGCGCCGAACACGCCGTTGATGCCATCGCCCGGATAGCCAAAAATTCGCGTCACACCCCATTCGCTGAGCCGTTCCACCAGAAAATCACCTACTGTCATCGTCATCTTGACCCTCGCCATTTGCTGCTGCATGGACATGTAAGGGTCTGGACAGCCCGCTTCGCGGTGAAGTTTCGCTGGATTGTGCGGGCAATGACTTTGGCCCCGTGTTTACGCAGCAATGATTTTTTGAGGCGTGCGCCCTGCCCTGTGGTCGATTGAGAAATGATCGAAGGAGGATTGGCCATGACTGAAGTAAAGACCCTGCTGCTGGAGCGCAATGACTGGGTGCCGAACAATCCGCGTCTGCCGGTGCTGATCTATCGCAGCGCGGTGGCCATCGAGGGCAATGATCCGGCGGCACGCTTCGAGCACACCTTCGGCACCAACGGCTGGCCAGCGCAGTGGCGCTACGGCATTTACGACTATCACCACTACCACACCGAAGGCCATGAAGTGCTTGGCGTGGCGGCGGGTCAGGCGCGGCTGATGTTGGGCGGGCCTGATGGGCAGGAGGTCGAAGTCAGTGCCGGGGATGTGTTGCTGCTGCCGGCCGGGACCGGCCACTGCAATCTGGGATCGAGTGAGGATTTTCTGGTGGTGGGCGCGTATCCGCCGGGGCAGCGGGCGGATATCTGCCGGGAGGCGCCGAGTGATGAGCAGTTGGCGCGGATCGAGGGGCTGGCGTTTCCCGAGAGTGATCCGGTGCAGGGAACCGGTGGTGCTGTTGGACAGTATTGGAGCCGTTAGGCGCGGCGACACTGCCGACGCTTTCGCGAGCAGGCTCGCTCCCACAATGAATTCGGGTGAACCCTGTTTCTCTGTCCAATACATACCCCTGTGGGAGCGAGCCTGCTCGCGAAGACGGCGGATCGGTTTGCATCATTCGATATGAATAACCGCACTCATCGCTGGCACCCGCCGGAAATTTTCCCTACGGTGTCTACCTGTTCTCTCCCAGCATCGACGAGGTCCGTTTCATGAGCAACGCGTCTTACGTTCCGCCCAAGGTCTGGAAACACGAAGCCCCTTCCGGCGGCCACTTCGCCAGCATCAACCGCCCGATCGCCGGTCCGACCCATGACAAAGAACTGCCGGTCGGCAAGCATCCGTTGCAATTGTATTCGCTGGCCACGCCCAACGGCGTCAAGGTCACCATCATGCTCGAAGAGTTGCTCGCACTCGGGCACGCCGAGGCGGAATACGATGCGTGGCTGATCCGCATTGGCGAGGGCGATCAGTTCTCCAGCGGCTTTGTCGAGGTCAATCCGAATTCGAAAATCCCGGCGCTGCTGGACCGCAGCGTCGAGCCGCCGATCCGGGTGTTCGAGTCTGGCTCGATCCTGCTGTATCTGGCGGAAAAGTTCGGCGCCTTCCTGCCGAAAGACCCGGCTGGTCGCACCGAAACCCTCAACTGGCTGTTCTGGCAAATGGGCTCGGCGCCGTACCTGGGCGGTGGCTTCGGGCATTTCTACGCGTATGCGCCGGAGAAGCTCGAATACCCGATCAACCGCTTCACCATGGAAGCCAAACGGCAGCTGGATGTGCTCAACCGCCGTCTCGCCGACAACGACTATCTGGCCGGCGACGACTACACCATCGCCGACATCGCCGTGTGGCCCTGGTACGGGCAACTGGTACGCAACAATGTCTACTCGGCGGCGGAATTTCTCGCGGCGCATGAATACACCCATGTGCAGCGCTGGGCGGAAGACATCGCCAAGCGGCCAGCGGTCGTGCGTGGACAACGGGTGAACCGCACTTGGGGTGATGAAGACAGTCAGGTGCCGGAGCGGCATGGGGCGAAGGATCTGGACTGATTCCAGACACGGCATAACCCTGTGGGAGCGAGCCTGCTCGCGAAAGCGGAGTGTCAGACAACGCATCTGTTGAATGACACACCGCTTTCGCGAGCAAGCTCGCTCCCACATTCGTTTGCGGAAGCGATCAAATCCAATTGTGAAAAAATCATTAACTAACTGACTCGTACGGGTTTATTCCCCCAGAAACTTCCGACATACTAATGCGAATAATTCTTACATGCACTCGCATCAGTGTCGTTTGGGCAATCCTGGGGAAGCAGATAGATGTCGTTTCACACCATTCACCGCCGTTCGAACCTTTCACCTAACCTCCTCGCGATCGCCATCGGCATGGCCGGCATCGCACCTGCGCTGGCCGAAGAAGCCGCTTCCACCGCGCCAGCCAATGGCCCGCTGGAACTGCAAGCGACCGAAATCGGCGCTACGCAGATGAGCAGCACCACCGAAGACACGCAGTCCTACACCACCGGCCCGATGCAGACCGCGACCAAGCTGTCACTGACCATGCGCGAAACACCGCAGGCGGTGACCGTGATCACTCGCCAGCGCATGGATGACCAGAACATGACCAGCGTCAACGACGTGGTGCGTGGCACGCCGGGGCTGTTCCTCAGCGAGGCCAGCGGCCCGGGTCGGCAGACTTACAAGGCGCGCGGTTTCGACATCGACAACATCATGTACGACGGCCTGCCCAGCTCGTATTCGCCGTTCACCCTCGCGGTCCAGCCGAACCTGGCGATGTTCGACCGGGTGGAAATCGTCCGTGGTGCGACCGGCCTCGTCACCGGTGCCGGCAACCCGTCGGCGGCGATCAACATGGTGCGCAAACGTCCGACCGCCGACCAGCGCGTGACCCTCACTGGCGCCGCGGGCAGCTGGGATGACTACCGTGGCGAAGTCGATGCCTCCAGCCCGCTGAACGAAAGCGGCACGCTGCGTGGCCGTGTGGTGACGTCGTATCAGGGCGCCGACAGCTTCCGCGACAAGGAAGAAAACGATCACGGTCTGTTCTACGCCATCGGTGAAGCCGACCTGAGCGACAGCACCACCGCGACGCTCGGCTTCTCCCGGCAGAACGACCAGACCAACTATTTCTGGGGCGGCCTGCCGATCGGCGAAGACGGCCACCACCTCGACTTGCCCCGCTCCACCTATCCGGGCACCGATTGGGAAAACCGCAAGCTGCAGGTCGACACCGTGTTCGGTGAAGTCGAACACCGGTTCGACAACGACTGGAAACTGCACCTCGGCGGTTCGACTTCAACGCTCGAGGGCGAATTCTCCGGCACATACCTGTCGCGCTACGACGGCCCGCTGGAAACCACCGCCTACCAATCGCACCACACCGACAAGCAACGCGCGTTCGACGGTTTTGCCAGCGGCCCGTTCGAAGCATTCGGCCGCACCCATGAACTGGTAGTCGGCGCCAGCAATCGTGTGTACGACGCCACCACCAAGGAATATTCGCCCTACGACACAGGCTTGCCGATTGGCGCGCCAAAGCCTGACTTCGTGCGCAGCGGCAAGTCGCGCAACGTCACCACCCAGGACGCGGTTTACCTGACCACGCGCTTGAGCCTGGCCGATCCGCTGACGCTGATCCTCGGCAGTCGTCTGGACTGGTATGACTACGACGATCGCACTGCCGATGGCGACTTCAAGGTCACCCGCAACCTGACCCGTTATGCGGGCCTGATCTACAAGCTCGACGACCATCACTCGGTCTACGCCAGCTACACCGATATCTTCACCCCGCAAACCCAGAAAGATCTCGGCGGCAAAGTGCTCGAGCCGATCGTCGGTGAAAACTACGAAGTCGGCATCAAGGGCGAATATTTCGACGGCGCCCTGAACGGCAGCGTGGCGGTGTTCCAGATGGACCAGACCAACCGCGCCACTCAGGCGGCGACCCAGCTCGGCTGCCCGGAACTGACCTGCTACGAAACCTCCGGCAAGGTCCGCGCTCAGGGCGTAGACATGGAGCTGCAAGGTGCGCTGACCGAGCAATGGCAAGTAGGCGCCGGCTACACCTACACCCGCGCCCACTACATCAAGGACGAAAACCCGGCGAACAATAATCAGAAGTTCGACACCGACATGCCCGAGCACCTGTTCAAGGTCTCCACCGTGTACCGCTTCAAAGGCCCGCTGGAAAAACTGCGGGTGGGCGGCAACGTCTACTGGCAGAGCCGCATGTACAACGACATCGCCCTGGCCAGTGGCAGCAGCTATCGCCTGCAACAGGGCGGCTACGCGGTCACCGATCTGATGGCCGGCTACGAGGTCAACAAACACCTCGACCTGCAGGTCAACGCCAACAACATCTTCGATCGCAAGTACTACTCGTCCATCGGTACTGACGTGACCTGGGGCTCGACCGACAACTACGGCACGCCGCGCAGCTACATGATGACGGCCAAGTACAAGTTCTGAGTCGCCAGGCTCAGCGCGCCGCACAATGGGCGCCGGGAGTTTTCCCGGCCCCTTTTTTTGCACGTTCATTAGGCATGGCCGGCAATAACCGATAGTCTCTGGCGACACTTTCGCGAGGCGCCGGCCATGCCCCAGACAGATTTTTCCTCCGACCTCGAAGCCATCGGCAGCATTGACGCCGTGCCGGTGATCCTGAGCATGGTCAAGCACATGACCGGCATGCGCTTCGCCGCCGTAGCGCGGGTCACCGAGAGCAAGTGGATCGCTTGCGCCGTAGATGACTCAATCGATTTCGGCCTTTTGCCCGGCGGCGAACTGGTGCTCGAATCGACGATTTGTCATGAAATCCGCCAGCATCATCAGCCGGTGATCTTCGGCCACGCCAGCCAGCACCCGCTGTTCTCCACGCATCACACGCCGAAAACCTACGGGCTGGAAAGCTACATCTCGATTCCGATCATCAAGGCCGATGGTGAATTCTTCGGCACGCTGTGCGCCATCGATTCGGTGCCGGCGAATCTCGATGACTCGGCCATTGAAAAGACCCTCACCCTTTTCGCCCAGTTGATCGCCATGAGCCTGGATACCCAAGGTCATCTGCAGGCAACCAGAACAGCGCTGGCCGATGCCAACGAAATGGGCCGTCTGCGCGAGCAATTCATTGCGGTGCTGGGGCACGATTTGCGCACGCCGCTGAGCGCCATCCGCATGAGCGCCGACCTGCTCGAAAGCAAAGCCGAGGACAAGCGCTCGCGCACGCTACTGTCGGCGATCCGCACCAGCTCGGTACGCATGGGCGTGTTGATCGAAAACATCCTTGACTTCGCCCGCGGCCGACTCGGCAGCGGAATTCCGGTGCAGCGCAAACTGGTGGACGACTTGCAGCAAACGCTGCGCCAGACCCTGGACGAAATCAAGGTGGCGTACCCGCAGGCGCAGTTCATTGATGTGCTGGAGGTGCCGACCGGCGTGTATTGCGACCCGCTGCGCATCAGCCAGCTGTTGTCGAATCTGCTGGGTAACGCCGTGACCCATGGCTCGACGGAAGAGCCGATCGTGCTCAAGGCGTTTGCCGAGGGCGACGAGATGGTCATTTCGCTGACTAACCAGGGCGCGCCGATTCCGCCCGCGCTGATGCCGCTGCTGTTCGAACCGTTCTCGCGTTCCGAAGCGGGTCAGCGCAATGAAGGTCTGGGATTGGGCCTGTACATTGCCGGGCAAATTGCCAATGCGCACAACGGCACGCTGAGCGTGACCTCCGACAGCGAAGCAGGCACCTGTTTCGTGGCGCGCTTCCCTGCCCGCTTCAAGTGGGTCTGAGCGCGGCTCTAAGTGTTCAATGGTGTCTGCGGCGTGTCCGGGTTGAGCTGACGCCGACGAAACTGCCCCGGCGGCTGGCCATGAATCTGGCGAAAGCGTCGGGAAAAATAGGCCTCGTCGGCAAACCCGCACAAGCGCGCCACCTCGCCCACCGAGCGCGTGCTGTTGAGCAGAAAGTTGCGTGCGGCGTGCATGCGCCGCTCCAGCACCAGCTCGGTGAACGTCTTGCCGATCTCCTTGCGCAGCCAGTGCGTCAGGTAGGTCGGTGACAGATAGGTCGCGGCGGCAACCTTGATCAGATTGAGATCAGGATCGGCGATGTTCTTGCGCAAGTACTCGAACATGCGGCTCAAGGCGTCGCGACGACTGTTCTCGGCGGCATTCTCTTCCGCCAGACGCTTGAGCGGTTCGGCATAGAGAAAACACACGCTGCCAATCATCTGCAGCAACAGCCCCTTGAGCATTTCCCGTGTGCCGAACTGACGGTTCTCATCCAGTGCGCGCATCTGCTCGATCAAGCCACAGACCTGAGCAAACTCCTCATCGCCCAGAATGAAATCCAGATGCTCCTGAAAGCGGAACGGCGACAGCTCCGGCGCCAGCAGGATCGACACTTCTTCCAGATCCATCGGGTCGCATTGCAGATGTGGCAAGAGGAATGTCTGGGAAAAATTGATGACGATGAAATTGCTGTCCTCGGGATGCGGAATCACATGCACGCGATGGGGCAGGATGAACGCCAGGGTGTTGCGCGGGAACGGTCGCTGCACGCTGCCGATGTGCTGCACGGTGTCGCCACCGAGGTTGATCTGAATCTGGAAGTACTCATGCCGGTGAGGCGCGGTTTCGGCGCGCCGACCCTTTTTGTCGCGAATGTAGAAATCGGTCAATTCGCTGCGTTGCTGCATAACGTAGGTCGGAATACGGCTGGGTGAAGACATGGGCGGGTGGTCCTCCGGGCGGTGAGCTGGCGCCTGTCATCTTGCAGGGTTGGGCGGTGGGCGGCAATGAGTCATACGATGACATGGGATTTTTTGAAAGAAGCCTCGTGGTGCGCATGTCCAAAAACCGCATTGCCATCGAAATACAGATAACCGTTATTTATCGGGCACTTAAGATAACTACATGATGGTTATTATCACGACAAATCGTATTTATCTTTTTGGACAGGTTCGCCCAATTCACTTTTTTGAAGAAAAAACGTTCTAACCCGCCGGTTGATTTAGAACCGTTGTACGACCACTGTGATGACAACGCAGCCCAACCTCTATCAAAAACAATCAAAGGTGCGCACGTCATGATCCTGCTATTCCCCCTCGCCGCCCCGCCCGACCTCCCCTTGAAGTCAATCGCACAAAGACGTTGCTGAACGTCTGAAACCCGCGCTGCAACCCGCTCGATTGCCTTGCCCCACACCTGCGGGCAACGGCATCGGCTGCTCGAAAAATCTCGACTCTTCTAACAATAACGAGGTCACCGCATGTCCAACTCCCATTCTTCCAGTGCCACGGTGCCGCCGGTGATTGCCGACGCACGCGATGCCGTTTCGGCGCAGCGCCTGCCTACGCGGCGGCGCTGGTTCATGCTGTCGTTGCTGCTGATTGCGACGATCATCAACTACATCGACCGGGTGAACATCTCGATCGCCGCGCCGTTCATGGCCAAGGATCTGGGCCTGGACAAGATCGAGATGGGCCTGATCTTTTCCGCCTTCGCCTGGACCTATGCGCTGGCACTGGTGCCGGCCGGGTTCATCGCCGACCGGTTTGGCTCGCGCTTCACCTACGGCGTATCGCTGATCAGTTGGTCGACCGTCACCGTTTGCCAAGGCTTCGCCACCGGTTTCGCTTCGTTGTTCGGCCTGCGCCTGGCGGTCGGCGCCATGGAAGCTCCGGCCTTTCCGGCCAATAGCCGCGCGGTGACGGTGTGGTTCCCGGCGCGGGAACGCGGCTTGGCCAGCAGCATTTACGTGTGCGGCCAGTACCTCGGCACGGCGTTGTTCACCGGCGCGCTGCTGTGGCTGGCGACCACCTTCGACTGGCGCCACGTGTTCTACAGCACCGGCGCACTTGGCATTGTCTTCGGTGTGCTGTGGCTGTACCTGTATCGCGATCCGCTGAACTGCAAAAAAGTCAGCCAGGAAGAATTGAAGTACATCGAAACCGGCGGCGGGCTGGTCAAGAGCAGCCAGGAACGCACCCGTTTCAACTGGCGGCAGATTGCCGAGCTGTTCAGCTATCGGCAGATCTGGGCGATCTGCATCGGCAAATTCGCCAGCACCTCGGCGCTGTACTTCTTCCTCACCTGGTTCCCGACTTACCTGATCGAAGAACGCAAACTGACCATGATCAAGGCCGGGATCTTCGCCGTGCTGCCCTTCGTCGGTGCGACGGTGGGGATTCTGCTGGCCGGCATCGTTTCCGACCTGCTGATCCGTCGCGGCTACTCGATGTCGTTTGCGCGCAAGTTGCCGTTGGTGGTCGGCTCGATGCTGGGCATGTCGATCGTGCTGGTGAATTTCACCGACTCCAACCTGATTTGCATCGCCGTGCTGACCATCGCCTTCTTCGCCCAAGGCATCGCGTCCTCGTCATGGGCGGCGGTCTCGGAAGTAGCGCCGAAAGAGCTGATCGGCCTCACTGGCGGCATCACCAGCCTGGCGGCGAACATCGGTGGCATCGTCACGCCGATCGTAATCGGCGCCATCGTCCACGCCACTGGCACCTTCGCCTATGCCTTCTGGTTCATCGGCGGCGTGGCGCTGATCGGCACCCTCTCCTATTCGTTGCTGCTCGGGCGCCTTTATCGCATCGAACTGAAGGTGCGCTGAGCGGAAAAAACCGGATTTGTCCAAACGCAGGCGGCTTTCGTCCAACTTCACCGACGCGAGCCGCCGTACGCTGCCCTTTCAAAAAGGATGACCCGCAGGATGAACATGACTGAATACGTCTTTACCCCGGATCTGCCCGTAACCCTGCCGGTGCTCGGCAGCGAGCAGCGCTTCCCCGTCGGCCGGGTGTTCTGTGTCGGCCGCAACTACCCATGGCCGGACACTCAAGGCCAGTCGCGCCAGCCACCAGTGTTCTTCATGAAACCGGCGAGCTGCGTGGTCGATGCCGTCGGCGACGTCGCCTTTCCTTCGGTGTGCGAGGACTTCGTTCATGAAATCGAACTGGTTGTGGCCATCGGCGAAGGCGGCGCCAATATCCCTGAAGATCAGGCTCTGGCCTACGTCTGGGGCTACGCCGCCGGCCTCGACCTGACCCGCCGCGATGTGCAGCGCGCGGCCAAGAGCAACGGCTTGCCGTGGGAAGGCGCCAAGGTGTTCGACGGCGCCGCGCCGATGACTGCCGTCGTCCCGGTGAGCCGCTCCGGCCATCCCGAGGGCGAGTTGTGGCTGAACGTCAACGGCGAAGAACGCCAGCGTGACAACCTCGACAGCCAGATCTGGTCGGTCAGCGAAGTGATCGCCCGCATCTCGCAATCCGTGGCCCTGCGCGCCGGCGACCTGATCATGACCGGCAGCCCCGCCGGCGTCGACAGCCTGCAACCCGGCGACGTGATCAGCGCTGGCATCGACGGCATCGGTCAATTGGAAATGCGCGTCGGCCCACGGCCCTGATCCGTCGGATTCTGAATAAAGGAGAACAACAATATGACCACCCCTTTGAAAGTCGCACTGGTCACCGGCGCCGGCAGTGGTATCGGCCGCGCCGTGGCGCTGGGCCTGATGGCCGATGGATTCACTCTCGTGCTCGCCGGCCGCCGGCCCGAGCCGTTGCAAGCGCTGGTCGAACTGGCGCAGAGCCAAGGTCATCAAGCCCTGGCGGTACCCACCGACGTGCGTGATCCGGCCAGTGTCGACGTGCTGTTCGCGACCATTGCCGAGGTTTACGGCCGCCTCGATGTGGTCTTCAACAACGCCGGGGTCAATGCCCCCGCCGTGCCGCTGGATGAACTGACGTTCGAGCAATGGCGCAACGTGATCGACACCAACCTCAACGGCGTCTTCCTCTGCGCCCGTGGCGCGTTCGGACTGATGCGCAAACAACAGCCGCAGGGCGGTCGGATCATCAACAACGGTTCGATTTCCGCACACACACCGCGCCCGTTCAGCAGCGCCTACACCGCGAGCAAACACGCCGTGCTCGGCCTGACCAAATCCCTGGCACTGGACGGCCGCGAATTCAACATCGCCTGCAGCCAGATCGACATCGGCAATGCGCTCACGGAAATGTCGGTGCGCATGACCAAAGGTGTACGCCAGGCCAACGGCAGCATCGCCGTTGAGCCAATGGTCGACGTCAAACACGTCGCCGACGCGGTGCGCTACATCGCCGGCCTGCCGCTGTCGGCCAACGTCCTGAACATGACCGTCATGGCCAGCGCCATGCCGTTTGCCGGCCGCGGTTGAGCCGGCCTTTTTATTGCGTAACGAGGTAGCCATGAAGCCAGAAATCCTGCAACTGAGCCCGATCCTGATCCCGCAAATCAACGCGCGTCTGGACGAAGTGTTCACCGTACGCCGCTACTTCCAGCAAGCGGACAAACCCGCCTACCTGAAGGAACACGGCGCCAACATCCGCGGCGTCATCACCGGCGGCCACACCGGCATCAGCCAGGCGCTGATGGCGCAATTGCCGAACCTGGAAGTGGTCGCGGTGAACGGCGTTGGCACCGACGCCGTCGACCTCGCCTACGCCCGCGACCGCGGCATCCGCGTCACCGCCACCATCGGCGCCCTCACCGAAGACGTCGCCGACCTCGCCATCGGCCTGCTCATCTCGGTCTGCCGCGGCCTGTGCACCAGCGACCGCTACGTACGCTCCGGCCAATGGCCGCAAAGCCCAACCCCCCTCGCACCCCTGCCCCTGGCCCGACAAGTATCCGGCATGCGCATCGGCATCGTCGGCATGGGCCGCGTCGGCCGCGCCATCGCCACCCGCGCCGCCGCCTTCGGCTGCCCGATCAGCTACACCGACCTGCAACCGATGGGCGACGTCCCCCACACCTTCATCGCCGACCTCAAACAACTGGCCCGCGACAGCGACGCCCTGATCCTCGCCGCTGCGGCGGACAAGGGCGAAGCGATTATCGATGCGCAAGTGTTGCAGGCATTGGGCAAGGATGGCTATCTGGTCAATGTGGCGCGGGGCAAACTGGTGAACGAAGTGGATCTGGTGGCCGCGTTGTCTGCGGGGGATATTGCTGGCGCCGCGCTGGATGTTTTTGTTGATGAACCGAATGTGCCGGAAGCGTTGTTTGGCAGCGAGCAGGTGGTGCTGCAACCGCATCGGGCGAGTGCAACATTGCAGACGCGTACGCGGATGGGGGAAATGGTGGTGGCGAGCTTGCTTGATAGCTTCGCAGGGAAAGTGCCGGCTGGGTGTGTGACTGGGTAAAGCCGCAAACGGAGCGCTACCGCCTTCGCGAGCAGGCTCACTCCCACAGGTTTCGCGGCGTGATCAGGAATCCGCCAACACCCAAAGTCCAATGTAGGAGTGAGCCTGCTCGCGAAAGCGTCAGGTCAGTCGGCAATAAGTTGGCTGATATGCCGCTATCGCGAGCAGGCTCACTCCTACAGTTTTGATCGAGTGAATTCGGTGAAAACCAGGCCGGCTGCCAGGCCGCCTTCGCGAGCAAGCTCGCTCCCACAGGTTCGCGGCGTGATCAGGAATCCGCCAACACCCAAAATCCAATGTAGGAGTGAGCCTGCTCGCGATGGCGGCGGGTCAGGCAGCGATGAGTTGTCTGATACACCGCCATCGCGAGCAGGCTCGCTCCTACAGTTTTGATCGAGTGAATTCGGTAAAAACCAGGTCGGCTGTCAGGCCGCCTTCGGAGCACGCTTGCTCTCACAGAAAAGCAAAAGCAAAGGCCAGATCAAAAGATCGCAGCCTTCGGCAGCTCCTACAGTTGGATCGCGCTCCACTCAAAAACAGGTCGGCTGTCAGGCCGCCTTCGCGAGCAGGCTCGCTCCCACAGAAAAGCAAAATCAAACCAGGCAGGCCGCCCCGCCACCCAATACGATGAGCGTTAGCTCGAGTTCCGATTTTGATCCTGGAGCCCGTCGGCAGGCTGAGCGAAGGGATTGATCCGGGCGTGGGAGCGCAGCGACCGTACGACGCAGTCGTACACAGCGGAAGGAGGTGCAGCGAAGCAAACCGGAGCCGCTGCGCCAGGATCGATCCCGCAGCGAAGGAACCCCGAGCCTAAGCGAGCGGGCCGAACGTCAGGGCACAGACCTTTGGTTACTTTGGGGCGTTTGCCAAAGTGACCCGCTGTAAGAGCGGAACCGCCACCCGCAACACCCAAAAAACGGATATACACCCAACCCCCCAAAGCATGGTCGGCCCAAAGGCCGCCAAGCCAAAAAAAAACCCCACAACCGGAAAACCAGTGTGGGGCGAAAAAATTGGTTGGTTGCGGCCAACCAAAGGAGCTCTGTAAAAAACCACCCAAGCGCTCAGATCAAATGCAATCCTGAGCCGCCCGCTCAAAACTCGAAGGCAACAAATTCGACGCCAGCAAATGCCGCTCATAAATGAACACCTTGCCACCCTTCCCCGCCTTGTACGCCTCCAGCACGTTATCCGCCGACACCTTGCTGGGCACCACAATCCGATAACTGCGCTGACTTTGCGAAACCGTCGGATTCAACGCACTGCCCTGCAACTTCGGCACCACACACTCAGCGTACTGCGCAGGCGTCTTGCTGGTCTGCAACGTCAGGGTCGGATCGTTCGGCGCCGAAGCACAACCAGCGAGCAACAAGGAAGCCAAAGCCATGACAGGCACGAATAAAGGACGCATCGGGGTAATCCTGAAAATAAAGGTTCGGTTCAACCGGCAGCGGCTCGACTTCACGGCATCGCCGCTGCCATTAAATTTTTGAGAATCAGCTCGACGCCACCAGCGCCTTGAGCGACACATCGAATTGCTTCAGCGCGTTGAGTTGCAGGTCACGCTGCTGATTGATCTGTGCGGCGATTTGCGGCGCCGCCTGGTTGTGCACCCAGACCGAAGGCAGCTCTCGCTCGATCGCCCCTTCCGCCTTGCCGATGTACTGCAGATCGGCGTCGTAGAACCGCGCAGAGAAGCGCGCCTCGACCAGACTGTTGCGCTGGGTCAGCAAACGATTGAAGGTGTCGAGCTTGACCACCACGTCCGGATGGGCCTGAACCAGCTCATCGAGATTGTCGTAAACAGTCACCGAGACGAACTGCTGCTGCAGCGAACTCACCAGCCAGTCGAGGGCCAGTTCCGGGTCGGAGCTGCCGACAAAGGCATCACGGATTCGCGAGTCGAGTGCGTCTTTCGCGCCGTTCAGCGCCATGTCGTGGTAACGCTCCAGGTATTGCAGGTTCTGCAAGGTGTTCTCACTCAACAACACACCTACGGTCTGCGTGTGCTGCAACGCCGAGGCGCTGGCGGCGATGGGTTGCAGGTGACACGACCGGGCGTCGTCTGCGTAAGCCGGTGCGGTAGCCAACCCGCCCATCAGCAGGGCGATCATTGCCAGTCGAGTCAGAATGTTCATCGCGCAATTTCCTTGAGCTGCGTCTTCGATGGAGGCGATTTTCCGCCGATCGCCGGCAAAGCAGAACTTGCGTTTCTTGATGGTCACTATTACTTCCAGCAATAGTTGCGTGTCGCGCAGACTGATGCACACTGGATACATCCAAGAAAAATGATGAGGGTCTCGCCTTGAGAACGTTTGATCTGATCCGTGACGCCGTGCTGCCTGAATATCGCGAGCGCGTGGCGGAATACCTGGTCCAGTACGAAACCGTGCTGCTGGACAAAAACACCGACGATGCGCGATTGATCCGCGACACCGCCCAGCAACTGCGCGGTTACCTGCGCGGGCTCAACACCACGCGGGTGCTGGGCATGGCCTATTGGGAAGAACTCGATCGCCGCGTGATAGACACCTGGCTAAGCCCGCAAGCGTGAATGCTGGAGCGCCAGTGGTCTGCCCGGCAACGCGCCCCCTGCGAAAAACCTGACCAAACGCTTACAATCGCAGGCCTATTGCCATACAGACAGGCCTGCCCGGAAATGCCGCTCGACCCGCCAACGATGCTGACCATCACGATCGCCCTCGCAGCCGCTGCCGCGCTGTACCTGGCGGTCGAGTGGCGCAGCATCCGTGAGCCTTCGCTACTGTTCTGGAGCGCCGGTTTCGCCACCATCACCATCGGTTCCACCCTCGCCCTGCTGCGCAGCAGCGGTTTTCTGCTGCTGGGCATCTGGTTCGCCAACGGCCTGCTGGTGACCGCACACTTCTTTTTCCTGCTCGGCGTCGCGCGTTTCACCCAGACTCGACTGTCGCCTGCGTGGTACCTGATTTTCGCGACGTGGCTGATCATGCTGTTCTTGCCGGACGGGCCGCTGTGGTCCAAAGCCATGCTGGTGGCCAACTCGCTGCTGGTGGCGATTCCCACACTCAAGGCCAGTTCGCTGCTGCGTCCGCACGGCAAATCATTGAGCGTCGGCGCGGTGCAATTGCGTTATGTGCTGCTCGGCCACGGCATCTTTTATGTGGCCAAGGCCCTGACCGTAGTGATCCCCGGCACGCTGATCGATCTGGCGGCGTTTCGCGGCGAGATCATCCAGATATCGCTGATCGAGGGGGCGATGGCGATCATGTTGATCGCTCTGTCGATGACTGGCACTGAGCGCTATCGCCGGGAAAAGCAGATCGCCCGCCTCGCCGAGCGCGATCCGCTCACCGCCCTCTACAACCGCCGCGCCCTGGAAAAACGCACGCCACGCCTGCTGGCCGGGGTTTGCCCGCAACGCCCGGGTGCGCTGCTGTTGATCGATATCGACAACTTCAAACTGGTCAACGATCAGTACGGGCACATCGCCGGCGACCGCCTGCTGATTGCCTTGAGCGAGATGATCCGCGCCCAGCTACCGGCGAATGCGCTGACTGCGCGCTTGGGCGGCGATGAATTTCTGATGCTGCTCAACAACGCCTCAGCCGAAGCTATTCTTGAACTGGGCAACGCCTTGCGTGAACAGTTTCTGGCCATGGCGTCGCACACCTATCCCACGTCCGCTGCGGTGACCCTGAGCATCGGCGCTACCCTGTTCGACCAACCGCCGACCAGTCTGGCAGCGCTGATCGAACTTGGCGATGCCGCGCTCTACGAGTCCAAACGCGGCGGCCGCAACCGCTTGCGCCTGTCCGGCCTCGCCACTCCAGGATGAAACCCGCCATGTCCAGCCACGACACCCCGCTGCAAGACCTCGCCGCCCCCGAAGGCGTTTGTTACGGCTGCGGCGGCCGCAACCCGCACGGACTGCACGTCAAAAGTCGCTGGGACGAAGACGGCCGCCATGTGATCGCCGAACACTTGCCCGAAGATCAATACTGCGGTTGGCCGGATCTGGTTTACGGCGGACTGATCGCCATGCTGGTCGACTGTCACTCGAACTGGACCGCCATGGCCTGGCACTACCGTGCGGAAAACCGTGAAGCCGGCAGCCTGCCGCGCATCGACTGCGTCACGGGCAACCTCGGGATCAAGTTCATCAAGCCCACACCGATGGGCGTACCGCTGCTCTTGCGCGCGCGGGTTGAAGGTGAGGTCGGGCGCAAGACCCGGGTGATTTGCGAGGTGTATGCGGGGGAAGTGCTGACGGCGGTGGGCGATTCGGTGTTTGTGCGGGTGGATACAGGGCAGTTGGCGGATGCGGCGCATGGCCGCAAAAGCCCCTCACCCTAGCCCTCTCCCGGAGGGAGAGGGGACTGACCAAGTTGTACATGCGAAGTACGCCGACCTGAGATACCGAGTCGAATGCAGGTTTTGAACACCACACAAATCGGCCCCCTCTCCCTCGGGAGAGGGCTGGGGTGAGGGGCTGCGGTTTATGCCACGCAGCCTCATCCAAGCCGAAAGTGAAACATCAAAGCCAGCCCTTCAAAGCCCCAAAGCCGCCACACCCGCCCGCGCCGTATGCAGCTTTTTATAGCTCTCGATCAAGCGCAAATGCCGATCCAGCCCTTCCAGCTTCATGCTCGTCGGCGTCAAGCCGTAAAAGCGCACACTGCCATTGACCGAACCAATCGCCGCATCCATGCGCTCGTCGCCAAACATCCGACGGAAGTTGGCCTCGTAGTCTTCCAGCTCGAGATCCTCGTCCAGTTCCATCTCCAGCACCACATTCACAGCCTGATAAAACAAGCCGCGCTCAACGGTGTTGTCGTTGTATTGCAGGAACGCCTCCACCAGGTCCTTGGCCTCGTCAAACTTTTGCAGCGCGAGGTAGATCAGCAAGCGCAGTTCCAGAATCGTCAGCTTGCCCCAAGGCGTGTTGTCGTCGAACTCGATGCCGATCAGCGTGGTGATATCGGTGTAGTCGTCCTGCTCGCTGCGTTCCAGGCCCTGGACCAGATTGCGCAGGCCGACCTTGCTGAGGTTGTGCAAATTGAGGATGTCTGCGCGAAATTGCAGGGCTTTGTTGGTGTTGTCCCAGATCAGGTCTTCGATCGGGTAGATCTCCGAATAATCCGGCACGAGGATGCGGCAGGCCTTGGCGCCGATATGCTCGTAGACCGCCATGTAGACTTCCTTGCCCATGTCTTCGAGGATGCCGAACAGCGTCGCGGCTTCTTCGGCGTTGGAGTTTTCGCCCTGGCCGGAGAAGTCCCACTCGACAAATTCGAAGTCTGGTTTGGCACTGAAGAAGCGCCACGACACCACACCACTGGAGTCGATGAAGTGCTCGACGAAGTTGTTCGGCTCGGTGACCGCCTGGCCGGAGAATGTGGGCTGCGGCAAGTCATTGAGACCTTCAAAACTGCGGCCCTGCAGCAGTTCGGTCAGGCTGCGTTCCAGCGCGACTTCCAGGCTCGGGTGCGCGCCGAACGAGGCGAAGACGCCGCCGGTGCGCGGGTTCATCAGGGTCACGCACATCACCGGGAATTCCCCGCCCAGCGAGGCATCCTTGACCAGCACCGGGAAGCCCTGCTCTTCCAGGCCTTTGATGCCGGCGAGGATGCTCGGGTATTTCTCCAGCACCTCCTGCGGCACATCCGGCAGGGCCATTTCGCCTTCGAGGATTTCGCGTTTGACCGCCCGCTCGAAAATTTCCGACAGGCACTGTACCTGCGCTTCGGCCAAGGTGTTGCCGGCGCTCATGCCGTTGCTCAGGTAGAGGTTTTCAATCAGGTTGGACGGGAAGTACACCACTTCACCGTCCGACTGGCGCACGAACGGCAGCGAGCAGATGCCGCGCTGGGTGTTGCCGGAATTGGTGTCGTACAGGTGCGAGCCGCGCAACTCACCGTCGCGGTTGTAAATGCCGAGGGTGTAGTCATCGAGGATTTCGCTTGGCAACTCGTCTTTCGGACCCGGTTTGAACCATTTCTCGTCCGGGTAATGGACGAATTCGGCATTGGCGATGTCTTCGCCCCAGAACTGGTCGTTGTAGAAAAAGTTGCAGTTCAGGCGCTCGATGAACTCGCCCAGCGCCGAAGCCAGTGCGCCTTCCTTGGTCGCGCCCTTGCCGTTGGTGAAGCACATCGGCGAATGCGCATCGCGGATATGCAGCGACCAGACGTTGGGCACGATGTTGCGCCAGGAGGCGATTTCGATCTTCATGCCGAGGTCGGCAAGGATCTTCGACATGTTGGCGATGGTCTGTTCCAGCGGCAAGTCCTTGCCGGCAATGTAGGTGCCCGCCTGGGAATCGGACTGCGGCATCAACAAGGCCTGGGCATCGGCGTCGAGGTTGTCGACTTCTTCGATGATGAATTCGGGGCCGGTCTGCACCACTTTCTTTACCGTGCAGCGGTCGATGGAACGCAGGATGCCCTGGCGATCCTTGTCAGAGATGTCAGCGGGCAATTCCACCTGAATCTTGAAGATCTGGTTGTAGCGGTTTTCCGGGTCGACGATGTTGTTCTGCGACAGGCGAATGTTCTCTGTCGGGATATTGCGCGTGTCGCAGTACAGCTTGACGAAGTAAGCCGCGCACAAGGCCGACGACGCCAGGAAGTAGTCGAACGGCCCCGGTGCCGAGCCATCGCCTTTGTAGCGGATGGGCTGATCGGCGATCACCGTGAAGTCGTCGAACTTGGCTTCAAGTCGAAGGTTGTCGAGAAAGTTGACCTTGATTTCCATGCGGGATTACCAGAATACGGCTAAACGAATGGCGGCCATTATCCGGTTTTTGTGCGGGAAGTCTCGCCCTTTCGGGATCCGCCGCTGGCCGGCCATGCTGGAAATCCCGTGGGATTCGCTACACTTTGGACAAATCAGGCGATGTCATAGAACAACAATCTGAACATTGTGCCCGCGCCATTGTTCTAGATTCACAAGACACCGGATCAAGGACGAGCACATGGCCGTTACTCTTGCTGCGCAGCCGATCCCTACCCCGCAACGCGCCGTAACCCGGCGCCTGGCGATCGCGGTTGGGGCGTTGTTCGTTGCTGGCGTCATAGCCGCGATCAGCACATTGCTAGGCATCGCCAATACCCTGGATGCCAAAGATCTGGAACAGAACCAGTTCTACTCCGTGCGCGCCGTGGAAAACCGCATCACCGCTTCGAAAAACTACATCACCAGTTACGCCTACTGGACCCGCGCCTATGAGGCCTTGAGCGGGCCGATCGACACCGATTGGGCGTACGCCGAGCAGAACATGGGCAAGACCCTGTTCACCAGCGATGGCTACGACGGCGTGTTCGTCCTCGATCGCCAGCGCACCAAGTACGCGGTGATTCGCGGGCAGATGGTCGAGACCGATGTGTCCACGGTGCTGCAAGCGCCCGCCTCGGCGCTGGTCGAGCAGGTGCTGAGCCAGCCTGATCTGACCAAGCCGATCAGCAGCTATTCATTGTTCGAAGGCTGGCCGGCGCTGATCACCGCTGCGGCGATCATTCCCAACGACGAGCGCCCGCTGGATGAACTGCGAAACACCTCGGTGCTGGTGTTCGTCGACAAGCTGACGCCGACCAAACTGCGCAAGATCGGCAGCGGTTATGGCCTGACCAATTTGACCCTCGCCCCGGACGAAACGATTGAATCCGGTCAGCCGCGTGTGCCACTCGACAGCACCGGCTACAGCCTGGTCGCCGACCTGCAGCGACCCGGCCAGCAACTGTTGTGGTCGCTGGTGCCACCGCTCGGCGCAACGTTCCTGGTCCTGATGCTGCTGACCGCCTATTTCTTTCGCCACGCCTTGCGCTCGTCGCAATACGTCGACAACAGCATCCATGCGATGCAGGCGTCGAATCAGGCACTCGAAACGGCCAACCATGCACTCGAAGCCAGTGAAGAACGCTTTCGCGCCGTGGCCGAGGCGGCATCGGACTGGATCTGGGAGGTCGATGGGCAGTTGGCGCTGACCTATCTGTCGGCGCGGTTCAGCGAAGTCACCGGCTACCCACAGGCCTTCTGGCTGGGGCAGGAAATTGGTGAGCTCCTAACCTGCGATACCACGCCGCTGGAACTGTGGCTGCGCAAACTGAGCGACGAAAACAGCGCCGGCGACCTGCGCTGCACCTACCGCGATGAATCCGGGCAGCCGCGTCATTGTCGCCTGTCCGCACGACCGATTTTCGACAAGGAAAACGTCGTCGGCTATCGCGGTACCGCCAGCGACATCACCGACGAGGTCGCCGCTCATGCGCAAATCCAGCACCTGTCGATGCACGACGCCCTGACCGGTCTGCCCAACCGCAACAAGCTGGCGCGCTATCTGGATGAAGTGCTGCTGTTGAAAGAACATGCGCCGCCACTGTCGCTGCTGATGATCGATCTGGACAACTTCAAACCGATCAACGATTCCCTCGGTCACCCGGCCGGTGACGCGGTGCTGCAAGAAGTCGCCACACGTCTGCGCGAATGCACTCGCGAAAACGACATCGTCGCCCGGCTGGGCGGTGATGAATTCGTCGTGGTGCTCAACGGCATGGACAGCCATCACGAGATCGACAAGTTCTGCACTCGCCTGATCGGCAGCCTGCATCAACCGATCAATTACGAGCAGCATCCTCTGCACATCGGCGCCAGCATCGGCATCGCTCTGAGCCGTCGTCACGGCTTCGTCGCCAGCGACCTGATTCGCTATGCCGACATCGCGCTGTATCAGGCCAAGTCCGACGGCAAGAACACCTGGTGCTATTTCGAAGCGCACATGAGCGACCAGATCCAGACGCGTCGGCAAATGGAAGATGACCTGCGCCGTGCGCTCAAGCACAACGAGTTCGTCCTGCACTATCAGCCACGCTACAAGGTCGATGGCAAGCACATCGTCTCGGTGGAAGCGCTGGTGCGCTGGCAGCATCCGACCCAGGGCTTGCTCGGTCCAGACGTGTTCATTCCGCTGGCCGAGCAGACCGACCTGATCGTGCCGCTGGGGCGCTGGGTACTGCGCGAAGCCTGCGAAACCGCTCTGGACTGGCCGTCTGACATTCTGTTGTCGGTCAACCTCTCGCCTGCACAGTTTGCCCTCAGCGATGTGGTCGAGGATGTTCGCGAAGTGCTGGTGGAAACGCGTTTCCCGGCGAGCCGCCTGGAACTGGAAATCACCGAGAACGTGATGCTCAACGATACCGATGGAGCGCTGACCACCATGAACCAGCTCAAGGAACTCGGCGTGCGCCTGAACATGGACGACTTCGGTACCGGCTATTCGTCGCTCGGTTATCTGCGCGCCTACCCATTCGACGGGATCAAGATCGACAAACGTTTTATCGCCTCGATCAGCAGCGGCACCAATGATCGCGCCGTGGTGCAGGCGATCATTGGCCTGGGCAAGGCCATGGGTTTGACGGTGACGGCCGAAGGCGTCGAGACCGAGGAGCAACTGGCGATTCTCGGCAAGGATCAATGCAACGAAGTGCAGGGCTATTTCATGAGTCGGCCGATCGACAAGGCGGCTTTTGCCGACCTGCTGCGGGCTTCGAGGCTGTCGCCGGTCAGCAAAAAGGGCCGGGTTACCTGAAGCTCAGCCGTCGTTGGCAACGCGCACCTTGCCGCTGAACACGCGGAAACCGAAGGTGTTGTAGGCCAGGGTGATCGGTATGAGCACGGCGAAACCGGACAGCATGAAGATCTGGCTGTTCGGACTGGAGGCGGCGTCGCTCAGGGTCAGATCCGGCGGAATGATGAAGGGATACAGAGCGACCAGCATCACTGCGAAGGCCAGGACGAAGACGCCCAGTGCGGCGAACAGCGGCACGCAATCGAAGCGGCTGCGCAAACCATTGATGAACACCATCGCTAAAGCGCTGATGACCATCCCCGCTGGCAGCCACAGCCAGATACTGGCAAGCCGCAGGGCGTATTGCGGCTGCAACGTTGCCGTCCAACCGATCAGCACCATCAGTAACGCCACGACGACCAGCCCCAGCACGCGGGCCTGACGCGCCGAGCGTCGTTGCAGTTCATCCACGGTGCGCCAGTACAACCAGCACGTCCCCAGGCAGAGATAACCCAGCACCAGCACCAGACCGCAAAACACCGGAAACGGGTTCAGCCAGTCGCGGCCATCGCCAATGTACTGACCGCCCTGATGCGCAACGCCCTGCACGAGGGTGCCAAGCACCATGCCCTGGACAAATCCGGTCAGCAACGAAGCCAGCGCCAGTACGCCGTCGACGATTCTTTTGCGCCGTTCGTTCGCTGCGTAGTCGCGGAACTCCAACGCCATCGCGCGTGCAATCAAGGCGAGAAACATCACGATAAAAGGCACATACAGCGCCGGCAGCAGAACCGCGTACGCCAGCGGAAACAACGCCAGCAGCCCGCCGCCGCCAAGCACCAGCCAGGTTTCGTTGGCATCCCACACCGGCAGAATCGTCACCGCCATGGCCCGGCGCTGCTGGCTGCAACGCGTCAGGCCCATCAGCATGCCGACGCCCAGATCGGTGCCGTCGAGCAAGACATAGTTCATCACCGAGAATGCCAGCGCGGCGGCGCACAACAGCGTCAGCCAGTCCGTGTCCATGTCTGCGACTCCTCAGTGCCCAGTTTCGTCGGCAAGGGTTGGCTGCGGACCCGGTTGATCCTGCTGCGGCGGCTCGCGCAACAGGCGCAGCAACACCCACAGGCCGATACCGAAGATCAACAGGTAAAACAGCAGAATCAGCCACGTCGACCCGACGACTTGCGCCCTGGACACTGACGACAGACTGTCGGCCGTACGCATCAGTCCATAGACCGTAAACGGCTGTCGCCCCACTTCAGTAACCACCCAGCCACTGAGCATGGCCAGAAACCCGGCCGGCGCCAGCAGCACGCAGGCGTCCAGCCACCGGCGCGCCGTGTACAGGCGATGGCGCCGGCGCAGGATCAGGCTGACCACGCCCTGCCCGAGCATCAACAGGCCCAGCCCGACCATCAGCCGAAACGCGAAAAATACCGGCGCCACGGGGGGAATGTCCTCGACCGGGAATTCATCAAGCGCGGCGATGGTGCTGGTCAAGTCGTGATGCAGATACAAGGAACCGATGCGTGGAATTGCCACTTCCCAATGATTGCGCCGCTCGTCCATATCCGGCCAGGCGAGCAGCCGAAGTGGCTCGCCTGCGCCCTGCTCCGGGCGTGTCCAAGAGCCTTCGATGGCCGCCACTTTCTGTGGCTGAGCGTGGAGACTGTGCCGACCGTGCAGATCACCGACGACAAGCTGCACCGGCATCAGCACGGTAACCACCCACAGCGCCATGGAGAATTGCAGCCGAGCGCGCGGATTTTCTGACGCTTTGCGCAACTGCGAGGCGCTGATGCCGGCAACCAGCGTTGCACTGCCGATGAATACGGCGAGCAGCATGTGGGCCAGGCGATAGGGAAACGAGGGATTGAAGATGATCGCCCACCAATCCTCGGCGAGGAAACGGCCGTCGGCGCCAATCGCATAGCCGGCGGGTGTCTGCATCCAGGAGTTGGCGGAAAGAATCCAGAACGCGCTGATCAGCGAGCCCACCGCGACCGCGCAGGTGGCAAAAAAGTGCAGACGCGGGCCGACCTTCTTCAGGCCGAACAGCATGATGCCGAGAAATCCGGCTTCGATGAAAAACGCCGCCATCACCTCATAGAACATCAGCGGGCCGAGGATATCGCCGGCCTGGACTGACAGCCGTGACCAATTGAGGCCGAACTGATACTCCAGAATCAGTCCCGAGGCTGTGCCTACCGCGACGTTGAGGGCAAACACTTTGAGCCAGTAACGGTAGACATCCAGATAAACCTGGCGCCCGGTTTTCAACCATAACGCTTCCAGCACCATGAGGAAATTCGCCAGACCGATGCTGAACGCCGCCAGCACGATGTGGAAGCTGATCGTGATTGCGAACTGGGCGCGGGCCGCCATCAGGGCCGAATCAATGGACTCCATGCAGGCATTCAGCCGCTGTAAAATACCGCAAGCTTGTTGCCCTCGGGGTCGCGCAAATAGGCCACGTAAAAGTCTGGCGTGTAGGCCTCGCGGGTGCCTGGCGGGCCTTCGTCGGTACCGCCATTGCCCAGCCCGGCCCTGTGCACCTCATCGACCTTGTGCCGCGAATCGGCGCGAAACGCCGGCATCATGCCGTTGCCGGGCGTTGCTGACTCGCCATTGAAGGGTTTGGAAATGTGGACGCTGCCGGGACCGTTGGATTTATCCATGCAATCAGGCAGGTAAAAGCAGTAATGCTCTTCGCGATCATGCCGGTAGCCGAGGGGCGACAGGATCGCCTTGTAAAAGGCTGCCGAACGCTCCACGTCATTGGCACCGATAAACAGATAACTGAGCATGTGACGTCCTCCAATGGTCGTGGTCAGCCTTGCGGCTGCTCCTCGCTGGCGGTGAATACGTTACCGGCTTTGCGCACCAGCTCACGCCATTCGGCGCTGGTGATCAGGCCTTGCTCTTCCATTTCATCGGCGGCCTTGAGCAGTTCGTCATATTGCTGATCCAGGTCCAGATCGGCCTCGTTTTGCTCCGCCAGTTTGCGCCAGGCCGCCAGTGATGCCTTTTTTTGTTGATCGAACATACGGGTATCTCCTGAGGGACATACCCGATAGAAAAATCAGTGCGACAGAGGTTCAGGACAGTCGACGGATGGACGCGTCGTGAGCGGATTCACCGGCACTGTGCCCGGCTCTCTGGCTTCAAGGCCTAGACGTGCTCTTCAACACGCTCGGTGCGCCCGGCAAATTCCGCCCATTGCACTGCATCCGCGCAGCAAAAGGCATGACGACCATTGATTTCCAGCGCCGAGGTGAAGAAAAACTGCCCGACCGTGAGCTCGCCCACGGCGTAAATCTGCCGGGCGCCACTGATACGGCCGATCAGTCGGTAGTTGTCCGGATCGACGCAAATCCCGCCCATCGGATGGGGCATCGCCGCACCGCTACCGATCAGTGACGTCAACAGGGGTGAATCGAGCCTGTGCGCATCCCGGGCAAAGCCCGTGGCGTGGATGATCCGGTCATAGGCATACGCCCGGTCCGCGCCACGCAGGATCAGCTCCTGCGACTCAAGCGGTTCGGACAGCGTGAACGCGCCGCTGACGAATTCGAGCTGGCCGCTGCGCAGGTACGTCAGGATCTTGCGCGCATTTTCCGTCGGGATGGAGACCCGATACGCCATGAAAAAGCTGAAATACTCGCTCATGAAGCGGGCCTGCGCAGCGTTATCCAGCGCCTGCCACAGATGCTCGACAAAACCGTTGGTAGCGTAGAGAACTGCCTGCCACAGCCGTGGCGCCTGCGAAACCTGAAGCTCGTGCTCGATGAAACTGACGATATCCGTCGGCGGTGCGGGCAAGGGAATCACAGCGTTGCTCGACGCCGGGTCATGGGCCGCCAGCTCCTTGCGAAACAGCGCGACCAGATCACTGATCTGCAACGGCCCGTGTTGCGCAACCAGGGCGCGCACGCCTTCGCGGGTCAGGTGCTTGAGCTCGACGCGCTCCTGAGTGCCTCGCACAACGGGAAAATAGCCACTGCGCGAATGCATGCGAATGGGGCCGAGGTGGCCGCCTTCAATCAGCGCGATCACCGTGTCGATGGCGCTCAGGCGTGCGCCAATCACCGCGACGCGCTCGTCGGCGGCAATGGTTTCGAGCAACCGCGATACAGGATAAGGGCTGGTCAGTACGCGCTCGTCCTGGTGCGCCGGATCGATTTTACTGCCCAGCGGGCCGCAGAACAGAAATACCTTTTGTGCGGGGATACTCACACCACAACGGGTGCGCACGGTTTCGCTATCGTCAACCAGGTCGATGGTGCACACCTCGGCATTGATCAGCACGATCTGGCAGCCCAGCGAGGCACCACGCAAAACGATTTTGCGTATCTGGTCTTTCAGGTACAGGCCAAACAACGCGCGTGGCGCAAAGCTGTCGGCCAGTGGCTCGAATCGGGCAAATGCCGGGCGCCAGGCGGCGGGATGTTCCTGCAGCCATTGCTGGAAATGCCCCGGCAGATGCGGATACGGCGAGATGTACGCGGTTTTGGTATTGAGAATATTGCTCGCCAGATCCGCCTCGTAAGCGGCGCCATGGCCGAACGCTTCGCGTTTTTCGAACAGATACACCGTGCCTGCTGGCGCGCTGCCCTCGGCCACGCGATCGAGATGACGCTGCAGGAAGGCGATAGCCGTCGCGCCGCAGCCGACGATTGCAAAAGCATGCTTCATCAAGATATTTCCTTTATCTGGAACCGCGTCCTTACCTTGCAGCCAGGCGCTTCACGCAATGGCTGTCAGGCATTCTTTAAGGCGCAACGCCCCGGTTCTTACCTGCTCGGCCTCGCCGGAGTACGACAGGCGCACATGCCCCGGTGCACCAAAGAAACTGCCGGGAATCAGCGCCACGTCGTACTCCTCAAGCAACAGCGCACAGAACGTTTCGTCATCGCTGATCAGCGTGCCGCGCAGCGACTTGCCCAGCGCATGGCGAATGTCCATGAACAGATAGAACGCTCCCGCCGGTACGCAAAAGCTCAGGTGTGGCGTGCCCTGCAATACCGCAAGCAGGGTCTTGCGTTGCTGCGCCAGCCGCTCTTTTGCCGCATGGGAAAAAGCCTGATCGCCGTTGAATGCCGCAGCAGCGGCGGCCGCCGGAATCGGTGGCAGGTTGGAAATCGAATTCGAGTTGAGGGTGGTCACGGCCGCCGCAACACGTTCATCAGCCGCCATCAACCCGACGCGCCAGCCGGGCATGCCATACATCTTCGAAACGCTGTCGATCTTGATGATCCGGTCCCTCAAGTCCGGAGCGACCGACAGCAGGCTAGGGCACGTCGGCATGTCATAGACGAAGCGCTGATACACATCGTCGGAGATGATCCAGACATCTTTCTGACGCAGCACCTGTGCCAGCGCCCCCAACTCCTCTGCCGTATACACAGCGCCGGTCGGGTTGCCCGGCGAGTTGAGCAATACCACGCGCACTGAGTCCGACAACGAGTTTTCAAGAGCTTGCGCGGTCATCTTGAAGCCGGTCAGCGCGGTGCAGGGCACATCGACCACACCGGCGCCGACCAGTTCGGCAATGTCGAAATAGGTCGGCCAGCAAGGGCTGGCGACGAGGATCTGGTCGCCGGGACAAATGATCGCGCGCAGCACGCTGAACAACAGATGCTTGGCACCGAGGCCGGCCACCAGATTCTGCTCTCGGTAGAAGTCGAAACCCTGCCGATGCAGATAGCCCTTGTACGCGGCGAGCAATGCCGCATCGCCCTGGCTGGAGCCGTAACCGCCGCTGTGTTCGCCGGCGGCTTTGACCGCTGCTTCGACGATATGCGCCGCCGGCAGAAAGCCCGGCACGCCGACGCCCAGATCGATGACCGGCCGGGACATCTCGCGGACTTTTTGCACCACGCCGAGGATCGGGCAAAACCGTGCGAATTCCAGATCTGGCGAAAGACCAGGCATGGACAGATCTCCTTGGGTCAGGCGGCGCATTCGGCGACACGGCCACGGGCCATGAGCACGGCCATGTGCGTGGCGGTCGCGGTAATGATGTCGAGGTTGCCGGCACTTGGGTCGAGGAAGTCCCCTGCCCCTTCGACCCGCACCATAGTGAACAGGCGCCCTTCGCTGTAATGCAGGTCAACGATCACTTCGTAACCCGGCACTGCCGATTGCACGTGGGCCACGGCGCGTTCGATTTCACGGCGGGTGGCGGGCAGATCGACGTGCTCGATCAATGCCGACACGGCGGTCTGCATGTAGACGTTGGGTTTGGCCGGGTTGATGTTGAGGATCGCTTTGACGTCAGCACACCCGGTGAAATGACTCAGAGCGTTTTCCGTGGTGGTGATGTAGTTGCTCAGATTCCGCCGCGTGGCAGGCCCGGCACTTTGGGCGCTGATCGAGGAGACCACCTCGATATAGCGCACCCCGGGATTGGCCCGGGCAATCGCGGCGGCGAGCGGAATCGAAGCCTGACCGCCGCAGGTGATCATGTTGATATTGTTGGCATCGGATAGCGCTACGCCATTGAGTGACGGCACGCAGAGTACGCCCAACGACGCCGGGGTCAGATTGATGATCGCTTTGCCGGCTTCGATCAGGCGCGGTGCATGGGCTTCATGATCGGCCGCAGAGGTGGCATCGAACACCACATCGAACTCGTTGATGCGGGCAAACAGTCCGTCGATGCCGTCAGCCGTGGTCGCCACGCCGCGTTCGCGGGCGAAGGCCAGGCCTGATGAACTCAACGAGCGACCGGCGACTACCGCGCAATCGAGTTCAGGATGGGCGAGCACCTTGCACAGAATGTCGCAGCCGATATTGCCGCTGCCAATGATGGCGGTTTTCAACGTCATTTCGAGCTCCAGAATCAAGCGACAACAGGTTGAGACAAGCGACTGGCCACCGAGATGATCAGGTCTTCCTGACCTGCCACGGCGTTGCAGCGGGCCAGCTCTTGATAAATTTTCCGGGGTTCGACGTGAAACTCGGCGGCGGCCCGTGCCACGTGCTTTTCGAAGCCACTGCATACACCGTAGAGGCCACTGATGAGGTTGGCAGTCTTGACCACGGTCGGCGTTTTCACCGGAGTGAACTCCGCCAGACTGTCCACCGCCCGGCACAGGTCGAAGACATTCACGCCCGTGTCGAACTGATAGCGTTCAAGCACTGCGCAGAGCACTTCCAGCTGAGTGTTGCCGGCACCGGCGCCGAAGCCGCGCATGCAGCCGTCAATGATGGTCGCGCCGGCCTGCGCTGCCGCCAGCGAGTTGGCAACGGCCAGTCCCAGATTGTTGTGGCCATGAAAGCCCACGGGAATGTCGAGTTCGCGCACCAGCAGAGCGATTTTCTCGCGGGTGCTGTCCGGGTCGAAATGACCGGCCGAGTCCATCAGCACCAGCGCATTGGCGCCGTAGCGTTGCTGCTTCGAGGCCTCTTCGAGCAGAGTCGACGCACTGGCCATGTGGCTCATCATCAACACGCCGTGAACGAACGCGCCTTTGCTGCGCGCATGCTCGATATAACTCTCGGTGACACTGGCTTCGGTGCAGTGCGAGGCGATGCGCAACACCTCGACACCGATGCTCAGCGCCGTGTCGATGTCGCTCAAGCGCGAGAACCCCGGAATCATGTGTACGCCCAGTCGGGTGTGGGTGAGGTTGGCTCGCGCGGTTTCCAGCATCTGCACGTCGCTGTAGCGTGCCAGCCCCAATTGCAGCGAGGATGCGCCGAGACCATTGCCGTGGCCGACTTCGACCACGTTCAGGCCACAGCCGTCGACTGCGCGGCAGTAGGCGGCGATGTCGTCCAGGCTCAACGAATGGGAGACCGCGTGATTTCCGTCGCGCAGCGTTGGGTCGTGAATGGCAATACTCATCGAGGTCAAATCCTTGGGTATTCGAAGGGTGGCAGCGATTACGGTTCGGTCTGGGGTTGCGGCTGAGGCAAAGGCGCGGGCTGTTCCTGGAACAGGCGCTTGGGCAGAAACACCGGTGAAATGTGGATGATCGACATCCGCACCACGTGGTTGAGCATCACGAACGCCGGGTCGAGCTTGAGCAGCAACGCGGCCGCGGTCATCACTTCGACGCCGCCCGGCACCCATGACATGAACAGCGTCAGAAACGGTTTGCCGGTCAGTTTGCTCATCACGAACGCCACCAGCAGCGTGGTGCAGAACGTCAGCGCAGTGACCACCAGGCCGGCGCGGATATAACGCACGACGTCTCTGAAAGTGATGTCCTTGAGGCGAATACCGATCAGCCCGCCCAGCAGGATCAACGCGACTATCGCGAACGGATCGGGCACATGCAGATTGGCTTCGGGGAAACCGACATTGACGGCGGCGGTGCACAGCAACCCGGTCAGCATGTACGGCGCCGGTACGTCGAAACGTTCCAGCAGATACCCGGCGAGCACCGCGGCAATGGCCGGCGCGATTACGCCGAGATAGTTGTCCAGCGTACCCAGCGTCGGTGCCACGCTGTCGGAGTGCCCACCGGCGATGATCGTGACCACGGCCAGCAGCGCGAGCAGCCGCACGATGTGTACGAAGGCGATGCGCCCTGATGCGGGCCCCTGCTCGCCCGACACCGTCATCACGGCCGCCATCGCGCCGGGAATTGAGCCCAGCAGACTTTCGATGTGGCCCCATTTTTCCATGCGCCGCAGCCAGTTGTAGCCGACGAATATCTGCGTGGTCATGCAGATGAGCAGACCAACCAGAATGCTGAAGTCGGTGAGCTCGCGCATCATCGAGGCGGTGACGATGGAGCCGACACTGATGCCCAGCAGCAATTGCACGGTGGCCACGAAGGGATACGGCATGCGCATGGGCACTCCCAGCTTGCTCAGCGCAGTCACCGCGCAGATCGCGCCGATCAGGTCGCCGAGCGGAAACCCGGTCAGGTAACCGAGCCAGGCCCCGAGGGCTGCCACCGGAATCGGAATGAGGCTTTCAACCAGCTTGTTCATGGGCTATCCACTTTTCTGAAGGCGTGAGCATCCCGTTCAGTGACGGAAGTCAGCTCGATTGATGTCGTCAGGACATGAGTAAGGCGCTAGGCAGCGGTCTCGATGGCCGCCCAGTCGCAACTGTCGTGGAACCAGCGCTCGACCGTGTGCAACAAGTCGCGCAACTCGGCCTCGTTCTGCCCCGCAACGATGGCGTTGAGAATTTCCGAGTTGGTGAATTTCATATTGCTGTAGGAGGTCATTTTTTCCGCCGAGATGCGGTATTCCAGAACGCCTTCGAGCGGGCATTCCCGGGCAACGTCGCGCAGCAGACCGACACGCGGTGGAATGCTGATATGCCCGACCATGCGCAGCGGCTCGGTCATCGGTTCAGGCCGGTAAGCCGGATCGTGGAGCGCGCGCAGGAAGCCCATGCGCGGATCGATGCCCCAGGCGTGGGTGATTTCCTGATTGAAAAACACCCCGCCCAGGCGCGAGGCGATTTCGCAGAGAACGATCTCGTCGTTCTCGTCAACGAACAGCTCAAGGTGAAACAGCATTGTCGGATCGGAAGGCAGTACCCGTTCAACCAGTGCCCGTGCGTATTCGACCAGACGATCGCGCATCGGGTTGTGTGCGTCGAGCATGTGCAAGTCATGGGATTTGCCGCCGAGGAAATCCAGCGCCGAGGTCATCACGCGCACCGGCGACACCAGAATCGGCCGCCCCTCGATGTACAGGCCATTGACGATGTAATGGCTGCCGCGCACATATTTTTCGATCATCAGGTTGTGGAACGTGGTCGATGTCTGGCCGAGCAGCCAGTCGCGCATTTGCGTCATGTCACGCAGCACTTCAACACCGTTCGAGCCACGTCCGTCGCGCGGTTTGATCACTACCGGAAACCCGTGCAGATCGCTGAAGCGTACCGCCTCGGTGGCGTTGCTGATGGTCGCCATTTCGGCGATGGCAAAGCCGCATTCGCGAGTGCGCTGTTTCATCAGAAACTTGTCCCGATAGAACATGGCGCGCTCTTCGGCACCGACGCTGATCCCGAGGCGGTCGTTGATGCGCGCCACGCGCAGCACGTCGATTTCCGCCAGCGCCACACACAGCGGTGCATGGAGTTCGCGGGCGATTTCATAGACGTCGACCTCGACCAGCGCGTTGTCATTGAAGTTGTCGAACAGCTGATAGCGCACTGCGTCACCCAGATGCGCCGCAATCTCTTGCGCGCGAGAGGCACAGCTCAACAGGACGCCTTCACGACCAAGCGCAGCCGACCAGTCTGCGGCACGGTGCTGGAGAATAATTTTCGGCGGGCAAAACACGATGAGCTGCATACGGGCTTCCTTGCGATCTTTCCAGGGTTCGTGCAGCACCTGCCCCGCTAGAGCGGGCCAAGTGCGAAACGTGCTTATCTTGAATACAAGCGGCAATTCGGGCCAATACCAATTATGTTGTTATTGATACCTGTTCAACGCTGTTTGCTGCCTTATCAAGGATTTTCTCGCATTCGCGCATCACTTCAGCCTTGCGTTGAAGGTACTCGACGAAGATCTCCTGCGCAGCTGACTGCACAACGGCGACGCCCATTGCCTCGACGAACGCCTCGACAGCGGCGACCGCGTGGGCAAAGTGATTACTCTCGGTGCCGCCCGTATGCACGGTGACCCAAGCGACCGTCGACCTTACTTTCGCGGCCGGCACGCCCATGTCACGCTCAAACCACTGCGTGAACAGGGGGTGGATGAATTCCACTTCGCCATGGGTATAAACCTCATGCACCAGCGTCGTCAGCAAGCCTTGCAGCAGGTCGCGGTCACGCAGGCGCCGGGCGTCGGTCCAGTCCTTGAAGGATTGTGCCGAGGGCAGGCAGTTCTCTTTCAACAGCCATTGGTCATCACCGCAAATCGGCGTGGCCATGTTGTAGAACAGCTCGGAGTGCAGCGTGTTGCCCAACGCGCCGAGGTCTTCGTCGGTGATGCGTTGCAGACTGCCGCAGACCCGGTAGAGACGATCCGCTGCATCGCTGTGTTGTTCCGAGCGCGCCAGCAATGTGATGCGACTGGCAAGGCCGGACACACTGGCGGCCGAATTGTTGGTTTTCGACCAACTGCCGAAGAACGTTCGCAACGGCGCAGCACGATGATGACGCGAAGTCAGGGATTGAAACGAGCGCTCGATGTCATGCAGCGCGGCTTCCTGACTGCGAAACGCCTCTACCAACGCTTGCTTGAGAACACCGGCGGGCATGTCGTCGAGCACGGGTTCTATCACGGACAATAACGGGCTTTGCAGCGTCAGCAGGTTACTCACGGTCATCTGACATTTTCCTTGTTGGATGTTGATTCAAGAGTTTTGAGCGCGGGAGCGCCGGCCATCACCGGCAGTACGGGAATTTTCCAGCCGCGACGAATCACCAGCAGCGGCAGTATCTGGAACACCATGATCAGGGCGATGCAAGCCGGCCAGCCGCCCAGTTCCCACAGCGTGCCCGGCACGAACGCACCGAAACTGCCGCCCAGGTAGTAACTGGTCAGATACAGCCCCACGGCCCCGGCCTTGTCCAAGCGGGCATGGGCGGTGACGAATGCGTTGGCGGCGGCCTGGGCGAGAAACACGCCGGTGGAGCTGAGCGCGAGGCCGGCAATGATCAGCGACAGTGAGGAGGTCAGCGTCAGCAGCGAGCCGGTAATCCCCAGGCAGGCTGCGGCCGTGATCAGTTCACTACGCGGTCGGGCCTTGCCCAGGCGTCCGGCGATCGGCACCACCACCAACGCCAGCAGGAACACCGAATAGATCGCTCCGAGCGCACCTGTGCTCAACGAAAATGGCGCACGGCTCAGGTGCAGACCGACATAGGTGAACGTCGCAATCTGCGCAAACAGCACGCAAAAACCCACGACGTAGGTGGCCAACAACGGTTTGCTGAAACGTTCGGCGCGCAGCCCTTGGCGCCCGGCCGGGGTTTGCACACCGGGACTGGGGTTGCGCGGCAGGAACCAGGCGATTACCAACCCCAGGAGAAGGCTCAGCCCGGCAAGCACGGCCAGGGCAAGACGCCAGTCGGCAAACTCGGTGACCCATCCGGTGAGGAACCGCCCGCAGAATCCGCCAAGCACGGTGCCGGCAACGTAGACGCTGGTCACTTCGGTCACCGCGCCATCTCTCCAGCGCACGCCGATGTAGGCGATGCTGGTGGCGAACACCACGGGTATCAGCAGGCCCTGGACCGCCCGCCAAAGCAGGAACTCACCGAAGCTGCCTGCCCAGGCCGCCAGCAGCGCTGGCAGCGCCAACAGGATCGCCGCCAGCGCGATGACCCGATGCTGCTCGGCCCGCGCCGTAAGCCGGCCGACAAATAATGCAGCGATGGCCACGGCCAGCGTGGTGACGGTAATGCTCCAGCTGGCTTGTCGGGCGGACACGTCGAACGCTGCGGCCAGCTGGTTAAGCAGCCCTTGCGTTGCATAAAGGTTGATAAAAGCCGCGCATCCCGCCAGAAACAGGGCGACCCGAGGACAAAACAGGCGAAGGCTCATAAGAAATGTTCGTAATATTTTCAAACACTTTTATAAGATGGGCAGTCTGAAGGATCCAATACCGATTTCCGACCGATTGATACCCAGGGATGAACATGATCGATCTGCGCCGTCTGCGTTATTTTCTCGTCGTCAGTGACGAATTGCATTTCGGCCGCGCCGCGGTGCGTCTGCATATCGCCCAGCCGCCGCTGACCCGGCAGATTTCGGCGCTGGAAACGGAACTGGGCTTTCGTCTGTTCGACCGCAGCACGCGCAATGTCACGCTGACGTCCGAGGGGCGACACTTTCTGCCCTATGCGCGGGCCGTGCTGGAACAAGTCGACCTCACGGCAGCCATTACCAGCAAACTGGCGGCTGGCTCGGCCGGGCAACTGGCGGTGGGTTATGCCAGCTCGATCGCGCTCTCGGATATTTTCAGCCAGACCATCCAGACGTTCTGCTCGTCGTATCCCGATGTGCGATTGACCGTGGAAGAAGGCGCCTCCAGTACGCAATGTGCACAAATCGTCGAAGGACGCCTGGACATCGGCATGAGCCGCATGTACCCGGCCGATGCGAACCCGGACATTAAGGTCATCTGCCTGGACAACGAGCCGTTGATGGCCGCCGTTCCCAGTGACAGCGCCCTCGCCAATCAGAGCCATGTGACCCTGACCGAGCTGAGCGCATATCCCCTGATTGCTTTCCCGAGCGACTACGGCTCGGCCCTGAACGACATCATTGCTGCGCTGTACCGTCGCAACGACCTGACTCCGCGCCCGGGGCCGAGTGGCAAACAGATCACCTCGATCATTGCTCTGGTCGCCGCCGGCCGAGGCATCGCAGTTGTACCGCAATGCACCCAGGCCCTGGTCAAGCGTGGCGTGACCTATCGACCGCTGGCTGAACCCAGCGCCACGGCGCCGTTACTGGTGCTGACGCGCAAACGCGAACGAAGCCCGCTGGTGAAGGCGTTTGTCGAGGTGATCGAGCTGACCTTGCGGGGCAAGTGAGCGATCACTGCGCCAGAAAGAGCGGGATGTCTGCGCATGTATCGTCAGAATTTTCCGCGACGCGCTTGTAGGGCATCCGGCTTTCGGCAACTCGACTTTGTCGCGCTTCAACAGCCCGCTGAAATTGTTTATTGAACCGAAAGGCCGGATCCGCGAAGTTAGTCCGCGCCCGGTCGTTTGGCATCGCCGGACAAAAAGCCAAATCGCCATGTGTTTCCTCCGTTTCTTTTGACGTCGCACTGTTCATTGCCCGATTCCCTGTTTGCTGGAGTTTTCTCGATGCCGTCGCCCAAATCATTGCCCACTGCCCTGCTCGGTCTGGCCATCGCCTGCCCGGCGATGGCTGCGACCCAGGGTCTGGAACTGGGGCAAGTGCTGATTTCGGCGGATGAGCGCAGTGGCACGGATGCAGCGGTCGAAGAGGCCCGCGAACGCCTCGAACAGGTGCCCGGCGCTACCAACGTGGTCGACATGCGCCAGCCGTTGCAGGGCCGCGTTGCCAGCAATCAGGATGTGCTGGCCTACCAGCCAGGGGTGTATGCGCAGTCGGCGGGCAACGAAGGCGTGAAGATTTCCATTCGCGGATCGGGGATCAACCGCGCACCCGGCGCCCACGCTTCAGGGCTGTATACGATGCTTGACGGCCTGCCGTTGACCGGCCCCGGCGGCACACCGTATGAATTGCTTGAGCCACTGTGGGTCGACCATGTCGAAGTGTTGCGCGGCGCCAACGGCTTTGATCGCGGCTCGCTGGCGCTGGGCGGCGCTATCGATTACGTCAGCCACACCGGTTACACCGCGCCGAAACTGCAAGTGCGCTATGCCACCGGAAGTCATGGCTATCAGCAGCGCCAGATCAGCTCCGGGCAAGTGCTTGGCGATTTCGATTACTACGTGTCGCTGACCGGTGCCGAGGCTGACGGCTATCAGGATCACACCACCAGCGACAGCAAAGGCCTGATCGCCAACTTCGGTTATCGCTTCAACCCGAACCTGGAAACACGCTTCTATTTTCGCTACCGCGAGACCGACAATGACCTCGCCGGCCGGGTAACCAAACACTCCATCGAACACAGCCCACGGGCAGCCAACCCGGCGTATGTGGCGCGCGACGACAGCCGCAAGCAACCGGGCAGCACCTTCATTGGCAACAAGACCACGTTCTATCTCGACGACGATTCGAGCATTCAGACCGGTCTCGTCTACCACGACTACCCCATGGACTTGCGCGAAGGCCCGAACCGCCTGAAAGTGGCCTATACCGACGTCAGCGGCACCTTCGACTACAAACGCCGCGACACCCTGTTCGGCATGGAAAGCCGCAGCACTGTGGGCCTGCGCGTGACCAAGCATCTGCCCAACGACGGCGCCAGTGAATTCGTGCGCGTTCCGACTGGGGGCAACACCGCCAGCTACGCTCCGGGTACGCGCATGCGCAACTTCACCTATCAGGGCTCCGACACCGTGCTGCATGTCGGTAACGACCTGGAAATTGCCGACGACCTCTGGCTTACCACCGGCCTCGCCGCCATCTACACCCGCCGCGAAAGCGCCGTGACCTACCCGCAAGGCGGCGGCAAAACCAGCCTCAACGACTGGGACTACGCACCGCGTATCGGCCTGCGCTACCAGATCACCCCGGATGTGCAAGTGTTTGGCAACCTCAGCCGCTCCGTCGAAGCACCGCACCCGTGGTCATTGATCTACAGCTCCAACGTACGCTTCCCTGCGGGCAACGGTGCCGCCACCGGCACCCAGCGCGACCCGATAAAACTGCAAAACCAGACCGCGACCACCCTGGAACTTGGCGGCCGTGGCGACAGCGCCTTCGGTGAATGGAGTCTGGCCTGGTACTACGCGCAAGTTCGTCACGAACTGCTCTCGGTGCTACCGGATGCCAACGCCGTCACGCCCTACGAACTCAATGCCAGCCCGACGGTGCACCAAGGCATCGAGGCCAGCCTCAACAGCAAACTCTGGACCGCCGCGGACGGGCGCCAGTTGAGCTTGCGCCAGGCCTACACCTTCAGCGATTTCCACTACCGTGACGATGAACGCTTCGGCGACAACCGCCTGCCCGGTTTGCCGATGCACTACTATCAGGGCGAACTGCGTTACGACTGGCCGCAAGGCTTCTTCGCCGCCGTGAACACACAACTGGTGTCCAAAGTTGCCGTGGATTACGCCAATAGCTATTACGCCGATCCGTATGCCCTGTTCGGCGCCACGCTGGGCTACAACGCGCCGAAGGGCGACTGGCAAGGCTGGGTGGACATGCGCAACCTCACCGGCAAACGTTATGCGGCCACGGTCACGCCGGGCTATGACGACAAAGGTCTGGATGCCGCGCGGTCGACGCCGGGCGAAGGAATGGGGGTGTACGTCGGGGTTTCGTGGAGCTTGTTGTGAGGTCTGTTGGCTGGAGGCGGACAACTCCGCGCAATCTGCACTACGCTGGCTAGCGATATGTAACAGCTTGCGGAAGGTTTGCTCAATGACAGTCTGCTGCCCTGATTGTGGATTCATCACCGATCATCTTCCGCCCACGCATAAATGCCCAGAGTGCGGAGGGTTTTCTCACGATTGGTTGATTTACGACTGGGAAGACTTTGCTGCAATCAAACGTCGGCACATCAAGTACAACGTTGCGATTCTTGGGGCGCTCCTGATCAACGTGCTTCTGGCTCTTGCGCTTCAATCCAGCAATGTTTTCCAGTGGTTTCTGACGCTATTGGTAATACCGGCAGTAATCAGCTGGCTTCGTTGTCGCAGACAATTGCGGGCGAGGTCAGCGTATAAAGGCCATGAAGCTGGCGCTGTTTTTCCATGGTTCAGCAGGTTGGGTGGTCTTTAATGGCTGTGCAATAAGGAGCTCTTGCCAGCCCGACGTCCTCTTGCAATACGAATCCGAAACGCAACAAGCAGTAGCAAGCCCTTCAAGGAAGATGTAGATGCGCGAACGCAAAGCAGCACGATTACTGGTCATCAGTCCCTCCCAAGAAGTTCTGCTTTTCAGATTCATTCATGAAAACGGCGCCTTGGCCGGCAGAACTTACTGGGCAACCCCAGGCGGCGGCGTTGAGGCCGGTGAGACATTCCATGACGCTGCAATACGTGAGTTGCGTGAGGAAACCGGCATAGAGGTCGTCACGGTTGAGGGACCTGTAGCACACCGGGATTTTTCCATGCTATTACCAAGCGGCGAAACAGTACTCGCGGTCGAACAATATTTCGTCGTGCACGCGCCAGGCGAACGGCTTTCCAGATCCGGCTGGACTCAGGAAGAAACCGAGGTCATGGCCGATCATCGTTGGTGGTCCGCTAAATCGTTACGGGGCACCGGCGATCAGGTCTGGCCCGAGGGGCTGGATGAAATGCTGGTGAATGCAGGCATCTTCGCGCCGAGCAGGTAATCATCGCTCTCCATCGAAAATAACGGACTGACCTCATGGATACTTCGCAAGAAAACTCTCTGGAAACATCACTCCGACTGGCCGCGGACGAACCCGCGCATCGCCCTGAGTTCTATCGCACCCTGCTGGATTCGACCGTCTACATCCTCGGCACCGCCGGTGCAGCTCAAGGTCATGTCAATCTCGAGGCCGGCAGCAACATCAGCATCGCCCACTGGCAGAAGCCCGATGGCACGCCGGTCATTCCGTTCTTCTCCTCGCTGCCAACGCTGCAACAATCCATCGACAGCGAGCAGAGCTATGTAGAGATACCCGCCCGATCACTGTTCGAAATCACCTTGGGTGCTTTGCTCTTCCTCAATCCCAAGTCGCCCTACGGCAAAGAGTTCGTCCCGGATGAAGTGCAACATTTGCTCTCGGGCGGAATCGGCCGCCCCGCCACGCAGCGCACCGTTGAAAAAGAAACCAACGTATTGCTCGGACAGCCTTCGGACTATCCATCGTCGATGGTTCACTCGCTCTCGCAACTGCTGGCCAAACATCCAAACGTGAAGCGCGCATTTCTGGCACTGATGCACGACGCCTCGCTCGATGAAAAACCGCATTTGATCGTCGGCATCGAAGCCGATGGCGATATCGAGCAGGTCATGCGCGAAGCCGGCAATGTCGCTGGGGACACAGCCCCAGACGGCGGGCCGGTAGATTTTTGCCGCGTGCTGGTCGGAGAAGCCGGGCTGAGTGATTACTTCCTCAAGGAGACCAGGACTTTCTACGAACGGAGGCCGCCGAGCAAGCTGCGCTCTTTCTTTGGCTTTGGTAAATCGTGATGATCAATCCATTGAAAACAGCACTCGCGACCTGGCTCGTCATAGGCCTTTCGACCGCCGCGCTGGCTGACGTCGACGTCATCGGCTTCCAGTCCGCCACCCTGCCCGACCCGCACCACGAACGTCCGCTCGAGATGGTCGTCTGGTACCCGAGCGCGACGACAGCCACCGCCCAATCGATCGCGGATGACGCAGTCTTCGTTGGTTCTTCTGCCGTTCGTGACGCGGCACCCGTGGCCGGCGCCCATCCCTTGGTGGTGCTGTCCCACGGTTACCGAGGCAACTGGAGCAATCAGGCCTGGCTGGCGAGTGCGCTGGCCCGTCAGGGTTATATCGTCGCGGCAGTCAACCACCCCGGCACCACTACCCATGACCGCAGCCCGCAGGCGGCCGCACAGTTGTGGCAGCGCCCCGCCGACCTGAGCCGCGCCATCGACGCAGTCACCCGCCAAGCGGACAAATTCGGCATCGTCGCCAAGGATCGGATTGCAGTGGTCGGCCACTCCCTCGGCGGCTGGACTGCGCTGGAAATCGCCGGTGCGCGATTCGACCCGGACCTGTTCGCGGGCGATTGCACAGCTCATCCGCAGCTATCCAGTTGCAAGGTCTATCAACAAATGAATCCGGTGAGCACCCCGGCATTGAAAACGGCACTGGCCGGTACCCTGCGCGATGAGCGCGTGACGGCCGTGGTTTCGCTGGATCTGGGCCTTTCGCGGGGAATGACCAGTCAGAGCCTTGCGACATTGCCAGTGCCAACGCTGGTTATCGCCGCCGGTGCGCCGTCGCAGGATCTGCCGGCAGCCCTGGAGTCAGCTGATCTGGCCAAGCGCCTGCCTCCGGCATCGAGCCGTTATATCGAGATCGCCGACGCCAGCCATTTCAGCTTCATGTCACAGTGCAAACCGGGCGCGGAGGCCTTGCTCGAAGAAGACAGTCCCGGGGATGGCATCATTTGCCGGGATGGCGAGGCTGCGCGGCCACGCGCGGTGATTCAACAACAGGTGACATCGCTGATCAGCGATTTTCTGGCGAAGACTGCGAGCAGCAATCAAGCCCCTTTGATCAGATCGCAGTCGTCCGTGACCTTGGAATCGGCCAACCCGCCCTCATAACAATGCATATCCCCATCGTCTCCGAGAGGAAGGACACACCATGACCACTCAAACCGAAACTGCCATTCTCGCCGGCGGTTGCTTCTGGGGCATGCAGGATCTGTTGCGCCGCTACCCGGGCGTGCTCAAGACCCGTGTCGGTTACACCGGCGGCGATGTGCCGAATGCGACCTATCGCAACCACGGCAACCATGCCGAAGCCATCGAGATCGAGTTTGATCCGGCGGTGATCAGCTACCGGCAGATCCTCGAGTTCTTCTTCCAGATCCACGACCCGAGCACGCCCAACCGCCAGGGCAACGACCTTGGCCCGAGCTACCGGTCGGCGATCTACTACCTCAGCGAGGAGCAGCGCGCCGTTGCTGAAGACACCGCTGCTGACGTCGACGCTTCGAAGCTATGGCCCGGCAAGGTAGTGACCGAAATCGAACCGGCCGGCCCCTTCTGGGAAGCAGAGCCCGAGCATCAGGATTACCTGGAGCGGATTCCGAATGGCTACACCTGCCACTTCATCCGACCGAACTGGAAACTGCCGAAGCGCGCTTAAGAAAGGGGGATGGCGGGGTTCAATGCGCCGCCACTACCGAAGCTCCGACAGAGCGCGGGCCCGACTTGAAACCGTGGGCCCGGGCACCCCACGCGATGGCGAAGCCGATAGCCACCAGTGCCAGCATGGCCCACGGGAATGCGGCAACGCCCCAGCGATCGAGCAACACGCCGCCGACGACACCGCTGCCAGCGATCGCGCTGTTCCACGCCACCACGTTCAACGACAAGGCGACATCCGCTCCGTCGCCCGCCGCATCCGCCAGCGCGGTTTGCAGCAAAGTTGCCGCGCCGCCAAAGGTCAAACCCCATACCGCCACGCCAACGTAGATCACCTCCGGCATACCCCCGCCAAAACCCAGCGCCACGCAGACGACGGCAAACGTCGCAAGGCTCAACAGGACCGTCGTACGCAGCAGCGGCTCGACCAGCTTCGCCGTCAGCCATATGCCCGCCAGCGCAGCAATGCCAAAGACCAACAAGACCAGATCAACACGATCGGCCATTCCTGCCGGCGCAATGAACGGCGCAATGTAGGTGTAGAGAATGTTATGCGCGAGCATCCAGCTGATCACCACCGCAAGCACAGGGCGAACGCCCGGGGTGGTCAGGACGTTGCGCAGCGGCAGGCGTTGATGGGCCGGTTGCGGCGGGTAATCCGGCACTTTCACCAGCACCCAGACGATCAATAGCAGGGTCAGCGCCGACATGAGGCCGAATGTGCTGCGCCAGCCGACCAGCCCGCCGAGCCACGTCCCCAGCGGCACGCCCAGCGACAGCGCAATCGGCGTACCGACCATTGCCAGTGCCAGTGCCTTGCCCTGCTGCTCGGGTTCGACCATGCGTCGCGCGTAGCCGGCCAACAAACTCCACGCTAACCCTGCTGCGACCCCGGCGAAGAAGCGCGCGACCAGCGTCACGCCGTAGTGTGACGACAGCGCAGTGATCGAATTGAACACCAGGAAGCCGACAATCGTCAGCAGCAGCACATTGCGGCGCCGCCAGCCGCGGGTGGCGATAGTCATCGGGATCACCGCCAGTACCGACCCCAATGCGTATGCGGTCACCATTTGCCCTGCCATGGACGGCGAAATCGTTAAACCCTCGCTGATCAGCGGCAGCAAGCCGGCGGGCAGGGTTTCGGTGACGATACAGATGAAGCCTGTCATCGCCAGCGCCAGCAAAGCGCCGATGGGAAGGCGTTTTGGGGTGGCTGTCAACGTTATTGATGGTGTCACGGGATGCTCCTTGAAAAGCCTTCGCTGATATAAATACCGATCGATCTAGATCCTGAAGGCGCACAAGGAGCGTTGTCAACAATTTCTGTATCGACTAGTCTTTATATGACTTCAACGAGGAGCTTTGCCATGGCGAGAACCGGTCGCCCCCGTCAGTTTGATCGCGACGACGCTGTCGATCAGGCCATGCAGCTGTTCTGGCAACACGGCTACGACGCGACATCGCTCGCCCAATTGAAGGCCGGACTTGGCGGAGGGATTTCAGCGCCGAGCTTCTACGCCGCGTTCGGTTCCAAGGAGGCCTTGTTCGATGAATGTGTGCAGCGTTATCTGACAACCTACGCGCAAGTCACCGAATGCCTGTGGGACGAAAGTCTGGCACCGCGCGACGCCATCGAGACCGCGCTGCGCCAGTCGGCACGCATGCAGTGCGACGACGCGCATCCCAAGGGCTGCATGGTCACTCTGGGCGTCATGAGCGCACCGAGCCCGGAAAATGCCCACGTGGTGCGAGCCCTGACCCGCTCACGCCAGCGCACCCGCGCGGGAATTCAAGCCTGCGTCGAGCGCGCTGTGAGTGCCGGTGAGTTGGCCAGCGACACAAATTTGGCGGCGATGGCGACGGTATTCGACAGTTTCCTGCAAGGCATATCCATACTCGCCAGAGACAACACCGCGCTGGAAAGCATCGATGCTGCCATTACTCAGATCATGCAAACCTGGGACATTGCCGCCACTCGCACCCCTCTCTGATCAAATCACAGATGCATCGGCACCGCCGCCGAGCCCGGCTCCGGCACATCGACATTGACCTTCAGTGCAATCAGCAACGCGGCCAGTAACATGAGAATGCCGGCCGCGACAAACACCCCATTGATGCCACTGAAACTGAACACCGCGCCGCCGGCAGCAGCGCCTGCGGCAATCGCCGATTGCACCGATGCGACGACCATGCCGCCTGCGCTTTCGGCCTGATCGGGTACCGAGCGCGCCACCCAATTCGACCATGCGACGGGCACACCACCGAAAGCCATGCCCCAGAGCGCCAGGAGCAACGCCTGCCCGGTGAGAGAAGCCGGCAACCCGACCAGTGCCAGAGCGGCAACGCCTACCAGCACCGGCATCAGCACCAGGGTCCCGCGTGGACTGCGCTGCAACAGCCAGCCGGCGAACAGCGTGCCGGCAAAGTTCGCCACGCCGAAACCGAGGAGCATCAGTGCCAGAGTTTGCGTTCCGACGCCGGTGGTGCTTTCCAGAAATGGCCGGATGTACGTGAACAACGCAAAGTGGCCGGTGTGCACCAATACGCAGCCGAACATGCCAATGGCAATGCCCGGTCGCAGCAAAACCTCAAGCACCGTACGCAGGCGTGACGGGCGATGCGGCGCCAGACTCGGTAACGTGAACATTTGAAAAACCAGGGTCACCACGCCAACCGCCGCCGCTGCGAAAAACGCACTGCGCCAGCCAAATTGCCCGCCGAGAAAACTGCCCAGCGGCACCGCCACCACGGTGCCTACGGCGATCCCGCTGAAGATGATCGACAGCGCGCGCGGCAGCAGCGCCGCCGGCACCAGGCGCATCGCCACGGCCGCCGCCATGCTCCAGAAACCGCCCAAGGCGATGCCCAAGAGGATTCGCATCACCAGCAACACCGTAAGGCTGGACGAGAACGCGACCAGCAGGTTCGAGGCAATCATCAGTGCCGAAAAACCGAGCAACACCAGCCGCCGATCAAGGCTACGCGTCAGCCCCGGCACCAGCAATCCGGCAAACAGCGCCACCACGGCCGTCACCGTCACGGCTTGCCCGGCCAACGCTTCGCTGACGCCGAGATCCAGCGCCATCGGCGTCAGCAGGCTGGCCGGCAGATATTCTGCCGTGAGTAATCCGAACACCCCCATCGCCAGCGAAAACACCGCCATCCACGCCGGCGTCGTCGGCACCTCATCAGTGCGCGCGCCCCCACCGGCCTGCCCGTCACATACACAATCATTCATCGCAAGACTTCCTCGGACATTGTCGAGACGCCAGTCTATGGATGGCAAACCGGATGATCTATGATGCACAGTCTTGAACTTTTGACCGAAACCCCGAACATGAGCACCACCGACTCCTTCTCGCTGTCCTCCGATCTCATCACTGAGTTGCTGCGTAGCATGCGTCTGCGTGGCGTGCAATATCGGCGAATCCACGCCGCTGGGCCCTATGGCCTCGGTTTCAGCGACAAATCCGGCCATGCGTATTTCCACTTCGTCGCCGCTGGATCTGCGGTGTTGCGGCTGGAGGACGGCAGCGTGTACGAATTATCGGCGGGCAATGCGGTATTTATTGCCCATGGCGCCGCGCACCAATTGCTGTCCCATACAGGCGCCGAGGTGCAAGACATTGACAGCGCCGTCGCGGCTCCAATCGGCGACACAGTGTGCGCGGTGCAAGTCGGGCATAGCGCCGATCCCGGCGATAGCGCCCTGCTTTTCAGTGGCTGCATGGAGTTCGAACTCGGCAGCCTGCAAGGCCTCGGCCGGCTGATGCCGGGACTGATGCTGATTGACGCAGGCGGCCAGCGCTACCCGGGACTGATGCCGATCCTCGCGACCATGGAACGCGAAGTCAGCGCCGCGCGCATCGGCTACGCCGGCATTCTCGCTCGCCTGGCCGACGTCGTGGCGGCGATGATCGTTCGTGGCTGGGTCGAATGCGCCTGCGGCAACGCCTCTGGCCTCGTCGCCGCCCTGCGCGATCCACGTCTGGCGAAGGCCTTGCTGGCCTTGCACCAGCAACCGGGCCGCGACTGGAGCGTCGCCGAACTGGCAATGCTCTGCAACACCTCACGCTCAGTCTTCGCCGAACGCTTCCAGAGCACCCTCGGCACCCCGCCGTTGCGCTACGCCACCGAACTGCGGATGCGTCTGGCCAGTCAGTGGCTGACGCTGGAACGACTGCCGATCGAAGAAGTGGCGCAACGCCTGGGCTACACCTCCCAGGCGGCGTTCAGTCGCGCGTTCAAGCGCATCACGGGAAACTCGCCGGGAGCGAGTCGGCGCCAGCGCGCAATACAAGAATCGCACTAAAAGGGCAGCGATGAACCCGAGCTGCCCTCATCGGCGGATTTTGTCCAGCCCCGCGCTCACCCGCTCCGCAGCCTGCAAATCCCCACGCGCCTGCAACTCCTGCGCCACCTGGCGCAACTGCTCAACCGTCAGTCCCACATTCAGGCTGATCTTCAAATGCGACTCCAGCTGCGATTCCACTCCAGCCATTGCCGCCAGTGCACCAACTGTCGCCAACTCCCGATCCGTCCATGCCAGGTTGTCGCGGGCGAAGATGTCGCCGAACAAGTGCACCTTCAAAAACTGATCGATCGCCGGGGCGAATTCGAATAGCGGGCCGGACACTGGCGCGCCGACCAGACGGGTCTGATTGTCGGTGCCGAGTTCGGTCAGCGCATACCCCGAAGGCACCGGGCCGGGCTCGCGTCCTGGCACGTCTTCGATGCCCCGCGCGGCGCGTTCTTCCACGACTTTCATCAGCAATGACAGCGCGTTGAGGCTGCGCGGAAACCCGGCGTAGGCGTACAGCTGCACCAGCACTTCCTTGGTTTCGCTGATGCTCAGCCCGGCGTCGAGGCCGCGATTGAGCGCGTCGTGCAAACGCGGCATGTCGCCGCTGGCGGTATTCGCGGCAATCGGGGCGATGGCCAATTGCTTAGGGGTCAAAGGCTGTTCTTTCATGATCGGTTTCTCCGATGGTCGGGAAGGATTGGCGCAGAGAGGGTTCACGCAGGCTGCACTGGCGAGGACCGCGCAACCGAGGGCGACGATGCGAAGAAGGCGCTGATGATGCAGCGATTTCTGGTTCATCAATGACTCTCCTCACTCATCCAGGGTGAACGTCACCCGCACGTCGCCACGCCCCAAGGCGTGGGCCAGGTCTTGCGGCCGGTCGATGCGACCAAGGCGCGAATAGCGGTAAGACGAATCGAAGGTTTGGTAGAAGACCACCAACGTATCGTCGCCATACAAAAGGAAATCGCCGCTGTGGATCGTGCCCGGCCGATAGGGCTGGGTGGGCAGTGGCGGCTGCACGGTGGCGTATTTTTCGTTGCTGTGCAGGTCGCTCATGTCCAGGCTCAGGGGCAATCGCGTGAGCAGTTCCCGTGTGCTCGGGTTGTCATCCAGAGCAATGGCAAAGCGGTGTTCTCCGACAGTCATCCACATCGTGGTGTCCTGCGCAGCGGTAGTGGCAGACAGAGCAAAGGGCACCCATGTCATCAGCACAACTCCCTTCCAGGTTTGAGCGAAGATTTTCATGACTCTGCTCCGTCGCCTGGGAGTTACTTCAGGTTGTTTTTGAAGAACTGCGTCAACTTGGCGAAGGGAATCAGCTCGACCCGGTCATACAGATCGACATGGCCGGCGTTCGGCACGATCACCAGTTCTTTCGGCTGCCCGGCGAGACGGAATGCCTCTTCGCTGAATTCTCGGGAGTGCGCTTCGGCACCGGCGATAAACAACATCGGGCGCGGCGAAATGCTCTCGATATCGACAAACGGATAGAAGTTCATGAACTTGGTGTTGCTGCTCAGCGTTGGCCGGGTGGTCTGTTGCGGCGTCGAGCTGGCCGGGGTGAATTCGCCGCGCGGGGTCCGGTAGAAGTCGAAGAATTCGCGCTGGATCGGGTGCGTATCGGCCTTCAGTTCCAGCACCGTGCCGCTGGTGTATTCGACCTTGCCGCCGGTGAACTCGGCGTAACGCTGTTCGGCCGCTTGCGCAATGATCTGCTTGCGCTGTTCCAGGGTTTGCGACTGCTTGAGGCCGTCACGGTTGGCTGCGCCCATGTCGTACATGCTGACCGTGGCAATGGCTTTCATCCGCGGGTCGATTTTCGCTGCACTGATGACGAAACTGCCGCTGCCGCAGATGCCCAGCACGCCGATGCGCTCGCGGTCGATGAATGGCCGCGTGCCGAGGTAATCGACGGCGGCGCTGAAGTCTTCGGCATACATGTCCGGCAGGACGGCATTGCGCGGCGCGCCCTCGCTTTCGCCCCAGAAGGACAGGTCCAGCGACAGGGTGACGAAGCCCTGCTCGGCCAGTTTCTGTGCGTATAGATTGGAGCTCTGCTCCTTTACCGCGCCCATCGGATGGCCGACGATAATCGCTGCGCTGCGCGCTGCAGGATCCAGCCCTTTGGGCATGAACAGGTTGCCGACGACGGTGAGTTGATATTGGTTTTTGAAGCTGACCTTCTGCACGGTCACCTTATCGCTTTTGAAGAAATTATCGGCACCGTGGGACATGTCAGCTCCGAATGCAGTGAATGAACTCAGGAGAAACCCGAGCAGTACGAACAGTCGTTTCATGGGGGCGTCCTTGATCGAGAAACCAGGCGAGGCCGGGATGGAGATATTGTTGCGCAGGCTCGAGGCTTTGATTAGCTAATGAGTGCTTAATGCGGTTATAAACGCTGCTAATCAATCAAGCCGAGCGCGCACCATGGCCAAACCCAACTTCAACGATCTGCTCGCCTTCGTCACCGTAGCCCGCTCCGGCAGTTTCACCCGCGCGGCGGTGCAACTGGGCGTGACGCAGTCGGCGGTGAGCCAGGTAGTCTCAGCCCTGGAGGCGCGTCTGAAAATTCGCCTGCTGACCCGCACGACGCGCAGCGTGTCGCTGACGGCGGCCGGCGAACGCTTGCTGCACACCGTCGGCCATCGCTTCGATGAAATCGAAGCCGAGCTCGACGCTCTGACCGAGTTGCGCGACAAGCCCGCTGGCACGGTACGTATCACTTGCGGCGACAACATCATCAAGACCACGCTGCTGCCCAAGCTGACACCGCTACTGCTGCAATACCCGGATATCAAAGTCGAATTCGATATCAACTATGGTTTCCGCGACATCGTCGCTGACCGCTTCGACGCCGGCGTGCGCTTCAGCGACACCGTTGCCCAGGACATGATCGCCGTGCCGATCGGCCCGCCATTGCGCATGGCCGTGGTCGCTTCGCCCAGCTATTTCGCCCGGCACCCTGCCCCACAACACCCGCGGGATCTGGCGGCGCACCGTTGCATCGACATCCGCTTCCCCACCTACGACGGTGTTGACGCGTGGGAATTCGAGCGTCAGGGCAAAAAGCTGAAAGTGCGCGTTGACGGTCAACTGGTGTTCAACTCCACCGTGCACATTGCCGACGCGGCTGTGAACGGGTTAGGGATTGCCTACCTGCCTGAAGACGAGTTCGGTGCACATCTGGCTGAAGGCCGTTTGGTCAGGGTGCTGGAGGACTGGTGCGAACCGTTCGGTGGCTTCCACCTCTACTACCCCAGCCGCCGCCAACCGTCGCCGGCGTTCTCACTGGTGGTGGATGCGTTGCGCGTGGTGAGAAACCCAGCCCCCTTGTAGGAGCGAGCCTGCTCGCGATAGCAATCTGTCAGTTGATGCAACGTTGACTGACACTCCGCCATCGCGAGCAGGCTCACTCCTACATTGGGTTCGTGGTGGGTCAGCAATCAGGCGGTGTATGGAAAACCCTGTGGGAGCGAGCCTGCTCGCGATAGCAGTCTGTCAGTTGATGCAACGTTGACTGACACTCCGCCTTCGCGAGCAGGCTCACTCCTACATTGGGTTCGTGGTAGGTCAGCAATCAGGCGGTGTATGGAAAACCCTGTAGGAGTGAGCCTGCTCGCGATAGCAGTCTGTCAGTTGATGCAAAGTTGCCTGACACTCCGCCATCGCGAGCAGGCTCACTCCTACATTGGGTTCGTGGTAGGTCAGCAATCAGGCGGCGTATGGAAAACCCTGTGGGAGCGAGCCTGCTCGCGATAGCAGTCTGTCAGTTGATGCAACGTTGACTGACACTCCGCCTTCGCGAGCAGGCTCGCTCCCACAAGGGATTTGTGAATGGATCAAGTTCGCGGATCTGCTGTAAAACCCTGTGGGAGCGAGCTTGCTCGCGAAGGCGTCAGATCAGGCAAATCATCTCTAACGGCAACCCCGCGACACACTCACAACTTCGGCACATCGCCGGTAGCCTCGGCAATCGTCGCCAAGGTTTCCTCCATGCTGGCGATATCTTCATGCAGCTTTTGAAACACAAGATCCAGCGACTCCGGGGCGTCCACGGTCTGATGGCCACGAAGCGACTCGACGCTACCGCTCTCCACGTGCTGGAGAATGTCCACGCTTTCTCGCAGTGCCAACAGCTGATCAAGAATCGCAGCAATCTGCGCCTGGCTCCGGGCGCTCATCGCTTCCCCGGCTGCCAGATCAGCCAACTCCATCCCAGACATGCGATGACCATAAATCAGCCCCTTCTGAAAAAATCATGAATACAGAAAAGAACAGGCGGCTCAGCCTTTGGTTTTGCGCGGATCGGCAGCCCGCGGAAAGGTGCGTTCTTCCTGGATCGTGCCGTCCTCTTTATGGATTTTCAGCGAGGCGGTTTTGTCTTGCAGGAATTCGCTGGCGATCTGAGTGATCTCGGCTTTGGTCGAAGCTGTTTTGGACGCACGCTGCGCGCCCTCTTTGACCAGTTCCCAGCGCTGCTGGTTTTTGTTGATGTGGTAGTTATCCATTCCTTCACCTCTGATTGAATGATCAAGACCGGTAATGGATTGACCCTGGCCGCTGCAGAGAGTTTGAAAGAATTGCGCCCGGCCTCAATAAGCGAACTCGTGACCCAATTCGCTTTCCATCCACGCCAGAAAACGCCTGACACGTGGGAAGCTGGAATGCGCCTTGGGAAACACCAAGTGGTGCGCCGCCACCGCAGCACTCAGTGATTCAGGCGCCACTTCAACCAACGTGCCCGCGGCCAGATACTTCTGCGCCAGCAATGTGCTTTCCAGTGCGAAACCCAAGCCATGACTCGCCGCTTCCAGCGACATGTATGAACGATCGAAGCTCAGCGCGTAAGGCCGTTCCGGACGCGCCAGGCCATGCTGGGCAAACCATTGCGGCCATTTGAGCAGAGTGGCTTCCGAGAGAATCAGATCACACTCAAGCAGATCCGCCGCGCCGCGCACCGGTCGTTGCGCTAGCAATTTCGGTGAGGTCAGCACGGCAAATTTTTCGTTCCTGACCGTACGCACCTCATAGCTTGGCCAGTTCGGCAGACCATGGCGGATATCGACGTCGATCTTGTCGCGACTGAAGTGCAGCGATTCATAGGAACACGACAGATTGATCTGAATGTCCGGATGACTGGCGCGAAACGCTTCCAGGCGCGGCATCAGCCAGAGCAGGCCGAAGCTTGGCGAGGAATGCAAACGCAGGCAATCAAGGCTGACGTCGCTGGCCGCGCGCTCAGTGGCAACGGCGAGGCTGTGCAGAATGCCGGAGACTTCCTTGAGGTATTGCTCACCGACCGGCGTCAGCGAGACACCCCGAGCGGCGCGGACAAATAACTGCCGACCAATCATCCCCTCCAGTTTCGCCAGTTGATGGCTGACGGCCGATGGCGTCAGGTCCAGCACTTCCGCCGCCCTGGCGACATTACCGAAGCGCGCGGTTTGCTCGAAGGCCTGAATTGCTTTCAGCGGTGGCAGGATGATGGGTGCCTCAGTGTCAGGGCGCATGGGGACTCCGTTGCGATTTCTTGTGATGTACGGACCGGTTTCATTCAAACATCTGCGAGCAGGCCTGACGAGTGCTGAATTTTTTTCAGCATTGAGTGACTTTCGCGTTATTGCTCACCCTCCCCTCGAAGGACAAGCTGAGTCATCGGTTTTTCGCAGACCGACCCAATAAAAACAATTCGAGGGAATCCTCCATGCTTCTTCAAGACAAAGTCGCAATCATTACCGGTGCTGCCTCCGCCCGTGGCATTGGCCGCGCCACCGCGACCACGTTTGCGCAACACGGCGCTCGCGTGGTGGTTCTCGATCTGGATGCAGCCGCAGCACGTGACGCCGCCGCATCACTGGGCGAAGGTCATCTGGGCCTCGCGGCCAACGTGGCCGACGAAGCGCAGGTTCAGCAAGCCGTCGCCGCCATCATCGAGCACTTCGGGCGCATCGATATTCTCGTCAACAACGCCGGCATCACCCAACCGCTGAAGACCCTTGATATCCGCCCCTCGGACTATGACAAGGTGCTGGACGTCAGCCTGCGCGGCACCCTGCTGATGTCGCAGGCGGTGATTCCGCTGATGCGGCAACAGTCTTGCGGCAGTATCGTCTGCATGTCGTCGGTGTCTGCCCAGCGCGGCGGCGGCATCTTCGGCGGCCCGCATTACAGCGCCGCCAAGGCCGGGGTGCTGGGTCTGGGCAAGGCCATGGCACGGGAACTGGGGCCGGACAACATCCGGGTCAACTCCATCGCTCCGGGGCTGATTCACACCGACATCACCGGCGGCCTGATGCAGGACGAGCGCCGTCACGCCATCATCGACGGCATCCCGCTCGGGCGCCTGGGTCAAGCGCAGGACGTCGCCAACGCCGCGCTGTTTCTGGCCAGCGACCTGTCCGCTTATCTGACCGGCATCACCCTTGATGTGAACGGCGGCATGCTGATTCACTGAGTACCTCTGGGCGGGCCTGCGCGGCCCGTGCGGTTCTGGATCGATGACGCAGCCGGGCCCGAGGGCCTGGCGGTCAATAAAAACAAGAGATCAGACCATCATGACTACCCTGTCGCTCGAAGCGGTTTCGACCGTGCGCTCTTCTGCCTATCGCAAAACGGCCTGGCGGCTGATGCCGTTCCTGATGCTGTGCTACCTGTGCGCCTATCTGGACCGGGTCAACGTCGGTTTCGCCAAACTGCAAATGATGAACGATCTGGCCCTCAGCGAAACGGTCTACGGACTCGGCGCTGGCGTGTTCTTCATCGGCTATTTTCTCTGCGAAGTGCCCAGCAACATCATTCTGCACAAGGTCGGCGCGCGAGTGTGGATTGCGCGGATCATGATCACCTGGGGCATCGTCTCGGCCCTGTTCGCCTTCGTCGAAACCGCCTGGCAGTTCTATGCCCTGCGCTTTCTGCTGGGGATTGCCGAAGCCGGTCTGGCGCCGGGCCTGTTGCTCTACCTGACGTACTGGTTTCCGTCCTATCGGCGGGCGCGCATGACGGTGTTGTGGTTCATCGCCATTCCGCTGTCAGGCATGGTCGGTGGCCCGCTCTCGGGCTGGATCATGAACCACTTTGCCGGCGTGCACGGCTGGGCCGGTTGGCAATGGATGTTCGTCCTCGAGGCGGTGCCGACCGTCATCGTCGGCCTGCTGGTGCTGAGCTATCTGAAGGACGGCGTGCATCAGGCGACCTGGCTCAATGACGAAGAAAAAGCCCTGATCACTCGCGAGCTGGCCGAAGACGACCAGCAAAAAGTCACCCATGTCTCGGTCGGCGAGTTCATTCGCGACCGCCGTTTGTGGTTGCTGGCGGCCATCTACTTCTGCGTCGTGATGGGCCAGTACGCGATCACCTTCTGGCTGCCGACTCTGGTGCGCAACGCGGGTGTTTCCGATCCGCTGCACATTGGCTTTCTGACCAGCCTGCCCTATCTGTGCGCCATCGTCGCCATGCTGCTGGTCGGGCGCAGTGGTGACAAGCATCGCGAGCGCCGCTGGCACCTGATCGTGCCGATGATCGCCGGCGCGATCGGTCTGAGCCTGGCAGCAATGATGGGTGGCAATTCGACTTTGTCGATCCTCAGCCTGTGCCTGGCCGCCTCGGGCATTTTGTCCGCCACCTCGTTGTTCTGGATGCTGCCGACCACGCTGCTCGGCGGGGTGTCTGCCGCTGCCGGCATCGCCGCGGTCAACAGCTTCGCCAACCTCGCCGGCTTCTGCTCGCCTTATCTGATTGGCTGGATCACCACCCTGACCGGCTCCAGTGCCATCGGCATGTACCTGATTACCGGTGTGCTGTTCCTCGGCGCCAGTCTGGTCCTGCGCATTCCCGCCGCTTTGGTCAATCGTTGAGTTAACGGAGTTTCATCATGACGACTAATCTTTCACCCGCTGTATCGCCGAGCCTGACGGAACGCGCGCACAACATTCGCCGCCACGCGCTGCGTATGGGCCAGGTTCAGGGTCAGGGCTACGTGGGCCAGGCCCTCGGCGCGGCTGACTTGCTCGCGGTTTCCTACTTCCATGCGATGAACCATCGCCCGGCAGACCCTGAATGGGAGCAGCGCGATCGCTTCTATCTCTCCATCGGTCATTACGCCATTGCGCTGTACGCGGCGCTGATCGAAGCCGAGATCATCCCCCTCGACGAGCTGGAAACCTACGGCTCGGATGACAGCCGCCTGCCGATGTCGGGCATGGCCGCCTACACGCCGGGCATGGAAATCACCGGTGGCTCGCTGGGTCAGGGTCTGGGCATCGCGGTCGGCGCCTGCCTGGGCCTCAAGCGCAAAGGTTCGACCTCGTTCGTCTACAACCTGCTGTCCGATGGCGAACTGAATGAAGGCTCGACCTGGGAAGCTGTCATGTCAGCTTCGCACTGGAAGCTCGACAACCTGATCGCCATCGTCGACGTGAACAACCAGCAAGCCGACGGTTACTCCAGCGAGATTCTCTCGTTCGAACCGATCGTTGATCGCTGGCAAGCCTTCGGCTGGTTTACCCAGCGCGTCGACGGCAATGACCTCGACGCACTGGTCGCTGCTTTCGATGCCGCGCGCCAGCATCCGGGCACGCAACCGCGGGTGATCATCTGCGACACGAAAATGGGCAAAGGCGTGCCGTTTCTGGAGAACCGGGAAAAGAATCACTTCATTCGCGTCGAAGAACACGAATGGGACCAGGCACTGAGCAACCTTGCAGAAGGAAAAGACCAATGAGCAACGCCGCCAACACTTCGACTTCGACTGGCGAGCCGGTGAAAAAGCGCCTGACCACCTCGGCGATGATTGCCTCGATTGCCTCCGAGGGTCAGGCGACCCGCTCGGCACCGTTCGGCCACGCGCTCGCGGCTTTGGCAGAGCAGCGCGCGGACATCGTCGGGCTCTCCGCTGACCTGTCCAAATACACCGATCTGCACATCTTCGCCAAGGCGCACCCGGAGCGTTTCTATCAAATGGGCATGGCCGAGCAGTTGCTGATGAGCGCTGCGGCCGGGATGGCGCGCGAAGGTTTCGTGCCGTTCGCCACCACCTACGCGGTGTTCGCTTCGCGCCGCGCTTATGACTTCATCTGCATGGCCATTGCCGAAGAAAATCTCAACGTCAAAATCGTCTGTGGCCTGCCTGGCCTCACCACCGGTTACGGGCCCAGCCACCAGGCTACCGATGATCTGGCAATCTTCCGCGCCATGCCCAATCTGATGATTGTCGACCCTTGCGATGCGCTGGAAATCGAACAGGCCGTGCCGGCCATCGCCGCTCACCAGGGCCCGGTCTATATGCGTTTGCTGCGCGGCAACGTGCCGTTGGTGCTGGACGAGTACGGCTACCAATTCGAGATCGGCAAGGCCAAGACCCTGCGCACGGGTAACGATGTGCTGATTATCTCTACCGGGCTGATGACCATGCGTTCACTGGAAGCGGCCAAGCAATTGCAGGCCGACGGCATTGATGTCGCCGTGCTGCACGTGCCGACCATCAAGCCGCTGGATGAGCAGACCATTCTCGCCGAAGCGCGCAAATCCGGGCGTCTGGTGGTCACCGCGGAAAACAGCTCGATCATCGGCGGCTTGGGCGAGGCGGTTGCCGGGCTGTTGTTGCGCAACGGCGTCACGCCCACCTTCAGACAGATCGCGTTGCCCGATGCCTTCCTCGACGCCGGCGCCCTGCCGACGCTGCATGATCGCTACGGCATTTCGACCCCGGCCGTCTGCGCGCAGATCAAGGCCTGGCTGTAAGCCCACCGCAAGAGGCGCTTCGTTTCGAGGCGCCCGATCATCCGAAAACAAGAGGCAGAACATGAAAGCGCATGAACTGCTGGATCCCGACTTCAACAGCTTTTTAACCCCCGGCGCAGAAGCCTGGACGTTGGAGACGCTGCCCGCGATCAGGGAACGTGTCCACGCGACATTCAAATCCCGAGAACAAGCGCGCGGTGAAAGCCTATGGACAAAGGCCCACGACGGCGAGGATTTGCGCCTGTGTCTTTACCGGCCCGCAGGCGCGACACAGGGTGTTCACTTTCCGGTGATCCTGTACCTCCACGGTGGAGGTTTCGTCCTGGGTTGCCCCGAAATGGCCGATGACTATCTGGCCGATCTCGCCGAAGAACTTCAGGCAATCATCGTCGCCGTCGATTATCGCCTTGCCCCGGAATACCCCTTCCCTGTTCCTCTCGAGGACTGCTACACCGCGCTGGGCTGGGTTTTCGCCCAACAGCGAAGGCTGAATATCGACGCCGACAAAGTGATCGTCATGGGTCACAGTGCGGGCGCCGGTCTGGCGGCAGCGTTGGCGATTCTGGCGCGGGATCGCGGCGTATATCCCATTACCAGCCAGGTGCTGATTTATCCGATGCTTGACTACCGCTCGGGCAGCGCCGCCGCGCCTCAGCAAAACGGTACGGCCGGAGTGATCGGATGGCCGGCGCAAGCCAACCAGTTCTGCTGGCAGTGCCTGCGCGGCAACCATGCGCTGGAAGACCCGCGAATCGGCTGGTTTTCCCCGGCCCTGCAAGACGATCTGAGGGATTTGCCGAGCACGTTTCTGGCAGTCGGCGCGCTGGATCTGTTTCTTGAAGAGGACGTTGCGTTTGCCATGCGGCTGTCGCGCGCCGGGGTTGCCGTCGAACTGCACGTATACCCCGGGGCGCCACACATGTTTGATCAGTACCCCGGTGATGTTACCGATCAGGCGGCGCTGGATATCGTTCGATCAGTTCGGCGATCGATAGCTGGCGCATGAAATGCACAAACGGCGAAAAAACCGCTGAAACGAAAAAGCGCAATTTCTTATACAAAGCTTGTCGCCATTCTTACGCTTATTGATTAATACCTTCGCCGAAAGCCTGATACGCAATGCATCGCCGGCTTCTCGGATTCCAATATTCATATGCCATCCTCGGTTACGGTTCGATTCGCGCTTTTTCTTCGGCACGTTCTGCGCATTTTGGAAATGACACATTTCGTTTCAACTAGAGATCGGTTGGATCCAACGTCCCGACAAACGGTAACTTGCTTTTTATCGTTATATTTCAGGGAGATGGACGTTGGCAAATTGCCCATGACGCGACTCGCCAAAAATCAGGCAGCCTTCTTCCAAACTCCCTATCTATGGTTTTAAAACCAACCGTGGACGTCCGCCCAGCCAATTACAGGGAGTAGTAATGGACAACATCGTCATTGCCGACAAAGCCAATTCTCAGCTCACTGCCCAGAACTGGGGCAATGTTCAGCTTAACCAGCCGTCAGTTGTACAAATGCCGGTCCGTCCCGACCAACTGGCGTCGACCAGTCGCAGCGGTCAGGATTTGATCGTCAATCTGAAGTCTGGCGAGCAAATCAAAATCTCCAATTTCTTTGTCACCAGCCCTGACGGCGTGCCTAATGACATTGTGTTTCAAGGTGACGACGCGACCCTGTGGCAGGCCCGTTACAGCGCCGAGCCGTTCAATGGCTTTACCTTTGAAGAAATCGATTCGCTGGATGAGCTGATCGCCGGCGTTGGTGTCGTCGACGGTACGACCCCCGCCTGGGCGATTGCCGGGCTTGGCCTGTTGGGCGCGGGTGGTGCGGCGGCCGCTACCGGTGGTGGCGGTGGGGGCGGCGGCGGAGGTGGCAGCGGCGCCGATGCGACTCCACCCGCGCCGGCGACCGGGCTGACGTTGTCGGCCGACGGCAGGTTTCTCAGTGGTTTTGGCGAAGCTGGCAGTCTCGTCCAGGTGCGCGACGCGGCCGGTAATCTTTTGGGCTCCGCAACCGTAGGCGCTGACGGCAGCTTCCAGGTCGACCTGGGCACGCCGCAGAACAATGGCCAGCCGCTCGATGTCACACTCACCGACCCTACGGGCAACGTGTCCACACCCGGCACGGTCACCGCGCCGGATACCACCGCGCCGACGGCCCCGGGCAACCTCAGCGTGAGCGCAGACGGCACGCAACTCGGCGGCACCGGTGAAGCCGGGGCGACGATTCAGGTGCGCGCCGCCGATGGCACCCTGCTCGGCAGCGCTGTGGTCGCGGCGGATGGCACTTTCAGCGTCGTGCTCAGCCCCGCGCAAACCGGCGGTCAGCCGCTGACAGTGAATGCCACCGATGCGGCAGGCAATACGTCCACCGGCGCGACGGTCAGCGCACCAGAAATCATCGAACCGCAGACGCCAGCCAATCTCGGGCTGAGCAGCGACGGCAGCCAACTGACCGGCACCGCCCGGGCCGGGACTACGATCGAAGTGCGCGCGGCTGACGGCGAATTGCTCGGACGTGCGACGGTGGGTGCTGACGGCACTTTCCTGCTCACGCTGATCCGTGCGCAGTTGAACGGTGAAGTCATCAGTATCGTGGCGGTCAACAACGCCGGTGCGCAATCGCCGACCGTGACCTTCAATGCACCGGACATCACCGGCCCCGGCGCTGCGACGGATCTGGCCATCAGCAGCGATGGTCTTTCGGTCACCGGTCGGGGCGAGCCCGGCAGCACCGTCCGCGTCACCGATGCTCAAGGTACGGTGCTCGGCACGGCTCTGGTCGCGGCCAATGGCACGTTCACCGTGCAACTCAGCGCCGCGCAAATCGATGGACAAGCCTTGAGCGTGCAGCTCACCGATGCGGCCGCCAACCCTTCGCCGGCGGTGACCATCATCGCTGTCGATCTGGACGGTCTGACTCAGCCCAGCGACATCGTTTTGAGCGTGGATGGCCGGCAGATGAAAGGACGCGGCCAGGTCGGTTCAACGATCACGGTGCGCGATGCCAACGGCAACCTGCTCGGCTCGGCAGTGGTGGCGGCGGATGGCACGTTCACTGTGCAACTGAGCAGCCCGCAGAACAATGGCGAAACGTTGCAGATCAGTGCCAGCGACGCGGCTGGCAACACCTCCGCCCCATTGACCTATGTAACGCCTGACACCCAAGGCCCGGCGGCGGTGTCCAACCTGACACTCGACGGCCAGGGGCAGACGCTGACCGGCAAGGGCGAAGTCGGCGCCTCGGTCACCGTGCGCGATGCGGCGGGCAATATTATCGGCACCGGCACGGTCGGTGCCGATGGCAATTTCACCGTCAACCTCTCGACCGCGCAGACCGATGCGCAACAACTGCAAGTGATTCAGACCGACGCTGACGGCAACCCTTCGGCGCCGGTCAACGTCACCGCACCCGATTTGACGGTCCCGGTCGCGGTGTCGGATGTGTCGATCTCGGCCAACGGTGCCGTCGTCAGCGGTGCGGGTCAGGCCGGCGCCACCGTTACCGTCACTGACGCAGCTGGCGCGGTGCTGGGAACGGCGGTGGTCGGCAGCAACGGTCGCTTCGAAGTCACGCTGTCCTCGCCACAAACCAATGGCCAGAACCTCAGCGTCGTGCAGAGCGATGGCTCGCCTTCAGGCTCCCCGGCGGTGCCGGTTGAAGCGCCGGATATCCAGGCCCCCGCTGCCCCTTCCAATCTGGCGCTGAACCCAGCCGGCACTGAACTGAGCGGCACAGGCGAGCCCGGTGCCACAGTGTCGGTCAAGGATTCGGCCGGCAATATCCTGGGCACAGCGATCGTCGACGGCACCGGCGTATTTACGGTGACGCTGAACAGCCCGCAGATCGAAGGCCAACAACTGCAAGTCAGCCAATCGGATGGCGTGAACGTCTCCCCCACCACGCCGCTGACGGCGGCGGATACCACCGCGCCGCTGGCGCCTGACAATCTCGCGCTCGCCAGCAACGGCGTGACATTGACCGGTACCGGCCAAGCCGGCAGTACGGTCACGGTCAGCGCCCCGGACGGCACGGTGCTCGGCACCGCCGTCGTTGCCGGTGACGGCAGTTTCACTGTCAATCTCAGCCCGGCTCAGCTCGACGGCCAGGTACTGAGCGTGACCCAGACCGATGCAAGCAACCTGCCCTCTCCGGTCACTCCGGTCACCGCACCCGACATCACCGCGCCGCCAGCGCCAACCGGTTTGATCATCGATCCGGCTGGCACCACAGTCACTGGCACTACGCAGCCGAATAACACCGTGCAGGTGCGGGATGCCGACGGCAACGTCATCGGTACCGCGACCGCTGACGGCACGGGCGCATTCACGGTCAATCTGGATACCGCCCAGACCAATGGCGAAGCCTTGCAGGTGGTGGTGTCGGACGGCACGAACAGTTCGCTGCCAGGTAGCGTCAGCGCACCGGACAGCACGCCGCCGGCGGCGGTGAGTGATCTGGCGATCAACCCTGCCGGCACACAGGTGTCCGGTCTCGCAGAGCCCGGCACCACCGTCACCGTGAGCATCGCCGGCGGTAGCGTTTTGGGCACCGCGACGGCAGGTGCCGATGGCCGCTTCGTCGTCACACTGAATCCAGCGGCAGGCACTGGCAGCGCTCTGGAAGTGATCAGCACTGACGGCGGTGGCAACGACTCGCCGGCGGTGCCGCTGGCAGGTCCCGATGGTACTCAAGTAGCCACACCGAGCGATCTGGCGTTGAGCGCCGATGGTTTCACCCTGACCGGTGCGGGTACACCGGGCAGCACCGTGACCGTGACCAACAGCAATGGCGATGTCCTGGGCACCGGGCTGATCAACAGCTTCGGCCGCTTCACCCTGTTGCTCACTGCCAAGCAGATCAACGCACAAGTGCTGCAAGTCACCGCCACCAGTCCCGACGGTGATGTGTCGGTGCCTGGCACCGTCACCGCTGCCGATGGCACACCGCCGGACGCGGTGACCAATCTGGTGCTGAATGCCAGCGGCACGGCGCTGACCGGTCGCGGCGAGGCCGGTGCAACGGTCACCGTCACCGACCCCGCAGGCACCGTCCTCGGTACTGCACTGGTCGCCAGCAACGGCACCTTCAGCCTGACGCTGACCCCGGCGCAGCTCAATGGCCAGGCCCTCACCGTGATCCAGAGCGACGCTGCCGGCAACCCGTCGCAGCCCGCCAGCATCATCGCCACGGATCTGCAACCGCCCGCCGCCGCGACCGGTGTCAGCATCAATGACGTCGGCACCGTGATCAAAGGCCAGGGCGAAGCCGGCAGCACCGTGACCGTACGCGATGCCGCCGGCAATGTATTGGCCATCGGTGTGGTCGATCAGAGCGGCAACTTCCAGGTCACCTTGCCCAATGCGCAGAACACCGGGCAAACGTTGCAGGTCACGCTCACCGACGCGAACGGCAATAGCTCGACTTCGACCGGCGTGATCACCGTTGACGCCACACCGCCGGCTGCCGTGCAGAACCCACTGATCAGCGCCGATGGCAGCACCCTCAGCGGCACGGGTGAGCCTGGCGCAACGGTGAATGTCACTAACGCCAGCGGCACCGTGCTGGGCAGCGCTGTGGTTGGCGCGGATGGCTCGTTCAGCGTGACCCTGGCGCCAGCGCCGACCAATGGCGAGGCGCTGGCGATCAGCCAGACCGACCCTGCCGGCAATGTCTCGCCGTCGGCCAGCGTCAATGCGCCGGACATCAGCCCGCCGGCGGCGCTGACCCAAGTCGCAGTGAATGCCGATGGCGTCACCGTCACCGGCCATGGCGAACCCGGCGCCACCGTGTCTGTACGCAGCGCTGACGGTACCTTGCTCGGCACCGCGCAAGTCGGCAGCAGCGGCGCCTTCACCGTCACGCTCAACACGCCACAGCTCAATGCCCAGGTGCTGACCGTTACTCAAGAAGATCCGCCGGGCAACGTCTCGACGGCGGTCGAAGTCATCTCGGTCGATTTGACGGCACCGGCCACTCCAAGCGCTTTGACCCTGAACGCGGCAGGCGTGCAACTGGCCGGCAATGCCGAAGCCGGCAGCACCGTGACCGTGCGCGACAGCCAGGGCAATGTCCTCGGCACCGCCACGGCGGCCGCGAATGGCACCTTCCAGATCACCCTCAACAGTCCGCAGGTCAACGGCCAGGCATTGAACGTGACGGCGACCGACGCGGCAGGCAATCCGTCTGCCCCGGCAACCGTCAATGCCGCCGATACCACCGCCCCGTCAGCGGCCGCCAATCTGGCGGTCAGCGCCAACGGTGCGACCCTGACCGGTACCGGTGAAGTCGGTGCCAGTGTGGAAGTTCGTAGCGCCGGTGGCACTTTGTTGGGTACCGCCACCGTTGGCAGCAACGGCAACTTCAGCGTCACCTTGTCGCCGGCAGCGGTGGCCGGATCAAGCCTTTCCGTTGTGCAGGTCGATGCGGCCGGCAATACCGGGCCAGCGGCACCAGTGACCGCGCCGGGCAATCTGGCGGAGAGCGCACCGACCAATCTGGCCCTCAGCGCCGACGGTTTGACCCTGAGCGGGTCGGCTACCGCTGGCAGTACCGTGAGTGTTCGCAATGCGTCGGGCGTGTTGCTCGGCAGCGCGGTGGTGGCGGCCAATGGCACCTTCAACGTCACCCTCAATGCTGCGCAACTCAACGGCGAGCAACTGTCTGCCGTGGCGACATCGAGTACCGGTATCAACTCCTCCCCTACCGACTACACCGCCGCTGACATCGCGGCGCCAACGCCACTCAGCGAACTGAGCCTGGCACCCAATGGCGCTACGCTGACCGGTCGCGGTGAAGCCGGCGCCACGGTGACCGTGCTCGGCACCGGCGGGGTTGTTCTCGGTAGCGCGGTAGTGGCGGCCAACGGTACTTTCAGCGTCACCCTCAGTCCGGCACAGACCTCGGGCCAGACCCTGAGCCTGAATCAGGCCGACGCCGCGGGCAACGAATCCAACAGCGTCAACCTGATCGCTCCGGATCTGATTGCCCCCAATGCGCCGGCGGCGCTGGCGGTCAGCAACGACGGCACTGTGCTGTCCGGTACCGGTGAAGCCGGCACCACCGTCAACGTGTACAACGCCGCCGGTACGCTGATCGGCACCGGCACCGTGAGCATCGATGGCACCTTTGCCATCACCCTGACCGCGCCACAAGCCAACGGCCAGGCGCTGACCGTGTCGCTGACAGACGCGGCAGGCAACACCTCGGCCGCCACGCCGTTCACCTCGGTCGACAGCACACCGCCAGCGGCCGTTTCGCAGCTGAGCATTGGTGGCGACGGCGCAAGCCTGACCGGGCGCGGCGAACCCGGCGCGCAGGTCCGGGTCATCGACAGTGACGGCAACGTGCTCGGCAGCGCCGTCGTCAGCCCGACCGGTACGTTCACGCTGACCTTGACCCCGGCACTGACCAACGCCGAAGTGATCACCGTGGTCCAGGCCGACGCGGCCGGCAACGACTCGCCTGCAGTGAACCTGACCACACCGGACTTCACTCCACCCGATCCGCTGGCCAACGTCGACATCAACGCCTCGGGCGCGCTGGTCATCGGCACTGGCGAACCAGGCGCGACCGTGACCGTGCGCGATGCCAACGGCACCTTGCTCGGCACCAGCGTCGTGCTCGGCGACGGCACGTTCAGCGTCACCCTGAATCCGCCACAGATCAACCAACAGATTCTCAGCGTGCAGCAGGCCGACCCACCCGGCAACGTCAGCGCCCCGGTGTCGGTAACCGCACCGGATCTGACCCCGCCAGCGACGCCGGCCGATCTGCAACTGAATGCCGGTGGCGACTCGCTCACCGGTACCGGCGAAGTCGGCGCCACTGTGCGGGTGACGTCGGCAGACGGCACCGAACTGGGCACCGGCACCGTGGGCAGCGATGGACGCTTCCAGATCAACGTGACCCCGGCGCAAACCAATGGCCAGGCGCTATTCGTGGTATTGGCGGACGGAGTCGGCAATGCCTCGCCTGCCGGCACGCTGACCGCACCTGACAGCACCCCTCCTGCGGCGCTGACCGATGTCGAAATCGACGCCAGCGGCAGCCTGATCACCGGCTCCGGTGTAGCCGGTTCGCAAGTGATCGTCACCAATGCCGTTGGTACCATCGTCGGCACCGGCACGGTCGCCGTCGATGGCAGCTTCAGCGTGACCCTGGACCAACCGCTGCTCAATGGCGAAGCCTTGTCGGTGATCCAGCGCGATGCGGCGGGCAATCCCTCGCCTATCGCACCCGTCACCGCACCGGATGTCACCGTGCCGGGCGCGCCCGCCGGCCTCGCGCTCACTGCCGATGGCCTGACACTGACCGGCACTGGTGAGGCCGGCGCCACCGTACGCGTGCTCAGCGCAACTGGCACCCTGCTGGGCTCGGCAACCGTGGCCGCCAATGGCTCGTTCAGCGTGACCCTCAACCCGCCGCAGGTGAACGGTGAACTGCTGAGCGTCAATCAGACCGATCTGGCGTCGAACATTTCGCCAACAGCGCCTTTGCAAGCAGGCGATACTACCGATCCACTGGAAGTCGCCGACCTCAACGTCAGTCCGGATGGCTTGACCGTAACCGGTACCGGCGAGCCCGGGGCAACCGTCACCGTGCGCGACGGCACCGTGGTGCTCGGCACCGCGACGGTGGCCGCAGACGGCAGTTTCAGCGTGACCCTGTCCGCCGCGCAGATCGACGGCCGCGCACTTTCCGTGGTGCAGGCCGACGCGCAAAACAACCTGTCCGGGCCGGTATTGGTCGACTCGCCTGACAGCACCGCACCGATCGCGCCAACAGTCACCTCGCTGACCGGCGCCGGCACCTTGCTCGCCGGGACCGCCGAAGCCGGCAGCACCGTGACGGTGTTGTCTGCCACCGGCACCGTGCTCGGCACAGCGGTGGCGCTGGGCAACGGCACCTACACAATCACCCTGAATCCGGCCCAGGCCAACGGTCAGTTGTTGTCGGTGATCGCAACGGATGAGGCGCAAAACGCATCGCCGGTGCTGCTCTACCCGGCGGCTGATACCACCGCTCCGGACGCCGTCACCGGTCTGACCATCAGCGGCGATCTGAGCCAGCTCGCCGGTCGCGGCGAAGCTGGCGCGACAGTCGAAGTGACCGACGCGCTCGGTAATGTGGTCGGCAGTGGCACGGTGGCGGCCAACGGTACTTTCCTGATCGATCTGGATCCGGGCATCACCGCCGGCCAGGTACTGACGGTGAATCAGACCGACGTCGCCACCAACGTCTCCGCAGACGCCAGCCTGACTGTTCCGGCGGTTCCCGCACCGGATGCGCCGGACAATCTTGTGCTGACTGCCGACGGCGTGACCCTGACCGGTACGGCGGCGATCGGCACCACCATCAATGTTTACGGGCCTGACAACAGCCTGATCGGCACTGGCGTCACCGGCGCGGATGGCACGTTCAGCGTAGTGCTGACGCCTGCACAAACCAACGGCCAGAGCCTGGAAGTCACCGCCAACACCGCACTGGGCGGCGCGTCGCTGCCGACTGAAATCACCGCAGGTGACACCTCAGCGCCAGCGCCACTCAGCGATCTGGCGGTCAACGCCAGCGGCACACTGGTCACCGGTCGCGGCGAAGTCGGCGCGACTGTGACCATCACCGGCGCGGGCGGCGTGGTGCTGGGCAATGCGACGGTGGGCGCCAATGGCACCTTCAGCGCACAGCTCAATGCGCCGCAGGTCAACGGTCAGGTGCTCAATGCGACTCAGACCGATGCGTCCAGCAACACTTCGCCCGGCCTTAACGTAACCGCGCCAGACATCACCCCTCCGGCGGCTCCGACAGCGCTGGTGCTCAGCGGCGCCGGTCTGGTGCTCGGCGGGCTCGGTGAAGCCGGCGCCACCGTCACCGTGCGCGGTGCGGGCGGCGCGGTGTTGGGGACCGCGACGGTAGCCGGCAACGGCACCTTCTCGGTGACCTTGTCGTCGGCACAACTCAACGGCCAGCAACTGAGCGTCACGCAGAGCGATGCGGCGGGCAACATTTCGCCGATTACCAATCTCAGCGTCGCCGATACCACAGCGCCGGCCCCGCTGAGCAATGTCACCCTGAACGGTACCGGTCTGGCCGTCAGCGGCACCGGTGAAGCCGGCGCCACGGTCAGCGTGACCAACGCGGCCGGCACCGTGCTCGGCACAGCTGTGGTCAATGCCGGCGGCACCTTCACCGTGCAATTGTCCAGCGCGCAACTGAACGGCCAACAGCTCAACGTCCAACAGGCAGACCCGGCGGGCAACCTGTCGCCGGTGTTCAACCTCACGGCAGCGGATGTGCAGGCCCCGGTCGCGGCCAGCGGTCTGACGCTTGCTGCGAATGGCCTGACCTTGAGCGGTACGGGTGAGGCCGGTGCAACGGTCAACGTGTATGGCCCGGGTGGCGCGCTGCTCGGTACCACCACCGTGGGCAGCGGCGGCACGTTCAGCTTCAACCTGAACACCGCGCAACTGGACGGGCAATTGTTGACCGTGCGCCTGGTCGACCCGGCCGGCAATCTGTCCCCCAACGCCAGCGTGACAGCACCGGACGTCACCGCCCCCGGCGCGCCAACCGGCGTCAGCGTCAACGGCAGCGGCACCTTGCTTACCGGCGTTGGAGTGCCCGGTTCGACCATCAGCGTGCGTGGCGTCGGCGGTGTGGTACTCGGCACCGCGACCGTCGCCGCCAATGGCAGCTTCTCCGTGGTGCTGGCCTCGGCGCAGATCAACAGCCAGGTGCTCAGCGTCACCCAGGCCGATCCGAGCGGCAACGTATCGGTCGCAGCGACCGCTACGGCGCCAGACCTGACGCCGCCCGCTGCGGCCGGGGCGCTGCTGGTCGGCGCTGATGGTCTGACCGTTACGGGTACTGGTGAAGCCGGCGCAACGGTGACCATCAAGTCGGCCACCGGCACCGTTCTGGGTACCGGCACGGTCAACAACCTCGGTGTGTTCACCGTTGCCCTGAACAATGCACAGATCAACGGTGAAAAACTCACCATCACCCTCAGCGACGCACGTGGCAACGTCTCGGTGGCCGCCAACGTCACCGCGCCGGATGTCGACGTCAATGCGCCAGTGGTCGCCAGCGACAATCTCGCCGTCGGCACCGTCACCCTCGCCCCGGCCACTGCGACGCAGACGTTCAATGACTCGTTCACCACGCTGCTGGCCGGGTTCTCGAAAACCTTCACCTTCACCGTTGCTGGCGGGACGCGTCTTGATCCAACCCTGACGCTGACCACCAGCAGTCTGATTTCGCTGATCGATGGCGTGGTCTACACCCTGCAAGTGAAGGATGCCAGCGGCAACTGGGTCACCCTGGATGTCAACGGCAGCAGTGGTTTGCTCGACCTGATTGCCCTGGCCGGTCAGGGTGTGCGGGTCGACATCGGTAACCTGCTGTCAGGCGATTATCGACTGACGGTGTCAAGCACCGGCATCGGCGTGTTGACCACGGTAAATACCCAACTGCAACTGGACGTCAGCAGCCTGACCCAGTTCAACGGTATCGCCGGACCGGCGGTGACCGGCAACGTCATCACCAACGTCGGCGTCGATGGCACGGTCGATCAGACCGGTCCGGACAACGGCGCGCAATTGCAGATCTTCAAGAATGGCGCCTGGGTCAGCGCCGGTGCCGGCACCACCGTGCAAGGGCTGTACGGCACGCTGACCATCGATGCCAACGGCAACTACAGCTACAAACCGAACGGCAGTGTTGGCAGCGTCGGCAAAGTCGACGTGTTCAACTATCAACTGGTGCACCCGAACGGCTTGAGCGACACCGCCAATCTGTACGTGCGCATCGACAGCCCGCAAGCCACCGAAGTGTGGAATGACGCCAACCTCGGCAGCCCGGCACTGGTGGTGGATGCGACGCCGGACCTCGCCTCGACCGACGTCACGCTGGTCAACCGCGAAGTCACCACCAACTCCGCGCTCGGCACGTTCAATGTGCTGCTGGGCGGCGGCAGCGGTAACTACAACACCGTGGTCGCGGCCGATACCGTCAGTGACCTGACCGTGGTGGTCAACTCGAGCAATCTGCTGGCACTGCTCGGTTCGATGACAGTGGGCCTGTACAAACTCAACACGGCGACCAACCAGTACGTGCTGGTCAAAAGTTACGGCGGCAATGCCCTGCTCAATCTCGGCGGCGGCAACTACGGGATCAAGTTCGACGACCAGACCGCCGGCAGCTATCAGGTACGCGTAGCGGTGGGCGGCCTCGGCCTGCTGACCAGCGTCAACACCAGCCTGATCAACGTGGCGACCTACAACAACCAGTTCGTGGTCGGCAGCTACACGCCGGTGTCGGGCAATCTGCTCACCGACACTGCAGGCGGCGGCGCCGATGTGTTGGGCTCGGTGTACACCTTGCTCAGCGTGCTGGTCGCTGGCAGCTACGTGGCGCCGGGTTACAACGGCGTCTCGCTGGTCGGCAATTACGGCACCCTGCTGGTGCAGGCCAACGGCAACTACACCTACACGCTCAAGGCCGGGCTGACCGATGCGGTGATCGGCCAGGAAGACACCTTCACCTATCAACTCACCCACCCCAACGGCACGGTCGACACCGCGACGCTGACCATCGACCTGAACAAGGCCGGCGCTTTCGCCAGCACCGCGTTCTCGGCGCTGGCCAGCGATGACCTGGGTCTGGCCCACGCCGCTGGCAGTGAGCTGATCCAGGGCACCGAGGGCAACGATACTCTCGACGGCTCGCACGGTGGCGCCGTCACCCTGCAAGGTGGAGGTGGCGACGACACGCTGATCATCGCCGACCAGCAGTTCACATCGGTGGATGGCGGCAGCGGCACCGACACCCTCCTCTGGGCCGGTGGCGACGTGTCGATCAACCTCGGCGATCTGCAGAGCAAGATCCACAACGTCGAAATCCTCGACCTCAACCATTCCAGTGCGGTCGCGCTGACGCTGAACCTCAGCGACCTGCTGGCGATCACGTCCTCGGATAACAACACCCTGCTGATCAAGGGTGACGACAAGGACAGCGTGCACATGACTGATGGCTGGGTCGCCGATGGCACGCAGCAGGCCGACGGCATCGACTATGTTCAATACACGGCGCAGGAGGATCCGAGCCACCACTTGTGGGTGCAGAACGGCATTCAAGTGGTTTGAAACAACGCATCAGCAACGTCCGTCTCTCAACAGTAAGGGAAGTCTGTGGAGTCAGTTTTTCGCCAGAAATGGCCGGTGGTCCTGTTGACCATCGGCCTCTACCCCGCTCTCACCGTCGGTGCTCGCGCCGACGACAATTTCGACAGCAGCTTGCGCAGCATCAGCCCGTCGCAACTGCAACAACCGGCAGGCAATGACAGTCGGCAGCGCCCTGCCCCTGCTTCCAAGGCCACCGCCGATGCGGACGCTTTGGGACTGGAACAAGCGGTCAGGCTGGCCGTGGACTGGCACCCACGGATCGGCGAGGCCATCGGCACGCTGTTCCAGCAAGGCGAAGGGGTCAACGTCGCCGAATCCGGCTATTACCCGCAGGTCACCGGCGGCATCAAGGGTGGCTACACCAGCGGTTACGGCAGCGATGCCGGCAGCCAGTCGGTGAACATTTCCCTCAAGCAGATGCTGTATGACTTCGGCAAGGTATCCAGTTCGGTCGACGCCGCCCGCGCCCGGGTGGCACGCAGTCAGGCCGGGATTCTGCTGGCGATCGACGACATTGCCCGCGACACCGCCAGGGCCTACATCGAAGTGCAGCGCTATCAGCGTCTGCTCGAAGTTGCGCGCGAACAGATTCAGGGGATCGGCGGCATCGTTGACCTGGCCAGACAGCGCAGCGACATGGGCGCCAGCACCCGCTCCGATATGGTCCAGGCGCAGTCCCGGGCCGAAGGCGCGACGGCAACTTTGCAGGAATTCAAGGCGCAATACGCGCGCTGGCAAGCGACGCTGACCAACTTGCTTGGACGGCGCACGCCGCCGGCGGTTAGCGACGCTGCTGCGCCGACGCTGAGTCAGGCCTGTGACATCTCGCAAATCTCCGACACCCTGCCCGCCGTTCTCCAGGCCGCCGCGCAACGCACCCAGGCCCAGGCCGAACTGGCCCAGGCCAAGGCCGAAGCCTACCCGACCTTGTCGCTGCAACCGTCGGTCAACCAATACCTGGACGACCACTACGACGATCAGAACTCGCGCGCCGATCGCACTCAGGTCGGGATTTTTCTCAACCTCGAAGTGCCGATCTACCAAGGCGGCGCCATTAGCGCCCGCAGTCGCGCCGCCGGACACGCGCTGACCGCAGCGGATTCGGCCGAAGACTTCGCCCGCCTGCAAGCGCGTCAGGGTCTGGCTGAGGCCCAGGCGCAGACTTCTGGCCTGAACCGGCGGCTGCGCTCGCTGGAATCTCGCCAGACCAGCATCACCGAAGCGCGCATGTTGTATGGCCGCCAATACCTGGAACTGGGCACCCGCCCGCTGCTGGACTTGCTCAACGCCGAGCAGGAAATCCACCAGTCGCGCTTTGATCTGGTCAACACCCAGGCTGATCTGCAACGTCTGCAGATCGACTGCTTCTACAACAGCGGTGCGATTCGCCGGGTCTTCGGCATCGACCACAGCGCCATCCAGAATGTCGAGATCCTGCCATGACCGATGCCAGCATCACCCTTGCTGAACCCGCCGCTGCCGAGGTTCGCGAAGATTACTCACCGTGGCTGGAAGCGGTGCTCAAGGTCGCCCGCCACTATCGCCTCGACGTCTCCCCGGAAAGCGTGCGCCTGGCTTCGGTGCACAGCGAAGGCCGCGTCGAAGAAGTGGTTCGGCACATGGCGCGTCAGGCCGGTTTGAGCGTGAAGTTCGCAGTGTTCGACAACAAGAGCCTGAGCCGCTGGCGCACGCCGCTGGTGGTGCAACTGCGCGATGGTCAGGTCGGCGTGCTTGAAAGCATTGGCGAGACCGGCGAGCTGGGCATCTGCTTCAGCGGCGACCAGGGTTTGCAGAGCCGCATGGACGCCGCCGCGCTCGCCGAGCAGGCACTGCGCACGGTGATTTTGCGCCCGACGCAACCGGTGGCGGATGTGCGCACCAACGATTACATCAAGCCCTACGACGAACATTGGTTCCGGCGCATCGTTCTCACCGACCTGCGCCCCTACAGCCAAGTGATGATCGCCTCGCTGGTCGCGAATCTGCTGGGGATGGCCGGGGTCCTGTTTTCCATGCAGGTGTACGACCGGGTGATTCCGGCCGAGTCGCTGCCGACCCTGTACGTGTTGTTCGGCGGGGTGATGCTGGCGCTGCTGTTCGATTTCGTCATGCGCATTCTGCGTCTGCGCATCACCGATGTGCTGGGCAAGCGCGCCGACTTGCGCGTCTCCGATCTGGTCTTTGGCCATGCCCTGCGCCTGCGCAATTCCGCGCGGCCGAAATCCACTGGCTCGTTTATCTCGCAACTGCGCGAGCTGGAACAGATTCGCGATCTGATCACCTCCAGCACCGCCACGGCGCTGGCGGACATGCCGTTTTTCCTGCTGTTTTTGCTGGTGTTCTATTTGATCGGCGGGCCGCTGGTGTTGATTCCACTGGTGGCGCTGGTGTTCATGTTGCTGCCCGGAATCATCGCGCAACCGCGTCTGGCCCGACTCGCCAATGCGTCGATGCGCGAAGCGGCGCTGCGCAACGCCATGCTGGTGGAAAGTATTCAGGGCCTCGACGACATCAAGGCACTGCAGGCCGAGCAACGTTTCCAGCAACAGTGGAACCAATACAACGCTGCCTCGGCGGACAGCAGTCTGCGCCTGCGCACGTTGACCAACAGCCTGGTGGCCTGGACGCAGAATGTGCAGGGCGGCGTGTTTGCGGTGGTGATCGTGTTCGGCGCGCCGATGGTGATTGCCGGTGACCTGACCACCGGCAGTCTGGTCGCGGCGTCGATTCTGTCGTCGCGGATGATGGGGCCGATGGCGCAACTGACTCACGTACTCACGCGATGGCAGCAGGCCAAGGTCGCGCTCGAAGGCCTGAACCGGATCATGCAGATGCCGGTGGATCATCCCGAAGGCAGCCAGCGCGTGCACCTGCCGGCGATTCGCGGCGACTACCGCCTGCGTCAGGCCAGTTTTCGCTACAGCGAAGAATCGTCCCCGGCGCTCAACAGCATCGACCTGAGCATTCGCCCCGGCGAGCGCATCGCCCTGCTCGGCCGCAACGGCGCTGGCAAGTCGACGTTGCTCCAGGCACTGGGCGGCGCCATGGATCTGAGCAGCGGCGAAACCACCCTGGACGGCATCGCCCTGGCGCATCTCGACCCGGCTGACCTGCGCCGCGACGTGGGCTTGTTGTCGCAACAGGCGCGGCTGTTTCACGGCACCCTGCGCGACAACATCACCCTCGGCGCCGGTCAGGCCAGCGATCAGGAAATCATCGCCGCGCTGACCGTCACGGGTGCGCTGGATTTCGTTCGCCAGTTGCCCAAAGGCATGGATCACCTGGTACTTGAAGGCGGGCTGGGTTTGTCTGGCGGCCAGCGTCAGAGCTTGCTGCTGTCGCGCTTGTTGATCCGTCAGCCACAAGTGCTGTTGCTCGACGAACCGACGGCGGCGCTGGATGACGTCACCGAGCGACTGCTGCTGGAAAAACTCGCGACCTGGACTCAGGGCCGAACGCTGGTGGTCGCCACGCACCGGGTCAGTGTGCTGCAACTGGTCGAGCGGATCATCGTTCTCGACAACGGCCGCATCGTCATCGACGACCATCGCGACGCGGCGCTCGCGCGGTTGCGCACGCCGGGCAAAGGAGTCGCAGTATGAAAGCAATGATGACTGACGTACCCGACCCGATGTCCTATCTCGACGGCCGCGATGAGCGTGCCCTTGCCGGTGGCGCAAAGGTGATCTGGGGCTGCGCGCTGATGCTCGCCTGCTTCGTCGCCTGGGCGGCTTGGTTTGAGATCGTCGAGGTCTCGACCGGCACCGGCAAAGTGGTGCCCAGCTCGCGCGAACAGGTGATTCAGTCGATGGAGGGCGGCATCCTCGAGCAGCTCAACGTTACTGAAGGCGCTTTGGTCGAGCGCGGCCAGATTCTCGCCCAACTGGACCCGGTTAAGAACCAGTCCAACGTCGGCGAAAGCGCGGCCAAGTACCGCGCGGCGCTCGCGAGCGTCAACCGCTTGCAGGCCGAGGTCAGCGAAAAACCGCTGGCCTTTGATACATCTCTGCAAGAGTTTCCCGATCTGATCCGCGCCGAAACCGAGCTCTACCAGACCCGGCGCAAAGGTCTGGCGGAAACCCTCGACGGTATCCAGAGCTCGCTGAAACTGGTGCGTAGCGAATTGGCGATTACCGAAAACCTGGCGAAGATCGGCGCCTCAAGTCGGGTCGAAGTGCTGCGCCTGACCCGTCAGCGCTCGGAGCTGGAATTGAAGGCCACCGAAGCCCGCTCCGATTACATGGTCCGCGCCCGCGAAGACCTGGCCAAAGCCAACGCCGAGGCGCAGATGCTCGAAGCGGTGATCCGTGGTCGTACCGATTCGCTGTCGCGCCTGACCCTGCGCTCGCCGGTACGCGGTATCGTCAAGGACATCGAGGTCAGCACGATTGGCGGCGTCATTGCGCCCAACGGCCAGGTCATGCAGATCGTGCCGCTGGATGAGCAACTGCTGATCGAAACGCGTATCTCGCCGCGCGACATCGCCTTCATCCATCCGGGCCAGGCGGCGAAAGTCAAAATCACCGCCTACGACTACTCGATCTACGGCAGCCTCGACGGCGAAGTGGTGACGATCTCGCCGGACACGATTCAGGACGAAGCCAAGCCGGAGATTTTTTACTACCGCGTGTTCATCCGCACGTCGTCGGATGAACTGCGTAACAAGGCCGGCAAACGCTTCGCCATCGTGCCCGGAATGATCGCTACGGTCGACATTCGTACCGGCGAAAAAACCGTGCTGGACTACCTGATCAAACCGCTCAACCGCGCCCGCGAAGCGTTGCGCGAACGTTGATCAGCGACTGGCCAGCTTGGTCGCCGGCGGCGCTGTCGGGGTGATGCTGGCCTGATAGCGCGCCCACTCGCGATTGATCTCCGCGTACGGCAGGAAAATGCTTACGCGCGGTTGATCAAGCAGGTCCGGGCGCTTGAGGCGGCTGACGTCATCGCGGGTCAAAAACGCCACGTTGATGCCGACCACCTTGCCATCGGCGGAAAACACCGGCCCGCCGGACATGCCTTTGGCCAGTGCGCCATTGTGAGTGCCGTAAAGCACGTTGCCTTCTTTGACATCAAGGCGAACCATGGCCGGCAACGCCTGCCCGGTGCCCTTGACCGACATGTACAGCGAATTGAACCCTACCGAAGTCAGCTCTTCGCCCGGCTTGTAGCCGCGCCATCCCGGCACGCTATTGGCCTTGTGGCGGAAGAACTGCACGTCTGCCTGCCCCTGGAAAACCGTGCCCGACAAGTAAGGAATGTGCTTCACCGTCACGGCGTAATCTTCATTCCATTGCACAGCCGAACCCATCAGCAGATAAGGCAAAGGCGCGCCGGAGTGGACGACAAAGGCTTGGTCTAAAACAGGATCCTGAACAAAAGCGACTGGCATTCCATTGCACCCGCTGAGCAGCATCGACGCTGCAACAAGTGACTTGAGGGGGCGCATTTTCGGTACATCTTGAAGTGAGGAAAGGTGCTGCAATATGTCATTGCGCCATCACTTTTAGCAATAGGCTGAGCCTACCGCTTATCGGCAAGCGATATACTCAGTCAATGATTGGATCCAAGTAACAAGGCTGGGACGATGATTGCCATCGCCCCCTTGAAAGTCAGATTTGTGCCTGACCACCGTCGACAAACAGCTCGATACCGTTGACGAAGCTAGCGTCGTCCGATGCGAGGAACACCGCGGCAGCAGCGATTTCTGCCGGCTCGCCAACACGCCCCATCGGTATTTGCGATGCCATGTAATCGAGCAGACCTTGCTGCTGTTCGGCGTCCGGACCGGCCAGCTCCACCAGACCCGGAGTTTTGGTAGCGCCCGGGCTGAGCGTGTTGATGCGCACGTTGCGGTCTTTCAGATCCAGAATCCAGCTGCGCACCAACGCCCTCACCGCAGCCTTAGACGCGGAATACACGCTGAACGCCGCCGTGCCGGAACTGCCCGCCGTGGAACCTGTGAGAATCACCGAAGCACCTTTGGCCAACAGCGGCAAGGCTTTCTGCACGGTAAACAGCACGCCCTTGACGTTGCGATCGAAGGTGTCGTCGTAGTGCGCCTCAGTGATCTCGCCCAGCGGCAGCATCGAGCCGCCGCCGGCGTTGGCGAAAAGCACGTCGATATGGCCCTTTTCGGCAGCAATTTGCTGATACAGCGCATCAAGCTGTTCGAGGTTCGTCGAGTCAACCTGGACGCCTTTGGCGTTGCCGACCAGCGCAACGGCGGCGTCGAGTTCGGCCTGGCGACGGCCAGTGATGTAAACGTAAGCGCCTTCCTCAGCGAAGCGCTTGGCCGTGGCCAGGCCAATGCCGGAGGTGCCGCCGGTAACGAGAGCGATTTTGCCTTGAAGTTTGCCAGCCATGAGTCTTCTCCAGAACGTGAGTACAGCCAATCGGGGTTTGGTTTCGAGCTGGGAAAAGCTTATCGACGCTACCGACCTTTCAAAATAGAATTGTCTGAAACTCATCGTTGCAGAATTGAAATGAGCAAACTGCCTGATTTTGAAGGTCTGGCGATGTTCGCCAAAGTTGCGGAGGAAGGTTCGTTCGCCTCCGCCGCGCGGGTCATGGGCGTCTCGGTACCCACGGTGTCGCGTGCGGTGGCGCGGCTCGAAGAACGCTTGGGCGGCCGCCTGTTCAACCGCACCTCGCGGCAATTGGCGCTGACTGAATTCGGTTCGAGCATGGCAGCCAAAGCCGGGGACATTTACCGGCAGGCCGAGGAAGTCGAGAGTGAAGCCCAAGACCTCTCGGTGCAGCCGCGCGGTCAGGTGCGCCTCGCCGTGCCCATGTCATTCGGTTTGCGCTGGGTCGCGCCGTTGTTGCCTGAGCTGCTGCACCGCTACCCGGAGCTGTTCGTCGACCTGCATTTGCATGACGCCTCGGTCGACCTGATCGCCGAGGGCTTCGACGCCGCGTTGCGTATCGCCGCCCTGCCCGACTCATCGCTGGTCGCGCGTCGGCTGTGCGCCGTGAGCCAGTTGCTGGTGGCGTCTCCCGGCTACCTGGAAGCTCACGGACGCCCCATGCACCCGCGTGATCTGGCGACGCGTTCGTGCCTGAGTTACGCATACCGCGCACGCACGCAAGTCTGGCGCTTCACCCATCACAGCGGCGTCGAGGAAGATGTCGTGCCGAAAGGCCCGTTGCGCGTGACCAATTCCGATGCGCTGCTGCCGGTGTTGCTCGAGGGATTGGCGATTGCCGAATTGCCGGAATTCATCGCCAGCGAATACCTGGCCGATGGGCGGCTGGAAGTGTTGCTGCCGGAGTGGCACATGACTCGCGGCGGGCTGTATTTCGTGACGCCGTCTGCACGCAGTCGTCCAGCGAAGATCCGCGCGCTGTCCGACTTCTTTGCCGAGCATCTGTCGGAGCCAGTGTGGCGCTGTGATCAGGCGCACGCTGCGCATTTGCTCAAATGAACGTTCGTCGGTACGCCGGACGACCGCACGGGCAATCCGGAAAGTGCGTGCTAGGGTGTCTAGCCAAAGCACGTTTCAATCCAGGAAAAATGAGGAGGATTCATGCCACTTCATCCCATTCTGTTCATGGGCGGTTCCGGCGCCATCGGTCACCAGACGGCTCGCGCATTGCGCGCGGCGCATCCCGACGTACCCTTGCTGATCGGCGGACGCGACCTCGCCAGGGCTGAGCAAACCGCCGAGCAAATCGGCAATGCCCAGGGTGTGGTCATCGATGCTCGTGCAGACGATCTGGGACTGGGCGATCGCCCGGTCAGCGCCATCGCGCTTTTCTACATGGACCACGCCCTCGCCGGGCTGCGTTTTGCGCAAAAGCGCAAGGTGCCGCACTTGAGCATCTCTTCCGGCGTGTTCGAAATCGCTCCGCAAATCGCCAGTTTCATGCACACGCCCGACGCGGCACCCATTGTCCTCGGCTACGAATGGATGGTTGGTGCCACCACGGTAGCGACGCTGCATATCGCCAAGGCGTTCGCCCGCGTGCACGACATCCGCATCCACGCACTGGTCGACGAACAGGACGGCGGCGGCCCGACCGTGGCCGTCGATTTCGAACACCTGAACAAAATGCTGCCGGCCGCGCTGACCCGGCGCGACGGCGAATTCATCTGGCGCGAAGGCGACGACGCCAAGGTCAGCTTCCGTGCCGTCGACGGTACCACTCTGGAAGGCGCCGGTTTTTCCTCCATCGACGTCACCGGCCTGGCCGCCGCCACCGACGCCCCGAACGTCGAATTCAACCTCGCCAGCGGCGTCAGCTCCACCCGGCGCCAGGGCCAGCCGATGTCGACGGAAATTATCATCGAAATCGAAGGCACGGATCACCAAGGATCTGCGTTGCGCACACGGCATGCCTTGGTTCACCGCGCAGGTGCGGCGGCATTGACCGGGCTGAGTGTGGCCATGCTGCTGGAGCGACTGATCGGGCTGGACGGCCAGCCGCCTGTGAGCCCGGGGCTGTATTTTCCGTATCAGCTACTGGAGGCGCAGGCGTTTCTGCCGCGATTGGAAAAGGACGGTGGTGAATTGATTGAGCTGGACGGAGAAGTGACTGGATAAAAATCGTAGCGACCAGGCTGGTCGCTACTCAAACACACAGACGACAGGGTCGCAGGTGAGCATCAGTTTTACTTCCTTCCCCTGTTTGCACAGGGTTAGAGCTTGCGACCAACCTGAGCGTAGCCCTGCCTATAAGCTCAAGGCAGGTCGTAGAGCCCTGGCAAATGTCACTTCTTCTTTTTCGCTGGCCTGTCGGCCTTCTCTGATTTTTTCGCCTTCTCCGGTTTGCTGTCAGCTTTCTTGGCGGAATCCTTGGGTTTGGCGTCTTTTTTCTTTTCTTTCTTGTCAGAGGACTTCTCTTTCTTGTCGGAGGACTTCGATAGGGTCGAAGCCGCATCCGATTTCTTCGCTGATGACGACTTTTTGTCTTTCAATTCTTTACTGGCTTTCGAAGTCTCATCTTTGTTCTTCTTGTCATCTTTAGCCACGTTAACCACCTCTCGGAGTGTGCTGACATTAGCGCATTGCCTGCGGAATTGCCCCCAGGCTCAGTATTAGGCGAGCCTGATGGAATGCCGTTCAATTTTTCTCAAGAAGGAAATCGCGCATCAGCTCGGCAGTTCGCCGTGCGCTGGTCACTACAAAAAAATGCCCTTCACCCTTCAGCACGCGCAGTTCGGCTTGTGCAATCGAGCGTCGCAGGATCTGCCCGTTGTACGGCTGTACCAAGGTGTCACGGTCGCCGATGAGGATGAGCGTGCGCGCGCGCAAACGGGATAGCCGCAGCAGACTTGTCCAGCCTGCCAGAGCGGTTAGCTGGTGGTAATAAGTTCGCGGGTTAACGCTAAGCATGCCCCTGGCAACACCGAAGCGCAGCAGCGCATGGATAGAATTGCCGGAGGCACCTCCCTTCGGCCGTTTGCCACCGCCTCTGCCCCTGAAAAAATCCAGAATGTCGGCGGGTTTCATCAATAACGCCGGGCCCGCTGAGGTCGCCGCCAGGATAAGCCGCCGCACCTTGCCAGGGTGACGAAGAGCAAACTCTTGCGCCAACGCCCCACCCCAACTTACGCCGAAGACATCAATCCGGTCGATGCCCAATTGCTCGAGCATCTCTCCGATCAAATCGGCATGGCTCGGCAAACGCATCGGCCAGCGCGGCATTTGCGACTTACCCACTCCGGGCACGTCGAGCGCAATCGTTGTGTAGTCAGCCAGTTCGTCGCGCAGGGCATCGAAGGTTCTGATCAAACCACCCAAACCGTTAAGCAGGAGTAACGGTGGGCCTTGGCCGGAGATTGAGACATTCACCTGCAAACCCTTGACGGTGAGCTTTCGAATCGGCATGAGTTACCTTTTTCCTTGGCACTTGGATCGCAGTGTAGACGGCCCAATCTTGCGTATAGCTGCTTTCTGCAAAGCCAGGATAGATATCTCCTAAACGTTCGAGACAGTAGAAATGATCTCCGATCCCGGAACACCAACGCTTGATCAACTCAAAGTATTCCTGACGGTTGTAGAAGTAGGGAGTTTTGCCGCTGCGGCCAGGAAACTGCATCGCGCTACATCAGTTGTGAGCTATTCCATTTCCAACCTGGAGATGCAGCTTGGGGTTTCACTGTTTGACCGCAAGACAACGCGAAAACCACAATTGACGGAGGCAGGTCGAACCGTCCTTGCCGAAGCACGCACTATTACCAACGGCGTAAATGGACTGCGCGCAAAAGTCTCCGGCTTGCTGCATGGACTTGAGGCAGAAGTTCACCTTGCGCTCGATGTGATGCTCCCTGCCGAGCGAGTAGTCGATGCGTTAAGGACCTTCAGGGAAGAATTTCCTACAGTGACTCTGCACTTGCACATGGAAGCCTTGGGGGCAGTGACCCAACTAGTGATGGAGAAGAAAGCTGGAGTCGGCATCAGCGGTCCGCTGGACATTGGCCTGGACGGCATCGAGCGCATCGGCGTCGGCAGTGTTCAGTTGATACCGGTCGCAGCGCCTGCACACCCGCTGGCAACCGAGTGTTCCAGATCGCCTGGCGCTGCCAGAGAGTTTGTTCAATTAGTGCTATCGGATCGCTCAACACTTACGGGTGACAAGGACTTTGCCGTCGTCAGCACTCGCACTTGGCGACTGGCGGATCTGGGCGCCAAACACATGCTTCTCAAAGAGGGCATCGGATGGGGGAATATGCCGGTGCCCATGGTTCAGTCTGACCTGGACGAAGGACGCCTGGTCGAACTTGATATGCCGGACTGTAAAGGCGGCACCTACACCTTCGACGCGATTTATCGAACCGATTCGCCCCCCGGTCCGGCTGGGCAGTGGCTGATCAAGCGGTTCGGCGCACAGCCTTTTGCGACTTGAAAGTGGCAATTCAGAGAGAAAAGAACAAAAACCCGACAGCCTGAGCAAGGCTGCCGGAGAGGTGCACGTCGAAAAGCAGGAAAGTTGAATCGTCGAAAGCGACTGACAACAACTGTTTATCCTGTTTTGAATCACGGAGGCGCCATGACCGCATTTCGAAAATCCGACTTCCCTCTGAGCGAGGTTCGCCAGCACCTGGAAACCGGCCCAATCGTGCTGGTGAGCTCCGCGTGGCAAGGTGAAAGCAACATAATGACCATGGGCTGGCACATGATGATGCAGTTTTCCCCCGCCCTGTTTGGCTGCTACATCTGGAGTGCAAACCACAGCTACGAGTTGATCCGCAACAGCGAGCAGTGCGTAATCAACGTGCCCACCGTCGAGTTGGTCGATCAGGTTGTTGCCGTGGGCAACAGCAGCGGTGGCGCCATCGACAAGTTTGCCCAATTTGCTCTCACAGCCGCCCCCGCAGAACGGGTAACTGCCCCGCTGATCAAAGAGTGCTACGCCAATTTCGAGTGCAAGCTGTTCGACTCGAATCTTATCGGCGAGTACGGTCTGTTCGTGTGGGAAGTGGTCAAGGCGCATGTGGCCACGTCGGTGAAAAATCCCAAAACCCTGCATTACCGCGGGCAGGGGAAATTTATGGTGGCGGGCGAAACCCTGGATTTCCACGATCAATTCCGCCCGCAGAATCTGTAATAAAACACCAATAAAAAAAGCCGGAATTTTCATTCCGGCTCATGCGTCAGCGCTCGGGATATAACACCATGCCAGCGTGATAAAGCACGTTGTGTCTAAACTCTCCATCTGCGGTAAAGCCAGTGTCGTCGACATACTCGATGTGGTCGCCTTCCAGCCAGTAACGCCCTTGATAGGCGCTTTTTTGCCGACCGCGCGCCTCGTCATATCGCCCCCCTTGCAGCAACTCATGACGAATATGACCGTCGGCTGTCACCCACATGCCAACGTACTTGCTCTGATCGCCAGATGGCTGCGCAGTGGCGTTTTCTTGCGCATCCGGGGTTACACGAATTTCGATATCGGACATTTTAGAGCTCCTGTTTTCAGATTGGGATTTCCTCGCCGCCCATGTGCATGTTCATTGAACCGCAACGCGGGACGAGGGCCGTTCCTTCAATGCATAGGTCAGTACAAGTGTCGCGGGCAAAGCGGCGCCCAGCAGACATAGCCATCGGTACGTGCCGTTTGAATTGGGCGAGTCAACCAACTCGCCCGGTTTTTCCCGCACCGCGCCGTCCCCGTTAACTCACTCCTCTCAGGTGTTTGCCTGATTCTATAGCGGCCATGCCATCAGTGCGGGCTTAGCGCGTCAGGCCGTTGGGAAGTCCGCGCCACGGGCGGTAGATTCCCAAGCGCTGAACTCGCGCCCCATGGCGGCAAGCTTTGCCTGCGCTGCCTCATAGGCTTCATTGCCCAACAGCAGGCGCGCCGGCGGCGCTGCGCAGGTAACCGCGGCGTAGATCGCCGCTGCCGCCCTGGCTGGGTCGCCGGCCTGATTGCCAACAGATTGCTGGTAGGCGCGCATCGCGGCGCCGGCGGTTGCCTGGTAATCCTCGGCCACCGTTTGCGCGGCGCCCGAAGACCCCGCCCATTGCGTTCTGAAGGCGCTGGGCTGAACGGTCATCACGCCGATACCCAGTGGCGAAACCTCGGCGCGCAGACTTTCCGACAGGCCCTCCACGGCGAACTTCGTCGCGCAGTAATGGCCGACCGCTTCGAACCCGACCAGACCGCCTATTGATGTGAGGTTGACGATCATGCCGGCGCGCCGTTTACGCATGCCTGGCAGTACCGCTCGAATCATATGGGCCGTGCCGAAGTAGTTGACCTCGAACATCCGCCGAACAGCCTCATCGTCGCTGTCCTCTACCGATGAGAAATAGCCAACGCCGGCATTATTGATCAGCACGTCCACGCGCCCGAAGCGATGCTCGGCGGCCTGCACGACCTGCATCGCCTGCGCTGGATCGGTCACGTCCAGAGGCAGAACCAAGGCATCGCCCAGCGCGGCCAGATCCTCAATCTGCTGTGTCTTGCGCGCCGTGACCACCACACGCTCACCCTCATTCAGCAGCGCCGTGGCGATGTGGCGACCGAACCCGGTGGAACAGCCTGTAACCAACCAAACCTTAGTCTCGTTCATTGCAGTACTCCTCTTGATAGCGACGGTTCAGGATTACGCTGAACCGCGTTCGAGACCAACGTACCGAATCAGCCCCGCGGCTGTTATCCGATTAGTCCGCGACATTTGCCTGATCCTGCTCAGCAACACATGGCCCTGACCACAGTTGAACGTTCACCTCGACTTCCGCTGCATTTCTATTTTTTCGAACCTGATCATCGAAACTTGTCGGCTATTGCGCAAAGCTGCGCGGTGACATCATCTGCTCCACAACGGCGCTTCATGGTGAAGCGCTGAAATCAGCGGAATCCACGTCATGTCCCAGGCAGCCACAATTTCCAGCATTACTGCGTCAACATCTTCCAACCTCAACAGCACCGTTTCCTTGATCGGGCGCATTTTTCTGAGCGCGATCTTCATTCTTTCCGGCCTGTCGAAAATCGCGGCACCGGCCATGATGATTGGCTACATCGGCTCTGTTGGGTTGCCCTTTCCAGCACTGGCGTTGGGCGTGGCGATTGCTGTCGAGATTCTCGGCGGCGTAGCGTTGATCGCCGGTTATCGCACACGAACCACCGCAGCGGTGCTGGCGATTTTCAGCGTCCTGACCGCGATGATTTTCCATAACGCTCTGGCGGACCAGAATCAGTTCATCCATTTCTTCAAGAATATCGCCATGGCCGGTGGGCTCTTGCAGATCGTTTCTTTCGGCGCAGGGCGTTTCAGCCTCGACGCACGTCGCCACTAATCGAATCGCCGGCACGTCCAATTGTTCCGACGCGCCTTGACCATCAAAACGGAGAGATTCATGAAAGCTGTCCAAGTAGCGCAGTACGGCCAGGCAGAAGCGCTGGTGCTCACAGAAGTTCCGGATCTGAAACCCAATGACGACCAGGTGTTAATCAATGTCGCCGGCAGTGGGATCAATCCGATCGATTGGAAAATCCTCTCCGGTGCCATGCAGCAATTCATTCCGCTGCCACTGCCCTACACGCCTGGTGTGGAAGTTTCGGGCACAGTCGCCGCGGTGGGCAGGAACGTCAGAGACTTTGTCGTTGGCGACAAGGTGTTCGGGTTTATCGGGATTACCGGCGGGTATGCGAGCCAGGCGCTTTCGACACCAGATCGTCTGGCCCACACGCCGACAACCCTGTCGCTGCAAGAGGCCGGTGGCGTACCTGCGGCAGCACTGACCGCGTGGCAAGCGCTGCATGAACACGCCGCGATCCAGCCAGGCCAGAAAGTCCTTATTCACGGCGGCGCAGGTGGCGTGGGCAGCTTCGCAATCCAGCTCGCCCACCTTGCCGGCGCTTATGTGATCGCGACCAGCTCTGCGAAAAACCACGACTACTTGCTTTCGCTTGGCGCTGATGAGGTGATTGATTACACCTCGGCAAAATTCGAAGACAGCGTTACTGACGTCGATGCGGTGATTGATCTGGTTGGCGGCGAAACTCAGAACCGTTCATGGAGTGTCATCAAGCGCGGCGGCGTTCTGGTTTCGCCGGTCAGCGCACCCTCTGCACAGAAGGCGAGTGAGCACGGCGTGAGTGGCAAAAACTTCGCCACCCGCTCCGATGGCAGACAATTGGCCGAGATCGCCGCGCTCTTCGCATCGGGCCAGCTCAGCCTTGAGGCTCAGGTAGTACCGCTGAAAGAAGTTGTCGCCGCGGTAAAACAAAGCTGGGCCGGGCACACTCGCGGAAAAATCGTCCTCGATGTCAGCGCTCAGGCCGAATCCTGAACCAGATCGCATACATCGCCGGCAGGAATACCAGCGTAATGATGGTGCCAACAAACGTGCCGCCAATCAGTGTGTAGGCCAGCGTGCCCCAGAACACCGAGTGGGTCAGCAGAATGAACGCCAGAATCGCTGCGAGCGCAGTCAACAACACCGGCCGCGCCCGTTGCACGGTCGCTTCGACCACGGCATGGAACGGCGCCAGCCCTTCCTGTTGGTTGTGATGAATCTGCCCGATCAGGATCAGCGTGTTGCGCATCAGGATTCCCGACAGCGCGATCAACCCGACCAGCGCGTTGATGCCGAACGGCTGATTGAAGATCAGCAGCGTCGGCACCACACCGATCAGGCCTAATGGCGAGGTGAGGAAGACCATGATCATCGCCGAGATCGAACGCACCTGGACAATGATGATCAGCAGCGTCATGGCGATCATGATCGGCAGCAACGGCAGGATCGCCTTGCCGGCCTTGCCGGATTCTTCGATGGCGCCCGCCTGTTCAATCCGGTAACCGGATGGCAATTGCTCAATGATCGGCTGCAACTGCTGAATGATCGCGCCGGAGACGTCCGGCGGTTGCAAACCTTCGGCGATGTCGCCACGCACGGTGATGGTCGGCGTGCGATCACGGCGGCGCAGGATCGGGTCTTCCATGCGCACTTCGACCTGGCCGATCTGCGACAACGGGATGCGCTGCCCCGCCGCGCCGACCAGGGTGAAGCCTTCGATCTGTGCCGGGTCGAGGCGAATATTTCCCGCCGCACGGCCGACGACCTGGACTGAGCGGATGTCTTCGCGAACCGCCGTGATCGGCACGCCGCTGAGCAGAAACTGCAACTGCTGGGCCACCGCGCTGGACGTCAGCCCCACAGCCTGCAAGCGATCCTGATTCAGGTTGAAATGCAGCGTCGGCGTCAGCGGCCCCCAGTCAGTGTTAACGGTTCTCATCATCGGGCTGTCCTGCATGACGCTGCGCACCTGCTCGGCGATGTCGCGCAGCTTCGCCGGATCAGGCCCCATCACCCGGTAGGCCACCGGGAATGGTGAATACGGACCGAAAACAATTTGCGTCGCCCGAACGCGCGCCTCTGGAGCAAGCCCGTCGGCGACCGCTTCGCGCAAGCGCAATTTGAGGGTTTCGCGGGCTTCCTGGCTGTCGGTCAGCACCACGATCTTGGCGAACGATGGATCCGGCAACTCCGGGGCCATCGCCAGGAAAAACCGTGGTGCGCCCTGGCCAATATAGGCCGTGACGATTTTTGCCTCTTCCTGCTTTTTCAGCCAGGCCTCGACCTTGCCCGCTGCGGCGCTGGTCTGCTCGATGGACGTGCCGTAGGGCATCTGCACTTCGATCATCACTTCGGGACGATCAGAAGTCGGAAAGAACTGTTTCTTCACCAGCCCCATGCCGGGAATCGCAACGACAAACAGCGCAACGACCATGCCCGCCACCAGCCATTTACGCGTAATCACCCACGTCAGAATCCGCCGGAAGCGGTTGTAGCGCGGCGTGTCGTAGATTGCCGCGTGCCCGCCTTCAACTGTCTTGATGTCCGGCAATAGCTTTACGCCCAAGTACGGCGTGAACACCACGGCGACGACCCACGAAGCAATGAGCGCGATGCCGACAATCCAGAACATGTTGCTGGTGTATTCGCCTGCCGTTGATTGCGCGAACCCGTTGGGCAAAAAGCCAATCGCCGTCACCAGCGTACCGGCCAGCATTGGCGCTGCCGTGTGGCTCCAGGCATAGGCCGAGGCCTCGATGCGGTCGTAGCCCTCCTCCATTTTCACCACCATCATTTCGATGGCGATGATGGCGTCATCGACCAGCAACCCCAACGCCAGGATCAATGAGCCCAAGGTGATCCGGTCGAAGTTCTTGCCGGTGGCGGCCATCACCACAAACACGATCGCCAGGGTCAACGGCACCGCCGCTGCGACTACCACGCCGACGCGCCAGCCCATGCTGAGAAAACACACGAGCATGACCACCAGCAGCGCGACAAAGAACTTGACCATGAACTCGCCGACAGCCGAGTCGATATTCACTGCCTGATCGGTGACTTTGGAGAGGGACATGCCCAACGGCATTTCTTCGTTGATCCTGACGGTTTCGGCATCCAGCGCCTTGCCCAGATCGAGACCGTTCCAGCCCTCGCGCATGATCACGCCGAGCAATAACGCTTCCTCTCCGTTGTTGCGTACCAGAAAGGTTGCCGGGTCTTCGTAGCCGCGCTCGACCGTGGCCACGTCAGACAGTTTGAGTGTCCGCCCCTGCGCCACCACCGGCGTGTCCTGGATTTTCTGTAACGTGTCGAACGCGCCATCGACGCGCAGAAAAACCTCCGGCCCTTTGGTTTCGACCGACCCGGCGGGCGTCAGGACGTTCTGATTGTTCAGCGCGGCGAAGATGTCCTGCGGCGACAAGCCCAGCGTCGCCAACCGGTCATGGGAAAACGAAACGAATATCCGCTCGGCCTGCTCACCGATGATGTTGACCTTTTTCACCCCCGGCACGTGCAACAGGCGCTGGCGTAACGTCTCCGCGTCGCGCACCAGCAAGCGCTGCGGCTCGCCCTTGGCTTTCAAGGCGAACAGCGCGAAGGTCACGTCGGAAAACTCGTCGTTGACCATCGGCCCGATGACACCCGCCGGCAGCTTGATCGCTTCATCGTTGAGCTTTTTCCGTGCCTGATAAAACTCTTCCTGCACCTGCCCCGGCGGTGCGCTGTCGAGCAACGACACCACGGTAAATGCAAGCCCCGGACGCGTGTAGGTTTCCGCGCGGTCGTACCACTTCAATTCCTGCAAACGCTTTTCCAGGGGTTCGGCGACCTGGTCCTGCATCTCCTGCGCGGTCGCCCCCGGCCACGCGGTAATCACCGTTAGCTGCTTGACCGTGAACGGCGGATCTTCCGCCCGGCCCAACTTGAAGAACGACAGGACGCCGGCAACGGCAATCAGAAAGATCAGAAACACCGTGATCGCCCGTTGGCGAACGGCGATGGCGGAAAGGTTGAACCGGCCCTCGCTCATGGACGGCTCCCGGCAACCTGGCCATCGTCGCGGGCAAGCAATCGCACTTCTTCGCCATCGCGCAGCAGATGCGCACCCAGCGCGACAATCGGCTCACCGACGTTGAGTTCGCCAAGGATGCGCGCCGAATCGTCACTCAATCCGAGCACCTCGACCGGGCGCCAGGAGACTTTCGCCGGTGTGCCTGCGATCACCCAAACGCCGGGGCCTTTGCCCGGGTTGTAGATCGCGGCCATGGGCACCTTCAGCGCCTGTTTTGGCGCAGAACTTTGCGGGATTTCAATGGTGACCGTCGAGCCGATCGGCGCATCGGCCAGTTTGCCTTCAAGCACATAGCGCGCTTCAAAGGTGCGAGTGGTGCGGTCGGCCGAGTCGGAAAGCAGACGCAGTTTTGCGCTGACGGCAGCCGACGTATCGCCATACAGTTTTGCCTGGGCGGTTGAGCCTGCTGCGGGGCGCAAGGTTTCGGGCAGATGAACGATGGCTTCACGCTGACCCGCGCGCGCCAGTCGCACCACCGGTTCGCCGGGGCTGACGACTTGCCCCGGTTCGACAAGGGTTTCCACCACCACGCCATCAGCGTCCGCCACCAGCACCGCGTAACCGGAAGCGTTGCGCGCAACGTCCGCCTGCGCGACAGCGGCATTGAGTTGCGCCCTGGCGGTGTCGGCCGCGGCTTTGAACTGATCGTAGGCCGATGCCGAAATGGCGCCGGCGGCGACGAGTCGGCGATTGCGCGCTTCGTCACCGGCTGTCTGTGTGGCTCGGGCGCGAGCGGCGCTCACCGCTTCTTGCTGCGCTCGCGCCTGCAGGCCGAGGTCGATCGGGTCAAGACGCATCAGTGGCTGGCCGCGCTTGACCGTCTGGCCGGTATCAACCAGACGCTCAAGCACCTTGCCCGAGACGCGAAAGCCCAGATCGCCCTGCACTCGCGCCGCCACGACACCGGTGAATGATCGGGAGCCGTCCTCTGCAAGTTGCACCGCAGCCGACCTCACCAAGGGCGCCAGGGTGCGCGGGTCCTTCGCACTGGAGGAATCCCCGCACGCCGTCAGGGCCAGGGGCAACAAACATACCGCGAGGGGGAAAGGTCGGAGCCGGCGCATGGAATTCCTTCACTGAAATAGGATGATCATCATATTCTCAGTCTTGTGACCATTATCGTCAACAGTCACAACGTTTCCGGCCCGATTTCAGCGCTGAATCAAAAGCGATAGCTGACGGAAGTGCCGAGGCCGCTGGCACTGTTCTTGTATTTGGCGCTGTACGAACCCTTGCCTGCCGAGGTGTCGTTGATCTCGACGCTCTCTTCCCACAGATAGGAATAGGCGACGTCGATAGTGACGTTCTCTGCTGGGGTCCAACCGGCGCCGAGGCTGAACACCTGGCGATCGCCCGTGGGAATACGCGGGCCGCGATTGGTGTTGTTTGCAGGAGACTGATCAACCGAGAACCCGGCGCGCAGCACCCATTGATTGTTCAACTGATACGCCGCGCCGATGGCGTGAGCCCAAGTGTCATGCCAGTGCTGTTCTTCGCTGATCGTGCCCAACTGACCGGCGAGCAGTGGCGGCAATCCACTGTTTTCGATGGTCAGCTCTTTGAAGCGACTCCAGCGCGTCCAGGTGCTGCCGGCATACAGCGTCCAGTCGTTGTCCAGTTGATGGGTGACCGAGAAGTCCACCGACTCCGGGGTGTCGACGTCGAGCGACGCGTCATAGCTGCGACCGCTGACCCCGAGCACATTGAAGATGCCATCGCTGAGTTTGCTTTTCGCGTCGAGGTGGTAACTGACTTTTGAGTGATAGGTCAGGCCCAAGCGGGTCTGCTCGGTCGCCTGCACCATGACCCCAGCGTTGAAGCCCAGCGCGGTATCGTCGCCCGTGCTTTTGACTTTGCCGTCATTGCGCCCGGGACTCAGCGGATTGGCGACCATCCCCGACAGCTCGCCGCTGATGCGGTTGATGGTCGGGCCGAAGCCGATCGACACCTTGTCGTTGAAGGCATAGCTGATGGTCGGTTGGAAAGTGAGCGTGGTGACTTCGCTTTTGTTGGCGTAGTAGCGGCCGGCGAAACCACTGCCGTAGTCGGTGATCAGGCCAAACGGCACGTAGAACCCGACACCGAACGCCCAATGCTCATCGATCGGCTTTACGTAATAGCCCATCGGCACCGTGGTGGTCGGCACCATGTCACCGTCTTCCTTGCCGCCAAACGTACTGCGGGTCTGGCTGATATCGGACTTGGCAAACAACGTTGCCTGCCCGACGCTGGCCTGCTCGCGCTTGAGCCGCGCCATGCCCGCCGGGTTGCCGAAAACGGTGCTGGCGTCTTCCGCCGAGGAAGAGCGACCGGCAAAACCCGACCCCATGCCGCTGACGCTTTGCTCATTGAGCGCAAAACCGCCCGCCAGAACATTCGACGAGGCAAGAACGACAGCCAGCCCCACCGGGCGCTTGAGCATTGTTTTTTTCATTGTGTGGACTCTATGGGTGTCTCGGAATTGGAATACCTGAATGGCGGCGGCCATGTTATCCGAGTGACCATAACAGTCAACAGTCACATATTTGGCGTTTCATTGATTGCCCTGTACAGGCGAGGCGAGATTAGGGAGCGACTGATCCGAGTATTCGGATCCGCAAAGGATCAAGGCATCAAGCTGCGCAAGATGAGGTTCGAAGTCAGCGTGGGCGCCACTTCGATGAAATCCAGATTGTGTTGCAGCATGAGTGGATTGACGAAGGGCCGCAGCGCCAGGTGGATCGATTCGACGGTCTCGTCCAGCGGCGTCCTGCGCTCGAACTCACCGGCCTCGCGCCCTTCACGGACAATGTCGGTGATGAAACGCTTGATCTGCGCATCGTAACGCTGCGCACTGGGCCAATTTTCGCCAGCGGCAAAGGCTGCGATGTCGTAAAGCTTGCGGTCGTTGAAGAACAGGTTCACACCCGTGGCGATCACGGTTTTGACCAAGCGGCGGAAGCGCTCGGTAGGTGTCAGGTCTGCTTCGTTGATCGCCAGTTCGACCGCCGCAACGATCTGCCCCAGGCAGTTCGCGCAGATGGCTTCGCCGATCGCCTGCTTGGAATCGAAAAACTTATAGATGTACGCCTTGGAGAAACCGATGGCCTTGGCCAGATCGGACACGGTGGTCTTGGCGTAGCCGTACTGGCTGAAATGCTCGTTGGCAGCCGCGACAATCTGATCACGAATGTCGTGATCGACTGGCCCACGCGGGCCGGGGAAGGATGGGGAAACTGAGGTCTGATTCATGTCGGCAGCTTACTCACCCGCCCGCCGACTGACAACGTGTTGCATATTCTGAATATCACCACCCATCCACTGTGGGAGCGAGCCTGCTCGCGAATACGCCCGCCCAAACAACACAACTCTCCAAGCTGCTGCACTACCCGGCCTTACTGATCGCGGAAAAATTGATACGAGAAAAGCCATGCAGCAACATCCCGACAATGATCAACGCCCCCGCCCGCAACCACGTCTCCCAGCCCTGCTGACTGAGCAGCACCAGACACGAGACGATCGCAAGCACGGGAACGAAGGTCGGCACGCGAAAGTGATCCTCCTCTACCCTGTCACGACGAAGCACGAGCACCGCCACATTGGTACTCAGAAAAACGAACAGCAACAACAAAACCACCGTCTCTGCCAGCGTTGCCAAAGTACCCGTGAGCGTCAGCGCAATGGCCACCACCGTAGTTGCAACAATTGCGGCCCATGGAGTTTTTCGTTCAGGCAGCACCGCACCCAAAACCCCCGGCAACAGCCCCAGGTTGGCCATGCCATAAGTCAATCGACTGGCCATGATCATGGTTAACAGCGCACCGTTGGCCACAGCGATCAGCGCAATGAAAGAGAACAGTGCCGGCGGGATTGCGAGGGTCGATGCGCGGACAACTTCAAGCAAAGGCGCTGACGTCGCCACCAACTTCTCGGTAGGCAACACCGAAGAAGCCGCCACCCCCACCGCCATGTAAACCACGCCAGCGGTAAGCAAAGCGGCGAACAAGGCGCGCGGGTAGACCTTGCGCACGTCCTTGATTTCCTCGGCCAGATTGGCCGAAGTTTCGAAACCCACGAAGGAGTAGAACGCGAGCAATGCCGCACCCAGAACCGCCAGCATGGGACTGACGCCAGGCTTGAACGTGAGCGTTCGCCCCAGATCCGCCTCGCCCGTGCGGAAATACCAGACAGCAGCGACGATCACCAAAATCAGCCCGGACAGCTCAATCACAGTCATCACCAGATTCGCGCCAAGCGACTCCTTGATCCCCCGCGCATTGAGCAGGCCGATAGCCAGAAGAAACACCAGAGCGGCAATCTGCGGCGATACGTCGACGAAGGCGTTCAAGTAATCACCGGCAAACGCCAGCGACAAACCCGCAGCGCTGGTGACCGCAGCCGCCAGCATGCAAAAACCGACCAGGAAGGAAATGAGCGGTGACTTGAACGCCTTTTCCGCGAACACCGAAGCCGCGCCGGCGTGGGGATATTTTGTCACCAGCTCCGCGTAGGAACCCGCCGTCAACATGGCGAAGAACAGCGCAATCAGCAGCGGCACCCAAATCGCGCCGCCCACCTCCCCTGCGATCGTTCCGGCGAGGGCATAAACCCCTGCGCCTAGAACATCGCCGAGAATAAACAGAAACAGCATCGGGAAAGTGATTGCCCGGCGCAGAGCAGGTTTATCAGTGGGAGCCGTCACGGTCATTCCTTGGTTCAGGTGTGGAGGAGCTGGAGGGTTGTCACCTCAAACAATGGAAATGGCGCCGAAAGCAAAGTTCAAAATCTGTGATGGGGCCGCTCGGCACGGCGCTATAAACATTGCCAACTCCACACTTGTGGGAGCGAGCCTGCTCGCGAAGACCCCAGCCCGGTCAACACAAAACATCAGCCAAAACCAATTCCCTAAACACCCCGTTTAAAACCGACATCCAGACTATTCCAGCAAGCTACAACGCCTTGCGCCATTGCCTACGACTACGCCAGAATCCGCCGGCTTGTGCGCCTCGGGCCGGGGCTCTATCGTTGGCCGGTCACTGAAAACAGTGATCGGGTTTGGTAGCCCGCTTTCCACATGGCGCATTACGTCACCGTCTGCAGATGCTTTCGCATCGGTTTTATGGTGGCCATGCGCAGGGCGTTTTCGAGCGCGCCGGTTTTTCCATGTGGGCCGGTCTACCAACCTTCGTATGGCCACCACCCTTCGTTTGGTAGCGAGAGTGATGGCTCCCTTGGTCACATATGGAGCTTCACCATGTTCAAAGTAACGCCTAACCCGCCAGCGTCGGACGCAACATCACCCTACGAATCCCTCGACTCAAAAAAACTCCACGAAGCCGCCGACCGCGCCCTCGACCATTACCTCAAACCCACCGACACCATCAAAACCACGCCCTACCAAACCAGCAGCATGTTCCTCGCCAACCCGAAAACCGCGACCGAAGAACTGCTGGTCAATGCCAGCGAATCGCTGGGCTCGGCCTCGGTGATGTTGAGTGATGTGATCGGGATGGTTGAAGGATCTGCGCGCAAGACACTGCAAGGTATCGCGCAGGTCGTCATGCTCGGCGAGCTGGCGGTTAATCAGGCGTTGGATAACGTCGTGCCGGTGGATTAATCGAAAACGCCCTGTGATGGCTATGGACCACGTCCCCGGACGCCAACCGCTTTAGCCAGCAGGGCAACCGTCGCCCGGCCATCCGCTCGACACCTCGACCGCCCTGCGCAGCCGCCAGGCGTCCTTCGCCGGCGGCATACCGAACAGGCGGGCGTAGTCTCGACTGAACTGCGAGGGACTTTCATAACCGACTGTATATCCCGCCTCTGCGGCATCTACTGCTTCGGTGACCATCAGTCGGCGTGCTTCCTGTAGCCGCAACTGGTTACGAAATTCCAGCGGGCTCATTGAGGTGATCGCCTTGAAATGCGCATGAAACGAGGAACGGCTCATCCCGGCGATACCGACGAGGTCATCTATCCGGCAAGCTTCGTTGTAATGGCTGCGCAGCCAGGCAATGGCCTTGGCGATCTGGTTCAAGCGGCTGCCTGCCTGCGCCATCTGCCTGATGATGCTGTTGCCGTTCTCGGTGAGAAGGCGATAAAGCATTTCGCGAATCACCAGCGGAGCGAGCGCTTCGATATCCCGAGGCCTGTCGAGCAGCCCGGCCAGCCGAACCGCGGCATCCAGCAGTTCTGGAGTCGTATCGTGGAGCACGATGCCTGCGCAAGGCACCTTGCCGCTCTCTTCAGGCAGAGGATGGCGCAGCGCAAGTTCACTCAACACAGTGGTATCGAGATCCAGCGCCAGGCACAGATAAGGAACAGCCTCACTCGCCTCGATGACCGAGCCCATGACCGGAAGGTCTACCGATGCAATCAGGTACTTGGCCGGATCGTAAACATAAGCGGTAGTACCCAGCATCGCCTGTTTTCGTCCCTGAGCCACAAGGCAAAGCGTCGGCTCGTACACCACCGGCATAGGCATCGTGGGCGAAGCCGAACGAATCAGGCTGACACCCGGAATCGCGGTGCTGTGAATGCCGTCATTCCGGGCGTGACGACCAACGATATCGACAAGCTTGGAAAGGGAATTCAAACGCAACTCCAAAACGAGGGCATGCGGCGGTTAAACAACTGGTATCGGATAATCAAGCAAGAAATCAGGACGATCCTGCAACAGCCCTCCTCCGCTCGTACGCCACACTTCAGATGAGGCCCGGAGGTTAGGGTCCAGCGCCGACGACTCTTTGCCAAAGCCCCATATAGAACAACGGCGTCGGGGAACGCAACTAGCGGCTTACAGATAACAACAACGGCCCATCGAACTCGGCGGAGCTCATCGGACAGATTAAGGAGCACAGCAAATGACGGTTGTTCAACGCCTCTCTACAGCGCTAGCACTAGTCCTCTCCACTTTCATTGCAGGGCTGGCGCCCGCCGTGGCGAGCGAACCGACTACGGAACGCAATCGCCAATTCATTGCGCAAGCGTTCAACCAGTGGGCTCAAGGCGGCCGGACGTTCTTCACAGATGTCCTGGCTCCCGATGTGATCTGGACAATCAAGGGGACGAGCCCTTCGGCGGGCACTTATCGGGGCCGAGATGACTTCCTGAAACGCGCAGTCCAACCTTTTGCAAAACGGCTTGCCTCGCCCGTTCGCCCTACCGTGGTGGATATCTGGGCTGAAGGCGACGACGTAGTCGTTCACTGGGACGGCACCGGCACCGCAGCCGACGGCGCGCCTTATAGCAACAGCTACGTATGGATCATGCGCATGCGAAACTTGCAGGCAGTCGAGGTCGTAGCCTTTCTCGACCTGGTGCCTTATGACGACGTTATCAGGCGAATTCCGCTTGAAGCAGGCGATGTTGAATAGATAAGCCCGCCAGGATCGGCTGGAGGATCTGCCTGCAGGAAGCTGCGAGATATTACGTAGGTGGACATGTCACCGAATGTCGGCTTTCGGCCAAAGGCGGACGGTCAGCGACCCGCAAACACGGCAACGAATCCACTTCTCCATTTACGCCGATTCGTCACTCTGGCAACCGTGCCGGCACTCACTGGCCCAGGAACTCGATGACAGCAGCGGCGAATAGTTCTGATTGATCAAGCATGACGAAGTGAAAACTGCCGTCAATGCGTCGCAAGCTGATGTTTGGGGTCGAGACATAGGCGTTCCGGTACATTGCATCAACGTTGGAGGCATCTATGCCATAAAGCGGGTCGTAGGCATAGACAACCTCGACCGGCGCCTTAATGCGTTTAAGCTCAGGCCGCAGGTCAGTAACCATCAGCTCATACATGGCATCGGCCACAGTCTTTCGGTCCGAGCTTATCCCCGCTGCGGCTAAACCTGGCCTGAACGCTTCAGTTTTGACGAGACGGGCGATGGATGCATGCTGCATCGCTTCGGCCTGCTCAGGTGTTGCCGCTAACATCGCATCGCGCATCGCAGCAGCATGCGGGGTGGCCGTTTCGCTGGTAGCCGAGGGGGAGATCAGCAACGTATAAAAAGGCAGAGCATCGACAATCATCAGGGGGCCAACCTGATCGGGATGACGAGCACCAAGCATCAGTGCCACCTCACCACCCAACGAATGACCGATGATGACCGGCGCCTCGATGCGCTGGCTGCGAATATATTCAGCAATCGCCTCGGCTGTAGGCGCTGCTACTTTCCCTTCTGGATCGGATGCGGCAGGCGAGCCGGCAAAGCCAGCTAGCTGTACAAGATGGAGACGGTGGGTCTGTCGCAATCTGGAGGCCAAATCAGCCCATACTTCGTAGGACGATGCCAATCCTGGAATCAATATAATGTCTGTTCCCGAGCCTTCGACCAGCACAGAGATACGCCCCTGTTTGACAGTCACTGGCGACAGGGACTCAGACAGGGCTGGCGACGTCGACACCAGGGACAAAGTGGTGCCCATCACGCCGACGAGGAAGCTTAAGGGGTTCATAGCCATTCCTTTGACCGAAAAGATGTTGCGACTATACAAGACACACGAAGGTGCGAGAAAACTGTCCCCCCGCCTGTAATCCGTAGCGTCAGCTTTGGTCAATTGCTGACGATCAGGAATGGCAACTAAGGGCCGATTGCTGCCAGTCGCCACGGGCGCTCTGCTGCCAGGCCATGTATTCGCCTCACGAAACAGCGCTTCAAACACCTGAACTCTCCACAATCTGCCCTTCACCCCGCAAAAAATCTACAAACGCCCTCAGCGGCGAAGGCATGTGACGGCGTCCGTGGTAGTAAAGAAACGGACCGTCGAAGGTCTGCCACCAGTCCTCGAGGATCGGCACCAGTCGACCATCGGAGAGCGGCTCGCGTAGAAAGTCCTCGAAGGTATAGACGATGCCCAGCCCGTTGATGGCCGAGCGAATTGTCAAATCGTGCGACGACGTCAGCAGTTGCCCCTGAGGCGGGATACGCACGATACGGCCGTGTCGATGGAACTCGAATACGCCCACTTTTCCACTCTCGAATCGATGACCAAGCAGGTCGTGACCCGGCAGTTCTTCGGGGTGAGTGGGTGTCCCACGTTCAGCCAGATAGCGCGGGGCGGCCGCCGCGACGAAGCGCTGGCGACGCGGGCCGATGGGTACGGCGATCATGTCTTTGGCCAGGCTCTCTTCATAGCGCACGCCGGCGTCATACCCGCCAGCGTTGACGTCGACGAAGGTGTTGTCCATGACGACTTCGACGCTGACCCCGGGATAAAGACGCAGAAAACGCGCCAGCAGGTCGGGCAACAGAAAGCGTGCCACCGGCACTGGCACATTGAGCTTCAGCGTGCCGACCGGGCGCTGAGCGTCGTCGTCGAGATCGTTGAAAGCGGCGTCGATTTCTTGCAAGGCCGGGCGCAGGCGCTCGAGCAATCGCTCGCCGGCGGCCGTCGGCGTGACGCTGCGCGTGGTTCGATTGAGCAGGCGCACGCCCAGGTCGCTTTCCAGCCGGCGCATGCAGTCGCTCAACGACGAGGCGGACAGCCCGCGCTTTTGCGCGGCAGCACGAAATCCCCCCGCCTCGACCACCGCAGCAAATATCGACACATCGGTAAGGTTTGGTTTACGCATGGATGCTCCCTCCGCAGGCGCCTGACTGTACGCCATACCGTACGAGCCATCCACCAATACCCGGCTTATCCTCGCGTATCCGTACACCGATACTGCTCACTCGCCCCGCCAAACGGGAACCTATGACGCGAATGAGAACTCCCTGATGATTCATTCACCCGCTACGCCGAGCAATACCGCGACCCAACGTATCCTCAAGGCCGCCCGAACGCTGTTCGCCATTTCCGCGCTGACCGGCACACTGGCTGCGGAGGCCACTCCCCGAATGGAGCCGAAGCCGGACTGGTCAACCCACGACATGCCCAGCCAGAAAGGCCGCATCGTGCTGGTCACTGGGGGAACCAGCGGCATGGGCTATGAAGACGCGCTGGCCCTGACGCGAGCCGGTGCCGAGGTGATCATCGCCGCACGCAATGCCGAGCGCGGGCGCGAGGCGATCGCAAACATCAAGCAAGCCGTACCCGAGGCGCGCGTGCAATTCGAAACCCTGGATCTTGCCAATCTGCAATCGGTGCGCGACCTCGCCAACCGTCTGCAAGGGCGCCTGCCAAGGCTCGACGTGCTGATCAACAACGCCGCGATCATGTCGCCGCCGGTTCGAGGCGTTTCCGCCGACGGCTACGAGATGCAGCTGGCGACCAATTACCTGGGGCATTTCGCCCTGACCGGCCTGCTGATGCCCCTGCTACGCAAAAGCGACGATGCTCGGGTGGTCAGCCTGTCGAGCATCGCCGCAGGGCGCGCAATCCTGAACTTCGATGACCTGCAGGCTGAGCGCAATTACGACCCTTTCGCCAGCTACAGCCAATCGAAACTGGCGGTTCTAAAGTGGAGTATTGAGCTGCAGCAGCGCAGCGACGCCGCCGGTTGGGGAATACGCAGCATTGCCGCTCACCCCGGCGTTGCCGTGACCGAACTGATCGCCCGTGGGCCTGGCCTGGACAGCAAATTCGGCAAACAATGGGCGGTAGAGCGGGACCTGTATCATTCCGCAGCGCAGGGCGCGCTGCCCACCTTATATGCGGCGACGGCGCTGGAGGCTGTCGGCGGTGCCTACTACGGGCCTACCGGTGATAACGAGAAGCGCGGGCCGCTGGGCTTCGCCAAGATGCCGCCGGCCGCTGCCGATCGCTCGAATTCGGCCACACTGTGGCAACTTTCCGAGCGACTGACCGGCGTCACCTACCGCTGACCGCCCGGCACGGGCAGGCCCCGTGCCATTGCCCCGCCACTCCTACAGGAGCGCAACATGGATACGTCTCTTCTCGCCCACCGCGCGGGCGCCATCATCAATGCCGAGGCTGACGAGCTACGCCCTGCGCTCCATGGCTTTCTGCTGTTCGTTTGCCTGTTCGCCGGCTATTTCATGCTGCGCCCGATCCGCGAATCGATGGGCATCACTGCCGGCGTCGAGAACTTGCAGTGGCTGTTCACCGCGACCTTCCTGGTCATGCTGGCGGCGGTTCCGCTGTTTGCCTGGCTCAGCGCACGCGTGCCGCGCCTGCATTTCGTGGACTGGGTGTACGGATTTTTCTGCGCCAACCTGCTGTTGTTCGCCGTCTTGTTTGTGGGTGAGGACAGCCCGTGGCTGGCGCGCGTGTTTTACGTCTGGATATCGGTCTACAACCTGTTTGTCGTATCGGTCGCCTGGAGCCTGATGGCCGACGTGTTCGACAGTGCCCAGGCTAAACGCCTGTTCGCTTTCATCGCAGCGGGCGCCAGCGTCGGCGGCCTGAGTGGCCCTGCGCTGAGCGCCTTGCTGATCGGTCCGCTGGGTGAGTCCGGCCTGATGCTGCTGGCCGCTGTTTTGCTCGGCGCTGCGATGTTGTTCAAGCGCAGGCTGATGCACTGGCGTGAACGGGGTGGCGCAGGACGCCCCGATGCCCCGCCGAGCGAAAGCCCCCGCAGGCCGTTGCCGGGCAATCCGTTCAGCGGTATGACGGCCGTTTTGAAATCACCCTATCTGCTCGGCATTTGCGGCTTTGTGGTGCTGTTGGCGACAGTCTCCACCTTCCTTTACTTCGAGCAGGCACGTGTCGTCGCCGAACACTTCCCGGACCGCGAGGCGCAGGTGCGGGTGTTCGGCATCATCGACTTTGTCGTGCAAGCGGGCGCCCTGCTCTGCCAGCTGTTCATCACTGGACGCCTCGCGCAAAAGCTCGGCGTCGGCGTGCTATTGGCCATGGTGCCGCTGGTCATGTGCGCAGGGTTCATCGGCCTGATTTTCGCGCCCAGCTTCGGCCTGATCGCCGCGCTGATGATCGTGCGCCGCATCGGTGAGTACGCCTTCGTGCGCCCAGGCCGGGAGATGCTGTTTGCCCCGCTCGATGCCGAAAGCAAGTACAAGGCGAAGAACGTCATCGACACCGTGGTCTACCGCGCCGGCGACGCCATCAGTGCCTGGGCGAAAAGCGCGCTGGACGCCCTCAGCCAAGGTGCAGGCATGGCAGCGCTGGTCGGCGCGCTGTGTGCACTGCTATGGGGTCTGCTGGGTTGGCGGCTCGGCGACCGGGCGGACCGACAATCCAGTGCGTCGGCGGCGCGGCAAACCCCCGCCTAGCGTTGAAGAGTCATTGACGGAGACCGGCATTGCCGTAGAATCGCCCGCCCAAAAAATCAGCTTGCAGAGCGAGAAGGAGCTTCGATGCAACGGGTGATGATTGTTGGTCAACCAGGGTCTGGCAAAAGTACCTTGGCGCGCAAGCTGGGCGAGCGTACCGGGTTGCCGGTGGTGCATATCGACACGATCCATTGGCAGCCAGGCTGGAACGAGCGCAGCCCGGATGAGAAGACGCGTCTTTGCCTGGAGGTCGAGGCGCGCGATCGCTGGATATTCGAAGGTGGCCATTCGACCACTTGGGGAAACCGCGTGGCCCGTGCTGATCTTCTGATCTGGATCGATCGCTCGGCGACGCTTCGACTCCTGCGCGTCCTGCGCAGAACGCTGCTCCACCGCGGTCAGTCTCGGCCTGACTTGCCGGAGAACTGCCCCGAATTGCTGGGGAACCTGCCGGGGTTTCTCCGGTTCATGTGGCAGACGAGAAAAACAGCACGAGCAAAAATGCGGCAACTCGTATCAACGGCGCCATCCGTTTGCCGCGTGGTTCATCTGCGGTCGAATCGGGATACCAGGATTTTCCTCGCGAGCATTGGAAATTCGACTGGCCACGCTTCGCAAGATTGACCGACAGTTGACTGCTCCATTATCACTTGTACGATGTCCTACCACGATGTATTACTACGTCTCCCCAACAAAAATAAAACCACGGAGATCGCTACATGGACTCATCCCCGTCCGACTTGCCTGAAAGCGTTGACCTGCCCAAGGGCAACACCCGCCGCAGCTTCCTGAAAAAGTCCCTCGCTGTTTCCGCGACACTCGCCACTGTCGGCAGCGCCCCACTGACCCGGCTCGCCGAGGCCGCCGAACCCTTGAGTCAGCGCTACCCTGACCCACTGGTTCACATCCTCGACGACAGCTTCCTCGAACTACGGGTTTTCAACGCCAGTGTCGAAAAGCTCGCCACCGGTATGCGCTGGGCCGAAGGCCCGGTGTGGGTCGGCGATGGCCGCTGTTTGCTGGTCAGCGACATTCCCAATAACCGCATCATGCGCTGGGATGAAATCACCGACACCTTCACGGTGTACCGCGAGCACTCGAACTTCTCCAACGGCCTGTGCCGGGATCGCCAAGGGCGGCTGATCGTCTGCGAAGGCTCGACCACCACCAGCGAAGGCCGGCGCATCACGCGCACCGAATACAACGGCACGATCACCGTGCTGGCCGACAGCTTCGACGGCAAGCCCTTCAACTCGCCCAACGACATTGTCTGCAAAAGTGACGGATCGATCTGGTTCACCGACCCGCCATTCCAGACCAGCAATAACTACGAAGGGCACAAAGTCACCCCGACGCAACCCCACGCCGTGTACCGCATCGACGGCGAGAGCAAGAAAGTCACGCGGGTAATCGACGACCTCAACGGGCCCAACGGCCTGTGTTTTTCTCCCGATGAAAAAACCCTGTACGTCGTCGAAGGTCGCGCCAAACCCAATCGCCTGATCTGGGCGATTGCCGTGCAGGATGACGGCACACTGGGCGAACGCCGCAAGCACATCGAGGGCCTGGACTATGCCGCAATCGACGGCATCAAATGCGACGAAGCGGGCAACCTGTGGTGCGGCTGGGGCGGCAACGGTGATCCCCGGGCCGACCTGGAAAAACTCGACGGCGTGCGCGTTTTCAATCCGCAGGGCAAGGCCATCGGGCACATTTCACTGCCAGAACGCTGCCCGAACCTGTGCTTCGGGGGGCGCGAAGGGAATCGACTGTTCATGGCCAGCAGTCACTCGATCTACTCACTGTTTGTGAATACGCGTGGGACAACATTTGCGTTATAAAACCGGCGTTCGTCTCGCTTTGGTTCCGTGAGCAATCGGAGCGATATCCTGCCGCGCATCCAAGGATGCGCGGCATCAACATCAGCTTTGGGCGGTTGAACAGGCGGCCTCTGCTCTTGATCCTGTCGACCGCCAACGATGTCATCCTGTCTGCGCATACCGAACCTTTCTCCCCGAGCATCGTCCGAGCTTGAGCGTTTAAGCAAACTGCTCGCCACGAGGTTTCCGTTTGAAAGCTGCCATCGTCAAAAAATACCGTCTGATCATCAAGACCCTCGGCTACGTGGGCTGGTCTTTGTTCTGGCTGTTGCTCTGGGACATCGCCGTCACCGTGGACTTCATGCTGTTTCTCAACGCCAAGCTGAATCTGCCACTGATGCCGCTGACCTTGCTCGGTTCGGCGTTGATCGTGTTGATCAGTTTTCGCAACAGCAGCGCTTACAACCGTTGGTGGGAAGCCCGAACGCTGTGGGGCTCGATGATCAACAATTCCCGCAGCTTCGCCCGGCAAGTGCTGACGCTGCTGGACGACGCGGGTGGCGAGGTGAATCCGGTAAAGTCGACGCTGTTGCGCCGCCACGTCGCTTACGTCAATTGCCTCGCCGCGCATCTGCAAGGTCAGCCTTGTCCCGACGAGGTGCGGGCGTTTATTCCCGCCGAAGAGTTCGCCCGCAGTGGCACGACCAACAACTTCGCCAACGATATCCTCACCGGCTCGGCGACCCTGCTCGCCAAGGAATACAAGGCCGGGCATCTGGACAGTATTCGCCTGGCGCGACTTGAGTCGACGCTGGTCGACCTGTCCAACAGCCAGGGTGGCATGGAGCGGATCGCCAATACGCCGCTGCCCTACCCTTACGTGTATTTTCCGCGGCTGTTCATTTCGCTGTTCTGCCTGATCGTACCGGTGGGACTGGTTGAATCTTTGGGCTGGTTCACGCCGCTGGCGTCGACCGTAGTCGGGTTCATGCTGCTGGCCATCGAACGCATCGGCACCGATCTGCAAAGCCCGTTCCGCCACAGCGAACACCAGATTCAGATGGAAGCGCTGTGCGAAACCATTGAAAAGAACTTGCAGTCGATGCAGCGTGATTCGTTGGGTGATGTGCGCAGGCTTGAAGAGCTCGCTTGAGGCGCTGCTTTAGCAGCAGCGCTTTTTATCAGGTGCAGAGCGACTATTGATGAGTGTCCGCCTCCTCGGCCGGATAAAACTCACCCTGCTTGCCCAGTTCTTCAAGTCGTTCGCGCGCGATCACTTCAACGCGAGCCACTGCGGCCTGATCGTCAGGGTCAACCAACTGCAAGCACAGGCGTTGGACATTCTGATCATGGGTACCCTCGCTGAGCATTTCGTGGGTGAAGACCTGTTCAGCACGCCATAGGCATAACTGGGTATGAGTTCCGCCGAGCCATATCTCGTTGATTGATCCCAGATCAGTGGTAGCCAGTTGATCCACGGTAATTGTCTTGTCCATTGCGCCGTACCTTGAAAATGCTTGTGTACAGGTACGACTTGCAGGCATAGCGAGTCGTTCAAGTCGTCGACAGTCCACCCACGCCCCAGTCTCACTTATTCGGAAGATTCCTATGAAATCGCCAAAAATCGAAGATTACATCGCTCAATGGCCATTACCGGGCGTGGACTCCGCTGCCCCTTGGGCGGTGGTTCAGGATTGCGAGAGCCGGATTCTGGAATTGCTTGAAACGCTCGGCCCGGGATACCGGCGCCACAACAATTGTGCGATTCATGAAACCGCCATCGTTGAGCAAGGCGCCGTTCTCAAAGGCGCAATCGTCATCGGCGAAGGCTGTTTCGTAGCGGCTGGGGCTTATCTACGGGGAGGTGTATACCTCGGCAAAAACTGCATCGTTGGCCCCAGCTGCGAGCTGAAAACCACGTTCATGCTCGATGGCAGCAAACTTGCGCACTTCAACTTCGTCGGCGATTCAGTGATTGGCGAAGCGGTGAATATTGAAGCCGGCGCGATCATCGCCAACTACCGCAACGAACTGGACGGGGCCGATATCAAGATCCGCCATGAAGATCAGGTGATCGACACAGGCGTCAGCAAATTCGGGGCGCTGGTGGGTGACGGCTGCAAGATTGGCGCAAATGCCGTGATCGCTCCTGGTGCTTTGTTGCGGCCCCACACACGTGTGCCTCGTCTGGGGTTGATTGATCAGTTTGCTTGCGATTAAGAGCAATTCGCCGCGGGATCAGCGTTCATTGTGATTTTTTCAAGCGCCACTTCACATAGCCAGCGGCGCAGCAATTGGGCTGCCTCACCCAAAACCACATCTTTGGCCTGCACTAAATAATAGCCCTTGCCAGTTTTCAGTGCTGCGTCAACCACAGGTACAAGAAAGCCTCGTTGTACATCTTCCTCAACCAGCCAAGGGCTGGTGAGCACCAACCCTTGATCGCGCCGCGCAGCGTCGATTGCCAGCTCGGACTGATCGAATTTGAGGCTACTGGAAAAGCTGTCGGCAGACATGCCCACCGATGCCAGCCATTGAGACCAGTAGGCATGGGAAGTCGTATAGAGCAAGATTGCTCCCGGCAGACAAGCAAGACTATGCAACTGAAGCCGTTCGCGATAGGCAGGGCTGCAATAGACCCTCACCTCGTCTGGCAAGAGCAATTGCGCGCGCACGTCACTGGCATATCCATCAAAATGGCGCACCGCCAGGTCGCAGTCGGCGTCATTGAAATCCACCGGATCGGTCGATGCACTCAGGTGCAATTGCACTGCTGGATAGCGCTCGGTGAATGACGGCATCCGCTTTGCAAACCAAGACTTGGCGAACGCTGGCGGCAGGCTCAACCGCACTTGGCGGTCTTTTAGACTCCGAACAGCCAGACTGGCTGTTTCCAACTGGCGAAGAGCCGGTTTCACCTGCTCCCAATAGCTCAGGGCTTCCGACGTTGGTTGCAGCCTGCGCACACTCCGGACAAACAGTGGCGTGCCTAGCCAATCTTCCAGCTTACGGATCTGCTGCCCTACCGCCCCCGGCGTTACGAACAACTGGTTTGCAGCAACGCTGACGCTGCCAGTGCGCATAACCGCGTCGAAGCAAGCTATAGCCCTGAGGGGCGTGTCAGCTCTCATAGCGTAGTTTTTCTCTTCTATAGATCGAAAACACATGATTTGTAGCGGCTTGCTTACTTTCCCACAATCGAATTTCGCCTCAGTGCAGAACGAATCCCGATTTCCAAAGGAAAAAGCCAATGCCGATTGTCTGGGTAACGCGATATGACGACAAACCATCAGCGATAAAAGGGGCCGAAAAGTGAGGAAGTCAGTGGACGGGGCTGCCACGGCGCTGATGGTGCTGCTATGCCTTATTTGGGGTGCCCAGCAAGTGGCAATGAAGGCGGTTGCGGGTGACATAGCACCTGTCATGCAGGTCGCCGTTCGCTCCGGAGTCGCGGCGGTCTTGGTCTGGCTCATCGGAAAATGGGTGATGCGGGAGATCTGGTTACCAGGGGTCTGGTGTCGCTCGGGGTTGGTCGTGGCCGTCCTGTTCGCTGGTGAATTTCTGTTTGTCGCGCAGGGGTTACGCTGGACAAGTGCCTCACATATGGCGGTTTTCCTTTATACCGCTCCCCTATTCGCCGCCATCGGTCTGCATCTGCGCTTGCCGGAGGAGCGCCTCGGCGCAATTCAATGGTTGGGTATGTTGCTCGCATTCGCAGGGATTGCCATCACCTTCCTCATGCCACGCGACGGGACAGCGGTTCAGAGCAACAACGCAAACAGTCTTCTGGGTGACCTGCTGGGCCTGTGCGCGGGCGCTGCCTGGGGATTTACGACGGTCGCGGTGCGTATCAGTCGCCTCAGTGAAGCGCCGGCAACCCAGACCCTGTTTTACCAACTGGCAGGCGCCTTTGTATTGCTGCTGCCTTTGAGCCTGCTCGCAGGCCAGAACTCGATGTCTTTTTCATCCGGCGCAGTGGCCAGCCTGGCATTCCAGACATTCGTCGTGTCAGTGGCAAGCTACTTGATCTGGTTCTGGATGCTTCGTCGCTATCTCGCAGCTCGCCTGGGAGTGCTCGCCTTCATGAGTCCGCTGTTTGGCGTATTGATGGGGTACCTGTGGCTCGGAGAGCAGACGAGTTTCGGATTTCTGCTCGGCGCAAGCCTGACGATTGTCGGCCTGCTCGTGGTGAACCTCAGCAAAGCGATCGAACAGACTGCGGACGATAGAAGTTCCCCGACCCCCGAAAATCGCGAGGAGAAGATGCCCCTATGAAGACGTTAATAGTGTCTGAAAGGAGATAAACCATGGCAGTCATCATGCTGGCCGGCACCGGAAAAATAGCCAATGCGCTGGCTCAGACATTGGCCCTGACGGCGAGCCCGAGCGATTCGATCTCGCTGGTAGTGCTGGGCCGCAAACTCGAACATGCCGAACAGACTTTAGGGCAAGCCCAAGCTATCGCGAGCTGCTTCGGCAGGAAAATCACCGGCGAAGCTTATGCCGTGGACTGGCATGATCCGCAAAGCGTCCGGCCCGCTCTTGAGCGATGGGAGCCAGATCTGGTCGTGCAGATGGCCAGCGAACAACCGCCCTCGGAATTAGGTAGCGATGACGCTTGGTCTCACCTGGTGAAAGATGCCGGCGTTGGTATAACACTTCCCTTGCATTTGCCGCCGCTACGCACCGTCTGCCTTGCAATGGCGTCTCTGGGTCAGCGCATACCTGTGCTCAACGCGTGCTTCCCTGACTTGGTAAATCCCGTTGCTGCACGGCTGGGCTGGCCTGTTGTGGGAGGGTTCGGCAATCTGGCGACAGTGGCCGCTATTGTTCAGGCGCAATGGCCTACTGTCGAAGATGCCCGCTTCTTCGGATGCCACCATCACCTATCAAGATTTCTAAACAAGACCCTCGAACTTAAGCACATGCCCCGGTGCTTTACGGCACACGGCGAAGTACCGCCTCCAGAGCTGCTGAAGGTTTTACGCGCCGTTCCTCAGCCCGCCGATCTCAGCACACTGACAGCAGCCACCGCAACATCCATGACAAGGGCGCTCTGCGGTTTGGATGCTTATTGGAAGGGCATCGTTTCAGGACCACAGGGCAAGGTCGGTGGATTCCCTGCGGTCATCGAGTCAACGGCGCTCGAACTTGACGTCCAAGGCCTGGATTGTCCAGCCCTGGAGCAATGGAATATCGCTCAGGAAAGCGGTGACGGTGTGTTGATCTATCAAAATCTGGAATACACCACGGCTGCGGTGGAGATGATCCGTCGTCATATTCCGCAATTCAAAGCATCGTGGTCAGTCGATGACGTTTCGGTGGGCACGCTGATCGATATGACCAGACGACTCAAGAATCGCTTGAAGTCGCTTGGCTAGACAATAGCTTGGAAGGTTTGATGTACCTGGCGCGCTTGGGAATGCTTGATCGCTTGCCTACGATTAAGGCCAGACGCGCGCTCCGCAATTGAGTCGCTATGCGCCTGGCCGTACCACTCAGCAAATCTCCCATACGAAAAAGCCCGCAAAGCGGGCTTTTTCAGGCATCGACCAAGCATGCCGCTTACTTGTTCCTCAACAACACATAAGTCTCACCGCCCTTGCGGTCGTGCTGGAGAATAAAGTTGTTGTCGTGAATACGCACCTTCGACGGCACACGATCAGCGACCGGCGTTTGCGAGTAAATCTGCGCGGCACTCAGCAATTGTCGGGTCAGGCTGTCATCCGACTGACTGGCAGTGGCGACGACGCATTCCTTTTCGGAGAGTTGCACGGAAAGATTTTTGTCTGCGGTGAAGCCGATGCGCGTGAAGCCCATGTCCACAAGCTCGGTGATGCCGTTCCTCTTGGCCGCTTCAGCCGAGCCGGCGAACGACGGGGCGGTTTTCAGACAAATGTCGATAAAAGCTTCAATGGCTTTGGAGGTGACAGGTGTCGGTGCGGTTGGCGTTGCAGTGGTGCAGCTGGCGAGCACGAACAGGCTGGACAAAGCCAGTGTGCGGAACAACGTATTGGACATGACGCGGGAATCCTTCCATTTGAAATTCGCAATGCAGCCGTCTGGCTGAAACCGCCGGAACAGGCGGCGTGCATGATAAATGAAAAACGCGATACCAGGCTGGCCACCCCCGCAGCTTACTGTTCGCTTGTCAGATCACCTTTGAGTCCCCTGAGACCCGGCGGGCTTGAATAGAGGTTCTCCAGAGCCGATATCTCAGCCAGTTGCTGCGGCGAAAGTGTTTTCTCTTCTTTCTCAAGCTGCTCGCGCATGGGGTCTGCAATATCGCTCGGCAGCGTCTGTTTAAGCGCCACACGCAACAATCCGCAAGCCTTGAGCTTGTTACGGCTGACGCCCTGCCCATTATCGAAATGAACGGCGAGGGTAATCTGCGCCACAGCATGACCTTGAACTGCCGCCTGCAACAGCCAGTGATTGGCAAGTGGATAGTTCACCGGTACATCACCGCCACTGCTGTAAAGGTAACCGAGGACGTACTGGGCGTTGACCCGGCCTTGATCGGCGGCACGGGTATACCAATGCAACGCGGCAGGTACGTCTTTAGGAGTACCAGTGCCATGTAAAGTGGCCGCTCCCAACATCTCGAATGCAAGGCTATCGCCAGCATTGGCCGCTTGGGTGAGCAATCTCACGGCGTGTTGAGGGTCGGCTGGAACGCCCTTACCAAGTAAATAGAAACGGCCTAACAGCGTAAGGGCCTCGGCATCCCCCTGAGCGCCTGCTTTGCTAGCCCAGGTGAAAGCTAGTTGGTCGTTCGCCTCTACACCTTTACCTTTGTCATAGAGGTTAGCGAGTTGCTGTTGAGCCTTGGCATGACCTTGTTCTGCTGCTTTGCTGAACCATTGCGCAGCCTGGGCAAAGTCAGTGGGCAAATCCCGGCCCGCGATGCTTGCAACCCCCATGTAATATTGTGCGTCAGCGTTTCCGTGATCGGCCGACTCAGTTATCCATTGCAGACCTTTTGGGCGATCAACTTCGACGCCGCGACCGTAATATTCAATGATGCCAATCTTGTATTGCGCCACAGGGTCGCCTTTTTCGGCAGCGCTCAAGTACCAGTCTGCGGCTTTGCCAGGGTTGCGGCTGACTATCAGCCCCTCCTCATAGGCTGAGGCGATCAAGACAGGAAGGCTATAAGGGCTTCGCGATAGTGCGATCACGAAGGTAACAACAAGAAAGGCCAAGAGGCTGAGGCATAGAGCAATCGAGAACTTGCGCAATTTTGAATCCGCTCATGAATGGGAGACAACGCCCGGGGCCGAGTCGCCCGACAGGTTATCGCCAGGTCTCATGCTCGCTGAAGGGCAAATCTACAAAAAGAGCTCGTACATACGGTGGGCTCCCGCAGGTTCGCAGAAATGGCTGCCAGGGTTCACTCATAGAATTTGCCAGCTAACAGAATGGATGCACACCGCTGCCATATATTTGTTTCTGAAGTGCTCGGAGAAATCCGAGTACTAGCGGTTGCCCAAGCAGCTGCTGCTTCAAGAAATGTATCAACAGAACCGTTTTCCCACTGCGAAACGCCAGCCTCATCGCGCTTTAATGGCGTCACATTATCGAGCAAGGGTTGACTGGCAAAATCCGAACTCAAAGCGTGGATAAATGCGATGAACGATTGCTCGTCGTTCACACGTTCCAATAGTTCATCAAGGTCGATCGACATAAAAGGCATACCACGGTGGCGTTAGCGGATCAAAGATTGCCGCGATGCTGCTCCGAAGAAGGAAAAAGAGTCAACTCCATTTTATGAGGGCACGACGGGGGTAAATTGGGTTTGCGAGCGGGTGCTCTCGGCCGAAACCTGCGCTGAACGGATGGCTGCTTTCGGCCAAAAGCGGTCATCCTCCACCGTTAGGTGTCGACCCATTGCGGCCATTCACAGGAGCCACCAGAATCGGAGGACTGTTGGTGGTGAGGTGACGCATAGTGAGGATTGACGTATCAGAAGAAGCCGACTGGAAGCTTTTCGAGGACGTGGCCCGGGTTATTGAGCAAGGGCTGGGAGGTTGCTGGAAAGAGAGGCTCGATGGCCTGGACCAGCGCTATTGGGATCTGTTGGTGGGTGAACACACGCTTACCCTACACCTTGAACACTATTTAGGCATTTCAGTGGTCATTCCCGATAGCGCAGATGACATCGCTCGAAGAGTATGTGCGTTGCTTAAGCAGCCTCCTTGCGGGTAAGCCCGCTCTAACAAAGATCCCAACTGATTTAGAAGGCAGCTGTTAGTCGATTTCTGCCTGTAGCTACCGTCAGCTTCTGGCCGAAAGTCGTCTCTGGTGAGCCGCAGCTATCCGCCAGAGGTTGCTACTCGTGAAGGCGGTTTCAGCTTTCGCTGTCATCCGACACGATTGGCGAAGCCGCTGACCCCGCCAACAGACCGCCATCAATGTTGAACTCACTGCCGGTGATGTACGTAGCCTCATCGGAAGCCAATAACAGGGCAATGGCCGCTACTTCTTCGGGCATCCCAAATCTTCTAAGTGGAGTGTCTCGAACGATTGCAGCCATTCGCTCTTCACGACCTGCATCATTACCCAACATTGGCTCCCACATTGGAGTAAGGATGGCGGCCGGGTGGATCGAGTTGCATCGAATTTTCAATCCTTGCTCGGCGCAGTAAAGCGCCACCGTTTTGGTGTGATTGCGAACGGCCGCCTTGGACGATGCGTATGCAGCCGCGCCAGGAATTCCGACCAGCCCGGAGCGAGAGGAGATGTTGATAATGGAACCAGTCCCGGTACGGCGCATGGCGCGGATTGCGTATTTGCACCCAAGAAACACACCGTCAAGATTGGTCTCGTGCACGGAGCGCCAGTCCTCCAGGCGCGCATGCTCTGGGTCATGCTGGACAACCCCCTGCTCAAACCCGGTAACGCCCGCGTTATTGACCAACACATCGAGGCCGCCGTGCGCCGCCATGACATGGGTTATCACTCGCTGCCAATCTTCTTCGCACCGCACATCAAGATGCAGATAACAGGCACGCTCTCCTAATGCTGTTCCAGTTGTTCTTCCAAGTTCGTCGTTCAAATCAGTGAGGTAAACAAAGCAGCCTTGTTCTACGAACTGGCGTGCAATCGCGGCGCCGATCCCTTGAGCCGCGCCCGTAATGACCGCGACTTTAGATATCAGTTTATTGTCCATAAATGATGCTTCCCCTTTGTATCCGCCTCTCAAAACGTCAAATCTTCCGAGCCCAACTCCCAAACATCACATCACCAACGTAGATACCCGAAGAAGCTGAACGCTCCTGATCCAGACGCGCCTGCAACGTTTCAATTTCGACCTCTTCTGCACTGGCCACCCCTAACGCAATGATTCGCGGCAAGCATGCTCGAACGATGGCGCCAAGGCTGTAGGGCGCATCAGGCGTTTGTACCAGGCACTCGGCGCGTACGCTTTCAACGGTCAAGCCTGCCTGGGTGAAAATGCCATGCAGGTTGAACCCGATGTGCAAATCCGCTCCTTCGCGAGCAAGCATTTGCTGTAACCAGCGTTGCGCTCTTTCATGCAAAGGGAAAGGTTCGACGCTGGCAGGCGCCAGCGTCGTATCGTGTTCCTGGAAGACCATGATTCCGCCGGGGCGAAGACACTTCGACAGTGCTCGGATCGTCGCCACCGCGTCCTGTTGATACATCAGGACGCGCCTGCCGACAATCGCGTCGAAAGTGCCGACAGAGTCGGGCAATTCCTGGAGGTCTGCCTCGAGAAAACTCAGCGCATGTCCTGCGCTGCGCTGGCGAGCAATGGCAATCGCAGCGGCGTCATGATCAACGCCGATGACCTCACCGTCTTCCACTAGATCACACAGCAGCAAAGAAACATCACCCGAACCGCAGCCTACGTCGAGGATCCGCATTCCTTTGACGATGCCCGCGTCGATCAGCAAGCGTGTGGTGAAATCGAGTCGGTTGAGCGGCATTATCAAATTACCTGAGTTTTGCGAAAAATCATGGCAGGCACGTCAGTCATCTGCCACCCAACAGCGCTTCATCCTTCGCCACCGCACGTTGATAGGCGTCGCGGCTGATCAACTTCTCGGCATAGGCGAGAAATGCAGCCCTGGGCGGCAAGGTTTGCAAGCCTAACCCCCAGCCGATGTGGGAGCCAACATAAACGTCTGCAGCGGTGAAGCGTTCGCCGGCAATAAACGGATGCGCCAATACCGCGCGCTCAAGTTGATCGACCGTGCGCTCATAGCTTCCGTAGCCAAAGAAGAACTCCTGATCCGGCGTCGGGTTGAAGCCGGCGCGGTGGTTGGTGACCGCCTGCTCCAGCGGCCCGGCAGCGAAAAACATCCACCGGAAATAAGCGGCGCGCTCCGCTGCCACCGGGGCCAGCCCGGCTTCGGGAAATGCTTCCGCGAGGTACGCACAGATGGCGGCAGTTTCTGTTATGGTTTGGCCGTTATGCACCAGGACCGGGATCTTTCCCATCGGGTTCACGTCGCGAAAAAAACTGACGCGCCGATCATCAGCGTCGGCCATCGTTGGCACTGCCAGCGCGGCACCACCCCATCGGTCAGCCTGACTGGTCGACTGGTAATCCATGACCACCGTCTCATACGTGCAGCCGATTTCTTCGAGCATCCAGCGCACCATGCGCCCGCGAGAATTGGGGTTGGTATAGAACGTCATCGTCATCGTGAGCTCCTTTTGGCTCGGGGTGTTGACGACAATGGTAAGAGCGAAGCGGTATCAGCCTGTGGGCGCCTTGCGCCAGAATACTTGCAGAACGCGCCATTGGCGGCGCGTTGCATCACGCATCACCGCTATCCTGCGGTTCGGAGCCTGGAAATGCCGTACCTTCACACCAGCGCCGAGCGGTGTAAATTGCCCAGGGTCTTCTGGGAATCGATAGCGCAGCTGGGCCTGGATCCCTCGTCAATTGAGCAACACGCTCAACTGCCCCAAGACCTTCACCTGAACGAATCGACCTTTGTCAGCACGCAGCAGTTATTTGCCGTGTGGAACGCCATTGAGGCGCTTTCGGCAGACCCCGCTTTTGCGATAAAAATGGTTCGCGACACGCCCAGTGCGAAGCACAAAATGGCGTTCATCACGGCGTTATATGCGGCTGATTATCGCGACGGACTTGCGCGGTTGGCGCGCTTGCAGCGCCTGTGCAGTCCCGACAAATTATCCATGGTCGAGCGCGAGGAGACTGTGTCATTCACGATTCAGTGGCCTTCCGGCACGGGGCCGGCGCCCTGTCTTTCAGTGGAAGCGTGTTTTGCCTTGGTACTGGAGCTCGGTCGACGAGGCACCGGTGAACACATTGCGCCTCTGTCATTGCGCTTGAGGCGGCCAAAACCACCGCTGGAAACTCACTCGGATTATTTCGCATGTCCCATTCATTATGGCGCCAGCCACGACGAGTTGATCGTGAGCGCCTGTGATCTTGATCGGCCGTTTCTGCAACACAATGCGCAGGTGCTGCACATGATGAGCCCCGGGCTCGATGCCGCACTTCGCGCGATCGAAGCGCCGGTGGGCTTCTGTGAGCAGGTTATTGAAATACTGAAACGCGCATTGGCGAACGGACGGCCCAGTCTGCAACATCTCGCCCGAGAACTACTGCAGAGCAAGCGAACGTTGCAACGCCGCTTGGCGTCCGAGGGTACTTCCTTCAGCGCACTGCTCAACGAGGCAAGGCGTCAAGTGGGATTTCAGCTACTGGCTGATACGAGCCTTGAGCTCAAAGAGGTGGCGTATCTCTTGGGTTACAACGACGTCAATTCTTACTATCGGGCGTTTCGGCAGCGAGAAAATGTTTCACCCGGTCAGTGGCGACGCTCAGCGACTCACCCATGACGCTGGCAGGAAGTGCGCTTCGGGCCGAAAGCAGATGCCAGGTGCCCGCAGTGAAGCGGGCACCGCATCCTGTACCTGCTTACCAGTTGTAACTCACTTTGGCGGTAATCTCGCGACCCGGGTTGTAGAAGTTCGCTGTGCCGGAGCCGACCACGTGCTGCTCATCCAGCAGGTTGCTGACGTTCACCGCGAGGTCGGTGCCCTTGGCGATCTTGTAGTTGAAAGCGGCGTCGAACAGCGTGGTGCCATCGCTTTTGCCGGAGTTCGCTGCATCGAAGTAATACGAGCCGACGTAGCGTGCACCCAGGCCCACGCTGACATCAGTGGCGGGCACATCGTAGTAACTCCAGAGCGAAGCGGAATGTTTGGGCGCCGTGGAGAACTCGTTACCCTTGAGGGAGCTACCGTCGTACAACGAACCGCGCAGTACCTCTGACTCCATATAGGAATAGCCACCGATCAGGCTGAGGTTTTGCGTCACCTGCGCCTTGGCCTCCAGGTCGAGGCCACGCGCCCGCGACTCGCCCACCGTCTGCTGCTCGATGATGCCGCTCGGCAGCACCACGGCGATGGTGACGTTTTCCTGGGTCAGGTCATAAACGGCTGCGGAGAACAGTGCGTCCATGCCCATCGGCGCATACTTCACGCCCACCTCGTACTGCCTGCCTGTCTGCGGTGTCACGCCAACCTGCGGCGGCGATACCGATTCCACCATGCTCACGTAGGTGGACACTTCATCGTTGACGATATAGGTCAACGCACCTCGGTAGGAGGTTTCGGAAAAGGTGTCTTTCTCGGTGGATTGCAAGCCTTTGCTGGTCAGGTCCATCGAGTCGTTGCGCACACCCCCGGTGACGATGAACCGCTCGTAGAACGACAGGTTCTGCTGCAGGAATACGGCCTTGGTGGTCGCGTCTCGCTTGTTGACGGCGTACGGCGTGATCGAGCGTGAAACGCCGGTAAACACGGGATTGGCGATGTCGATCGGCGTCGTCAGGGCGTAGACCGAGCTTTCCTTGGTGGTCGAATCGAGGTACTCCACGCCCACCAGGCTGCTGCTGTCGATGTTCTCGAAGCGAGCATCGTATTGCAGCATCAGATTGCCGTTGAACTGGTCGGCATCGGTGTCCGTGCCAAACAGGTATCGATCGACGGTAGTACCGACACGTGCGGCGCTGTCGCTGAGGTACACGTAGCCAAAATCATCGGTCAGCTTGCTGTAACGCAGATTGCTGCGCAGTACGAAGCCGTTGTCGAAGTCATGGGTGACGTTACCGCTGAGGCTGGTGCGCTCGACATCGTGGAAATTGTAGCTGGGCTCACCGTAAAACTTGCTGCGGTCGTATTCCTTGTCCAGCGGATAACCGCCGCTGTTGGGCGAACTTTCGGTTTTCAGGTAGTCGAGGATCACCGTGGCCGACGTGTAATCGGTCGGTGCCCAGGTGAGACCACCCATAAACAACTGGTTGTCGTCCTGTGAGTGGTCGTACTCGCGATCACTGTTTTGCCCTTTGGCCGTGAAGCGGCCAGCCAGGGTTTTATCGTCGTTCAGCGCGTCACCGACATCGATGCCTGTCTCGACATGGTCGAACGAACCGTAAGTGACATAGCCTTGGCCAAACTTCTCGAAGCGCGGTTGTTTGGTCACGAAATTCACCGAACCGCCCGGGTCCGCGGGGCCGAACAGCGTGGAGTTGGCGCCACGCAGAATCTCGATGCGCTCATAGGCGAATGGATCTTCGCGTACGCCGCGCATCGAACTCAGGGTCAAGCCGTCACGGTAGGTGGTGGCCTGGAAGCCGCGGATCTGGAAATAGTCGTTGCGGTCATCCGTCCCGTAGAAGTCACTGACCACGCCGGGCGTGTATTGCAGCGCCTCTTCCGTGGTGCTGACGCTGCGCTGTTGCATTTCCTTGTTGGTAACGACTGATACCGATGCCGGTGTGTTGAGAATGCTGGTCGCCACTTTGCCGCCCACCCAGAGCTCCTTGGCGACCACCGAGTTGGTGTCGTCGTCGGCACTGACCCTGACCTTGGCATTGATGATGAGGGGTGCGAGGCGGTAGTCCTCGACGGCCGTTGCGTCGAGCTCCAGCGGGCCGGCGGTCTTTGCTTGAGGGACCAGCAGGTAAGCATTCGGGCCTTGCTGTTCGATCTGCAATTCGCTCCCCTGCAGCAACGATGACAGCGCTGCCGACGTTTCGAGCGTGCCACTCACGCCAGCAGTGTTGCGGTTCGCAACACTCGACGCGTCGAAGGAAAGACTGATCCCGGCCTCCCGCGCAAAGCGGTCGAGCGCCGGCGCCAGCGGGCCGGCTGCGATGTTCCACTGCCTGACCTGATTGCTGTGGTCAGCGCTCGAGGTTTGCGCCAGCGATGGCAATGCGTAGCTGCTCACGATCAAACCCAAAATCGCAGCGTGCATGGCACGATTCAATGGATGGCGCTGTGAAACCGGGGACGAACTCATTTTCTCGCTCCAAGAAAGGACATCGGCAGACTGGCCTGTATTCCGGCCTTCCTTAGAGGCCGAACGAGAATGAGAAACCACCTCATTATTTTTCACGCCACGCAACATCCTGATGGACTCAGGTCGCGGCGGTCACGGTCACCCAATAACGGGTTCGGTAATCAACGTGCAAGCGCAGTGATTGTGCGATCAATGCCAGGACCTGATCGTTGTCAGCGAGCTGGAAGGTGCCGGAAACGCGACGATCAGCGACCTCTTCGGCGCAGCGCAATACCCCGGGACGATAGCGCGACAACTCCGCGATGAAGTCACCAAGGCGCATATGGTTCGCACTGATCACCCCGTCACCCCAAGCCCATAGATCAAGGCCGTTGTCCCTGAACGTTCGGGGGCCATTCGAGGTGAACAACAGAGGACTGCCCGCCTGGGCGCTGCCGCTCGCAGAGGTTTGACCGGAGCCGGGGAAAACCGTGACTGATCCCTGCTGAGCCGCGACCAGCGTGCCATCGTCACGCTCGCGTACCAGAAAACGCGAACCATGGGCTCGCATGATGCCGTCACGGGATTGCACCCAGAGCGGTCGCGCTTGCGGCGAGTATTGATCCGCGCCGACGTTCACGATGATTTCACCACGGCGCAGGATGATCAGGCGTCGCTGGGCGTCGAAATCGCTGTCGACGGCGCTATCGCTATTGAGCTGGACAAGGCTGCCATCATTGAGCTGGAAGCGTCGTCGTTCGCCGGTGCCGCTACGCTGTTGCGCAAGCATCGCGGGTACGGGCGTGTAGTCCCGGCCGAGCCAGGCTGCCGCGCCAACCGTCGCCAATATGCCCAGAAGCTTCAGGCTTTCCCGCCGGCGCATTCCATGGCTGCTGCCTTCAAGGGTTTGTCGGGCCAGTTGAGTGGGTACGCCTGCGAATTCATCCCCTAGCGATTCCACACGCTGCCACGCCACCCCATGCTCTGGGCGCTGCTGGAGCCAGTGCTCAAAAGTGCGCTGCGTCTGTTCATCGGCTTCATTGAAGCGCAGGCGCACCAGCCATTGGATCGCCTGCTCGACAATGGCCGGATCCAGCGCCTGCGGCTCACGACTCGACATAACGCAAGCGATAGCAGTGTTGCAGGGCCGCGGCCAGGTCGCGTTCCACAGTCGCGCGGGAAACACCGAGTCTTTCGGCTATTTGTGCGCAGGTCAGGCCGTCGAGTCGGGCCAATAAAAACGCCTGACGAACTCTTGGTTTGAGCACGTCGAGCATGCGGTCTATGCGCTCGAGCGCATCCAGAATCATCAGCCGGCTTTCTTCCGAGGGAACCTCGTGTTGAGGCAGCAACGTGACGCTTTCCAGATAGGCACGTTCGAGTTCGCGACGACGATACTGATCAATCATCAGTCCACGGGCAATGCTGCTCAAATAGGCGCGTGGTTCGCGCAAGGGACTGGACTGACGGGCCTTGAGCACCCGTACGAAGGTGTCCTGCGCCAGATCTGCGGCGTTATCGCGACATCCAATGCGCCGGATCAGCCAGCCCTGTAACCACGAGTAGTGGGTGCGATAGAGCAGCCCTGGATCTGCGGTACCTAGTGTTTCGTCGCTACGCATCGGCATCCCGGGACATACATGATTGATAATGAATCGCATTCTACTCATGCGACAGGTCTCAGGTAAATACGTGGCTTCGTCGAACGCAAATCATGCTCTCGGTCTTGTCACTCAACCGTCACGCATGCCCCCTAGGCTCTACCGATCTCTACCGTTGACTCAAGAGCCCGCATTCCAACATGCCGCCAATCGCCACCGCACCCCCAACCCGGCAAACAATCATCCTGCGCTCCGACAATCTCACCTCCTCCGACTTCGGCGCCCTCTTCTCCAGGCTTTTCGGCAATCGCTACGCCGACACCCCACCACCGCCGTCCAACATCATCATCGGCGGGGTCTACGGGCGGCATGACGGGGTGAGTTTCCGGCGCATGCATTACCACGGCGACTTCAGCGTCACCCTCCCCGATCCGCAGAACGAAATCACCTTCGTCATCCCCACCGCCGGCAAGATCGTTTTCAACCACGCCACCGAATCCATCGGCAGGTCGCACGTTGGTCTGGCGATCGACAAGGCGGATATCCTTTCGATGCGCTTTGTCGATGATCATGCGCATCACGGCATTTCGATCAATCGCCATCAGCTCACCGAGCGTTTGTCGGCGTTGCTGGAGAAACCGATCGTGCACAAGATCGTGTTTGAGCCGAGCGTGGATCTGAGTACGCCAGCATTCAAGGGCCTGAAGGCATTGATCGATCTGGCGACGGGCACTGAGTTCGATGCGCTGATCAACAGCGGCACGCTGATGCCGTCGCGTTTGCGCGAGATGTTGATCGATGCGGTGCTGGAGGCGTGGCCGCACAATTTCACCGAGGCACTGCGCCGGCCGGCGCCGTGTGTGGCGCCGCGGCATGTGAAGTTGGCGATGGAGTTTATTCAGGCGCATCCGCAGCAACTGCTGAGTGGTGTGGATCTGGCGCGGTTGAGCCATGTCAGCCAGCGCGCGTTGCAGGAAGGGTTTCGGCGTTTTGTCGGGATGTCGATCGTGGCGTATCAGCGTCAGGTGCGTTTGCAGCGTGCTTATGAGGCCTTGGCGCGGGGGCATGCGGGGTCGGTGACAGAAGTAGCGCTACGTTTTGGCTTCAGCAATGTCGGGCGCTTTTGTCAGTATTTCCAGAGTGCTTATGGCGTCAGCCCGGCGGAGTTGAAAGGCAGGCGTTGACCATTCGCTCCGGTGACATCTGCATTTGATTGAACAGCAGCGACCTCAGGGCGACTAACCCCAGACAGGCCACTTGGCGAAAAGGGGGTTTCAATGACCGAGGATTTCATCGGCTTTTTCACGACGCACACGATTCTGGGAATTTCATTGGCAAACTGGGTCCTGGCGTTCCTCGCCGCGACGCTCAGTTATCTGCTGACCACCACGGCGATCCGTTTCGTTTTCCGCAAGGTGCAGGCGCGGGCCAGCGCCGGCAATGGGCATCTGACGTACATGGCCAGCGAAGTGCTGGCGGCGACCAGCACCACATTGCTGCTGTTGGCCTCGATTCTGGTTGGCATCGGGTTGCTGGATTTGCCCGAGCGCTGGCTCGGGCGAGTGAGCAGTTTGTGGTTCGTAGTCGCAGCGTTGCAGGTTGGCCTATGGACCAACCGTGCTTTGGCGCTGGGGCTGCATCGCTATTTCTCGCGGCATAACGCGACTGGCACCTTTCAAGCGAGTGCCTTGGCGACCCTGAGCCTGTGGGGCGTCAAGGTGTTGCTGTGGGCGGTGATTCTGCTGGCGATGCTGTCGAACCTTGGCGTCAACATCACTGCGTTTGTCGCCAGCCTTGGTGTCGGCGGTATCGCCGTGGCGCTGGCGGTGCAGAACATTCTTGGCGACGTGTTCGCCTCGCTGTCGATTGCCGTAGACAAGCCGTTTGAGGTGGGCGATTTCATCGTCGTCGGCACGCTGGCCGGTACGGTCGAGCATGTCGGCCTGAAGACCACGCGCATCCGCAGTCTCGGCGGCGAGCAGATTGTCATGGCCAACGCCGACATGATCGGCAGCACCATCCAGAACTACAAGCGCTTGCAGGAGCGTCGGGTGGTGTTCGAGTTTCGCCTGACTTACGAGTGCACGACCGAACAGATCCGCCAGATCACCCAGCGCGTTGAAAGCATCATCAAGAACGAAAAACAGGCGCGCTTCGACCGCTGCCATTTCCGCAGTTTTGGTGAAAGCGCGCTGGAATTCGAGACGGTGTACATCGTGCTGGACGCCAGCTACAACGTCTACATGGACGTGCAGCAACGGATCAATCTGGCAATCATGGAAGCGGTGGCCGAGCTGGATGCGACGTTCGCCTTCCCGGCGCGCACCGTGCATGTCGCCTCGCTGCCCGAGCCCGCCGCGCTGCCGGCACGCACACAACAATCGTCGCGTGCGCAGCATGCTTGAACTGAAGAGCCCGGCAATCTGCCGGGCTCTCTTCATTCAAAACGCGTAACTGGCCTTGAGCCCGCCATTGAAACCATGGCTGTCACCACCACCGTTGGCTCCGACTTCCGCGCCCAGACTCAGGGCGCCGAGGTTGGCCATCAGGTTAACGCCGCCGCTGAACTGATCGCGGTTATCGAACGCCGCGCGCTGCTCGATATCCAGCCCCAGCAGACGGCCATCGCTGTCGACCTGTTGATCACCCAGCGCACGCTCGTACCCCACGCGTACCCCTGGCTCCAGCTGCCACGCCCCCACAGCCACTGGAGCGAATGAGAGGTCGAGATTGGCCACGGCGCTGCGCCGGGTCTGCTGGATGCCGTCGACGTCGAGCGCCAGTTCACTGCCCTTCTCCTGGAAACCCTGCAAGTCGAGATGGCTGACGCGAACGCCCAGGCTCGGTTCGACAATCACCCCGCTGAGCGGTGCGCGGTAACCCAACGCCAGGGTCGCGCCAGTGAGATTGCCGTGGGTGTCGCCTTTGGCTGTGCCGAGGCCACCACCTAGCTCGCGTTTGCTGTCGTAGTCGAGGTAACCGGCGCTGGCGCTGGCGTCGACAAACACGCCACGCTCAAGGCTGGTCAAGCCGTAACGCGTACCGAGGTTAAGGAAGGTGAAATCAGTATCGGCCTCGCCACCCGCCCCGCCGACGCTGCCCTTGCTGTAACCGAAACCGGCCCGCGCGCTGAGTTGTTCGCTGAAGCGCTGAGTGATGCCGAGCATCAGGCCCTGGCTATGCTCGTTGCTGCTGTCGGCATGGGCCGAGCCGTCAGTGCCGAGGTAGCTGGCGAGCGCGGTGCTCCAGAGGCGGTATTGGCCCACCTTCAAACCGCTGCCGCTGGCGAACGCTGCGGCGGCTTGTTCGATCATCGCGTTCTGCCGCAAGAGATAGCTGGCCGCATCCGCATGCACCTGACCGCCGACTTGCGTTTCGACACCGCCCAAGGTGCCGGCGTCGATCGCCGATTGCAGGTAATAGTTGTAGGCGCTGTAGGTGCCGGACAGCTCAGAGTTCTGCAACTGCCGCAGCAGCTCGGCGCCAGCAGCGGCATTGCCGATCATCCCGGCCTGACCGGGCAAGCTGTTGTACTCGACCAGTTTGCCGCGCAGCACATAGATGGTGTCCTGCGACAGACCGAGGCCCTGCTTGAGGTAGTTATCCATGCTGCCGTACTCGGCGGCGACCTGATCGAGCCCGGCCTGCAAGTAACTGGCCTGCACGCCGAGCAGCGGCTCGTAGACGGCGGCCATGCTCGGCGGCAAGGCTTTCAGAGTCGCGGCGACACGGGCGGCGGTGTAGTCGTTGGTCGCCAGATAGTTAGCCATGATCGTCGCCTCATCGAGGCCAGCGACGCTCTGCAATACAGCCGCAGTCCAGCCGGTGCGATCCTTGCCAGCGGTGCAGTGGAACAACTGCGCGGCGTCGACGCTCGCCAGCTCATTGAACAACTGGCCGAACTGACCGCGCATGCCGGCATCGCTGACGAACGCACGGTTGGTCTGTTCCATCATCGCCACGGCTTCCGCGGCGCTGTGGAACGAGATGTGGGTAATGTCCGCACCGGAGGCGGTGCTGCCGATGATGTCGATATTGCGGTAAGCCGCCCCCGTGATCATCGTGTCCGGCGTAGCGGCGATTTCGCTGGGGGTGCGCAAGTCGTAGATGGCTTTGATGCCCAGACCATTGAGCGTCGCCAGATCCGCCGCCGACGGCGTCAATGCGTTGGAGCGGTAGAACACACCGCTGCGCATGGTCCCGTCGTGGGTCGTGGAATAGGCGGTAGTGATGCCGGCAATGTCGCGAAAATTGTCGATGCCGCTCAAACGCGGCGTGTCCAGCGCGACTGGCTCGGCCGCATTGGCAGCGGCGATGGACAGGCTCAGAACGGACAGCGAACACAGAAGACGTTGGAACACAGTGCAGCCTCATGAAATCAGCGTTGGGCTGGTCACTATGGGCAGGCGAGCGGGAGGGAATATGACAGTTTCGGGCGGCCACGAAATGCCTGCGCGAATGGGCCGTGGGGTGCGTAAACTGTCCATAAAACTTGAATCTGTAAAAGATCCCTGTGGGAGCGAGCTTGCTCGCGAAAGAGGTGTGTCAGGCGACTCGATTGAAATTGAAAAACTGCCTTCGCGAGCAAGCTCGCTCCCACAGGATTTTCACGGGGTATTCGGGAGGCTCTGCGGTTTTTGTACTTGTCGCGCGCAGCGACAACCCCTTATAAGTCTGCCATCACTTCCGAGAACAAGAGACCGCCCCCATGAGCAACGCCTGGAACGAAGGTTATTTCACCGACGAAGGCTACACCTACAGCTACAGCCGGGAGATCAATCCGGTATTCCTGCGTTACTGCCTGTTGCTGCGCGGTTTCGCCACGCTGGACAGTACCGACGGCGTTCACTGCGAACTGGGCTTTGGCCAAGGCGTGTCGATCAACATCCACGCCACAGCCAACCCGGGCTCATTTGTCGGCACGGATTTCCACCCGGGCATGGCCGCTCACGCCATCGACCTCGCGGCTGCCGCTAACAACGGCGCCCGCCTGTATGACGACAGTTTCGAACAGCTGCTGGCGCGCCATGATCTGCCGCAGTTCGACAGCATCAGCCTGCACGGCATCTGGACCTGGGTCAGCCGCGACAACCAGAAACTGATCGTCGAATTCGCCCGCCGCCACCTCAAGCCCGGCGGCATGCTCTACGTCAGCTACAACTGCTTCCCCGGCTGGTCGCCGTCGGCGCCGCTGCGCAATCTGTTCAGCCTGCACGATCGTTTTGCCAATGCCTCGTCGCGCTCCGATGAACGCATCGACGCCGCGCTGCAATTCTCCGAAGCACTGCTCGCCGCCAACCCGAAATACGCCGCTGCGGCGCCGAGTCTCGGCGCGCGGCTGCAGAGCATCAAGGGCCAGGATCGTCATTATGTCGCCCACGAATATTTCAATCGCGACTGGAACTGCATGTACTTCGCCGACGTGGTCGATGCGCTGGCCCCGGCCAAGCTCGACTACGCCACCACGGCAGTGCCGCTGGACTCGGTCGACCCGCTCAACCTGAGCGCCGAAGGCATGGACTTCCTGGAAACCATCGAACACCCGATCATGCGCGAACAGGCGCGGGATTACTTCGTCAACCAGCACTTCCGCCGCGACCTGTACTTGCGCGGCGCGACCCGCCTGTCTGCTGCCGAACGCCGCGCGCGAATGCTCCACAGCCGTTTCGTTCTGCTGCAACCCTGGGAAACCGTGGCAGGCTCGGTCACCGGTCCTGCCGGCGAAGCGACCCTGCAACCGGAAATCTACGGCCCGGTACTCGATGCACTGGCGGCGCAGGACTATGCCGCGAAATCCATGCGCCAGTTGCTGTCTGAAGCTGCCCCGCTGAGTTACGACGACCTTGAGCAAGCACTCGCGGTGCTGATCGGCATGGGCGCCGTGGCACCGTGCCAGAGCGAGGCCGCCGAATCGCAGGTCAGCGGACGCTGCGCCGCCCTCAATCTGCAATTGTGCAAACGCTCGCTGTACGGCGCCAACATCCAGACCCTGGCCAGCCCGGTCACGGGTGGTGGCGTCACGGTCAGCCGCTTCCAGCAGTTGTTCCTGATCTCGATCAAGCAAGGCAAACAGCAACCGGCCGAATGGGCACAACTGGCGTGGGGGGTGATCAGCGAACAAGGTGAAGTGCTGGTCGACAATGGCCAGCCATTGCTCACCGCCGAGGCCAACATCGCCGCACTGACCGCACAGGCGCAGGTGTTTGCCGAGCAGACGCTGGTGGTGCTGAGGGCGCTCAAAATCGCATGATTGCAATCCAACCAATGTGGGAGCGAGCCTGCTCGCGAAAGCGCTGGATCAGCCACCAGCTCCGGTGACCGACGTACCGCATTCGCGAGCAGGCTCGCTCCCACAATGGTCGTAGAACAGGATCGCGCCAACCGTCCTGTTTGCGGAACTTTCCGCCTTCTGCCGTCCGTCCAGCCACCCCGCAATAAACGAAATTTCCGCTCCACCCACTCCTCACAACTATGCATGCGCTCACACCCACAAGGGTGACTGCGCGATAGCCTGGTCTGAGGAAAATTTGAATGTTCATACATAACAAGCGACTTCAGTACACCGTTCGAGTGGCCGAGCCCAACCCGGGTCTGGCCAATCTGCTTTTGGAGCAATTCGGGGGCGCCAATGGCGAGCTGGCCGCGGCAGCGCGCTACTTCACTCAAGCCTTGGCCGAGGAAGATCCGGGGCGCAAAGATCTCCTGCTGGACATTGCCACCGAGGAATTGAGCCACCTGGAGGTGGTCGGCTCGATCATCGTGATGCTCAACAAAGGTGCCAAGGGCCAACTTGCCGAGGGTGTTCAGGAAGAAGGCGAGCTGTATCGCGCGCTGAATGGCGCCGGCAACGACTCACACATCACCAGCCTGCTCTACGGCGCAGGCGCCCCTCTGGTCAATTCGGCCGGCGTGCCGTGGACGGCAGCGTATGTAGATTCGATCACTGAGCCGACCGCCGACTTCCGTTCGAATATCGCTGCCGAAGCGCGGGCGAAAATCCTCTACGAACGCCTGATCAACATCACCGATGATCCGGGCGTGAAAGAGGCGCTTGGCTTTTTGATGACGCGGGAAATCGCCCATCAACAGTCGTTCGAAAAAGCCCTGCACTCGATCCAGCCAAACTTCCCGCAGGGCAAACTGCCGGGCATGCCGGAGTTCACCAACAAGTACTTCAACATGTCTGGCGAACCCAACGTTCGTGGTCCGTGGAACGAGGGCGGTGCGTGGGAGTACGTGGAAAACCCAGAGCCGGCGGTCGACGGCGGCGATGGTCTGGCGACCGTCAACCTTCCTGCCGAAGACGAACAGGTGTTGGAAGCGATGAAGGCCCGCACAGCCTCTGATCCACTCAGCGAACCGGTGACCGGTGCTGACCTGGGTTCCGGTTATATCCAAGGCAGAGATGTCTGACCCCAGTCCGGCGGCCCCGGACCGGGGTCGCCCCTTGCTCAAGGAGAACAACATGAAAAGCAGCAAAGTCCTGGCCCTCACCTCTGAACATTTTCAACGCTTGATGGAGCAGGCCTCCGCTGGTTTCGAACTGGACTGCAGACAGGCCTGTCGAGGGCTGAAAGTCAGCATGGCGGTGAATGTTTTCGGTCTGGGCACCCTGCTCCCGAATAATTTCGCCGACGAGACCACCGTCCAGCCATCGGACGAGCATCCACTACTCGACGAAGCCCTACCCATGATGCCCATGGTTGCCAGACGCGCATCGGCCGAGCGAAGCCGCTCAATGGACATGGCTGAACGGTTTCATCGCTAACAGGAGCGCGATATGAGAACGCATAGAAATCCGAGCTTCCCCTCAAGCCTGAACATCGCCCCTGGAATCCAGTTTCTGCTGGGCTGTGCAATATTCGCCGGCGGAACGCTGATCATGATGAGCGAACTGGCGGCAAGGTTTGTTGCGATGTGAGCGGTGTGTAGGTGCCTTGTGCAGCGGCAGACCGCAAGCTCAAAACAGCACCGCGACCGCTTCCCTCATGAAGATCTCGACCGTCTTCGGCCCTATCCCCTCGAACTCGGACAGGCGCTTCTCCAGCGCCTTACGATCCGCGCTCGCTGCCACGATGTTACTGACCTTGCCGGCATACTCGCTGTTGAGCTTGTTCGCCAACACGAGTAATCGCGCCGCCGTGCTCTCGTCGTAGCGCACGTAACGCGCCTGCCCCAGCATCGACACCAGTTGCCGATGCGTACACCGCGCGAGTTTTTGCGGCGTGTCTTTCTGATGCTGCTCTACTATGACTTGATACGCCTTGGCGGCGATGGCGCCCTGAATCCTTTTGCCCATCAGGAAGCTGGCAAGCAGCCATTTGAACAGGCCGCTTTCGTTGGCGTTGTGCAGATCGATGTTCAAGTCACCGGCCGTGATGATTTCACTCACAAGTCTCACCTTAAAGCGCGCTTCAGTTACAGATGTTGACCCGGCACCGCTTTGAACGATCCAATGGCCGCCGCTTGCCCAAGGCAATAAATTGAATCCCCAGTGGAAACGGATGGTCATCTTTCAGGAGATGAGAGATGACAAGCATAAGGACCTTCAGATGCTCGGTCGTAAACTGCCCGACAGCAAAGGGCATGACGCCGCAGAAACCGCTCCCATCAAAGCTGCCAGCGAGATAGCCGCTTTCCGCCTGACCGTGATCTTCATGCTGACGGTGATTCTGGCGTTTCTGGGAGTGGAAGGATGGCGCACGTGGCGTGACTACCACGCCGCGTTTTCGTCCGCGCGGGATTCGGTCACCAACCTCGCTCGGGCAACGGCGCAGCACGCCGAGGACGCCATTCGCCAGGTAGACGTGTTGACTGCCGCGCTGGGCGAGCGCGTCGAAGGCGATGGCTTGCAGAACATTGACGTCCCACGCATCCACAAGTTGCTGGTCCAGCAAGCCAAGCTGATGCCGCAGTTGCACGGCCTGTTCATTTACGGCCCGGACGGGCACTGGATCGTCACCGACAAGGAAAACATCCCGGACCCGGCGAACAATGCCGACCGTGATTACTTCCAGTACCACCGCACCCACACCGATCGAAACGTGCGCATCGGCGATGTCGTAAAAAGCAAATCCACCGACGACCTGATCATCCCGATTTCGCGCCGCCTGAATAACCCGGACGGCTCCTTCGCCGGCGTGCTGCTGGGGACGATCAAGGTCAGTTACTTCGTCGACTATTACGGCGATTTCAAGATCGACGACAAAGGTGCACTGGTCCTGGCGCTACGCAACGGCACCATCCTCGTACGCCGCCCCTTTATCGCCTCGGTGATCGGTCAGAGCCTGGCCGACAGTGAGGTTTTCAAGAACTACCTGCCCTATTCCAATCAAGGTATCGCCGAGGTCCGAGCCATCGTCGACGGCACCCAGCGTTTGTACGGTTACCGCGCCTTGACCACGTACCCGTTGGTGGTTGAAACCGGACTTTCCCGCGAATCGATCATTGCGCCGTGGCGCTGGGACCTGATCAAAACCGGTTTCGTGTTGTCATCGGTGATCACCGCATTCACGGTCTTCGGACTGATTGTCTTGAGGCAATTGCGCCAACGCATGGTGATGGAAAAGGATCTGCGCAAGGCACACCAGGCCATGAAGGACATGGCGTTGACCGACAGCCTGACCGGGCTGGCCAACCGGCGCCGCCTGGACACCGCGCTGGCCGACGAGATTCGCTTGGCCAGACGCCAGGGCTCGTCGATTTCATTGATCATGCTCGATGTCGATCACTTCAAACTCTACAACGACACCTACGGCCATGCGGCCGGTGACGATTGCCTCAGCGCTGTCGGCCAAGCGATTGCGCAAGCGGTAAAACGACCCGGTGATCTGGCCGTGCGTTATGGCGGCGAGGAGTTCTCCGTGTTGCTTCCCAACACGGATATTCGCGGGGCTGCGCTTGTGGCCCAGGAAATACTTGAGGCCATTCGTTCATTGCGCATCGAACATCGAGCTCATCCTCTGGGCCACGTCACTGCCAGCGCGGGCATTGCCGTTGGCAAACCGGCTGAACAGGACGTGTCCCCCGCCGTGCTGATCGATTCGGCCGACAAAATGCTTTATGCGGCGAAGCAGCAAGGGCGGGATCGCTATTGCAGTGGGGGCGATTTGTAGCGCGCACGCAACATCACGGCAGCGCGAACTCGCTGTACGCCGAAAACCGTCATGCGAAGAAATTCTTCGTGGCTGACTGGCAAGTGCTGGCAGTCCAGGCCGCGTTTCAGCTTGCTGTGATCGACATCCGGATCATGCAGATAGACGAAATCCTGGTCACACGCGGTGATGATCACCCAATGCGGCGCTTTCAAGCGGGTAAATCGGTAGCTGCTGATCAGCACCACCGGTTTGTACCCGGCCTGCAACGCAGCGCCGATCTCCAGATAATCACCCAGAACCTGCTCAACTTGCGTGGCCGCCAGATCTTGGGCAAAACCATCCTCGACCAGCTTCATGATCGACTTTTTCTCTGTGCTGCGTACGCCGTTAAGAAAAAGCGAGCCCTGGTGACTGACCTCCAGGCGCACCTCGAAACCGCGCCGCCAGGCCGCCAACGCGAGGCCCTGGGGGCTGCAGCCACCGTGGCCCGCGGTCATGAAAATGGTGGTTGCCTCGCGCCATAGCTGGATTTCCTCCGTCCGGGTCATGCCACGGCTCGGATCGATGGCGGACATCGCCATCAGCAGGCACGCCGCGCCGCAGGTGAATTCGGTGGTCTGCTGGTAGTACGGCACTTGGCGGGCGGGTGCGGGCGCTTCGCACAGGATGCGCTTCTCGTAGCGCAACGCCTCGCAGTGGTCTTCGTAATAGTCCTCGACGCTGGCAAAGCGCTGATAGCCGTTGGCCTCGTAGAGGCGGATGGCAGCGCTGTTGTCCGCGCGCACCTCCAGCCGCAGCCATGCGCAATTGCGCGCCAATGCGCAGGCCTGGGCTTCTTCCAGCAAACGCTGGCCAAGCTCATGTCCGCGCCACACAGGGCTGACGGCAATGGAATACAAGCGCCCCAGGGAAGTGCCGCGGTGAAAAAGCACCAAGGCGTAACCGGCAAGTCTGGCGTCCGATGTGGCGACAATCAGCGCCGCGTTGGCGCGACTGAGCATCCAGCTGAAGTTGCGCTGATTCAATCTGTCGAGGGCAAAACACGCCCGCTCCAGTTCGACCAGATCGTCGATATCGTCCATCGACGCAAAGCGAAAATCAAAAGACATGACCGCACCGTAAAGTTTGAGTAACGAACCGGGACAGGCCCAGTGGCCCGTGATTTATTGAAGCGGCGTCTTCTTCAACAGGGATTCATTACTCATGTCAGCGGTGCAAGCCAACGTGAACGAAGTATTAGACAAAACCGAGCATTCGACAATCACCCTCAGCGAGGAACCTCCCAGTATCAAGCCCTCGGGAAGTCGATTGCTCATACTGGTCGAACGCAAGGATGACTGGGCTGATTACTTGCCCAGCGAGAGCCTGATGCTCGCTCAGGATTACCTTGAACACAGCGACGATTTTCCTCATCGCACCCAGGTCATTAACCTCTGCCGCAACTACAAATACCTCGGTCAGGGCTACTACTGTTCATTGCTGGCCGAGGCCCGCGGGCACAAGGTATTCCCCTCGGTTCGCACCGTCAGCGAGCTGGCGCGCAAAGCGCTTTACGGGGTCGGGCTGAATGATCTGGAGCGTACCCTGGAGCGGGCGCTGGCCAACCATCCATACGGCGAAACCGAGGCCTTCACGCTGTCGCTGTACTTCGGCAAGGCCTCGATCGAGCCGCTGCAAGAGATCGGCCGTCAGCTGTTCGAGGCGTTCCCCTGCCCCATCCTGCTGGTGGAGTTCCGCCGTGGTGAAACCTGGCAGATTGCGGGCATCAAAGCCGGGGCGCTACACAGGCTTCGCGACGAACAGCAGCACGTTTTCGCTGATGCACTGGATGCTTTCAATCGCAGGACGTGGCGTCAGCCAGCCTCCAAACGTGTGGCCCGATACGACCTGGCCATCCTGCATGATCCTGACGAAGCGCTACCGCCTTCGAACCCCGAGGCATTGCAGCGTTTCATCGCGGCGGGCGAACAGCTGGGCATCGATGTCGAGCTGATCGAGAAAAAGGACTATGCGCGGCTCGCCGAATTCGATGCGCTGTTCATCCGCGAAACCACGCGAGTGGATGATCACACCTATCGGTTTGCCAAGAAGGCGGAAAGCGAAGGCCTCGTGGTGATTGACGATCCGTCGTCCATCCTGCGCTGCACCAACAAGGTTTATCTGGCCGACCTGTTGAAGCGCCGAGGTCTGGGCATGCCCGTAACGGAAATTCTCTACAAGGATCGTCCGCAGGAACTTGAAAATGTCGGGCGTCGCCTGGGTTTTCCCTTGGTACTGAAAATCCCCGATGGCTGTTTTTCACGGGGGGTTATCAAGGTCACCGATGCGCAAGCGCTGGCCACGGCTGCACAGGAATTATTCGAGCACTCGGTGCTGCTGCTGGCGCAGGAGTACTGCTACACCGAATACGATTGGCGCGTCGGGGTGCTCAATGGCGAGGCGCTGTATGCCTGCAGGTACTTCATGTCCAAGGGGCATTGGCAGATTTACAACCACAAGGCCCTGCCCGGCGAGATCAACGGCATGTGCGAGGCGGTGCCCGTCGAGCAAGCACCGCCCGACGTCGTGCAACTCGCGGTACAGACGGCAGGGCTGATCGGCGATGGCCTCTACGGCGTCGACCTCAAGCAGGCGGGCGATCGGGTGCTGGTCATCGAGGTGAACGACAACCCCAATCTCGACGCCGGCATCGAAGACGCGGTGCTGGGCGACGAGCTGTATCGGCGCGTGTTGCAAGCGTTCACGCAAAGGCTCGAGCTCAAACACCGTGGCCAGGCGTGGTGAGCGATGATTGAACGCTACTGCATTGATTGCGGCGCACTGCGCCAAGCCACCGAAAACGAGGCGACTGTCTGGCTGGCCGTCGCCCCGAATGCCGCCGAGCAATCGACGTTGCAAACACGTCTGGGCATTGGCGCTCAAGTGCTGGAGTCGTCACTGGATCCGGACGAGGTGGCTCGAATCGAAATCAAACCGGATCACCTGTTCCTGATCTGGAAGCGTCCGGAAAGCTTCGACGGACGAGCCTTCAACGTCTCGTCATTCGGAGTAGTGCTGAGCGATAAGCGCCTGGTGGTTATTTGTGCGAGCAACTCGCTGCTCTCCAGCCTTGAGCAAGATGCGCAAATGACCGGGCCACTGGATGTGCTGATGGCGTTGCTCGCTGAAAGCGTTCATCACTACCTCGGGCATCTGCGCGTGGTCAAACAGATCGCCCGGGAGATTCAGCATCAATTCACCCGTGCGATGGACAATCAGCAACTGGCGCAGATGTACAACCTGAGCGAAAGCCTCGTGTACTACGTGAACGCGATTCAAAGTAACGGCGCGGTGCTGACTTTGCTGCGAAACCACGGCCAGCGCCAAGGCTTCAGTGACGGTCAACTGGAATCGCTGAACGACCTGATCGTGGAAAACGAACAAAGCTTCCAGCAGGCCAGAATTCACGCCAAGGTGTTCGCTAACCTCATCGAATCCCATGGCAATCTCGCCAACAACAGCATGAACCGGGCGCTGCGCAAGCTGACGCTGATCAACGTGGTGTTCCTTCCGTTGAACCTGATTGCCGGCATCGGCGGCATGTCGGAGTTCAGCATGATGACGTCCGGCGTTCCATGGTGGATGTCTTTCCCGGTGCTGATCGCTTGCATGGGTCTCGTGGGCGCGGGGATGGCGCTTGCACTGCGGCGCATGGCGTGAATCCAGGTCAGGTCCTGCCGCCGCCTGCGCCGCAGTTGAAGGTCAATTAGTCCGGCTGACCACCCGGATATCCGTAATCCCTACCCGCTCGGCTTGCTCAAGAATCTGCCCTGGCGTCGAATCCGCGGTGGGCATGACCAGGCTGTTTTCGGCATCGCCCAGATGTAGTTGCAGCAGATGCATCGCCGCGTCGTGCTCGGTCAGTTGCGCGCCCTTCAGTTCGAGCAGATAAGTACGAGGCTCGCCGTTGAAACGGTATTCGATGTGATAGGTGTACATGTTGTCGTCCGCGTCGGTGGGAAAAGGCACTGTTTATCCTGACGCGACGGTCAGCTTTTAGTTCAACCTGACTGCCATTTTGCGTTTGCAAACAAACTTTTTGCGCAGCGAAGCGTCCTCTTCTTAACTCTCCATAACAGCTGATCACAGCTAAGGACTGGCAATGACCTTTTTCATCTTCCTCTTGGCCTGCGCGGCGGCGGCAACCACGGGCGTGATGTTCAAACCCGGCCCGTGGTATGAATCGCTGACCAAACCCTCTTTCACCCCGCCCAACTGGGCCTTTCCCGTGGCCTGGACAATCATTTACCTGCTGCTGGCCTGGGCCGGTTATCGCCTGAGCCTGATCCCCGGCAGCCAAACGGTGCTGGCCTTGTGGGCCGCGCAAATCGCCCTGAACACGCTGTGGACGCCGGTGTTCTTCGGTGCGCATCAGGTGCTGGCGGCGCTGGTGATTCTGGCGGTGCTGTGGGTGGTGGTCGCGGTGATGGTCGTGCTCGCGCTGCAACTGGACGTGGTCACCGGGCTGATTCTGTTCCCGTATCTGGCGTGGCTGTGCGTTGCGCTGGCGCTGAACTGCTCGATCCTGATGAAGAATCGCCTGTGAGCGATTTTCCATGGCCGCAAGGCGAGCGCGAACTGGCGCAGATTCGCGCGTTCAACAAAAAGCTCGTCTGGCTGCCGCGCTTCAAGGTGCGCAATCGAGTCACCCCACGGCTGATTCAGGCGTTGCTGCGGGCGGGTCAGATCGGCGGCGCTGGCAAGCTGCGCCAACATGGGCTGACCGCCGAGCGGAAGATCATCGATACGGTGCCCGTGCGCATCATTCGCCCCAAGGGCAAAGCCAGAGGCGTGGTATTGGATTTCCACGGCGGCGGCTGGGTAATCGGCAATGCGCAGATGAACGACAACTTCAACATCGCCATCGTCAACACTTGCGACGTGGCGGTGGTGTCGGTGGATTATCGGCTGGCCGTGTCGACGCCAATCGAGGGCTTGCTGGAAGACTGTCTACGGGCCACTCGCGGCATCTTGAACGATGCTGAATTTGCCGGGCTGCCCGTAGTCGTCGTCGGTGAATCGGCTGGCGGGCATCTGGCGGCGGCTACCCTGCTCGCGCTCAAATCTTCGCCCGAAGTGTTGCAACGGATCTGCGGCGCCCTGCTGTATTACGGCGTCTACGACCTGACCGGCACACCCAGCGTGCGCACCGCGCCAGCCGATACGCTGGTGCTCGACGGCCCCGGCATGGTCGAAGCGTTGCGCCTGCTGACGCCGGATATCAGCGACGAACAACGCCGCCAGCCACCGCTGTCGCCGCTGCATGGCGATTTCAGCGGGCTGCCACCAGCACTGCTGTTTGCCGGCGACCTCGATCCGCTGCTGGATGACACGCGGCTGATCGCCGAGTGCTGGCAACACGCGGCGCCGGTGGAGATGTACGTGCTGCCGGAGTGTCCGCATGGTTTCATCCACTTCCCCACGGCCACTGCTGACCATGTGCTGGCTTACAGCCGCAAGTGGATTTCGGCGCGGGTGGGAAGCTACTCAGCGAAATCCGCCGAAATGAGCCCGGCGCTTTCGTAGCTGCCGATTGCATGGCGAGCCGTAAAAAACCGAGACAAGCAAAAGGCGCCCTCACCGGCGCCTTTTTTTGTTTGCGCTGAACCCTGCGCGATCGTTCACCCCATGCCGATTGTGGCTCAAACCGTAAACAGTCTTTACCCGATCCGCGCCTGTTTCCCCCGCCAGCCGCCGCATAGAGTTCGTTCCAGCAGCACACTCAACTTCAGCAAAGGAATATCCCCATGAAAATCTCAATGCTCGTTCTCGCACTTTTTGGCTTCAGCTCGGTGGTCATGGCTCAGGAATCGACTACCACGCCTCCCGTCGAGCAATACACCTACGCCACTCACCTCGACGTCGCCAAAATTCTCTCGGAAGATCCCGTGCCGGATGTCTGCGCCGTAGTGCCGGTGCACATGACCTATCAGGATTCCCAAGGCAAGCAGCACATCCTGCAATACGAGGTCATGGGCAGCGGCTGCAGCAACGGCTGATCAAGCCAATACCTCGCACCCCATTGCGTCTCAGAGTGGCTTCGCTGAGACGCAAATGCTTTTACCGCTTCAATCGACAAGTTCCTCAGCAGTGCTCGCCAGCTGCGCGCCAACCCGGGTTTTCAACGTATCGATGAATCGCGTGATCTTCGCATCGACAAACTGGCGAGACGTGTAGACGGCATAAACATTGCGCTCATAGGTGTGGTAATCAGGCAGTACTCTCACCAGCCTGCCGGCACGCAGATCGTCGATCGCCGTGAAGCCTGCCAACAGACCAATCCCCGCCCCTTCGCGAATGGCCACGGCCATTGCATCCATATCATTCACGCTGAAACTCGGCCCGGTCGGGATGAACGTCGCGTCGCCCGCCTTGCTTTTGAGCTGCCATTCATCGCGCACGTAATCCACGGTACCGAGCAGCAGGCATTGATGATCGCAAAGCTGCTCCGGCGTTTCGGGTGCGCCATGCCGCGCCAGGTATTCCGGGGAGGCCACCAGTACGCAGTGACTGACGCCGATCTTCTGGCTGACATACGCCGAATCCGGCAGCGTTCGCGCGATCAGAATGGACACGTCCAACTGATCCTCAAGCAGATTGGGCATGCGTTGGGAGAGCATCAAATCGACGGTCACTTCGGGAAACGCCTGGCGATATTCCAGCACCGCGCCGGTCACCAGTTGCCTGGCCAGTCCGGGCACGCAGTGCACCCGTAACGTCCCTCGTGGTTGCAAGGCGGCATTGCTCGCCTCGGCTTCGGCGCTTTCCAGGTCAGCGAGAATCTTCACGCAGCGTTCATAAAACCGCCGGCCCGCGTCGGTCACCGAGAGACGCCGGGTCGAGCGTTGCAACAGGCGGGTGTCGAGCACGTTTTCCAACGCCGAGACCGCACGCGATACGTTACCGACGGTGGAGTCGAGATGGTTGGCCACGGCAGTGAAACTACCCATCTCGACTACCTTGATGTACACCGACATGTTTGAAAGTTTGTCCATCCTGATCGTCCTGTAGACCTGCCACTCACTGCGGATACGTCGGATGCTACACGCTCGCTCCTGCGCTCGATATTACCCTCTGGGACAACAGTGATTCCCTCGCGGCCGGCTAAATCAAACGGCGCGCCTTCCATAGACTGGATTCCACGGGACGCCTGAACCACTGCGTACAAGGCGCCGAATGAATCCTCAACCATGAAGGCGACATCCATGAACACTCCTTACGATCCGCTCTATCTCTTCATCGATGGTCAATGGCTCACCGCCCAAGACCGCGCGACCGCTGCGGTGGTCAACCCGGCGACCGGCGAGGAAATCGGCCAGGTGCCACTGGCCACCGCCGAAGACCTGGATCACGCCCTCGAAGTGGCCCGACTGAGCTTCGACCAATGGCGCCAGACCGTGCCGGACCAGCGCGCAAAAATCCTCAAGCGCGCCGCCGACCTGATCCTCGAACGCGCCCCGCAAATCGCTGCGCAAATGACGCTGGAAGAAGGCAAGCCACTGCGCGAAAGCCTCGATGAAGTGACCCGTGCGGCGGAGTATTTCGAGTGGTTCGCCGAAAGCGCACGACGCATCGACGGCCGTGTCGTACCGGCCAATCGTCCGGGTGTACTGCAACTGGTCAAACGCCAAGCGATCGGCCCCGTCGCAGCGTTCACACCGTGGAATTTCCCGGCCATCACCCCGGCGCGCAAGCTCTCGGCAGCGCTGGCCGCCGGTTGCAGTGTGGTGCTCAAGCCCGGCGAGGAAAGCCCTTCCACCGCGCTGGCCCTGGCCCGGGCGCTGGACGATGCCGGCCTGCCCAAAGGCGTGCTGCAAGTGGTGTTCGGCGTGCCGGATCAAGTTTCAAGCCATCTGATTGCCTCACCGATCATTCGCAAAGTGACGTTCACCGGTTCGGTGCCAATCGGTCGGCTGTTGTCGGCCCGCGCTGCCGAAGGCGTCAAGCCGATCACCCTGGAACTGGGTGGCCACGGCCCGGTTCTGGTGTTTGCCGACGCCGACATCGAAAAAGCTGCTGTGGAAGGCGTCGCCAATCGCTTTCGCGGCACCGGTCAGGTGTGCATTTCCTCGACTCGCTTCCTGATCCAGCGCGAGGCCTATGCCGAGTTTGTCGAGCACTTCGTCGCGGCCACCCAGGCGTTGAAAATCGGCGATGGCACGGATCCGCAAACCCAGGTCGGGCCGCTGGCCAACCCACGGCAACTGGCGAAGATGGAGCAACTGATCGCCGACGCCGTCGAGAAAGGCGCGCGGGTGCTCGCCGGTGGCGAAGCGTTGCCGGGCGCAGGCTTCTTCTTCCAGCCCACTGTTCTGGCCGATGTGCCGATGAGTGCGCGAATCATGCACGAAGAACCCTTTGGCCCCATCGCGATACTGATGCCTTTCGATGAACTGAGCGACGGGCTGCAAGAAGCCAACCGCCTGCCCTATGGCCTCTCGGCCTACGCGTTCACCTCCAATGCGCGCACCGCGATCGACGTGGCCGATGGCCTGGAAGCCGGAATGATCGGCATCAACCAGTACCGCATCGTCGCCACTGAGTTGCCGTTCGGCGGCATGAAGGAAAGCGGCCACGGTTCTGAAGGCGGCATCGAAGGCATCGAGCACTACCTCACCAACAAATTCATCAGCCAGGTTTAAGGGGATTTCCATGTCGACTATCGATTTCAGCAGCCCACGCGAAGCCGCCCGCGCCTTCACCCCGAAACTGGCGCAATTCGTGGACTCAACGCTGTACCCGCAGATCTGGAGCGACCCCGCCTTGTCACCCCGCGAGCGCAGCCTGATCACTGTCGCCGCGCTGATTGCCGGCGGCCACTGCGAAGAATTACCCGCGCACCTGCGCCGTGCCGTCGGCAATGGCGTGAGCCATGAAGAGTTGTCGGCGGCGATCACGCACCTGGCCTTTTACGTCGGTTTCCCGGGCGCCATCACCGCCTCGGCCATCGCCAATGCCACGCTTGCCGACACGGAGCAACGCTGAGATGAAAGCCATCAAGCTGAAAGAATTCGGTTCGGCAGAAGTGCTGCAACTCGGCGAAGCGCCCAACCCTGAAGTACGCCCGACCGACCTGCTGGTGCGTGTCTATGCGGCCGGCGTGAACCGTGCCGACCTGACTCACCGAACCGGCGGCTACGGCCATGCGAACTTCGGCGACTCGTTGATCATCGGTCTGGAGATTGCCGGGGAAGTGCTCGAGACCGGCAGCGAGGTCAGCGGATTCGCCGTCGGCGACCGGGTGATGGGCGTGGTCGGCGGCGGCGCCTACGCCGAACTGGCGCGCATCGACTACCGCATGTCCATGCCGATTCCGGAGCAGCTCGACTATGTGCACGCCGCGGCGATTCCCGAAGTGTTCGTCACCGCCCACGAAGCGATGCTGCACCTGGCCCGACTCAAGTCAGGCGACTCAGTGCTGATCCATGCCGCCGCCGGTGGCGTCGGCTCCGCTGCCGTGCAACTGGCCTACGCCACCGGCGCCACGGTGTACGCGACCACCGAAGGCAGCAAGCTTTCGCGCGTCGAACACCTGGGCGCCGACGTGGCCATCGACTACAAAACCGAGGATTTCGCCGCAGTCATCGCCGACAAAACCCAAGGGCGCGGCGTCGATGTGATCATTGATTTCATCGGCGCGCCCTACTTCGCGCGCAATATAGCCTCGCTGGCCCACGGTGGTCGCCTGGTGCAGGTCGGCATTCTTGGCGGCGGCGGCAAGGTCGACGTGGAGCTGGAGCACATCCTCTACCGACATCTGCAAATCATCGGCACGGTGATGAAGTCGCGCACCCAGCCGGAGAAGCACGCGATGATCCAGCGCTTTCGCGACCACTGGCTGAAACGCTTCGCCGGTGCTGCGAGCCTGGAACCGGTGGTGGACAGCACCTTCCCGCTGTCCCGCGCAGCCGATGCCCATCGGCGGATGGAGTCTTCGCAGAATGTCGGGAAGATTATTCTGACGATGCAGGCCGAGGATTTGCGTTAAGACAGACATAAAAAAAGGCCAGTCAGTTGAGCTGACTGGCCTTGGTTTGTCTGACGTTTTCGCTGATCAGCTCACCTTGATCACAACCTTGCCAAACGCCCCCTTCGCCAGATGCTCATAGGCATCGCGCGCCTGTTCGAATGGATACACATGGTCGATCACCGGCCGAATGTCTTGCTCGGCGAGGAACACGTTCATCCGGTCGAACGATGAACGCGGTGCCACCGCAATGCCGCGAATGGTGGTCTGGCGGAAGATCAGCGGCATCAGGTTCAACTCGGCGGTCTGCCCTGTCAGAAAGCCAATCTGCGCAATCCGCCCCGAGGCCTTGGTCGCCGCTACCGACTGATTGATGCCGTTGCCTCCCGCCACATCGAGCAGCAGATCCACACCCTTGCCCTCGGTAAGTTTCAGCACCTCGTCCGCCCAGTTCGGCGTGCTGCGGTAGTTGATGCCGGCGACCGCGCCCAGCCGTTTTACCGCGTGCAGATTGTCATCGCTGCTTGAGGTTGCGATGACTTTGGCGCCCAGCGCGGTGGCGATCTGCACGGCGAAGATCGACACGCCGCCGGTGCCCTGCACCAACACGGTCTGGCCCGGTTGAATCGCGCCGAAGTCCACCAGCGAGTACCACGCGGTGAGCGCGGCGATTGGCAGGGTCGCCGCCTCTTCATCGCTCATGTTGGCCGGCGCGCCGACGGCACTGTCCTCGTGGATGATCATGTACTCGGCCAAACCGCCCGGCAACGGCGAACCGAAGCAATAATCCGGTTCGTTCGGCCCCGGCTCGCCGTCGAGCCAGCGCGAGTACAGATGCGAATTAACCCGGTCGCCGACCTTGAAACGAGTAACACCGTCACCGATGGCGACCACGGTACCGGCGGCATCGCTGACCGGGATCAGCGGTTTCGGCACCATGTGCGGCTCGTAGATACCGTCAACGATGGCCTTGTCGCGGAAATTCAGCGACACCGCGCCGACCTTGACCAGCAGCTCGCCAGCCTTGGGCTGCGGAGTTTCAATCTCGCCCAGTTGCAGATTGTCGAGCCCGAAATCTTTCAGTAACCACGCTTTCATGGTGAGTCTCCAAATACACGTTATTGGCTGCAAACCCTCAGCAGGTTTGCCTTGGGCTTATGATTGGCTTTCACAGCAGCGCAATAAATGCTTGGAAACAGACATGATTGTTCTATTCTCAGACAACAAAGCCAGACACTGAAGCTCACCGGGAAAGTCATGGAATTACTGCAATCGATGCGCCTGTTCGCCCGACTCGCGGAGCTGGGCAGTTTCACCAAAGCCGCCGAGTCGCTGGACATCGGCCGGCCGCAGGTCACTCGCTATATTCAGGAGCTGGAAACATCGCTGGGCGTGCGTCTGTTCCAGCGCACTACGAGGAAAGTGGCACTCACCGCCGAGGGTGAGCTTTTCTATCAGCGGGTGCAGGAAATCCTGGCCGAGATCACCGCCGCAACCACGATGTTCGATCGCACTGGAGCCACGCTGTCCGGCCGCCTGCGCATCGACATTCCCACGGCGTTCGCGCAGCTGGAATTCATCAAAAGCCTGCGCGAATTCACCGACACCTACCCCGGCATCGATATGGTGCTGGGCGTCACCGATCGTGCGGTTGATCTGGTCGGCGAAGGCATCGACTGCGCGCTGCGCATCGGCGAGCTGCCCGACTCAACCCTGATCGCCCGCCCCATCGCCCTGGCAACCATGGTCACCTGCGCCGCGCCTGAGTATTTGCGCGAGCACGGTACACCGCAGACGCTTGCAGACCTGGCGAACCATCAAGGCGTGAATTTTTTGTCGGGCCAGAACAAACGCACCTTGCCTTGGCAATTTTCAGTTGAGGGCAAGCAGAAAACCTACGTCAGCTGCAAAGGCATTACCGTGACTGAATCGAACGCTTACGTGCAGTGTGGCGTGTCAGGCTTCGGGATTATCCAGGCGCCGGGCATCGCGGTGGCCGAGCATTTGGCCAGTGGTGCTCTGGTGGAAATTCTGCAACCGCTGCGCCCGACGCCTAGGCCGGTGTCGCTGCTGTACCCGAGCCGGACGCATCTGCCGGCGCAGGTGCAGGTGTTCATCGAATGGTTGCAGGTGCGATTTGTGCAGTTGCACGGGGCGTGGGTGCAGGAGTGAGTACGGGCCTCCTCACTCCCAGCCATGCGCCTCTTCGATAAAGTGCAGCACTGCACTGGAGCGCTCGTCGATGCGCGAAATCAGCGACAGCTCACTGACCATTTCCGCCTGAGTCAGCGGGATGATCCGAATGCCCGGCATGCTCAAACGAGTGACTGCCTCAGGCACGATACTCAAACCGATGCCCGCCGCCACCAGGCCCGGGATGCTCATCAGTGACGGCACATACATGATGTTCTCGGGATGCAGCTGGTTCTGCCGGCATGCCTGCAGCGTATGTGAGGTCAGGCCGATGCCGGCGCTGTCCTGCAACAGCACGAATTTCTCGTGGCGCAGTGTCGCCAGCTCACCGCTGAAGCTGTCCGCCAGTTCATGGTTGTCGGGAATCAGCAAGACCAGGCGTGACTGGCTGAAATGATGGGTACGCAGACGATCCGGCAAGTGATCCTTGAACACGCGGGCAAAGGCCAGATCGAGCTTGTGATCGAGCAACATGTCGAACTGCGCGCGGATCCCGGCATCCACCAGCGACACTTTGACTTCAGGGAATGTGCTGAAGTAATGCCGCAGCAATTGCGGCAGGTTGGCTTCGAACAACGCCGAGTGATAACCGATGTTGATTTCGCCGACTTCACCGCGCCGTGCACGTCGCGCGGCCGCCGTCGCCCGCTCACTGGCCTCTATGGACTGCCGCGCGTGTGGCAGGAATGCCTCGCCAGCGGCCGTCAACACCACGCTACGGTTTTCCCGGCGGAACAATGCCAACCCCAGCTCGGACTCCAGCGTACGCATCAATTGGCTCAGCGCCGGTTGCGCGATGTCCAGCTGTTCGGCTGCCCGGCTGAAATGCTGAAGCTCGGCGGCGACCACGAAGGCCTTGAGATGACGCAATTCCATTTCAATGATCCATAAGGCTGGCTTATCTATTTATCGGGATTTCGATAATTATTCTCTAGAGCGGATGGGCTACTGTCTACTGACTTCGACGATCTGCCCAGGCCAGCGCTGAGCGAAATCGTACGGGGACCCCGTAACCATAAAAATAATGACGAGCCCCACAATGAGCACAACCAGTCACGAGACTCATGATTTGCGCATGCCTCGCAAAGCGGTGACCGCTGCGACCATCGGCACTGCGCTGGAATGGTTTGACTTCACCCTGTACGGCGCGGTGTCGGCAACCATCCTGCCCAAGCTGTTTTTCCCGGCCATGGAGCCGACCGCCGGGCTGCTGGCGTCGTTGGCCACGTTCGGCGTCGGACTCGCCGCCCGACCGCTGGGCGCGATTACCTGTGGCTACCTCGGCGACAAACTCGGCCGGCGCAACCTGATGCTCGCCACCGTCACCCTGATGGGCCTGGCATCGGTGTTGATCGGCTTGTTGCCTACCTATGCGCAAGTGGGGATTCTCGCGCCGATTCTGTTGGTGCTGCTGCGCATCATCCAGGGCTTCGCGCTCGGCGGTGAATCCACCGGGGCGCAACTGATGGCGCTGGAACATGCCACGCCCGATCGTCGCGGGCGCTATTCCGGGCTGCTCGGTGTGTGTTCACCGCTGAGTCAGATATTGGCCAACGGCGTTTTGATGGGCCTGGCTGCCACCCTCTCCAGCGAACAGTTTGAAAGTTTCGGCTGGCGGATTCCCTTCCTGCTCAGCTTCGTGCTGGTGATCGTCGCGATCTATATCCGCCTGAAGGTCGATGAAACCCCCGCTTTCGTCGCTTTGCAGAAGAACCCGGTCAAGCAGGAAAAAAGCCCGCTGAAATCGGCCATGGGCAGCCACTACAAGACCATCCTGCGTCTGATGCTGTTTTTCTGCTCGCCCGCGGCGCTGTTCTACCTGATCGTGATCTTTTCCCTCAGCTACCTGACCAAGCATCTGGGCTTCAGCCAGTCGACAGGCTTCATGTCGCTGATGGTCGCCAACCTGTTCGCGATTGTCGGGGCGTTGGCCGGCGGCTATCTGTCTGATCGCTGGGGGCGCAAGAAAGCGCTGGCGTTTGGCTCGTGCATGACCCTGCTGATCCTGTTCATCTACTTCCCGATTCTTAACACGCTGAACGTGGCCGCCATCATGGCAATCATGGGTCTGTTCCTCGGTTTCACCCAGTTTCAAAGCGGCATCCAGCCAGTGGCGTTTGCCGAAGCCTTTCCCACCCAGGTGCGCTATTCAGGCTCGGCCCTCGCCTATACCGGCGCCAACCTGGTGATCGGCGGCCCGATGCCGATGATTGCCGTGTGGCTGATGAGCCAGTCCGGCAATTCGCCATGGCCCTTGGTGACGCTGTGCGCGGTGATCAATCTGATTTCGCTGGCGATGATCCTGATCGGCCCGGAAACCCGCGGCATCGACCTGAACGCCGTGACGCCAGACAACGCCGACACGAAGGCCACACCCGCCCTCTCTCCAAATAACGCTGCAGGACGACCATGAACCGCACTGTCTTTATTCTCAACGGCCCGAACCTGAATCTGCTGGGCCGCCGTGAGCCACACATTTACGGGCACACCACCCTCGAGCAGATACGCCTGAGCAGTGAGCGACTGGCCGAGGAGCTCGATCTGCTCTGCGTGTTTCGCCAGACCAACCATGAAGGCGTGATGGTCGACTGGATTCAGGAAGCCTTCGAACAAGGCGCAGCCGTGATCATAAACCCGGCCGGTCTGTCGTTTCATTCCATCCCGGTGCTCGATGCGCTGAAGTTACTCAGCACACCGCTGATCGAACTGCATCTGTCGAACATCCACGCGCGGGATGAATTGCATCGCCACTCGATCATGTCCGGGGTGGTCAATGCCGTGATCTGCGGCATGGGCGCCGACGGTTATGCGCTGGCGCTACGGGCGGTCGATGATTTGTTGCGTCGATAGAAAGCGCGACGGGCTCGTTCAGTGAACGCTGACGAGCCCCACTTCAGCGCAACAGAATCAGGCAAATCACCAACAGGATCTGCCTAACGCCAACACCACCCTGCCCCCTAATCTGAACCCATGCAGAACACACCCCTGCAACGGGTTAACCAGATGCTGATCTGAACGACCCGGACCTCAATCCCAATTTGACCGGAGTCACCGCCATGAAAACTGTAAGCCAACTGCTCGCCGTCGCCACTTTCGCTCTGAGCGCCAACGCATTCGCCCTACCGAGCAATCAGGAAGATCGTTTCTTCACCCAGGTCAGCGAGCCACAGCAGACCCTTGCCGCCGACGGTTCAGACCGGACCCCACTGGGTGAGGCCCTCGCCGCTGACGGATCTGACCGCACCCCGGGTCGTCGCGCAGCATAAGCGCGTCATGCTGAGACCAGAAAAGTCCTGCGGGTTTAAAACCTGCTGGACTTTTCCGCTTTTTGGGGACCAGCGCTGAACGACTTGATCCAGAATCTAACTGATAGGAACAGGCAATACTCGAATCCGATTCGGCATCGTCCGCCAGCGTTTTCCGTCCTAACATGGCCTCTCCAATTGCCTGCAGGAGTACTTATCCATGAAGACCCTTTTCATCACCGGTGTCAGCAGCGGCTTCGGCCAGGCGCTGGCCGCGGAAGCACTCGCCCAAGGCCATCGCGTGATCGGCACAGTACGCAGTGAATCCGCGCTGGCAGCCTTCGAGGCACTGTCACCCGAGCGCGCTCATGGCGTGCTGCTGGACGTCACCGATTTTGATCTGATCGATGCGGTAGTTGCTGCGGTGGAGGATCGTCACGGCCCGGTGGACGTGCTGGTCAACAACGCAGGTTACGGCCATGAGGGGATTTTCGAAGAGTCCTCACTGGAGGAAATGCGCCGGCAGTTCGACGTCAACGTGTTTGGCGCCGTGGCGGTGACCAAGGCGTTCGTCCCGTATTTTCGCCAGCGCCGCGCGGGGCGCATCCTCAATATCACCTCCATGGGCGGCCATATCACCATGCCGGGGATCGCCTGGTACTGCGGCAGCAAGTTTGCGCTTGAGGGGATCTCCGACACCTTGAGCAAGGAGCTTGCGCCCTTCAACATTTTTGTCACCGCCGTTGCACCGGGATCCTTTCGCACCGACTGGGCAGGCCGCTCGATGCAGCGCACGCCGCGCAGTATCAGTGATTACGACGCAAGCTTCGATCCGGTGCGCAAGGCCCGGGAGGAGAAAAACGGCCGCCAACTGGGCGATCCGCAGAAAGCTGCACGCGCGATGCTGACAATCATCGACAGTCCAAACCCGCCGGCTCACCTGCTATTGGGCAGTGATGCACTGGCGCTGGTGCGTGACAAGTTGCAGCAGACGGCGGAGAGTATTGAGCAATGGCAAGCGCTCAGTCGTTCGACGGATGGTTGAAAGTCAAAAGCACCCTCACCCCAGCCCTCTCCCGGAGGGAGAGGGAGCCGATCCGGGTGGATTCAACTCCTGAGCCTGCCTCGAAGATTTCCGCAAGGCTTATTACGCCAGAACAGCGCGGTGAGCATTCGGCGCGATATTTCAGGTCGGCAGATCCCGACCAAACACCACGGTCAGTCCCCTCTCCCTCTGGGAGAGGGCCAGGGTGAGGGCTCTGTCTGACACCCCTCCAATCAGCCAGACACGTTCAAACGCGCCAATCACAGGGAGAACCCACAAGTCCATGCCGAAACCGAAAGACCCGCTCACAACACGCATGGTCCAGCTGATGAGCCAGCTCGCCCCGCTGGAAGGCTACAACCTCACCCCGCTGGATGATGTGCGTTTCCTGCGCTCCAACCGACCGCTGACACGCACGCCGGTGCTGTACGAGCCGGGCATCGTCATCCTCTGTCAGGGGCGCAAACGCGGCTATCTCGGCGACGAAATCTACGTCTACGACGCGCAGCACTATCTGGTGGTGTCGGTCCCGGTACCCTTCACCATGGAAACCGACGCCAGCGAAACGGAGCCGATGCTCGCGGTGTACGTGCGTCTGGATTTCGCCCTGGCTGGCGAGCTGATTCAGCAAGTGGATGAGCGGTGGGATTTCCCCACGTCCCAGCCGATGGGCATGTACGCCTCGCCGCTCGACGAACCGCTACGCCAATCGACCCTGCGCTTTCTTCAAGTGATGAGCAACGATGCCGACGCGCGAATCCTCGGCCCGGCGATGCTGCGTGAGCTCTACTACCGCATCCTCACCGGCGAACAGGGCGGCACCCTGCGCGCCGCCATCGCCCAGCAAGGCCAGTTCGGCAAAGTGACCCGCGCCATCCACAAGATCCACAGTTGCTATCACCAGCACCTCGACGTAGAGACCCTGGCCGAAGAGGCGCAGATGAGCGTGCCGAATTTTCATCTGCACTTTCGCAAGGTCACCGATTCCTCGCCGATGCAGTACCTGAAGTCGACGCGATTACACCAGGCCCGATTGCTGATGCTGCGCAACGACCTGACTGCGGCGAAAACTGCATTTCTGGTCGGTTACGAAAGCGCCTCGCAGTTCAGCCGCGACTTCAAACGCCTCTTCGGCCGCACACCGCTAGCGGAAGTGGCGTGGATGAAACAGGCCTATGCGCTGCCGGCACCGACGACTGCTTCGCCGTTTGTGTCGTCGCATTGATCTTTTAACGTGCCAGCGTCTTCGCCATGATGATCGTGCGCTCCTCCTGATGAAATTCATCTCTGACTTTCTTGAAGCCGAGCGAAGCATAGAAGCCTTCTGCGGTGACTGAGGAAGGAACGCGCAGCAGATGGAAACCTGCGTCCATGGCGAGTGATTGAATGCTCTTCATCAGCTGTCTTCCGACACCCATTCCTTGAAAGTCCGGGTCGACAAATACGCTTCGAACAACGTCTCGATCGAGACTTGCCGTTGCGACGATTTGATTGTCGAGCGCAGCGACCAGCACCTGACGCTCAGCCAACAAGCGAAGGATCTTCGAGGGCGAAAAACTGTCAATCACTCGATCAATGATATCGGGTGGATAGTCGCGGGCATTGCTCTCACGGAGCGTCTTGATGATCGTTTCACTGATAGCCGGCGCATCCGCATCTTTTGCGATTTGTATTTGAATACTCATCAAAAGGCTCCTTGCTTGTCAGTTCCATGTACCGCGCACTTATCGCAGCAAATTCGCAAAATATGCCTGTCCGCTATTTACCTCCGAGGCTTCCTCCACCATCGACACTGATCACCTGCCCAGTCACGAACGAAGCTTGTGCACTCAGCAGGAAAGTAATGAGCGAGGCAACTTCGGCGGGCGTTCCCAATCTTTGCATCGGAATGGTAGAGATTATTTGCCGCTCGCCGGCACTTCCCACCGGGCGCGTTTTGCGAAAAAGCTCGGTGTCGATAGGGCCTGGCGCGACGGCATTGACGGTGATGCCCGTCGGCGCCAATTCAAGCGCCCATGTACGAGTGATACCGACCAAAGCGCTTTTTGCAGCAGCGTAAGCCGTTCTGTCGCGGGCGCCATAAATGGCACGGCTGCACACATTGACGATGCGTCCAGCAGCAGACCGTTTGAGCGACGGCAAGCAAGCCTGGGTAACTTGCACGGAGGCTCTGACATTCAAATCAAAGACTTTTTGCAGCGTTTCCAGATCGAGCGTTTCGAGGCTTTGCGCAGTCGCAACGCCTGCGTTATTGACCACGGCATCAATCGGTGCCTGCTCCAGCAGAGTCCCGAGCATCTCGCCTGTCTGTTGGACGTCGCTTAAATCCGCGAGCAACAGCTTCCCGGGAAAATCATCAATCGGATGTCGGGCAATACCGACCACGTTCCACCCCGCTTGGTGCAACTGGGCACTGAGCGCGAAACCAATGCCTTTGGTTGCACCTGTTATCAGTGCGGTTCGGCAGTTGCTCATCATCAGCTTCTCCTCATCGACTCGAAACCTATTGATAGCACAGTCGACTCAAACCTTGGTCAGCACGACAACGACCGCAGACGCCGCCTACATCCGATGCTGCTCCAACAAGAAATCCACAAACAACCGCACCCGCGCCGGCATGGCCGCGCCACCGACGAACACCGCATGAATCGGTTCCTCATCGCCGGGGTTCCAGGCTTGCAGCAGCGGGATAAGGTCGCCGCGCTGCAAGTCTTCCCTGACGGTGAACTCGCCAATGCGCGCGATGCCGGCGCCGAGTCTGGCGAATTGGGCCAGTGCTTCACCGCTGCTGCATTCGATGTTGCCGCTGACCTTCAGGGAAAACTCCTTGCCATCGCGGATAAACGGCCAGTTGGCTTCGGCGCGGCGGAAGTTGAAGCGCAGGCAGTTGTGCTTGAGCAGGTCTTCCGGTTCCAGAGGCATTCCGTGGCGTCGCAGATAGTCGGGCGATGCCACCACGACTTGCCCGGTGTGGCCGAGCCGGCGGGCGGTGAGTGGGCTGTCGGGCAGATGGCCAAAGCGTATGGCGACGTCCGCCTGGCCGGCGAGGATGTCGACCACCTCGTCGCCGAGGCTGAGGTCGACGACGATGTTCGGGTAACGGGCACTGAAGGCTGTAACCAACGGGACAATGGTCATCCGTCCATGGCCAAGGGCGGCGCTGACGCGCAATCGGCCCTTCGGCACGCCTTGGTCGGCAATGGCTTCCTCGACCTCGTCCATGTCGGCCAGAATCCGTCGGGCACCGCGCAGGAACGCTTCGCCCTCGGCGGTAAAAGTGAGCGCGCGGGTGGTGCGCAGCAACAGACGAGTGCCGAGTCGCTGTTCGGCGCGGGCGATGATCCGACTGACCGCCGAAGGCGTCAGCCCCAACGCACGCGCGGCCGCTGAGAGGCTGCCCTCCTGCGCCACGGTGACGAACACGCTCATTTCCCCTGACCTGCCGTTGAAGTCCATTCGTGCCTCTTACGCAAAGGTGATTGCCAAAATCGCCATCTACCGCCTGAAAACGATGGATCGTAGCATTGGCGGCATAGATGAGGAGACTTTCCATGCGTATCAATCCACCCCTTGTTGCACTCGCCGTCGGCGCCTTTGGCATCGGCGTCACCGAGTTCGCGCCGATGGGCATGTTGCCCGGTATCGCTGCCGATCTAGGCGTTTCCATTCCTGCTGCAGGGTTGTTGGTCAGTGCCTACGCGTTGGGCGTACTGCTTGGCGCGCCGCTGATGACCCTGACCACCGGCAAAATTCCCCGGCGCTATCTGCTGATCGGCCTGATGGCGATTTTCACCCTGGGTAATCTGATGTCGGCGCTGGCCACCGATTACTACAGCCTGATGGTCGCCCGCGTGATCACCTCGCTCAATCACGGTGCATTTTTCGGGGTGGGCTCGGTGGTCGCAGCCAGCGTGGTCGCGCCGGAAAAACGCGCCGGTGCGGTCGCGGCGATGTTCATGGGGCTGACCCTGGCGACCATTGGCGGTGTGCCGCTGGCGGCCTGGTTTGGCGAATTGTTCGGCTGGCGCACGGCGTTCTGGGGCATTACCGGCCTCGGCGTGCTGACCATGATCGCCTTGTGGCTCGCCCTGCCCAACCTGAAAGCACCGCAAGGCGCAGGTGCACTGGCGGAAATTCGTGTACTGGGCCGAGGTCCGGTGCTCGCCGCACTGGCCCTGACCGTGGTCGGCTCAAGTGCGATGTTCACCGTGTTCACCTACATCGCACCGATCCTCAGCAGCGAGACCCATGCCTCCGCCGCGTTCATCACCGCCATGCTGGTGCTGTTCGGCGTCGGTTTGACACTGGGCAACATGTGGGGTGGCAAGGCTGCCGACCGTTCGATCGATCGCACCCTGATTGTGTCGCTGAGCGCATTGATCGTGGTTTTGCTGGCGTTCACCGTCCTGATGCGCTGGCCACTGCCGGCCGCTGTGGCCATTCTGATCTGGGGTATCGCCAGTTTCGCCCTGGTGCCACCGCTGCAAATGCGCGTGATGGAAGCGGCCAAGGATGCGCCCAATCTGGCTTCGGCGGTGAACATCGGTGCGTTCAACTTCGGCAACGCGATCGGCGCAGCAGTGGGTGGCGCGGTGATCAACGCCGGGTTGGGCTATCCGGCAATTTCTCTGGCCGGCGCGGCGATGGCGGCACTGGGATTGCTGATGGTGCTGGGGTTTGCCTGGCGTTCCCGAGCCAGTGCCGCTGCGCTGGCGTGAGCCATTCGCAGCGCTATGCCCCGCCCTGCTGATACTCGCGGGGCGTACAGCCGAACTCGCGACGGAACACCGTGTGCAGATATTGCGCCGATTTGAAGCCGCATGCCTGAGCAATGTCGGCAATCGCCGCATCGGTGTTCTTCAAACTGCTGGTAGCCGCCGCCAGTTTGAAACGCAGTATCTCGTCATGCACGCTGCAACCACGCTCGGCACGAAAATGCGCTTCCAGCGATGAGCGCGACACGCCGACATACGCCGCCACTTGCGCGGTCTTGATGCCCTGACAGGCATATTGGCGGATGAAGAGCAGCGCTTGCATGACGTAGGGATTGCCCAGCGGTTGATGCAGGCTGGACACCTGAACATTGACCGCGTCCGGCGGAATCAGGATTTGCGTGCCGGTGGACGGCATGCCGTGGAGCATCTGGTGCAGCAACTGCGCGGCGGTGCGGCCCATGGTTTCGGTGCCCTGAATCACTGAACTCAGCGGCACGCGAGTCAGGCTGCGAGTCAGCGGGTCGTTGTCGATGCCGATCAGCGCGACCTGCTCTGGCACGGCGATGCCCGCGGTCAGGCAGGCTTGCAGCAACTGCCGGGCGCGGGCGTCGCTGACGGCGATGATGCCGATCGGTTTGGGCAGGCTGTGCAGCCAGGCGATCAGTTGTTCAACGGCGCTGTCCCACAGCGGCGCGCTGGTGCCCATGCCGCGATAGATCTCGGCGTGCAGGCCGTCGCGCTGCATCAGTTTGCGAAAGGCTTTTTCCCGCTCCTGCGCCCAGCGATTGGCCTGCGCCTCCGGCAGACTGAAACAGGCAAAGCGCTGCAGCCCCGCCTCGACCAGATGCGAATAAGCCAGAGTGATCAATGCGTTGTTATCGGTGGCGACATAGGGAATCGCTTTCGGATAAGCGCGGGCATCCTCGTAGGAGCCGCCCACCGCCACCACCGGCAAATGAATGTCGGCCAGTGCCTCGCCGATCAGTGGATCGTCGAAGTCGGCAATGATGCCGTCACCCTGCCAGCGCTCGATGCCTTTCAAGCGACAGAGAAAATCCTCTTCCAGAAACAAGTCCCAGGAAGCACGGGTGCTGCTCAGGTAGTTGCCAATGCCGCTGATGATCCCACGGTCATAGATCTTGCTGCCGTTGAACAACAGGGCGATGCGGTGCACGGGCGGTAGGCTTTTCATTCAGGTTCCGGAGTTTGCGTCAGGCCATTCGCGAGCAGGCTCGCTCCCACGGTTTTATGAACGACACAATTCAGTGTGGGAGCGAGCCTGCTCGCGAAAGCGGTCTCAAATTTTTTTGTACTGTTCCGGGCCGCCTTGACCCGGCGACGATGGACACAGACTAGGCGCGAAGCCGCCGAAGCTCAATACGCAAAATCGCACTCGCTGTTGAGGCTTTTCATAATCAGCAGGCACGGGGCCGTTGCTAGTATCGAGACACCGCCAAGAACAACAAGGACAAGGTCCATGCAGTATTTCCCCAATATCGAGCCGGTTCGCTACGAAGGCCCGAACAGTGATTCGCCCCTCGCTTTCCGCCACTACGACGCCGACAAACTGATCCTCGGCAAACCCATGCGCGACCACCTGCGCATGGCCGCGTGCTACTGGCACACCTTCGTCTGGCCGGGCTCCGATGTGTTCGGTGCCGGCACCTTCAAACGCCCGTGGCAACGCAGCGGCGAGCCGATGCAACTGGCCATCGGCAAGGCTGAAGCCGCGTTCGAGTTCTTCAGCAAACTGGGCATCGATTACTACTGCTTTCATGACACGGACGTCGCCCCCGAGGGCAACTCGCTGAAGGAGTACCGCGAACACTTCGCGCAAATGGTCGATCGCCTTGAGCAACATCAGGAACAGAGCGGCATCAAGCTGCTCTGGGGCACCGCCAACTGCTTCAGCAATCCACGTTTCGCCGCCGGTGCCGCGAGCAATCCCGATCCGGAAGTGTTCGCCTGCGCTGCGGCGCAAGTGTTCAGCGCGATGAACGCAACCCATCGCCTCAAGGGTTCCAACTACGTGCTATGGGGCGGCCGCGAAGGCTACGAAACCCTGCTCAACACCGACCTGAAACGCGAGCGCGAACAACTCGGGCGCTTCATGCGCATGGTCGTCGAGCACAAGCACAAGATCGGTTTCACTGGCGATCTGCTGATCGAGCCCAAACCGCAGGAGCCGACCAAGCACCAGTACGATTACGACAGCGCCACGGTGTTCGGTTTTCTCCAGCAGTACGGTCTGGAAAAGGAAATCAAGGTCAACATCGAGGCCAACCACGCGACCCTTGCCGGTCACAGCTTCCATCACGAAATTGCCACCGCCGCCTCGCTGGGGATTTTCGGCAGCATCGATGCCAACCGGGGCGATCCGCAGAATGGCTGGGACACCGACCAGTTCCCCAACAGCGTCGAGGAAATGACCCTCGCCACCTATGAAATCCTCAAGGCCGGTGGCTTCAAGAATGGCGGCTTCAATTTCGACTCCAAGGTGCGCCGTCAGAGCCTCGACGAGATCGACCTGTTCCACGGCCACGTTGGCGCCATGGACGTTCTTGCCCTGTCGCTGGAACGCGCCGCCGCAATGGTTGAGAACGACCAGTTGCAAGTGCTCAAGGACCAACGCTACGCCGGATGGCGTCAGCCGTTCGGGCAAGCGGTAATGGCGGGCGACTTCAATCTTGAGTCGCTGGCCGAGCACGCGTTCACCAACGAACTGAACCCGCAAGCCGTCAGTGGTCGTCAGGAAATGCTGGAAAACATCGTCAATCGCTACCTCTATCGCTGATCGCCAAGGGAGGCCGCCGACGCAACGACGCTGTGACAATTGCACGACAATTCTGTGCCTGTTGCGTCGGCAGATTCTCTACAGTTCTACCAGCCCGATTCATCGTCAGGCCGTGTCTTTCCAACAAAAATAAAAGGACGCACCACCATGAAGAACTTGAAACGTACGCTGTTGGCCAGTGCCCTGGCGTTGTTGGCCCTGCCGGTAATGGCTGACGCTACCCATCCGAAAATCGGTTTCTCCATTGATGACCTGCGTTTGGAGCGCTGGTCGCGCGACCGCGATTACTTCGTCGCGGCGGCGGAAAAAATGGACGCCAAAGTCTTTGTGCAATCAGCCGATGCCAACGAGCAGAAGCAGATTTCGCAGATCGAAAACCTTATCTCTCGCGGCGTCGACGTGATCGTCATCGTGCCGTTCAACGCCACCGTGTTGACCAACGCCGTGGCCGAGGCGAAGAAGGCCGGAATCAAAGTCGTGTCCTATGACCGGCTGATCCTCAACGCCGATGTCGACGCCTACATTTCCTTCGATAACGAAAAGGTCGGCGAAATGCAGGCCAGCGGCGTATTGAAAGCGGCGCCCAAGGGCAACTTCTTTCTGCTAGGTGGTGCGCCCACCGACAACAACGCGAAGATCCTCCGCGAAGGCCAGATGAAAGTGCTGCAACCGGCCATCGACAAGGGCGATATCAAGATCGTCGGCCAGCAGTGGGTCAAGGAATGGAACCCGACCGAAGCGCTGAGCATCGTTGAAAACGCCCTGACCCGGAACAACAACAAAATCGACGGCATCGTCGCCTCCAACGACGCCACCGCCGGCGGCGCGATTCAGGCACTGGCCGCGCAGCAACTGGCCGGCAAAGTGCCGATTTCCGGTCAGGACGCCGACCTCGCAGCCGTCAAACGGGTGATCGCCGGCACGCAAACCATGACCGTGTACAAGCCACTGAAACTCATCGCCTCCGAGGCGGCCAAGCTCTCCGTGCAACTGGCGCGCAACGAGAAACCGGCCTACACCTCGCAGTACGACAACGGCAGCAAAAAAGTCGACACCATCCTGCTCACGCCAACGCCGTTGACCAAGGACAACATCGACTTGCTCGAACAGGACGGCTTCTACACCAAGGCGCAGATTGCCGGGCAGTGATCCGGTCGTAAATCTTGATCAGACCTGTGGGAGCGAGCCTGCTCGCGAATGCGGAGTGTCAGTCAGTAAAGCTCTGTCTGAAAAGGCCTCTTCGCGAGCAGGCTCGCTCCCACCGGTCAAGTGTCTGAGCCTTTGGAATTCGAGCCCTCGTTATGTCCGACTATCTGCTGCAAATGAACGGCATCGTCAAAACCTTCGGCGGTGTCAAAGCGCTCAACGGCATCGACATCAAGGTCAGGCCCGGTGAATGCGTGGGCCTGTGTGGCGAGAATGGCGCCGGCAAGTCGACGCTGATGAAGATCCTCTCGGCGGTCTATCCCCATGGCACCTGGGACGGTGAAATCCTCTGGGACGGGCAACCGCTCAGGGCGCAATCGATCAGCGAAACCGAAGCCGCCGGCATCGTCATCATTCATCAGGAACTGACCCTGGTTCCGGACCTGTCGGTGGCCGAGAACATCTTCATGGGCCATGAGCTGACGCTGCCCGGCGGGCGCATGAACTACCCGGCGATGATCCACCGTGCCGAAGCCTTGATGCGTGAGCTGAAAGTGCCGGACATGAACGTCTCGCTACCGGTTTCGCAATACGGCGGCGGTTATCAGCAACTGGTGGAAATCGCCAAGGCCCTGAACAAACAGGCGCGTCTGCTGATCCTCGATGAGCCCTCCTCCGCCCTGAGCCGCTCGGAAATCGAGGTGCTGCTGGACATCATCCGCGACCTCAAGGCCAAGGGCGTCGCCTGCGTCTACATCTCGCATAAGCTCGATGAAGTCGCCGCCGTGTGCGACACCATTTCGGTGATCCGCGACGGCAAACACATCGCCACCACCGCCATGGCCGACATGGACATTCCACAGATCATCACGCAGATGGTCGGCCGCGAAATGAGCAACCTCTACCCCAGCGAGCCGCACGAGATCGGCGAGGTGATTTTCGAGGCGCGCCACATCACCTGCTACGACGTCGACAACCCCAAGCGCAAACGGGTCGACGACATTTCCTTCAGCCTCAAACGCGGCGAGATTCTCGGCATCGCCGGACTGGTCGGCGCCGGCCGGACCGAACTGGTCACCGCGCTGTTCGGCGCCTACCCCGGCCGCCACGAAGGCGAAGTCTGGCTCGACGGCCAACCGATCGACACACGCACGCCACTGAAAGCGATCCGCGCCGGCCTGTGCCTGGTGCCCGAAGACCGCAAGCGTCAAGGCATCATTCCCGACCTCGGTGTCGGCCAGAACATCACCCTCGCCGTGCTCGAAAGCTATTCGAAAATGACCCGCATCGATGCCGAAGCCGAACTGGGCTGCATCGACCGGGAAATCTCCCGTCTGCATCTGAAGACCGCAAGTCCGTCCCTGCCGATCACCAGTTTGTCGGGCGGTAACCAGCAGAAAGCCGTGCTGGCGAAGATGCTCCTGGCCAAACCGCGTGTACTGATTCTCGACGAGCCGACCCGAGGCGTGGATGTCGGCGCCAAGTACGAGATCTACAAGCTGATGGGCGCGCTCGCCGCCGAGGGAGTGTCGATCATCATGGTTTCGTCGGAACTGGCCGAAGTGCTCGGCGTGTCCGACCGCGTGCTGGTGATCGGCGAAGGCCAGTTGCGCGGCGACTTCGTCAACCATGAGCTGACCCAGGAACAGGTACTCGCCGCCGCCCTCAGTCAGCCGGGCAGCCATAACAATAATGATTGGAAAACCGCGTAAATGAATCAGGTCAAACAACTGTTCACTCGCTACAAAATGCTCGCGCTGGTATTTGCCGTGGTGCTGATCTGGCTGTTCTTCAGCTGGCAGACCGAAGGCGGTTTCCTCACCCCGCGCAACCTCTCCAACCTGCTGCGGCAGATGTCGATTACCGGGATTCTCGCCTGCGGCATGGTGCTGGTTATCATCAGCGGCGAGATCGATTTGTCGGTGGGCTCATTGCTCGGCCTGCTCGGTGGCCTCGCGGCGATTCTCGACGTGGTTTATCACATTCCGCTGCTGGCGAATCTGAGTCTGGTTGCCCTGTGCGGTTTGATCATCGGCCTCGCCAACGGCTACATGGCTGCGTATCTGCGCATACCGTCATTTATCGTCGGCCTCGGTGGCATGTTGGCGTTTCGCGGCATTCTGCTGGGGATCACCGGCGGCACTACCATCGCCCCGGTATCGCCGGAGCTGGTCTACGTTGGCCAGGGTTATCTGCCCCACGCGATCGGCACCGGCCTGGGCATTCTACTGTTCGTGCTGACGATTTTTCTGACCTGGAAACAACGACGCAATCGCGCCCTGCATGGCCTGGCGGCGCATTCACTGGTGCGTGATGTTGTGCGCGTGCTGGTGATCGGCGCGGTGCTGGCCGGTTTCGTCCAGACCCTCAACAGCTATGACGGCATTCCTGTGCCAGTCCTGCTGTTGCTGATTCTGCTCGGCGTGTTCAGCTATGTCACCAGCCAGACCGTGTTCGGTCGCCGCGTTTATTCGGTGGGCAGCAACATGGAAGCAACGCGCCTGTCGGGGATCAATGTGCAGGCGGTCAAGTTGTGGATCTTCGGCATCATGGGCGTAATGTGCGCCCTCGCCGGCGTGGTCAACACCGCACGCCTCGCCGCCGGCTCACCGTCGGCCGGGAGCATGGGCGAACTCGACGCCATCGCTGCCTGCTTCATCGGCGGCACCTCCATGCGCGGCGGCTCCGGCACCGTCTACGGCGCCCTCCTCGGCGCGCTGGTGATCACCAGCCTGGATAATGGCATGTCGATGCTCGACGTCGACAGTTACTGGCAGATGATCGTCAAGGGCAGCATTCTGGTGCTGGCGGTCTGGGTGGATGTGAGTACGCGCACGGCGCGGCGTTGAAACGTTGCAGGTGAGTTCGTAAAACGCAAATGAGGCCTGATCACAGGCCTCACTTTTTCACAGCAACCACAAAAAACCGTCGCTTGCGACTGGCTTAGGCGCGCTTTTCCGGGTTCTGGCCAGCCCTTCAAGGCATGTACTGCCTTGGCGACTGGCACCGACGCTACATTCAAATGTCATCCACCGCTGGATAATCCACATAGCCCTCCCTGCCCTGGCTAAACCACGTACTCATTTCGCTTTCCACCAATGGCAACTGTCGAGCGAATCGCAGCGGCAGATCCGGATTGGCTATAAACGGCCGTCCAAATGCAATCGCATCGGCAACCCCTGCGTCCAATTGCGCTTGCGCCCTGGCGTAACCGTAGTCCGAATTGAGGATCAGCACGCCTTTGAACACTTCGCGAATGATCCCGGCCAGTGGCGGGCGTTCGGACTTGCCGAAGGTGCCGTCGAGCGGCGGTTCGCGGACTTCCAGATGAGCAATGCCGATCGATGACAGCACTTCGGCGGCGCGAATGAACAGCGCTTCGGGATCACTGTCGCGGATGCCCTGCTCGTAGCTGCTTGGAGTCAAGCGCACGCCAGTGCGGCCGGCGCCGATGACTTCGGCCACCGCCTCCGTCACTTCCTTGAGCAGGCGGATGCGGTTGTCGATCGAACCGCCATACGCATCGGTACGGAAGTTGTCGCTGTCACGCAGGAACTGGTCGAGCAGATAGCCGTTGGCGGCGTGGATTTGTACACCGTCAAAACCCGCCTCGATTGCATTGCGAGTGGCTTGACGGAAGTCTTCCAGCAAGGCAGGAATTTCTTCCAGCGGCAACGCGCGCGCCGGGGTATACGGCTGCTTGCCGGCATAGGTGTGCGCCAGCCCGGGCGCGGTGGTGACCGATGCGGAAACCGGCTGGCCGCCGCCGAGAAAACTCGGGTGCACGACCCGGCCCATGTGCCACAGCTGCGCGATAATCCGGCCACCAGCGGCATGCACGGCATCGGTGACCCTGCGCCAGCCGGCGACCTGCTCGGCCGACCAGATGCCCGTCGCGTACGGCCAGCCAAGACCTTGCTGGCTGATGCCGATCGCTTCGGAAATGATCAGGCCGGCACTGGCGCGCTGGCGGTAATACTCGACCATCATCTCGGTCGGGACGTGCTCACGGGTGCCGCGCGCCCGGGTCATCGGCGCCATCAGGATACGGTTGGGCAGATCGAGCGCGCCGAGGCGCAGGGAATCGAATAGCGAGGTCATGTTCAGGTTTCCAAAAAGGTGGGCAGGATCAAACCAGGCGTGCGCCGCCGTCGATGTTGAGCACGGCGCCGTTCATGAAGGTGTTGCTCATCAGGAACACTGCTGCCGCGCCCGCTTCTGCTGCTGTGCCGAGGCGATGCAGGGGCAGAACCTGCTCAAGAGAAGCGACGAATGCATCCCGCCCCTCGCCCAGTGCCTTGCCCAGAATCGGGGTGTTGATCGGGCCGGGCGACAGCGTATTGACCCGCACCGGTGCCAGCTCCAGAGCCAGGCCGCGAGCCAGTGCTTCCATCGCCGCCGAGGCGGCTGCGAGCACGGCGGTGCCGTAGGCATTCGGGCGATCAGCCAGAGAGCCGGAGATGAAAGTGATCGAGCCGTCTTTTGCCAGCCTGTCGCCGAGAATCCTAATCGCATTGATCGAAGCCCAGATGCGTTCATCGAACGCGCGATGCAGGTAAGCGAGATCTGCCGCACGCACGGTGCCAGCCACAAAAGTGCCGGCGAGCAGAACGAGGTGATCGACCTGAGGGATATCGGCCAGCGCAGTTTCGAGAGCCCGGCTATCGGTCACGTCGGCCGCGCGCCAGCCATCAAGCCCATGCTCGCTGGCGGCTTGCTCGGCACGTGCGGCGTTCGAACCGATGACGATGACCTTGGCGCCGACGGCTTTCGCTTGCACCGCGGCGGCAAGGCCAATGCCGGAAGTGCCGCCGAAAATGACCACGGTTTTGTCGTTGAGGGTGGATGGCAGGTTTTGGCTGATGTTCATGCTGAGTCTCCGTCTGGAACACCTGAGTGGCGTTCGATGGACAAAGACTACGGTTTGGAGGCCACATTGATAATTGGGGCAGAATTCGCTTTACTAGTGCCATGAAGGCACAAATTGGATTGGATCGTTTAACCGGGCTTATCGCCTTTGCACGAGCGGCTTCGCTGGGGAGCTACACGGCTGCCGCTCGGGCATTGTCGGTGTCGCCGTCGGCCATCAGCAAAAGCGTGCAACGACTCGAAGAACATTTCGGCTTGATGCTGTTTACCCGCACCACGCGCTCGCTGGTGCTTACCCCGGAGGGCCGTGATCTCTATGAACGGGCGCTGCGGATTCTGCGCGAAGTCGAAGACATCGATCAGGCTGCCGTCGCTTCCCGCGCCGAGCCTTCGGGGGTGCTGAAAGTCACCGCGCCGTTGCCCATCGGATTGAATATCCTCGCGCCAGCACTGCCGAGGTTTCGCCAGCAATATCCAAATGTGACGATCGATCTGCGGCTCGGCGATCAGTATGCCGACCTCATCGAACAAGGCATCGACGTCGCGGTTCGGGTTGGCAATCTTGCCGACTCGCGTCTCATCTCTCGGCCGCTTGGGCCACATCGAATCGGTGCGTTTGCCTCGCCGGACTATTTGCAGCGCAAGGGTACTCCGCTTACGGCCGAGGATCTCGCCGAGCACGAGTGCGTGAATTTCCGCTATCAAAGCACCGGGCAGAGTTTGCGCTGGCCGTATCTGGCCGGTGACAGACAGTTGGAACTGGCACCCGACGCGGCCCTCACCGTTGATGCCAGCGATGCGGTCGCGGCGGTGCTGGCTGCCGGCGGCGGCATCGGTATTTCGCCGCATTACGTAGCGGCGGCGTATGTTCGTCGGGGCGAACTGGTCCCCATCCTCCCGCAGTTCACCATGGAACGCTTCGCCATCACCGCGTTGTGGCCGGAGAGCCGTCGCGGTAGCCCGAATGTCAAAGCGTTCACGGCATTTCTACTTGAGTTGTTCCCCGCAACGCCGCCCTGGGATGAGGTCATCCAGAAGTACGTAGAGGGTTTTGGTCCGGCCTGACGGCTCATAGCGAACGTTTTGCAATCCACTGCTTGTACTGTCGGGTGCGAAAGAACATCGCCAACTGTTGTGAGCAGTGCTCGTAACCTACTGTCGGAGCGGGCTTGCTCGCGAAAGCGTCCTGCCAGTCGCCATCCATGTTGGCTGTTCTGGCCCCTTCGCGAGCAAGCTCGCTCCCACAGGGTTTTCGGCATGGCTGGGGATTGGTGGCGTGCCAGCACCCGCTGGTTTTCGCCAGTTCGCCAATTCTCATCGTCCCGCCCCCAGTCCATAACCTTTGAACTGACTTTAAACCTGTACGCGTAGGCAGGCCTATCAAGCGCTCACGTTGCCCGAATCACTTATGCACCAGCAGCGACTTGCGCGCTGCCTTGTCCTGCTTCATGGCGGCGATTTCCCGCTCGCACGCTTCGACGTCGAACGACTTGTCCCATTTGGCGATGGCGATGGTGCCGATGCCGTTACCGATCAGGTTGGTCACGGCTCGCGCCTCGTTGAGGAAGCGATCGATGCCCAACAGCAACACCAGGCCAACCAGAGGAATCGAGTGAATGGTGGTGAGTGTGGCCGCCAGCGTTACAAACCCTGCGCCCGCCACACCGGCCGAGCCCTTGGACGTGAGTAGAAATACGCCGAGCAGAATCATCTGATCCATGAAGGTCAGCGGCGTGTTGGTCGCCTGGGCAATGAAAATCGCCGCCATGGTCAGGTAGATGCAGGTGCCGTCTGCGTTGAAGGTGTAGCCCGTCGGCAGGACCATGCCGACCACGGATTTCTTGCAGCCGAGCTTTTCCAGTTTGACCATCATTCGCGGCAGCACCGCTTCGGTCGAGCAGGTGCCCAGGGTGATCAGGATTTCATCCTTGAAGTAGCGCAGAAACTGCATCAGCGGCATGCCCGACCATCGCGCCACCGCACCCAGCACCACAACAATGAAAATCAACGTGGTGATGTACAGCGCGACCAGCAACTGCCCCAGCGACAGCAAAGTGCCGATCCCATATTTGCCGATGGTGAACGCCATGCCGGCACCGGCACCGAGCGGCGCCAGGCGCATGACCATCGCCACGATCTTGAACAGGCCTTGCAGGAACAGATCGATGGTGTTGATCAGCGGCTTGCTGGTTTCGCCCATTTGCACCAAGGCGACGCCCATTAGCACCGACAACAGAATCACCTGCAGCATGACGCCGTTGGAGAAGGCGCCGAGGAAGGTATGCGGAATGATATTGAGGAAAAATTCGACGAGACCGCCCTGCTCGCTCGCCGCCTGGCTGTATTTGTTGACAGCACTGCCATCGAGGGTGCCGGCGTTGATGTTCATGCCGGCGCCGGGCTTGACCACGTTGACTACGATCAGGCCGACCACCAGGGCAATGGTCGAGAGGATTTCGAAGTAGAGCAGCGCTTTCACACCGATGCGCCCGACCTCCTTGATGCTGCCCATCTTGGCGATACCGACCACCACCGTGCCGAAAATGATCGGCGCCAGGAGCATCTTGATCAGCTTGATGAAACCGTCGGCAAACGGCTGCAGCTTGGCGCCGATGTCCGGCACAAAGTATCCGATGGCAGCGCCGATGACGATGCCGATCAGCACTTGCACATAGAGCTGGCTGTACCAGCGCGATTTTGAAGTTTCCACGGAAGCACCTCATTTTATTGTTGTGGTGGGCATGTGGCTTTGGCGTCGAGGATGACGCCTGAAAGTGCGGCCTCGGCAAACGAGGCCGCAGATGAAACTGAATCAGCCCTCGCCCAATTCACGCATGACGGCATACAGCGCAGACTTGGCTTCGAAGCCGACACCCGGGATATCCGGCAGACCGACGTAGCCGTTCTCCACGCGGATACCGTCGGCAAACCCGCCGAATGGCTGGAACACGTCCGGGTACGATTCGTTGCCGCCCAGGTGCAGGCCGGCAGCGATGTTCAGCGACATCTGGTGACCGCCATGCGGCACGACGCGACGCGAAGACCAACCCAGCTCTTCCATCACTTTCAGGGTGCGCATGTACTCGACGAGCCCGTAGGACAGCGCGCAGTCGAATTGCAGGTAGTCGCGGTCAGGGCGCATGCCGCCGTGGCGCAACAGGTTGCGGGCATCCTGGTGAGAGAACAGGTTTTCGCCGGTGGCCATCGGCAGTTCGTAGTGATTGGCCAGCTCGGCCTGAAGCGCGTAATCCAGCGGGTCGCCGACCTCTTCGTACCAGAACAGGTTGTACTTCTTGATCGCTTCGGCATACGCGATACCGGTCTGCAGATCGAAGCGGCCGTTGGCGTCGACCGCCAGACGCTGGCCGTCGCCCACCACCTCCAGCACCGCTTCGATGCGGCGAATATCTTCGTCCAGCGGCACTGCGCCGATCTTCATCTTGACCACGTCGTAGCCACGATCCAGATAGCCCTGCATTTCGGCCTTGAGTTTGCTCTGGTCCTTGCCCGGGTAGTAATAGCCACCCGCCGCATACACCCAGACCTTGTCATCGGCCACGCCATCGCGATAACGATCGGCAAGCAGGCGATACAGCGGTTTGCCTTCGATCTTCGCCACCGCGTCCCACACCGCCATGTCGATGGTGCCGACCGCTACCGAACGCTCGCCATGCCCGCCGGGTTTTTCGTTGGTCATCAGGGTTTTCCAGATGGCGAACGGATCGAGGTTATTGTTCTCATGATCGATCAGGGTTTCCGGGTCGGCTTCGGTGATCCGCGCCAGAAAGCGATCGCGCATCAACGCGCCCTGACCGTAGCGACCGTTGGAGTTAAAGCCGTAACCGATGACCGGTTTGCCGTCGCGAATCACGTCCGTAACGACCGCGACGACCGAGCAGGTCATCTTCGAAAAGTCGATGTAGGCATTGGCGATCGGGGAAGCGATGGAGACGGTTTTTTCACGGATATCGACGATACGCATGACGGGTTCCTCTTGTTGTGGTGGCCCAACGTTATGCTTTGCGACGACACCCGCCCAATGCTATTAATGCCGCGCCCTATGCACAGGAGGCATTGCCCTTGGAACTGGTTTGGCTTGAGGATTTTTCCGCGCTGGCCGAGTACGGCAGCTTTGTCCGGGCCGCTGAAGCGCGCCACGTGACGCAGCCGGCGTTCAGTCGCCGAGTACGTTCGCTGGAGAACTGGATGGGCGTGGAATTGTTCGTGCGCACCCCGCAAGGCGCGACATTGACCGAAGCGGGCAGGCAGATTTTGCCCAGTGCCCAGGAAGCGGCCAGGCGTCTGTACCGCATGCGTTCCGAAGCACAGGAAGTGGCGGGCATGGCCGCGAAAACCTTGCAGTTTGCGGCCACTCATTCGCTGTCATTCACCTTCTTCCCGCGCTGGTTGCGCAGTGCCGAAAGGGGTGCGCCGATCGATGCGGTTCGCCTGCATTCCGACAGCATGGCCGTGTGCGAACAGATGCTGATCCATGGCCAGGTGCAGTTCCTGCTGTGCCATCGCCACCCCGACGTACCGCCGTTGCTGGCGCCTGATCAATTCATTGGCAAGAAGGTCGGCGAGGATGTACTCATGCCGCTGGCGAGCGCTTCGGCGCAATTTGGCACTTCGCCCGAAACCCTGCCCTATCTGGCCTACACCCACGAATCCGGTCTGGGTCGAATCGTCGCCCACAGGCTGCACGGCAAGGCCGATTATCTGCACTTGAAACCGCTGTTCAGCAGCCATCTGGCCGCAGTACTGATGTCGATGGCGCTGGAAAGCAAAGGCGTCGCCTGGCTGCCGAAAAGTCTGACCGAACAGGAAATGGCCGATGGGCGTCTGGTCAGGGCACTGGATGAAAGCTGGGATATTCCATTGGAAATTCATCTGACTCGCCCGACGGCTCCGATCAGTCATTCGGCGGAGGAATTCTGGGCGAAGCTGGGGGAGTGATCTGACCGGGCTGAAGCGCGATGGCGGTGCGCAGGCGAAATGTTGTGTCTGGGTACGACTGGGTTACGGCGGCGCGGCAGCCCCTCACCCCAGCCCTCTCCCGAGGGAGAGGGAGCCGATTTGGGTGCTGTTCAAAACCTGAGTTCGGCTCGGTATTTCAGGTTCGCGTATCTTTACTAACACCTCGGTCAGTCCCCTCTCCCTCCGGGAGAGGGTTAGGGTGAGGGGCTTTTGGCCTTTGACTCGATTCATGCCACCGTGAGCCCAGTCGATTGCTCCGAAACCACCCAAAGTCGCTCTGCCGACTCGGCGTCGGCCGCCCATTGCGCCACACCCTTGCGGCCTGTTTCAGGGTCATTGATCGGCGCAACATTGCAGTCTTCGCAATACACACCACCCAAATCCGCAAGCACTGCACTGGTCGCACACCACAACCCGGTAGCGGCGCCCTGCTCGACAGTTTTCAAACCGTTGTGCGCATCCAGCCGTGGCCGACCCTGTTCATCCAGCGCATCGAATGCGGCGAGTTCAGCCGTGCTCAAGTGCCGTGCCAGATCCGTCAGAATCTGCCCCGGATGCAATGAGAACGCGCGAACGCCATCGCTACGTCCACGCTGATCGAGTGCGATGGCAAACAAGGCATTGGCGGTTTTCGACTGGCCATAAGCGAGCCATTTGTCATACGGGCGCTGCAAGAAATCGATGTCGTCAAACTCCACCCCGGCAATCTGATGCCCGCGTGAAGACACCGACAGCACCCGCGCCTGCCCAGCCTTGACCAGCACCGGCCAGAGGCCGCAGGTCAGGCGATAGTGGCCCAAATGATTGGTCGCAAACTGGCTCTCGTGGCCATTGGCATCGCGCAGCAACGGTGCGGCCATGACCCCGGCGCAGTTGATCAGCAACGACACTGGCTGGCCCGCGCTGACCAGACTTCGGCTGAACCTCGCCACCGACTCGGCCTGCATCAGATCCATGGGCATTACCCTGACGCCGTCAATCCCGGTCAACGCCGCCTCGGCCCGCGCGGTATCTCTGGCCGGCACAATGACCTGCGCCCCGGCCGCAGCGAGGCTTTTCACCGTCAGCAGACCCAAGCCGGAATAACCGCCCGTGACCACGACGAGTTGCCCGCGCAGGTCGATGCCGGCCATGACTTCGGCCGCTGTGCTGGCGGCGTTGAACGGTGATTGCACAGGTAGTTGAAGGGTGGCCATGGGGCGTAATCCTGAGTGAGCTATCGAAGGCCTTCATTCTTGGCTAAGCTCTGCGGACGAACCAGTCTGATAAATCCAGGTTTCTGTCGTGATCATCCAAAATCCTGCTGGCGATCCACTCTCTGCTGTATTGGCGCTCTCTGAACTGCGCGCAGCCTGTTCGGTTCGTTTGCAGGCGGGTGGCATCTGGGCGCTGCGTTTCCAACCCATCGAACTGAAATTCAACGTCGTGCGACGAGGCGAATGCTGGCTGCGCATGCAGGGCATGCCGGCGCAGTTGCTGCAGGCCGGCGACTGTTTTGTGGTATCGCGCGCGCCGTTCATTCTCGCCAGCGGCGTCGATGTCGAAGCGGTGAATGCAGCGGAGGTTTTCGCCCATGACGGTGCCTCGGCGACATTTGGCGTCGGCGACGACGTCGAGCTGCTGGGCGGTAGCGTGTCGCTATCGGGGCCCGGCGCAACCGAGCTGCTCGATGTGCTGCCAACCTCGCTGATCATTCGCGCCGAGACCGCAGGTGCTTCGTCGTTCGGCTGGCTGCTCGATGAACTGGGCCGCGAATGGCCTTCGCAGCAGGCCGGCTCGCAGGCAATGTGCAACGACCTGCTGCGGCTGATCTTTATCCATGCGCTGCGCCATCACATCAACAGCGCCGATGCCGAACAACTGGCCTGGCTCGGTGGAATGCGAGAGCCGGCGATTGCCGGCGTATTGCGCGCCATTCACGCTGCTCCGGAACAACTCTGGCGCCTGACGCAAATGGCCGAGATGGCCTGCATGTCGCGATCGGGTTTCGCTGCGCTGTTCAAGACACGCATGGGCCTGGCACCGGTCGAATACGCCACACGCTGGCGGATGCGCGTGGCCGCGTTTCGCTTGCGCAATGGTCGGGACAATGTGGCGACGGTCGCCGCTTCGCTGGGCTATCTGTCCGACGCGGCTTTTGGCGCTGCCTTTCGCCGCGTTCATGGAAGATCGCCGGGGCAATACCGCCGCGATCCGTCGCTATAGAACAAGCGCCGGTTGATCGAGGTTATGATCGCGACAACCGCCGCCAAGGATATGCCTGCCATGAAGACCCGCCCTTCCCCCGCGCCATTGCTCAAGCCCGGCGAAACCGTGGTGCTGTTCGACGGTGTGTGCAAGCTCTGCAACGGCTGGGCGCGCTTTCTGATACGCCATGATCGCCAGCGACGTGTACGGCTGGCGGCGGTGCAATCGCCCGAGGGCCAAGCGTTGCTGGCGTGGGCCGGTTTGCCGCTGGATGAGTTCGACACCATGGCGGTGATTCGCGACCGGCATTACTGGGAGCGTTCCGATGCGTTTCTGGAAGTGGTCGGGCAATTGCCAGGGCGCTGGCAGCCGCTGAAACTGCTGCGGATATTCCCGGGCCGGCTGCGCGACTGGGCTTATGATCGCATTGCCCTGAATCGCTATCGGCTGTTCGGTAAATACGACACTTGCCTGCTACCAACAGCGGATCACGAAAGTCGTTTTCTAAAGGCCCACGGCTGATCCGATCAGTTGCAGCGGGGTCATCTTCGTCACCATCATCAGCACGATGACAAACATCCCGGCGAACCCGGCAATGCCCATCCAGAACCACCAGCGGTACGTGCTCGCGTAGCGATCATCCAGAGCCAGGCCACCCTCGCCCGCGCTCATTGCCATACTCTGCAAACGCTTTTGCAACACCAGCACCGGCAGCCACAACGCGCCCACACAGAAGAAAATGATCAGCGAAGTCAGCAGCCACTCCATGCTCATCGACAGCCCGGAAAGCCGCATCAGCAGATAGCCGGTGATGACCTGGACAAACCCGGCAGGCGTGGTGATCCACGTGTCAAAGCGCACCACCATCCGTGCGACATGGGCGATCACTTGCGGGTTGCCGGTGCGGCTGGCGGCGATCAGGTAGAGGTAGGAGCCCATGCCGAAACCAAAGAGGAAAATCGCCGCGATTACATGCAGGTACTTCAGGCAGAGATAGAGCATCTCAACGCTGCCCTTCGGCGAACTGCACCGACAGGCTCAGATTGGCCGGATCGTTGATCGCCGCCAGATATTCCTCGACGCTGATCTCGCCAACACAGGGTCGTGCGCCAGATTGCGGCACGTAACCCCGGGCCATTTTGCTCGCGAGGGCGACGGCGGCGCAGCTGGGGATTTCCGGGCCTTTGTCATTCAACGCGGTGAGTTGCGCGGTCATGCTCAGCGGCTGGCCATCGACAGCGATGCCGCGGACATCGATGTACATCGCGCTCTTGCCATCGCCGAAGCGTTCAAACCACGTGCCCAATCGATGCAGGCGCGCCGCCCAGCGCTGATGATCGCGCACCACACCGAAGCGCAAAGCCTGCGCCAGCAAGGCGTTGGCAACGCCGCCGAGTTTCAGGCCGGCGCCGGCCTTGAAGCGCAGCGTCTGCGCTCCATAGCGGCGGGCGAAAATATCCATGTCCGGCACATCGACGTTGGCCAGCACCCGCGTGCCCAGTTGCGGCATCGTGCGCAAGGTCAGATCGAGCCAGCCCAATACTTCGTGAACCTGGCCATTCTTCAATTGCCTGATCGGTTTGCCAGCGTAGGCGAGCACGCCCTCGACCGTGGACAGCCCCGGCATCTTCGCCGAGGAAGAAATGCCGTGCTCGATCGAATCGATTCGGGCAAAGCGCTGACGTTGCTGATCGATGATTGCCGAAGACAGGGTCGGCACCGAACTGCAACCGCTGAGCAGCGCCACACCAGCCTCCTTGGCGCGGGCGTCGAGTACATCAATGCCGTTGACGAAGGTGCGGCAGTCAGCCAGATCACAGTAATTGACCCCGGCGTCGATGCAGCTTTCAGCAACGGCGTAGGACTGCCCCTGAAACGGTCCACCGGTGTGCACCACCAACTGAATATTCAGCTCGCGTAACGCCGCTTGAAACTCCGCGCCCAGCGCATCGCCGCACCAGCCTTGGCACGGACGGCCCGATTGCGCCTGCAGCTCAGCGACCTTGCGCTGCAACTTGCGCGCATCGCGGCCGGACAACACCAACTCAATCTCTGGCATCTGCGCCAGATGCCGACAAACGATGCTGCCAAAATTGCCGTAACCACCGACGACCATCACCCTGAATGCCATTGCCCTGTCCCTGTTCCAGCCTAAACATGTGGCGCAGAGGATATAGGCCGCAGCGGCACTCAGAAATTTATTTTGAAACCCAGCATTGCGTCATAACCATGGCTGTCGCCATCAAAGCCCTGCCGATAACCGGCCGACGCGGTAAATGTCGTGCGTTGGTTGGCCTGATAATCGACCCCGACATTGACCTCGCCCCACGTGCCCTGAATGTCCGACTCGAACGGGATGTAACCTGATTCGGAGGAAAACTCGGTCTTTGGCTGGCCCTTGAATTCATGCCAGACGCTGGGCCGAATCCACGCGTTGGTACGCCGCGCGCTCTTGTCGACGCCCTCGGTTTCCCAATCCCTGGCAATGCGCACGCCGGCGCGGCCGACCAGCGAATCGACGTCCTTGAAACGCACCTTGGCGCCGGCGTCGTCGCTGCTGTCCAGATCGACGTAGCTGTAGATCGCCTGCAATTGCGGCTCGACGTACCAGTCTTTGTCGAACTCATAGGGATAGCCGTTTTCCAGCGAGGCGGTATAGCCCCAGCCACGGGTTTTCAGTTTCGCCAGGTCGTTGGGTTTGGCTTCAATGTCGAAGCGGTTGACCTGCACCACGCCGTCCAGATACCAGCCGGACGGGCCGAAGTGCGTCCAGTAGGCGCCGACACCATACGCGCGCAGTGTGTCTTCGCCGGCGGCGCGGCGTGTGTAATGGCTGACGCCGGCATTGATGGTGCCCGCCGACAGCGACAGGCCCGCCTGTTCGTGACTGCCGTCAGGGCGGACTTTGCGATAGAGGTCGGTGCCGATCTGAAACGCGGTCAGGTCGTAGTTGTACTCCGGGGTGTTGCCCAAGGCATTTTTGCGATCGCCGTCCTGTTTGCCGCTGCGATAGATCACCCGGCCCCAGCCCATCGATGGCGCCAGTGTCGACTCATCTTGTTTGGGCAACGGCTCGCCACGGTTCAGGCGTTCTTCGCCAACCCGTTCGTGAAGTGTGTCGACCATGGTCCGGCCGTAAACCAGCGCCAGCGCGGGCACGGCGCCGTAGAGCGAGACTTCGGGACGGTAGTTGGGCACCGGCGCCGGGCCAGGATCGGGCGCTGGATCAGGGCCCGGACCGGGTGGACCAGGCGGAACCGGTGGGCTCGGCGGCGTCAGCGCATCCGATCGCAAGAACCAGGTGTCGCGGGCGCTACCATCCTCGGCGCCTTGTTGCAGGCGATATTCATAGGGTCCGGCGACCACGCGCCGGGCGAGGCGGAAGGCGTTGGCGTCGCTCGCGGCTGCGGTTTTATTCAGCAACTCGACCACGGCAATGCCATTGCCCTGAGTCAGATCGCCCTGCCCGCCGACATTGCGCACGACGACACCGGTGCCGCCGCCGCTGGCGGTTGCCGTCGAGTCCACCACCAGCATGTCGGACAGGCTATTGGTCCCGCCGCCATTGAGCGTGGTGTTGAGCAGCACGCGCCCGCCGTTCGAGACAAATACCCCGCCGCCATCGGTGCCAGCGCTGTCGGCGCCGCTGATCAGCAAGACATTGCCAACCGTGTTGCCGCCCGCCGCCAGATCCAGCGTGCCGCTGTTGCTGAAACGACTGACGCCGAGTATCTGTCCCTGCACCGCGCCGCCCGGTGTCGGCGTGTTGGCGGTTTGCCCCAACGGCAGATAAGCCCCGCTGCTGCTGAAGTTGACGATGCCGCTCGCCGGTTGCGCCGCCAGTTGAATCAGGCCGCTGTTGTCGATGCTGCTGGAGCCGGCCGTGCCGAGGTTGCTCACGGCGACGTTCCAGCTGTCGCGAGTGCCACTGCCGGTGCTGTCGAAGAAGTCGCGCAGAATCCACGTGCCGCTGTTGGTGATGGTGCTGCTGGCGCTGACGGCACTCACCGAGCCGGTGATCTGACCCGTGTTGTTCAGCGCGAAGGTGCTGCCAGGCGTGGTCGCATCGGCGCGCACCGCCGAATCGCTGAGTGCGCCGATGGCTCCGGCGTTGTTCAGGGTTTGCGTGGCGCCGCCCAGGGCGACCCCGCTACTGTCGGCCCAGCCACCTTGCAGGCTCGCACTGTTGCTGACGCTGACGTTGCCGCCCTCGGTCAGCGCATCAATGGCCGAGGAGCCGGTCCCGCGTGCGCTGATCGCGCCGCTGTTGCTCACCGTCACATCCGCCGCGCCGCTGGCCTGGGCGACAATGCCCTGACTGTTGCTAGCCCCGAGCGTCTGGATCGTCCCGGTGTTGACGATGTTCTGTGCGCCACTGACCGACAGCGTGCGAATGCCACGCTGCTGATCGCCACGCGCGACCAGTTCACCGCTGTTGCGGAGATTGATCGTGCCGAGGCCGCTGCCGCCGTTGAAGGCGTTACCGGCGAGCAGCGCCGCGCCCGCGCCGTTGACGTCGATCAGCGGGCCGGTGAAGCGGATGCCGACATCGCCACCGAGGGTCAGCGCCTGGATTCCGAAGGCGCCGATGCCACTACCATCGCCCGTTCCAGCGTCCGAATGGGTGATGATCGTGCCGCCAGCGTCGACATTCACTGTGCCGGTGGGCGACTGCGTCGAGGCGTAGATGCCGTTGCCATTGCTGTGCAAGGTTTCGATGCGATCGCCGCGATAGTTGACCTGCACGTTGCCGCCGGTCGAGTCCACACGGATGCCGCCTGCGCCGAAGCCGCTGGCGAACAGATCGCCGGAATAGTCGATCAGAACGTTATTGCGCTCGGCGCTGACGATGATGGCGTAGGCGCGGGTGGTGTTGGGGCTGCCGAAAACGTTGATATTGCCGCTACCGGTGACGCTGGCATCGCCTGTCCCACGCTTGATGATGTAGATCGCCCGCGAGCCGGCAGTATTGGTCGTGCTGCCAACGTTGAGTTCGGCGTTGTTTTCGACACTGATCGAACCGGTCGCGCCGACGTTGTCATTGGCATAGATGCCGTGAGCAGCGCCGCCAGTGGTGGTGATCGCGCCGTTATTGACGATGGCGATGCTGCCCACCGTCGAGAACGAACGAATGCCGAATCCGTTCAAGCCATTGGTGCTGATCGTCCCGTTATTCGTCAGGCTGGTGTTGCCGCTGCCGCCCTCGGTGAAGATCCCGAAAGCGTTCATGCCGACACTCTGCACATTGGCGGCGCTGACCACGGTAGTGTTGCCACTGACCGCGCGGGTGTGCACGCCGGCGTGGTTGCCGATGCCAGCGGTCGGCAAGGTTTCATCACCGATCGGCGGGCCAGCGGATAGCGCATCGTCGTTGTTGACCAGAATGCTCACCCCGGCGCCGACATTGACGTTGGTCTCGCCAGTGCCAGTGGCCTTGGTCCAGATGCCGTTGCCACCGAGCAAGGTGATCTGACCGCTGCCCTGATGGTTAACGTTGATCGCCCCGCCGCCGCTGCCATTGATGTCGATGCCGTCGTGCTCGTTGCCGACCACGGTGTTGAGGATATTCAGCGTGGTGCCGGGGGTGACCGAGAACGTCGACGAACCTGTGCCGGCGTTGGTGATAGCCAAAGCGTCCAGCCCGTTGCCACCGACGTTGACCGTGTTGCTGCCGCCATCGAGCGTCAGGCTGGCATTGCCGCTGCTGCCGATCACGTTGGCGAACACGGCATTCGCCGCCGTCGGCGGTGTGCTGTTGATCGTGGTACCGCTGAGGCTCAGCGTCGAGTTGGCGTTGTTGCCTCTGCTCAACAGCGAAGAACCAGCGGTCGTAGTTATGGTCGTGCCGGGTTGGGTGGCGATGGACGCGTCGACGCCGGCAGCGGGAAGGCAGGTTTGCGAAACGCTATAAGCCCCGGCCGCCAGCGGCCCGCAAGCGGCCTGTGCGTCACTCAACAGCAGGGCATTGGTCATGGCGACCAGCAAGGCGCTGCGCATGAAGTGCGGGGCGCCATGCCCATGAAAACCGTCCATTGAAAACCTCCCTGTCTCACGCTGAATGCCTGCGCAAACTGTAGGAGCGAGCCTGCTCGCGAAAGCGGGGTGTCAGTTTCAAATGATGGTGCCTGACACTGCGTTTTCGCGAGCAGGCTCGCTCCCACAGGAACGTGCGCTGTCTGCGCTAACAACTCTAGTCGGTATTTTCAAGTGAGCGCCTCCGGGCAAAAAGAATGAACCCAACGCCCCTCTCGTCGCCTAACGCACAGACCATCAGGAGTTAAGCCTATGCAAATCGAAACCGTGTGGATCGTATTAGCGATCATTCTCGTGCTGATCGAGCTTTGGGCCATCAACCGGGTGCGCAAAAGCCAGGGGAAATCCAGCAGCAAAGGCGTGTGGATCGTGCTGATCGTGTTCGTGCCGCTGTTCGGCCTGATCGCCTGGGCACTGGCGGGACCCAAGCATGTCGGGCGGATTTCGCCTTCACAGGCCAACCGCTGAAGCACCCGCGCAGGCCTGTCGCAAGCATCGTCCAGAGCCCGGCATTTGCTGGGCTTGTTATATGCAATGTCCGCCGGGAAGTTTTCTTGCAGGTTGCACGAAGGCGTTGTGCCTTCTTTTAAGCCAGCCCTTTGTTTATGCGGGTTGCGCTCAATCGGCGAGTTGGCATGAGTCATGCGATAGCCTCTCCCTGAATACACAGCAGCGCGAAAAAAAGAACGCTGTGTTCAATCCGTGAAAAGCAGAGGCGACAAAAAATGAATGCCATCGACCTTCTCAAAGCCGACCATGAAAAAGTAAAAGCCATCCTCAGCCAACTGAGTGAATCCACCGACCGCGCGCTGAAAAAACGCGTCGAGTTGCTGGGCAAACTGGAAATGGAAATCACCATCCATACCCGCCTGGAAGAAGAGATCCTGTATCCCGCGTTCAAGGAAGCCGGCAGCAAGGAAGAAGACATCATGTACTACGAAGCCAAGGAAGAGCACCGCACCGTGGATTCGCTGGTACTGCCTGATCTGAAAGAAACCGATCCAGGCACCCCGGAATTTGCCGGCCGGGTCAAAGTGGTCAAGGAGCTGCTGGAACACCACATCGAAGAGGAAGAAGAGGAAATGTTCCCGAAAGCGCAAAAGCTGCTGGGCAAAGCCAAGCTCGAGGAACTGGGCGCGCAAATGGAAGCCTTGAAGGCAAGCCACAAAAAGGAAATGGCAGCCAATAACATCGCCGCTTAAAGCGCGGAAGACACCGAAGCCCGGCATCGATGCCGGGCTTTTTTTGTGCCGCCGACACTGGATTTCCTGTGTGGGCGCAATCCCGAGCAAACCACAAACCCTGTAGGAGTGAGCCTGCTCGCGATAGCGTCAGGTCAACCAGAGCATATACGACTGACACTCTGCTTTCGCGAGCAAGCTCGCTCCCACAATTGGATTTGTGGTGCTCGGAATTTTCTGAGCAAAACACAAACCCTGTAGGAGTGAGCTTGCTCGCGATCGCGTCAGGTCAGCCAGAGCATCTATGACTGACACTCTGCTTTCGCGAGCAAGCTCGCTCCCACATTGGAGTTACGGTGTTCAGGATTTTCTGAGCAAACCATGAACCCTGTGGGAGTGAGCTTGCTCACGAAGGCGTCAGGTCAGGCAACCAAGCGGTGACTGAAACTCCGCTTTCGCGAGCAGGCTCACTCCTACAGGGGCGGTGGTGGCACTGAGAGTTGTGGTGTTCAAACGGCCCAAGGTGGCGCCGGATCGAATTTCGCTTCGATCCATTCCTTGAACGCCACCACCGCCGCCGCCGGAAACCGTGATGACGGTCTGACCAGATAAACGCCGCCCGCCGCATCCAGCTGCCAGTCGGGCAGCACCTGGATCAACCGCCCAGCCGCCAGGTCGCGGCTCATCAGCCAGTCGCCAGCGCCGAGTATGCCGGCGTCGGCGCGGGCGGCGGCGAGCAGGGATTCGCTGTCGCTGGCGGTCAGATTGCCGCGAGGTGTGATGGTCTGCAGTTCATTGCCGCGATGCAGGCGCCACAACGGGAACGACGCCAGCCCGCTGAAGCGCAGGCAGTTATGCTGCAGCAGATCCTGCGGGGTTTGCGGCATGCCGTGCGCGTCGATGTAGGCCGGCGATGCGCAAAGAATCCGCCGATGGTCGCTGAGCTTTTTCGCGATCAGCCGATTGTCGTCCAGTTCGCCGATGCGGATGGCCGCATCAAAGCTCTGCTCGATGATGTCGACGAGGCCTTCGCTGTAATCGGCGATTACCGAAACGTGCGGATGGGCCTTGAGAAATTCCGGCAGCAGCGGCCCCAGCCACAAGCGCCCCATCGCCGCCGGCAAGGCCAGGCGCAACGTGCCGCGCACTTCGCTGGCGCCCTGCACCGCTTGTTGCTGCGCCTCGTTCATCAGCTCGACGGCTGCGCGCAGGCGCTGTTCGAGTTGCAGGCCGGCCTCGGTGATGCGCACATGTCGGGTCGAGCGCTCGACCAGCCGCACGCCCAAACGCTTTTCCATCGCGGCAAGTCGCTTGGACACGATGGTCGGATGGCGTTGCAACAAACGGCCCGCCGCGACAAACGAGCCTTGCCCGGCGACGGCCAGAAAAGCAGCAATCTCATCGCTATGCGGATTGCTCAGAACATCCAGATTCATGGTTTTAGAATGATCGCCCCTGATGATCGCCCCGACTCGAAATCGGCGTGCGCTCGCGCCGCATCGGCCGATGGATAACGCGCACGGATCTGCGGCGTGATGATACTGGCGGCAACAGCGGCCAACACATCTTGCGCACGTTCCTGATATTCCGCAGTTGTGGCTGTGTGTGCGGCCAGCGATGGACGGGTCAGGAACAGCGAGCCCTTGGCGTTGAGCGTGGCCATCTCCACCGCTGCCGGCGCGCCGGTCTGTGCGCCGAACGAGACCATCAGCCCACGTGGACGCAAGCTGTCCAGCGACGCCTGAAAAGACACCCGGCCAATCGGGTCATACACCACGTCGACCTTGCGCCCCTCGGTGATACGCAACACATCGGCGGCGAGGGTCTCGGCATTGAACACCAGCACTTCGTCACAGCCCGACGCGCGAGCGTTGTCGACACTGGCCGGCTTCGACACCACGCCGATCACCGTTGCGCCAAGGTGCTTGGCCCACGGCACCATGATTTCCCCCAGCCCTCCCGCGACGCCATATAGCAGCATCGTCGTGCCCGGCCTGACCGGGTAAGTCGCTTTCAGCAGGTACTGCGCGGTGATGCCTTTGAACAGCACCGCCGCCGCGTCTTCGAACGATAGCTCATCGGGGATTTTCACCAGACGCTCTGCCGGAAACAGCCGCGCCGAGGCGTAACCGCCCAAAGGACCGGTAGCGTAAGCGACCCGATCCCCCACGCGGACATTGCCCACACCTGCACCGACAACCGCGACCCGGCCCGCGCCCTCCAGACCCAGCCCCGACGGCAACGCCACCTGCACCGCCCCTTTGCGTTGGCTGACGTCGAGGTAATTGACGCCCACCGCCTCTTGCTCCAGCCAGACTTCGCCGGGTCCGGGGGCTTGCTCGCTGACCGTTTGCAGTTGCAACACATCCGGAGCGCCCGTTTCGGTGAAGCGAATTGCGTTGACCATGTAAATCTCCGTTCAGTCGTTAACCATTGAACTCAGTGTGAAAGCGCAGGTTTCGACGAACAAGCCGGATTGAATGCAGTTCATTGCTGCACCTGATGCAGCTATCCGAGCAAAAAGAGGAGCGGCGCTAAAGCCACTCCCCAATGAAACGCTAATCGAACGCGCCGTTGAGCACCTCATAGATCAGCCCGGTGGCCAGCGCAACGAGAATCAGGTCGGTGCCCACCTGCTGCCATTCGTAGCCGTCATAGTGAGGCAAATGGCCGAGCAGCCGCCCGTCCAGCTTTTTGGCGATGCCCGGTGGCAGCGGCTTGCCCCGCGCCAGATTTTTTTGAATGCCCGGCGGCAGCGGCGGCCCCGGATTCCAGTATTCGCCGCGATAGCCGCCGATGATGCCGAGAATGTTGCCCCGGTCAACGCTCGGATCGCCGCCGCGATTGCCCGAGGATTGCTGGCCCTTGTTGCCATTGCCTTGGCCGCCCCCGCCCTGTTTGCCGTGATCCTGCACGTTCTGCGGTTTACCTTTGCCGTTGCCTTGGCCGCCTTGGCCCTTGCCATTGCCGGGGTCGGCCAGCGCCGTCGTGCTGCCCACTATCAGCGCGAGGCAGGATAACGCGGCAATCAATCTGCGAGCTTTTCTCATGACGGTTCCTTCGGTTCGCGGTGCTTCTGGTTCTGAAGCATTGTGCTCAGCTTAGTGGATTTCTCCTTGCTGACCACTCGGCCTTGCGTCAGGATTCCCACCCTCTCCACCCGCGATCGAAAAATCATGAATCGTCAAAAGAAGCTGCAGCAGTTGTTCAAGGAAAAGGCCAAAAAGGCCAACGCCAAACTGGCGCCGAAAAAGCCCAAATACATCTGCAAGGCCGATCGCCTGAAGCTGGAAGCCGAAGCTGCGCAGGCGCCGGTCGAGAACATCGAAAGCTGAGTCAGGCTGTCTGCCGGGACGTCAGCCAGGTCATCAGCGCCGCCAGCACCAACAATGCCGCGCTGGCGAAAAAGGTCAGCCGATAACCGCTGCCGTCGAACAGCAGACCGCCGACGGTAGACCCCGAAGCGATCGACAACTGCACCACCGCCACCATCAACCCACCGCCCGCTTCGGCATCGTCGGGCAGCGTGCGCGCCAGCCACGACCACCAGCCGACCGGCGCGGCGGTCGCGATCAATCCCCACAAGCCCAGCAACACGAACGCTGCGATCACCGAGCTGCCCAGCCCGATCAGCGCCACGGCAACCATCGCCATCAACAGCGGGATGACGATCAGCACGCGATACAGGCCTTGCTTGAGCACCGACCCGATGACCACGGTGCCGATGAACCCGGCCACACCAATGACCAGCAGAATCATCGACAGCACCGAAACGTCGACCCGGGTAACAGTTTCGAGAAACGGTCGCAGATAGGTGAACAGCACGAACTGGCCCATGAAGAACAGCCCGGCGCCGAACATGCCCAACGCCACCCGGCGACTTTTGAACAAGGCGAAAACATTGCCAGTATCCGCCTTGCGCGGCGCAGCGGGGAGCGCGGGCAGGCTGATCCACTGCCAGAGCAGCGCAATCAGCGCCACCGGTATCAGGCAGAAAAACGCCCCGCGCCAGCCAATCACACTGCCGAGATAACTGCCCAACGGCGCCGCCACCACCGTGGCCAAAGCATTACCGCCGTTAAAAATCGCCAGAGCCTTGGGCACGCTGGCGGACGGCACCAGACGCATGGCCAGCGCCGCCGACATCGACCAGAAGCCGCCGATCACCACGCCGATCAGTGCGCGGCCGATCATGTACACCGTGTAGTTGGGCGCCAGAGCGACCACCAGCCCCGAGGCGCACATCAGCGCCGTCAACAGCAACAATAGGCTCTTGCGATCCATGGAGCCGGCGAGCCTGGTGATCGTCAGACTGGTCAGCACTGCGAAGGCGCCGGAAATGGCGATGCCGTAGCCGGCCAGGCCTTCGCTGATGTGCAAATCCGTTGCCATCGGCGTGAGCAGACTGACCGGCATGAATTCGGAAGCGATCAGCGCGAAGACACATAAGGTCATCGCGAACACGCCGCTCCAGTACGCCGGTTGCTCGCCAGCCGTGGACGTGCCCATGGACTGGGCTGTCGGGTTATCAATTACTTGGGCCGTCATGAAGAACCTGCTTTGGAGGAGAATCGGGCGCGGCATGTCTGCCGCGCTACTCAGGCTGCAAAGCTTGACGGATTGGGCTTAACTTGATTAGTAACCGTAATCTTCATGTGCTTTTGAGAAAAATTCAGCAATGAGCAACGCCAAAGTCAACGACCTCCAGGCCTTTCTGGCGGTGGCGCAAGAGCAGAGTTTCACCAAAGCCGCCGCGCGCTTCGGCGTTACGCCGTCAGCGCTGAGCCACACAGTTCGCGCGCTGGAGCAGCGCCTGGGCATTCGCTTGCTCGCCCGCACTACGCGCAACGTCTCACCGACCGAGGCCGGCGAGCGCCTGATGCGTTCGATTGCGCCACTGTTCGAGCAGATCAGCGCCGAACTCGAAGCCCTAGGTGAACTGCGCGACAAGCCCAGCGGTACTATCCGGATTTCCTGCACGGACGATCAGATCGAGTTGTGCATCCGGCCGATGCTTGCCGGATTTCTGAAGGACTACCCGGACATCACGTTGGAGTTCTACGTCGATTATGGCTTCACCAATGTGGTCAAGGAGCGCTTCGACGCCGGCATTCGTCTGGGCGAGTCGATCAGCAAAGACATGATCGCCGTGCGTATCGGCCCGGACTGGCGCCTGGCCGTGGTCGCCTCGCCCGATTACTTCGCCCGCCACCCGCCCCCCGCCACGCCTCATCAGTTGATGGAGCACACCTGCATCAATATCCGCCATCAACCGGCTGGCGCGATTTACGCCTGGGAGTTTGCGCATCAGGGTCAGGACTTCAGCGTGAAGGTCGACGGGCAACTGGTGTTCAACAGCATCATGCATGTGCTCAATGCCGCCGTGGATGGTATCGGCGTAGCGTACGTGCCCGAGCAGTTGGTCGCGCCGTATCTAGCGAATGGACGACTGGTGGAAGTGTTGAGCGACTGGTGCCCGGCGTTTCAGGGGTATCACCTGTATTACCCCAACCGACGCCAGGGATCGGCAGCGTTCGCGGCGTTTGTCGAAGCGTTGAAATACAATCACTGACATAACAAATCACCTAAGCCAAACACCGATTCCCTGTGGGAGCGAGCCTGCTCGCGAAGGCGCCAGATCAGTTACATCCGCGTTGAATGACACACCGCTTTCGCGAGCAAGCTCGCTCCCACGGTGGTTCGGGGCAAACCCACGATCTCCATCCCAAACAAAACATCTGTGGGAGCGAGCCTGCTCGCGAAGGCGCCAGATCAGATACATCCGCGTTGAATGACACACCGCTTTCGCGAGCAAGCTCGCTCCCACAGGTCCAGCGGCATCGCGATACCCTGGCACCACGCGATCTGAATTTTTCCGCCAATCTGCCCCCTAAAACCCTGAGCGGTCGATACACGTCCGCCGATGCAAGGAGGGTCAGTACGCATGTCGGAAAATCAGGCGCCATCGCCGCGCAACTCCCACGAATCAACCCAAGCGCTATTGAGCCGCTTGCTCATGGCGCGCGGGCCCGGTGGTCAGGAGGACGAAGTCCGGGCGATCTGCCTGGAAGAACTGCAGCGCCATTGCGATGAGGTCCGGACCGACCGGGCCGGCAATGTCATCGGCCTGCTCAGGGGCGGCGAACCCGATCCCGATGGCCAGCACGCCGTGCGCATCATGGGCCACATGGATGAGATCGCCATGGTGGTCAAACGCGTCGAGCCGGACGGCACCTTGCGGGTGGTGGCGTTGGGTGGGGCGAACCCGGTGAATTTCGGTGTGTGCCCGGTGGATATTCTCGGCGATGCGCAAACTTTGCCGGGCGTGCTGTCGTTCGGTTCGATGCACGCTACGGCAGGCTCGCCGCAGGGCCAGGATGTAATGAGTGGCGCGGTGGAATGGAAGGACGTGCATATCATCACCCGTCATGATCCGCAAGCTCTGCAAGACATGGGCGTGCGCCCCGGCACTCGGGTTGTGCTCAGCCAGCATTGGCGCACGCCGTTCCGGGTGGGCGATGCCACCGCTGCGCATTTTCTCGATGACCGCGCGCCTGTCGTCGCCATGCTCTTGGCCGCTGAGCAACTGAAGCACAGCACCACCGAATTGCGGCATGACACCTATTTCGTCTTCACCACCCTCGAAGAAGAAAGCAACGCAGGCGCGATGTACGCGGCCGCGCACCTGCCCGGTGATACCACAATTGCCGTGGAAGTAGGCCCGGTGATGAGCGAGTACGCAACGCGATTGAGCGTCGACCCGATCATCGATACCGGCGACCAGAAAGGCTATTACTCGCGCGGCGTGGTCATGGCTTTGGCCGATGCGGCCAAGCGTTGCGGTTTCAACCCGCAGTTCGCCCTGCTGGTGGATTTCGCCTCGGATGCCAGCGCGGTTATGAGCTCGGGAATCAGCGCCCAGGCCGGATGCATCGCAATCCCGACCGAGAACACCCATGGGTTCGAACTAGTGGTCGACGGCGCGATCGAAGCGTGCGCGCAGACGTTGGTGGAATATCTGCAGGGTGTGCAGAACGAGGTATCGACTTGATTCGAGCGCAAAAAAAGAGAGGCCCATTACAGGCCTCCCTTATCTCTCAGCGTCAAGACGTACCCAGCCCCTGCGACAGATCCGAAGAAGACGGCCGCGCCGGATCCGGTCTGGTCTCACCCTCGGTCTGCTCAGTGGTCCGGGTCACCGTGTCGCGCACGGCTTCGTACCCTTCCTGAGCTTTTTGCTTGGCTTTGTCGACCATGCCAGCACTGGTCCGGCCCATGTAGCGCTGCTCGGTAGAAGTGGTCGGCAACGCCGCGCCGAGCAACGCACCGAGCGCAACTCCAGCGGCAGCCACCATCAGCGGTTGCTCTTTAAGCAGGTGACTGAACTGCTGGCCGAGGACTTGCGAATTGCGCGACAAGCGGTCACCGGCGTCATGCATCGCATGGCTGAGGTTTTCCTTCGCCGCACCGACGTTTTCACCGAGGTGGCTGGCCTTACCTTTCAGCGACTGGTAGCCCCCCTTCAGAGAGTCGGTGGTCGAGTGCAGGTGCTCGCGCGCACTGTCGATGCCGTCCGTCAAACCATCGGCCCAAGCGCCGGCCTTGTCCTGATCCGGCCCACTGCGATAGGTCGGTTGCGGCACCGGCGGGCGATTCTGGCTGATCATCAGCCAGAGCAGGCCCACCGATGTCAGCACTGCCGGCACCGGGTTGTTGCGCACGCTGGTGCCGAGGTTGGTGAAGAACGTCGAGCCGTTGCTCTGCATCATGCCCCAGGCCTGATCGATCATCTGCCCGGGAGTGAACTTGCTTTCCAGTTGATCAACGATGTTGCCAATGCTCGCGCGTTGCGCATCGATCTCACGCTCGATCTGCTCCGGGCTTTTTTCGGCTTCGATATCCAGTTCGCTTTTCATGAGACTTTCCTCCGCAGCGCTTCCTGATCCTTGTTCAAGGCGTCGAGGGTGCGATCAGGTTTGAAGTGAGATGGCTCGAATTGCTTTTTCCCGGATTGCAGCATGGCGAAGCCGATGATCATCACCACCACGCCGACGATCAGCGCGGCCAGCCATGGCGCCATGAACATGCTCAGGCCATAGACCGCCGACATCAGCAGAATGATGAAGCCCGCGAGGAATACGATCGCACCGCCGGCAACGGCAGCGATTCCGGCTTTCAACGTCGTGAGACTGTTCTGCAGTTCGGCTTTGGCCAGAGCCAGTTCCTTGGTGAACAGCGCCGGCACTTCGCGCGACAGTTGCCGCAACAAACCGACCACCGAAGCGTCATCCGTTTGGCCGAGGGGTCTTGCCCCGCTCAGATCAGATTCATCTCTGTTCATCACAGTTCTCCTTTGGCGTCGGGTGCATGCGGTACGGAAGCCGCCGCGAAATCAGAGGGGTGATCATGCTCACTGGGTGACGTCGGGGTGATGCCTGTGGCAAGTCCCGGATTAGGCTGTGTTGATGATGGCATTGACGATTCATAAGGTCGCTGAGCGCCGTAATCGGCTGGCGGTGGCGTCGATGTCGAGCCTGCTGCCGGATCATGTTCGGCGCTGACCGTTGCCGCCGCAGCCGTTCCCGCCTTGAGAAACCGCGACAGGCCGAAACCGATGGCAATGCTGCCAGCAATGAACAAGCCCGGATTGTTGCGCGCCAGATCCGCCGCATCGTGCAATAACTGCTCGGCACTCTTGCCGCGCAGATTGCCCGCCAGGCCGGTCATGGAATCGGCCATGTCGGTCAGGTAGTCGGACATGCCCAGGGTGTCCTTGTCCTGCAGTTCCGAGACGAAGCTTTTCGCACCTTGCGCCAAGGCTTCGATCTGCTCGGCCGCTGTGTCGCGATACTGACCGAATTGCGCATCGGCCTGTTGCCGCGCGCCGCCAAGTGCTTCGCTGACGTTGTCTTTCAAATGGTCAAAACCCTGCTCAGGCTTGCCGTTTGGATCGCCTGACTCAAACCCTGCCCTGCTGTCTGAAGTATTCATGTCGCCCCTCGCCTTCTCACTGAAAACGGAAAAACGGGACTACACGGCAAGAATGCCTCGAGCCCCCACATAGAAGAGGACGGAGCAGCTGGCGCGAGAGTTCAAAGAGGTTGATGAGCGTGCAGCGTCAGGCTTGAATGACCGACGAAAGGTTGCGCCTGGCAGGATTGGGTTGAGCTTCTGCGCCCGTCTGCGGTCAAGACAAGGCACAAGGGTTAGTCCTGATGATGGCAGTGAAACCCGCAACGCCGCCGATAGATGGCAGAATCCCCACACCCTGATCACTTCGGAGACCGCAATGCTTCGCCTGTTCGAACAAAGGCTCGACCCCTTCCCACCCGATGAGGCGCCGCCACCGCCAGTCGGCCTGATGCGTTTTCTGTGGGCCTGCACCCGGGGCGCGCGCGGCTACATTCTCGCCTTTGCCCTGCTCAGCGCCAGCGTGTCGATCTACGAGGCATGGCTGTTTTCCTTCCTCGGGCAAGTGCTGGATCTGCTCTCGACCTGGAAAGCCGGCGGTGCCGCGAGCAGCGAAGAAAGCCGCGTGCTGTGGGGCATCGGCATTGTGCTGGTGGTCAGCATTGGGCTGGTGGCGCTGCGCACGATGGTCCAGCACCAGATCCTCGCGATCAACTTGCCGTTGCGCCTGCGCTGGGACTTCCACCGGTTGATGCTGCGGCAGAGCCTGTCGTTCTTCTCCGATGAATTCTCCGGCCGGGTCACCACCAAAGTCATGCAAACCGCGTTGTCGGTGCGCGAGGTGTTGTTCACCCTGATCGAAATCCTTCCCGGCATCGGCGTGTACTTCATCGCGATCATCGCGCTGGCCGGTGGCTTTGCGCTGAAGCTGATGCTGCCGTTTCTGGCGTGGATCGTTCTGTTCGGGCTGGCGATGGTGTATTTCGTGCCGCGTCTGGGCAAGGTCGGCCAGGAACAGGCCGATGCACGCTCGTCGATGACCGGGCGGATCGCCGACGCCTACACCAACATCACCACGGTCAAACTGTTCTCGCACTCCAAGCGTGAAGCGCACTTTGCCCGTGCGGCGATGGAAGATTTCAAACTCACCGGGTTCCGCCAGATGCGTCTGGTCAGCCAGTTCGAGATCGTCAATCAGGCGCTGGTAGTCGCGTTGATTCTCGGCGCTGGCGGTTATGCGTTGTGGTTGTGGCACCAGGGCGAAGTCGGCACCGGCGCCGTCGCGGCGATCACTGCGATGGCGTTGCGCATCAATGGCATGTCGCACTGGATCATGTGGCAGATGACCTCGCTGTTCGAAAACATCGGCACCGTGCAGGACGGCATGGCCACCCTGACCAGCGGCCCGAAAGTCCAGGACGCGCCGGACGCCAAGGTGCTGGAGCCTGCCGGCGGCGAAGTGGTTTTCGACAATGTCAGCTTCAATTACAACGGCGAGCGCCAGGTGCTCGACGGCCTGACGCTGCACATTCGCCCCGGCGAAAAAATCGGTCTGGTTGGCCGCTCCGGTGCGGGCAAATCGACGCTGATCAACCTGCTGCTGCGTTTCTATGACGTCGATCGCGGCGAGATTCGCATCGATGGCCAGAACATCGCCAAGGTGACGCAGGACAGCCTGCGCAGTGTGATCGGCATGGTCACTCAGGACACGTCGCTGCTGCACCGTTCGATCCGCGACAACATCGCTTACGGTCGCCCGGACGCCACCGACGAGGACATTCACCGCGCCGCGGTAAACGCCCAGGCCGATGGGTTCATCAGCCAGTTGAGCGACAAGCAGGGCCACAGCGGCTACGACACGCTGGTCGGTGAGCGCGGCATCAAGCTCTCCGGCGGCCAGCGCCAACGCATCGCCATCGCCCGGGTGATGCTGAAGAACGCGCCGATCCTGCTGCTCGACGAAGCCACCAGCGCGCTGGACTCCGAAGTCGAAGTGGCGATCCAGGAAAGCCTCGATGAAATGATGCAGGGCAAAACCGTCATCGCCATCGCCCACCGCTTGTCGACCATTGCAGCAATGGACCGGCTGATCGTCATGGACGAAGGCCGCATCATCGAACAAGGCACCCACGCGCAATTGCTCGAGAAGAACGGCACCTATGCGCGGTTGTGGCAGCACCAGAGTGGCGGGTTCCTCGGTGAGGATCGCGGTTTGGTTGAGGTGATGGAGGAATAAGTGGATGAAGGGTCGAAGCGTTCGCTTCGACCCTTTATGAAATCGGCTACACGCCGAAAGGGCCGCCAGCATCCACCGGAAGCTTGACACGAAACACGGTTCCGCTTGACCCATCAGAACTCACCTCAATCGAGCCCGCATGTGAGGCGACGATTTCCGAGGCGATAAACAGGCCAAGCCCAAGTCCAGCGACGGGCCCGTGATCCACCACGGAGCGCTGAGAGAAACGCCCCATCGGGTTGAAAATGAACGGCAGTACATCCTCCGGGATCGGCTCACCGCCGTTGTGCACCGTAAAGACCGCACCCTCCTCCAACGCCTGCAACTCGACCGTGACCGGAAACTGATTGTCGCCGTGGGTCACCGCATTGCTGATGATGTTGGAAAAGACCTGCTCCATCCTGGCGCCATCGAACGCTCCCATCACCGGTTCCTTCGCATCGAACAGAACGTTGGCCTGCGGATGAAAGGCGCGGATTTCCTCGACAACCCGCTCGCACAACGGATTGAGATCGATCTGGACTTTTTTCACCGGAATCCCCGGTCCCATCTGGCAGCGCGTCAGATCCAGCAGGTCGCCAACGATCTGAGTGGCCCGCTGCACGCTGGCATAAATCTGCCTGGCCACTTTGCCGGTACGGGGGTCGACGTTTTTGGTACGCCGCAACATATCCGCGCCGAGCAGAATCGCCCCCAACGGCGTGCGCAAGTCATGGCCGAGAATCCCCAGAAACACGTTGCGCGAAGCCTCGACGGCGCGTGAATAGCTGGCAATCGACTCAGCCAGTGCCTGATCGATCGCTTCGTGGAAACGCGTCATGTCGTCGACATTCACCGATTTGCCATCCTTGACCTGACGCAGCCATTGGCTCAGCACACTGGTACGCAGCGCGCGGTATTCGGAAACCATCTGGTCAATGGTGAAACCGGCCATCAATCGCGTCACGGCATGGGTTTCCGCAGCCGTTTCCTCATCGTCGCGCGGCGCCTGGCCATGAGCCTTGGCCAGTTGCTCGCTGACCGTCTGCCGGGTGCGCAGATCGATGACGATGGCGCGCAACATCTGCTCGGCGTGATCGCGCAGCGCGGCGTTATCGAGTTCCGCGCCAGGTGTCTCGATGGTGCGGGCGAAATCTTCCCAGGCCTGCAGGATCGGCTCTAGGTTTTCGAGAATGAAATCTGGCAGGCGCATGGCTGTAATCCGCAAAGGGAATCCATCGGCGCCAGCGAGTCAGCCGGCGCAGATATCGGAAAGGGCAATTCAGGAGTACAGAACGTACGGCTGACGTTATGCAGACTACCACCAAAGCGCTGGGCTAACGCAGCTCGTCGGGGAGGCTCGGCCGGCGTGTTTTCCGGCGATCCGCACGGATTGAAAGCGGACATTCGTCACAAGCGAAGCTCAATCAGCAACAGCCGCTTGTGACGAAAGCCACCAGGGCACTTAGCTACCTGTACTTGAGCTGCTGTCCGGAACGCCAAAGTCGCCACCCGGAAAAGCACCACCCTCAATGTGGTAGACCTTCGGTTCTGCGGAAAAATAATCCTCCAGCCCCAGCATGAACCGCTGGTGGTCTTCACTCTCCTCAAACCCCGGAGAGTGATCCTCAAGCGACCGCCAGCGCACGATCAAATTGAATTGCTCGGGCGTTTCGATACCCTGCGCCAGCAAGTGGCCGCCGTATCCCTTGGCGCGCGTGAGCAACGGTTCTACTTCGGCAAATGCGCGTCGGAAGGCTTCAGTCTGTTGCGGGTGGACGGGCAGCACAGCGATCTCGTAAACCATGATGGTTCTCCAAAATGAACGGGGTTAGACGATGAGCGAAGGCTCGACGGCGATGGCGATTTTTCCTATGAGTCCGTTGTTGGCGCTCTCCAGCCGAGCGTGGGCAAGTGGGATGTCCGCTAATGAGTAGACGGCGCCAACATGGGGCCGCAGCTGACCGCGTTCGACCAGTGCACTCAACTCATCGAGCTTGCCACGGTTCTGCCGGGTAAAAACGAAGTGATAGCTGGCGTTCTTGCCCCAGGCCTGGACGAGGTTTTGTGGCTGCGCGATGTCGACGATCGAGACGACGCGGCCAAGCTGGGCGAGCACGTCGGCGCTGCGGGCCAGGGTATCGCCGCCGATGGTGTCGAACACCACATCGACGCCGTGGCCAGCGGTTTCGCGCATGATCGCTTCGACGTAATCCTCTTGGGTGTAATCGATGACCACATCGGCGCCAAGGCTGCGGACGAACTCGGCGTTGGCCTCACGCACGGTCGTAAAGACTCTGGCGCCCATGGCTTTCGCCACCTGAATCGCCACATGGCCGACACCGCCGGCGCCGCCGTGGATCAGAATGCTTTCGCCGACGCGAAGCACGGCGCGCACGGTCAGCGCTTCCCACACCGTACCGCCGACCAGGCTCAGACTGGCCGCCTCGAGGTGGCTCAGCGAGGGAGGCTTCCTGGCGATGATGCTCTCGGCCGCCACGTGGTACTCGGCATAACTGCCCTGCCCGTCGAATATCTGCGGGGTGTACCAGACTTCGTCGCCCGGCGCGAAGGCGCTGACGCCGGGCCCGACAGCTTCAACCACGCCCGATACATCGTGCCCGGTGATGGCCGGCAGGGGTACCAGATCGGGATAGTCACCGCGCCGCACCTGGTAATCCAGCGGATTGATGGAAGTGGCGTGCACTCGGACCAGCACATGGCCCGCTTGCGGACCCGGTTTGGCAACGTCGCTGAGTTCGAACGAATCAGGACCGCCGAAGGATTTCAGAATCATCGCTTTCATGGCAAAACCTCGTATCGATAAAGAGGGATATCGAGAATTCTCGATATCCTGCGGTAAAAAAATTTACAGCTCTTTCCCTATGATCTCTGCAAGCGCGCTGATAGCTGCCTCATTGCGTTTGTAGTAGGTCCATTGACCGATGCGCCGCACTTCAACCAGCCCCACTCGCTGCAACGTGGCCAGATAACTCGACACCGTCGACTGCGACAGGCCGATGCCTTCCTGGATGCTGCTGACGCAGACGCCCTCAACAAGCACGTCACCCTCATCCTGCGGGGGGAAGTTCTTGACGGGATCCTTCAGGCCTTCAAGGATCTTGAGGCGCGTCGGGTTCGAGAGGGCTTTGAAGATTTCGATCAGTTCCATGCGCCGAGGATATCGAGATTCTTAGATATGTCAATGCGGGGTATTGAGGCCATTCGCAGTCGGCGACGGGCGGCAGGACATCAGGATCTGCGACCCGTCCGCCCTACTCACCATGTGCTTCCCGGACTCATTCGTTAGCCATGTTTCACGAGATTCAATGCTGGCAACGGTCCGCCCGGGAATTGCGCAAGCACGCCCTGCTGCACACCGCCCAGATCGATGCCGTAAAAACCCAATCGGTCTATGAGCTCTGCAACCCTGGCTTTGCTGGCCGCTTCCTCACCGGAATAAAACAGCACACGCTTGCCCCCCTCGGTGGTGGGATCGGTCAGCAGAGCCGCGAGCAAATGGTTGAAGGCCTTGACCACGTGCGCGCCGGGCAGCATCTGCGCCACCACTTGCGAAGACGGCTGGCCCCCCAGATCGAACGGTTTGAACAATGGCGCCTCGATCGGGTTATTGGCGTCGATCACGATGCGCCCGTCCCAAGGCCCGAGATCGCGCACGGCATCCGGGATTTTCGACCAGTTCACCGCCAGAAAGACGATGTCCGCCTGACTCGCCTGCTGAGCAGTTACGGCTTGCGCGAGTGGGCCCAATTCACCGACCAGATCGGCAAGGCTCTGCGGTCCGCGGCTGTTGGCCAGGCTGACCGGCAGGCCGGCGTTGACGAGCAAGCGAGCGATAGCGGTGCCGATCGAGCCAGTACCAATGATGCTGATGTTCATGTCTCTTTCCTCAAGTAGTTGGTGAGGCCATGAGACGCTTTTTGATCTTCTACCAGTAGTGGAAGCCGCCTAGAATCACTTTCAATCATTCATTGAAGGTGCGCAGATGGAAACCTTAGGCAATTTGCTCTCATTCGTGCGCAGCGCCGAGGCGGGAAGTTTCTCTGCAGCCGCGCGGCGCCTGGGCTTGACGCCCGCGGCGGTCAGTCGCAACGTCGCGCAACTGGAGGCCAACCTCGGCGTACGCCTGTTTCAGCGCAGTACGCGAAAACTCACGCTGACCGAGGCAGGAGAGCGCTTTCTGGCTAACGTCGGATCGGGACTGGAAAGTGTTCAAGCGGCGATCGCCGACGTGGCAGGCAACGCGGGAGAGCCTTCCGGCATCCTGCGTCTGAATGCGTCACCGGGTTTCGCCCGGGATTTTCTACTGCCGCTGATGCCCGAATTTCTCAAGCGATACCCTTCGGTAACTCCTGAGTGGCACCTCGACAATCGTCAGGTCGATCTCATCGCGGATGGATTTGATGCGGCCATCGGCGGCGGCATCGAGTTGGCTCAGGGCGTAGTTGCCAGAGCCATCGCTCCGGCGCATCTGATTCTGGTGGCTTCGAAGGAATATCTCTCGGGACACAAGCGCATCCGGCGCATTGAAGAGTTGTCGACGCTGGATCACCTGGCCATGCGCTCGGTACAGACCGGCAAGGTGCGCAACTGGATGCTGCAAGGGCCCGAGGGGCAACGAGCGCCATTGGAGTTGACGCCGCGCCTGTTGGTCAACGATCCGCAAGCGCTGTGTCAGTGCTCGCGGCTGGGATTGGGCGTTGCGCTGTTGGCGGTTCCGGACGTGCTGGCTTTTCTGCAGGACGGTACGCTGGAAAGGGTATTGCCGGGGTGGCATGTCGACGCGGGGCAGATCCATTTGTACTTCCCCAGCCAGAAACTGCTGCCGGCGAAAACCCGGGCATTTGTGGATTTCCTGGTCGCTGAGGCTCGAGAGAATGGGTGGATGACTCGGCTCGATGCTCGGGCTTAGGGGGGAAGTTATACGACCTCTAAAACCAACGCAGCACCGCAACCGAGCGCTTTACCAAGCCTTTCAAGCTTGCCGCCCCTGCTCGATTACGGTACAAATCGGGCAGTTGTACGACAACATAATAAAAACCTGAGCCACCCCGAGTGTGGCTATCACTTTTGAGATCTGCCATGTCCCGCCCTGAATTTGCGCCAACCGTACCGCCGCCCTTCCCCCGCTATCTCGCCGTGATCATTCTGTTGTGTATGGGTTGTGCGTTCGCCGGCAACCATGTGGCAGCACGGGTGGCTTTTGATGATGGCGCTGGGGTGTTGCTGGCGATCCTGATGCGTTCCGGCGGGACCCTGCTGGTGCTCGCCATTCTCGTACTGTGGCAACGGCAAAGTCTGCGCCTGCCAGCGGGCGCCTGGCGCTGGCAATTGTCGTTGGGCCTGCTGATTACCGCGCAGAGCCTGTGTCTGTACTCCGCTGTCGCACGGGTCCCGGTCGCTTTGGCGCTGCTGGTAGCCAACGTATTTCCGATCCTGCTCGCCTTGCTGACCTGGGCGCTGGGCGGCCCGCGACCAAGCGCGCGCACCGCCATGTTGATGGGCTTGATCCTTGTTGGGCTGGTGTTCGTACTGGACGTTCCCGGACGTCTATCAGACAGCGCCAGCGTCGGCCCGGAATGGCTGCTGGGCGTCGCACTCGCGTTCTGCGCCGCCAGCGTATTCGCCTGCGCGCTGTGGATCACCGATCACAAGCTGTCGCAAGTGCGCGGCTCGGTGCGCAGCCTGCTGACCATCTTCATCGTCTTCAGCAGCGTCAACCTGGCCGGACTGACCGGCGCCCTCCCCGGCGGACTCAACCTCCCCGCCACCTCAACCGGCTGGCTGGCCCTCGCCACGCTAGTCGTGCTTTATGGCACCGGTTTCATCGTGCTGTTTATCTCCGTACCGCGACTGGACATGCCGCGCAACGCACCGGTGATGAATATCGAGCCACTGGCGACATTGTTGATGGGCTGGATTGTGCTGGATCAGATGCTCAGCAGGGGGCAGATCGTAGGTGGCGTGATTGTGGTGAGCGGGATTGTTTTGCTGACGTATCGGAAGTCGGCGGTGAAGGTTGAGGCGAAAGCTGAGGTTTGAGGGGTTGTGGTGGCTGGACTCTTGGTTGGTGAGTCCTGCTTATCGCCGCCAGCTCGATACCGGATCAGGAGACTCGCTCCAATCAGGGTGGTTGCATCACAAGGCACGCCACTTACCAACTACCGTACGGGATGCCGAACTTGTCGATATACCGCTTGGCCTTTTCACTTACCGGATAGGCATAGCGTCCTTGGTTCTTCCCTTGGCCAGGCCCCAACGGCTCAATCTCAGCCTTGGCTCTGGCTACTTTGACGGGACGGTGGCAGGAATCGCGCACAAACACCTGCACCACGCCTCCGGGAGCCAGTCCCAGATAAATGGAGGCGCTATAGCTGGCTTGTTCATCCGGAGTTTCGGGACATCTTTGATTCACCGATGCCCACATCAGCTGTCTGGCTTCTTCCGGTACGTCTATCCAGACCCGATATGTCTGTGATTCAGCGATAGATTGCCAGCGCACATAAATGCGCTTGGGCAAGTCGGCACCAATCACCGGTTTTGCAGCAGCGCCAACCGCATGCCAGCCTCGCGCAGACTCTTCACCGGTTTCCGGCTCACCGCCCGCTGCTGTTCCTGATCCGGTGCGCCTGAATAGCTTGCCGTTGATGTCTTCAACGGCGCTGTCTTCTACCCATACCTTCATGTAGTAGGGTTCGGTGAATGCGAGCTCCCATGAACCCGATTTGGGGTCGGAACCGGCGGACAGCGGAGCAGCGGATTGGCAGCCTGACATAAACAGTGCAAGCAAGATGGTCACGAAAATCTTCATTACCAAAGCGTCCAGTCAGGTACGTGTGGATGTTGCACTCGGATGGAGTCTTGAGTTGGTGCGTTGATATACACAGCTTTTATTCCGCTTCCGTCTGCTCGTCCTAATGGATGGTTCCAGTTGGCGGATGTGTGAATGTATTTCAATTTCAGCAACTCGTTCTCCTGCGGCGTGACGCTGTAGTTTCCAGCCAGAAATCTATCGCACATGGCTTGTAGCTCTGCCGGAATCGTTAAATCAGGAGTATCTGGAATGTCGTTGAAGCGAGCACCCTTTTCTTTAGCCAAGCGATGCATCAGCCGCAGATAAACCCTGGACAGCATGCCGCTCACCGGGCGCTTGAGCTGAAGAGCAGCGTAAACGCGCTTTTGATTACGACTGAGCCGATCTTGTGGTTCATCAGGGATGAATGAGGCTTCAGGCGTTACTATTTCCAGCATATCTTTAGGCCAACCTTTGGCCACCCATCGGCTTTGTGCATCAAGTGCATCGCGATAGATTGACGTCGCTTTGACGTCGGTTTTTAAGGACACAACGAGCGTTTGCATGGGGCTTACCAGTACACACTCTTGGGCGCTCTCGAGATAGCCTCCGCCGATATCCGAATGTACCCCGGGTAGCGTAATTTCCAAATGATCAGCTTTGACACGACTCAGCGCGAAGTTAGCCCTGCATTCATCGCGCGCTGATAGTTGGACGACATCGGTAAAGAAACGACGGTCGAGATAGAGTTTTATGCCGGTCGCGATTGGGCTATTGATGTTTCCGAGATTGGACCAACCAGCTATCGATGGGACTGTGTCGAACAAGCCAATGAAGCCTATGTCGATGTCGCCTTGGTATTGGTCGTTGAATTTTGGACTGAAAGCCCGTGGAAGGTTTCTTAGAATAGTGCCAAGTGGGCCGCGGCTAGTGCGGACGACCTCATTGGCAAAATGGCGCGCAGCAGCCGCGCCACGACTGAAGCCAAACACATCAAATTTCAAAGATGTGATTTCACTGCCTGGATTATCGATCAGAGCTCGGCTGATCGCTTGTTGAATGCTCGGGAATGAGGATTCGACTCTGTTGGCTACACCGGTTTCTCCCCGACCAGTGCCTGCACCGAACTTGCTGTCTTCTTCGCCTGACCGCGTTCCGATACCCTCGACATAAACAACGCGAGAAGTGGTCTTCTGAGTGCCCTCTCCTATTGCCTCAGGCATGGCGTCGTACAGGTCGCTCAGCTTTTTTACATTGCTTACATCGTTACCATAACTACTGTCCGGATCACTCATGTAAGGCATACAGCTAGCTGGAATATCCTCCGGCGCAATCGGATGCTGAGCACCACACAACAACCCCGCAGCAGAGTTGTTCGCATTGTTGCCCGTGCCATCAAAGAACACCCCAATCCTCAACGCGATGCCAATCTTCTCGGGCTCACGCGCAGGTTCTTTCCCATGCTTCTCATACTCGGCCCAGCGCTGGGCGTGTATGTCGACGGGTTTGGCTTGTTCGTAGCGGTAGTTTTTCGGCGGGTTTGGAACGTAGCCACTCAATCCTTGATTCCTTGTTCTGATCCTTGAAGAACGGCCCGAAGGGTGACAGTCGAGGCCGGGTGGTGCAAGCCGTGGCGGTGTGCCAGCCATGGCGCGGCTATGGGTAGCGACGAGGCTTTGCACTCGTCGCGTTGCGGGTTATTTGGCTATTTCGACTTTATCCAAAGCCTGGTTCACGGCGATTTCGCCGAGCATGACGACCTGGGCGATGCCCAGCAGGGTTTTGCGGCGCGGGTTGTCGAGCAGCGCGGCGAAGTCGTAGAGCATGGTGGTGGCCGAGCCCAGGGATTCGCTGGCGTTGGCGAGCAGGGATTCGGTGTCGTATTTCGGGTTGGCGAGGAACATCTGTTCCGGAGTGTTGGTGCTGGCCAGTATGTCCGCCGGGCCGAGGTAGTGATCGAGGGCGCGCTCGGCGGCTTCGTGGAGTTTTTTCGAGGCGCTGGATTCGTAGGGGGATGCGGGGTCGGTGGTTGGCGGATTGGGTGTGACTTTGAACATGGTGAAACTCCTGATTATTCGTCTGGCGCTGCCAACATCACTTGCAGATGATGGGTGGCAGCTGTGTGCGGGTCTGCAAGACCGGGAAATCAGGAACCCGGCAGACCCGAAGGTCTCCCGCACAAAGCCGCCATTGAGCACACGAACGGGTGTCCTTTGGCAGGGCTATGCGACTGATTTCCGACGGGCTTGCAGACCCGATCACTGATGAGCAGTGACAGGAATCAAGTTACGGAGGGAACGGCAGACGCACAAGCCGGCGGATTCTGGCGTAGTCGTAGGGAATGGCGCAAGGCGTTGTAGCCATTTGCTTAAGGCTGGAGTTACTGTTTAAACGGGCTGTGGGTTTTCTGTTTATGTGGCGGTGAATGGGCTGGCGTCATCGCGAGCAGGCTCACTCCTACAAGGGATTGGGGCTAGTCCAACATCATTGGTGTTTGGGCAACTGAAGTCCTCTGCCGCTAGTCACCCTTGGGCCTTCAAAACCTCACTCAAAAACCCAAGTGCTCGATGAAACACAGGGTGGCAATCGTCATACGGCAAGTCATCGAGCGGGGCCCAGAAAAAATCGAAAACATGCCCATCATCATCCAGTGTCTGGTGAGACCATCGTTCGGGCAGTGGCTCAAGCACCGCGCAAAGTTGGAACGACCAGACCTGTCCTTGGTGGCCAGACTCCCAGCATCCCAAATCCTGCGCGATTGTCGCGTCGTCTATGCCGGACTCTTCCGCCAGCTCTCGCAAGGCGGCCTGAGCGAGTGTTTCTCCGCGCTCGATGGATCCTTTCACCAGTTGCACCCCAGCCTGCGGATGACGGAACAAAAGAATCCTGGGACGCTGCGCTAAACAAAGTACGACTGAACAGGCCTTATCGGGATGCATAGCGATTTCCTTATCGGTAGTAAAACGATCAACCGCGAAATGCGGCATCAACCCCGCGTCAACTTCGGCCAGATCTCGAGCCATCTCTTGGACTGCACGCGCTCCACAAACATCGCGTATTTATCATTTTCAAATCGGGCGGTTGGCCGCACTTTCAGCGCGAACAGATCCTCAAGCCCCAACGGTGCCAAAACCTCTATTTCGTCATTCTGGCCAAGCCTGACCCCGACTGCCGTCGCAGTTTCAGGCCAAAACGTCATTGCATCGGCAGCTGCCCCATAAGGCGCATCGGCGTTGCGCTGGTGCATGCGTGCCTGGTTCTTTACCGACCAGTTCACGCCGCTACACAGCGTCGCAAGCTCGGCTTCCAAGGCTGAGTCCGTTTGCGCCTTGGAACGGGTTTCGTCGAACCAGATGACATCAACGTCATCGGGCAATGGCGAGGGATCGCGTTGATGCAAATGATCCCAAACCAGACTGCGCACAAACCCGGCGGCAACCCAGCTGTCCGGCAAGTCCAGATCACTGACTGTGCGCAGGATGTGCATCCGGACGGGATCCCGGGTGATCAGATCCCGCAGTTGCGCTTCCAGATTCAATTTGTTCAATCCATTGCTTTAGGTTGCGAGAGCCTATCAGAGGTCTCGGATCAGAGCTCGTCGGCGCGTGCGTTGCTTGGACTCACTGACAAAAAAGCCCGGTTCGATACTCGGGTAGCTTCGTTGTTGATCACGCAGATACAAAACACCGCAACCCAAACACCACCCGGGCCCCGCTCGGCTCATTGCGCTCGGCCCACAACCGTCCGCCGTGACTTTCAATGATCGTGCGGCAGATCGACAGGCCCATGCCCAGCCCGGTGGATTTGGTGGTGTAGAACGCCGTGAACACCTGCTCTGCCTGTTCGCAGGCGAAGCCCGGACCTGAATCGCTCACGCTGATTTGCACGTTGTCGCCTAACGCTTCACTGCGAATCAGCAGGCGCCGCTGCCCTTCTTCCATGTTCGCCATGGCTTCGAGGCTGTTGATGATCAGGTTAAGCAACACCTGTTGCAGCTCGACGCGGTCGGCCAACACGAGAGGCAACTCTGCTGCCAGCTGAATGCTTACCTCGGCGCCGTGTCTGGCCGCTTCACCACGGCTGAAACCAACCATATCTTCAATCAGCACATTGAGGCTGACGGGCAGGCGCTGCGGTGGGGCTTTGTGGATCAGCGCGCGGATGCGTCCGAGCACATCGGCTGCGCGGTTGCCGTCGAGAATGATGTGCCGCAGGCCCTGCTCGACCTCGTCGATATTCGGGGGAGACGCACTGAGCCAGCGTAGCGCAGCATTGGCATTGGTTACCGTGGCGGCAATCGGCTGGTTGACTTCGTGAGCGATCGACGCGGCCAACTGGCCCATGGTTGACACGCGATTGGCATGGGCCAGTTCCGTTTGCACCTGGCGATAACGGCGCTCGGCTTCGCGCACCTGTTCTTCTGCCTGCTTGCGCTCGCTGATGTCCAGCACGAAGGCCAGGCCCTGCTGCTGACTCGCTTCGAACGCAGCCAGACCGACAATCACCGGCAGCCGACTGCCGTCCTTGCGGATGTATTCCTTTTCGAATGGCTGGGCGCGACCGGTGCGGATGGCGGTTGCGAGTGCGGCGTCGCTGTTGGCGCGCATCGACGGCGGGGTCATGTCGCGCCAATGAACGAGACCCGATAGCAGCTCATCCCGGGCGTAACCGACCATGCGCAGGAACGCGTCGTTGGCCTCGATGATCTTCCCCTCCACGCTCCACACGATGATGCCAATGATGTTGGCATCGACCAGCCGACGGATCTTCGCTTCGCGCTCGGCGACGTCGCGATACAGGCGCGCGTTGTCCAGCGAGATCGCTGCCTGCGACGCCACCAACCGAAGTACGGCGAGGCGCGCCGGGCTGAATACCCCGGCAGACAGGTTGTTTTCCAGATACAACGCCCCGGCCACCCGCGCCTGATTCATCAATGGCAGGCACAGAATCGAGCGCGCGCCACGCTGATGTATGTATGGATCGGCGGCGAACACCGGGTCGGCGACAGCGTTGTCCAGGCACAGGTTGGCGCCGGTGCGCAGCGTCTGGTAGAGCACCGATTCGGCCAGCGCCACTGCGTGCAGCGGCTCGTTGCACAGCTGCGTGGCTCCGTCGCCGATCCGGGTTTGCGCGGCGATATACGGTGTGTCGGCATCGAGCAGGACCAGCAAGCCATGTTCAGCGCCTGCCTGCTCGATCGCGATGCGCATCACCGTCTCGATCAAACGGTCGAGGACGATTTCGCCGGAGACGGCTTGCGAGACCTTGAGCACCGTCGCCAGATCCAGGTGTTCAACCGCCGTGAAGAGGGTGGTGGTCGGCTCGGGCTGGGTGACTTCGGAGCGCAGAAAACGATGTTTGCGATCCAGCTCCCGCACCTTGCCATCGGCGCCCCAACGAAGATAGGCGTAGCGCGCATCGCGCAGGTAGACACGGGCTATCTTGGCCAGACCGCGAGCACTGTAGAACCGCGCGGCGAGTTCGTTGGCCAGGGCTTCGATATGGAGCAAACCATTGTCTTGGGCCAACTGAATGGCCTGCTCGTACTGCAACTCGGCCTCGAGCAACTGCCCGGTGACGCGTGCCATTTCCGCGCCGACCAGGGCCACCTGACTGGCGAAGGTTTCCGCACACAAGCGCGCCCAAGTCTGCAATTGCGCATGGTGCTGGCCCAGGCGCTGCAACGCATCGGCATGGGTATCGTCGTGCGCCGTCAAGGTCAGCGCCGCATAAAAATGGTATTCGGCCTCCTCGAAAAACGCCGAAATCGCCCACAACAGTCCCTGCGCCTGTGCCGCGCACTCAGCGGCCGCCGCGTAATCCCCCGCCAGGTAGCGCGCCTGCAACTTGCGCACCCAGTACTTGCCGCGCGCCAGCGCCAGATCCGCCGAGCTGGCCAGATGCATCTCGACAGCTGTTTCGTCGAATCCTTCATCGTTGAAACAGCCAAACTGCGGCGTCTGTCCGCGCAGCATGCGGATCAGCGCCAACTGGCAGCGCATGAAATCCGCCACCAGCCCGAAACCGACCTTCTGTGCATAGGCCAGCCCTGCTTCAGCCTGAGCCTGCACCTCGGGCAGCGGCTCGCCGATATACAGCAGATCGGAAATCAGGCTGTTTCCGGCAAACGCTGCATATGGCAGATCTCCGCTGCGATGGGCCGCGTTGAGTGCACGGTGCAACAGCTCACGGCACTCGCGCACTGGCCGCATCCAGCGCACCACGAAAATCGAAAAGCACAGGTAGGTGCTCGCCTCATAACGCGTCAGGCCACGTCGATCGACCAAATCGCAGCCCAAGCGGCCAAACCGGTAGCCGGCGGCATAATCGCCAAACCGCGGGCCGGCCACTCTTCCGAAGTTGGCGTAAAGCAAACAGGAGGCATCGCAGTTGCCATACAGCAGGCTGAGGCTGACTGCCTTGCAGATGGTCAGGCTGGCGAGGTTCAAGTCCGATTGCACGGCCGGTGCGAAGAGTTTTCCGAGGACGTCAAGGGTCACCCGCGCGGCGGGATCCTCCATCAGCGGCAAGTCGATCATCTGCTCGATAGTGCGCCCGCGCAGGTTCGTCCACACGTGCTCATATTCGTCGCGCACCTGGGCATCGTCCGGATGCGCCGACCAATCGATGCCGACCTGGCGCAGATAGGCCAGACACACCGCCACCGCACGGTCACTGCGATCGAGCAGCAGATAGACATCCATTTGCAGGCACGCCACCGCCGCGCGCTCGACGGTGGTCACGGCGCGGTCGGCCAATGCCGCCAGGCGCGTGTCGGCGAGCGCCAGTTGGCCGGTGAGGAATTCGCATTCGGCGCGGTTCAGTTCCAGGGCGAAACCCAGTTCATGCCGACTGTCGTAGCCCTGCTCCCCCAACAACTCCGCCCCGGCGCCCAGGTAGGTCAGCGCCGAGGTGTAGGCGGTCGAGGCCTTGGCGCGCTGACCAGCGAGCAGGTTGAATTCGGCGAGTTGCTCACGTTCGGCGCGCAGGCTGATCAAATGCGCACCACGATTGAGCTGGCCGACGATTTCGAAAATGGCCTCTTCGCGCCGCTCACCCTGGGTCTGCAGCGCCAACAGCCGACCGATGCGCAGGTGCATTTGCGCCCGTTCGGTCTCAGCGATCAGCGAATACGCCGCTTCATGGATGCGGTCATGCACAAACGCGCAGGCGCCGTCCTGACGCTCGACCAGCTCCAGACGCACGGCCGGCCACAACGCCGCGTGAACGCGAGGCACCGGTAAATCCAGAACGGTGGCCAGTGTGTCGACTCGCGCGACATTACCCAGGCAGGCCAGTTGTTGCAGGGCCTGGCGGGTTTCCAGCGGTAGCCGCGCCAGCTTGCCGACCATCAGTTCGACAACGTTGTCGGTGTAGCCTTTGGCATTGATCAAATGCACATCCCAGCGCCAGCGATTACGCGCAGGCTCGTAGGTCAACAGCTTTTCCTCGGCCAGGGCATGCAGAAACTGAATGACGAAGAACGGATTGCCGGCGGTCTTGTCCAGCACCAGCCGCGCCAACGCGACGATGCTCGCCGGCGGGCAGCGCAGCGACTCGCTGATCAGTTGTTCGATGTGCGCGCCAGCCAGCGGCGCCAGACGAATTTCGGCAATCTGCACGCCGGCATGGCGCAAGGTGTTGAGGGTGCGGCTGAGTGGGTGATCGCGATCCACCTCGTTGTCGCGATAGGCGCCGACCAGCAGCAGATGAGGAATCTCGGCACGGGTCAGACAGTCTTCGAGCAGATCGAGGGTCGCCGCGTCGAGCCACTGCAGGTCGTCAAGGAATAGTGCCAGCGGGTGCTCGGCCTGGGCGAACACGCCAATAAAGCGCTGCAAAACCTGTAAAAACCGCTGCTGCGCCTGTTGCGGTTCCAGCTCTGGTACCGGCGCGGGCTCTCCGATAATCAGCTTGAGCTCGGGGATCAGATCAGTGATCAACCGCGCATTGGGTTCAAGCGCCTGCAACAACGCCTCACGCCAGCCAGCAAGCACTTCGCTGCGCTTGCCCAAAAGGGTGCGCACCAGGCCCTGAAAGGCCTGGACCAGTGTCGAATACGGTACGTCGCGCTGATACTGGTCGAACTTGCCGGCGGCGAACAAGCCACGGGTCGGCACCAACACTTTGTGCAATTCACTGACCACCGACGACTTGCCAATGCCTGAATAACCCGAAACCAGCACCAACGCCGGAGCGCCGGTTTGCACCACGCTGGCGAACGCATTGATCAGCGTTTGTACCTCCTGTTCGCGGCCGTAGAGTTTCTCTGGAATCAGCAAGCGTTCCAACGCGCCCTGCTGGTTCAGCGTAAACGCCTCGATGTGCCGACCCCGGCGCCAGTCGTCGAGGCAGCGACGCAAGTCATGCTCGACGCCGGCTGCGGTCTGATAGCGTTCCTCGGCGGTCTTGGCCAGCAGCTTCATGACCACCCGCGAAAGCATCGTCGGCACCGTTGCCACTCTTTCACACGCTGGCATCGGCAGCCGCGCGATGTGGCAATGCACCCACTCCATCGGGTCATTGGCGCTGAACGGCAACGAGCCGGTGAGCATCTGGTAAAGCGTGACGCCAAAGGCATACAGATCGCTACGCGAATCGATCGAGCGATTCATCCGCCCGGTTTGTTCCGGGGCCATGTAGGCCAGGCTGCCGGCGATGGTCTCCGGCGGCGTGGGCGCTTGCCGTTCGCGTGGCAAGCGAGAAGCCAGGCCGAAGCCCGTTAACCGCGCCAGCCCATCCTGGCAATGAACGAAAATGTGCTGCGGTTTGACGTCCTTGTGCACCAGACCGCGCTGGTGCATGTGGCCCAGCGCCTTGGCGATATTCGCGCCCATCACCAGGCAGGTTTCGATATCCAGCGGTGCCACCAGCAATCGCGACATCGGCTCGCCGCCCGGATCGTCGAACAGCAGACGGACCCGCGTGCCCGCGCGCTCGAAAGCTTTCGGCTGCAAAGCCCAGGCAGGATCGAGGTCTTCCTTGAGGCTGTATTCGTGCGCCAGTCGGTCGAGGGTCGCCGGTAATGGCTGACCCAGCGCCGGACGCATCGCCAATACGCTGCCCTCTCCCGACCCGCGCTCACGGGAAAGTACCCGCTCGCCGTCGTCCCACAAAATCTGTTTTTTGCTGGTCATCTGCGTCGACACTGCTCATGATTTTTTTCTGCCGCACGGTGGCATGACCTGCGGTTGCTCAACGACGCCTATGACGTTCAGGGGCTGCGCTGTACAGGGTCGATGCCCAGCGCTTCAGCGATTCGCACCAGTTCGGCCACAGAGCGTGCGGCCAGTTTGCGCATGACCTGACCGCGATGGACCTTGACCGTGACCTCGCTGAGGTTGAGTTGTCCGGCAATCTGCTTGTTCATCAGCCCGGCAATGACGAAGCCGAGCACTTCGCGCTCACGGGCGGTCAGGGTTTCGTAAGCGCGACGCAGGACGGCGCCGGAGTGTTCGGCGGCCAGCCGCGCGCGGTCGCGGGCCAACGCACTGGCCACCGCGTCGAGCATGTCCTGATCGCGGAACGGCTTGGCGAGAAAATCCACCGCACCGGCCTTCATCGCCTTGACGCTCATGGCAATGTCGCCGTGGCCGGTCATGAACACCACGGGGATGCGCAAGCCGTTCTTTTCCATCTGCTCCTGAAAGGTCAGGCCGCTTTCGCCGCGCAGGCGCACATCGAGCACCAGACAACCGGGCACGTCACGTTGCGCTTGACCGAGAAAATCCCGGGCGCTGTCGTAGGTCTGTACCTGCAGGCCGATCGAGCGCAGCAAGCTGTCGAGCGCCTGGCGCATCGAGGGATCGTCATCGACCACGTACACCACCGGTTCGCTGGGCACACCGGAACTTTGCGCAGGACTGGAATGCGACCACAGGGTCATGGTGTCTCCTCGGCGAGATCGCAGCACGCATTGGGCTGGTCAATAAATCTAGTTCAGGATGGCGACCGCAGCCAGACACCGGCCAGACGGTCAGCGATCAGGCTAACAGTCGTCGCCATTGCCGGCCGGCCAGAAACCCCTGAAAATCGGCCAGGCTGAGGCAGTCCCGCCTTCGGCACTGCAAACAGGCAGGCCCGCGATGTCCACCCTTCCCGCTTTTCCCTCTGCCCCGCGCGACGTGGTGTTCATCGCCTACCCGCGCATGAGCCTGCTCGATCTCAGCGGTGCGCAGACCGTGTTCTGGGCAGCAAGCAAAGCCTTGGCTGAACGCGGTCAGCCCGGCTATCAACTGCACACCGCCAGCCTCGGCGGTGGCTTGATCCAGACCGTCGAAGGTCTGGCCATCGATACCCGGGCATTGGCCACGCTCGATATGGCCGCGCTGGACACCCTGGTCGTGCCCGGCGCCCCCGACATCTGCCAGACCCTCGACGAACACCGTGAACTGAGCGACTGGCTGCATGACCACGCCCGCCTCGCCCGCCGCGTGGTTTCGGTGTGCAGCGGTGCGTTTCTGCTGGCCCAGGCCGGTTTGCTTGACGGCCGTCGCGCCGCCACCCACTGGGCGATGTGCGATGCCTTGCGTGATCGATTCCCAGCGATCGAGGTGGATGCCGATGCGATTTTCATTCAGCAAGGCCAGGTCTGGACCTCGGCCGGCGTGACCGCCGGGATCGATCTGGCCCTGGCGCTGGTCGAGGCCGATTGTGGCCGCGAAGTGACCTTGCAAGTAGCGCGCGAGTTAGTGGTTTACATCAAGCGTCCCGGCGGTCAGGCGCAATACAGCACGCTGCTGCAATCGCAGGCGCAGGACGGTTCGCTATTCGATGATCTGCACCTGTGGCTGATGGAGCGGCTCGGCGATCCCAACCTCACCGTGCAACGTCTGGCCGAGCAAGCCGCGATGAGCCTGCGCAACTTCACGCGGGTCTACAAAGCACGCACCGGGCGCACGCCGTCAAAAGCGCTTGAGCTGTTTCGCCTCGAAGCCGCCAAACGCCTCCTGGAAAACTCCCCGCACAAAATCGAACGTATCGCGCGCCTCTGCGGCTTCAGCGACGAAGAACGTCTACGCGCCTGCTTCCAGCGTCACCTGTCGATCTCCCCACGCGACTACCGCAGCCGCTTCAGCCGCAACGGCTGAGCCGCTATACCTAGGTATAGTTTTGCCCGCAGGCCATCGGCGTATGGTGCAAGGACGACAGGAGTCACCCAGCTCGGCCACCCGGCCCGGGAGCGTTATGCATAAAACGTATGTCATTGCGGTGGTGGACGACGACGAGGCAATGCGAACGTCGCTGAGCAGCCTGCTGCGTGCCTCGGGTTATCGAGTGCTCAGCTATGCGGGGCCGGCGCAATACCTTGAATCTGAGGGGCCGGCGCAGAGCGATTGTCTTATTTCCGATATTCAAATGCCGGGCATGACGGGTTTGCAGATGCATGCTGCACTGCGGGCTCGAGGATTTGGCGTGCCGGTGATTTTTGTATCGGCGCATGCGGGCGATTTGCCTACCAGTGTGAACGGCGTCATTGCATGTCTGGCGAAGCCTTTTCTGGCCGAGCGTCTGCTCGCCTGCCTGGAGCACGCGCTGGGTTGACCCCGTCGTTTCATACCTTCGTATACCCCCCTTCCACCCATGCATCCCCCCCGCACACCGATGGACAACTGCGCCCGCAGCCTGCGCGCCCTAGCATGACTCTCGACAGCGAACGATTGAGCGCCAGGCAGTACGGCAAGCAGTTGCGGCGGCCAGTGATCGTCACGCCAGAGTCCGGACCGGGCTCGGGTTTCATCCATCCATCAGCGTCAGGGAGCACATTATGAAACAGCAATTATTGGTGATCGGTGCGGGGTTCGGCGGGCTGTGGAGTGCGTTGAGCGCCGCGCGTTTGCTGGACATGCATGACCGTCAGGACGTGGAGATCACACTGCTCGCCCCGCAAGCTGAATTGCGCATTCGTCCGCGCTTTTATGAGCCGGACGTGCACAGCATGTACGCGCCGCTGGACGCGTTGTTCGATGCGGTGGGCGTGCGTTTCGTCCAAGGTACTGCTGAAAGCATCGATGCTCCGGCGCGGCGCGTCGGTTATCGCGACGAGGCCGGGCGCCCGGGTGAGCTGGCTTACGATCGGCTGATTCTCGCCAGTGGCAGCCAGCTTGCCCGGCCTCCGGTCCCCGGCCTCAAGGAGCATGCGTTCGACGTCGATCAGATCGAATCCTCGGCGCGCCTGGAACGCCATCTCATGGCTTTGGCCAACCAACCGGCCAGCGTTGCCCGCAACACCGTGGTGGTCGCCGGTGGCGGTTTCACCGGGATTGAAACTGCGACGGAAATGCCGGCGCGCCTGCGCGCGATTCTCGGTGAGGATCAAGACCTGCGCGTGATCATCGTCGATCGCAGCAAGGATATTGCCGCAACCATGGGCGATGGCATTCGCCCATCGATCATCGAAGCGTCCAACGAACTGGGCATCGAATGGATCGTCGACGCCAGCGTTGCCGCTGTGGATGCCAACGGCGTCACGCTCGCCGATGGCCGCCACATCGAAAGCCACACCGTCATCTGGACCGTGGGTTTCCGCGCCAGCCCGCTCACTGAACAGCTCGACGCCGAACGCGATGCTCAGGGCCGCCTGCATGTCGACGGCAACCTCAAAGTACAAGGCATCGATCATGTATTCGCCGCCGGTGATGTCGCTCGCGCCGCCACTGATGACCTCGGCAACTACGCGGCAATGTCCTGCCAGCACGCGATCAGCCTCGGTCGCTACGCCGGCAACAACGCCGCCGCCGATCTGCTCGGCGTCGCTCCGACAATGTATCGCCAGCCCAAATACGTGACTTGCCTGGATCTGGGCGCCTGGGGCGCGGTGTACACCGAGGGTTGGGATCGCCAGCTGAAGCTGGTCAAGGCCGAAGCCAAAGAGCTCAAGACGCAAATCAACACCGTGTGGATCTACCCGCCGGCCGCCGATCGTCGCACCGCCCTAGCGGCCGCCGACCCGTTGATCCCGGTAGCCTGATTTCGCCCTCCGCTTTTTGCCCTGAGAACAAGGAGAACACCATGACCCTGCATCTGGATTCCTTCACCGCCAACCGTGCCGTGACCCTGCAAGACCCGAGCGAAGAACTGGTGCCATCGCGCTACGCCCTGCGCCTGGGCGACATCGATGTGATGGTGATCAGCGACGGCGTGTTGCCGTTGCCGACCCAGACCATGTCGACCAACGCCGATCCCGCCGACCGCGCCGCGTGGTTCAAGGACATGTACCTGGGCCCTGACGCGTTCGACTGGGCGCTCAATGTGCTGGTGGTGCGCAGCGGCGCACAAGTCATCCTCGTCGACGCCGGGCTCGGCGGGCAATTCCCCGGTTTCCCGCGCGCCGGGCAGTTTCCCAAGCGCCTGGCCGCTGCTGGTGTCGACCTCGCCGACATCACCGATATCGTCATCACCCACATGCACATGGACCACATCGGTGGTTTGCTGGTCGACGCGGTGAAAAGCCGTCTGCGCGAAGACGTGCGCATCCACGTTACCGCCGCCGAAGTGAATTTCTGGACTACACCGGACTTCACGTACACAGACATGCCCGCGCCAGTGCCGTACGTCCTGCGCAGCACCGCCAATGCCTTCATCAATCACTATGAAAGCAAGCTGCAAATTTTCGAAGACGAATGTCAGGTCGCTCCCGGTGTGGTCGCCAGACTCACCGGCGGGCATACGCCAGGGCACTGCGTGGTCTACGTCAACTCCGGCGGCGAGCGCCTGACCTTCGCCGGTGATGCGCTGTTCCCGGTGGCGTTCGATCACCCCGACTGGCACAACGGTTTTGAACACGATCCGGCCAAATCGGTGGATGTCCGCGTGCGTCTGCTCAAGGAAGCTGCCGCCAGCGGCGAGTTGTTTGTCGCCACGCACCTGGCCTTCCCTTCGGTCGGTCGCGTCGCGGTCAACGGTGACGCCTTCCGCTGGATTCCGGCGATCTGGGACTACTGATTGCGCGCTTGAAAAATCTTCGCCCGGCACCTGCCGGGCGAAACTGTTTGCACCGTCATTGCAACGCGCAGCCGTGCGGGCGGTGACCCACCCTCGGTTGCTGTGTACCATTTCTGCATCAAGCAAATCCATGCAGAGGATGGAATGTTGGCATATCTGGATTGGCTGCAATGGCCCGCGATGCTGGTCACCGTACTGGCCGCCTGGCTGATCGGTTCGCAGCGACCGCAACGGCGTATGAGCGGTTTCGTTTGTTTCAGTCTGAGCAATTTGTTGTGGGTGATCTGGGGCGTCTACGCCGGGGCTTACGCGCTGATCGTTCTGCAGCTTTGCCTGTTCCTGATGAACCTGCGCGGTTTCATGAAGAACCGCGTTCCAGAGCGCTGAGTGGCGCTGATCATCTGGCCGGAAAATCCTTTGAATTTTTCTTGTCGGACAAAATCATTTACGTATGAGCGTAAGGAGGAACTCATGCGTAACACCGATATTTTCGTCATCGAATACAAACTGCACGACCAGCCAAAATCATTCGTCATCCGCGCCAAGAGTATGCGCAACGCCGACGCTTGGCATTGGGCGAGCTGTGACGCCGGTATTGCGCCGATTCCGAAACCCGGCAAGCCACCGTTGAAAGTGGTTTCCAAACCCCAGGCCGAGCGCTATGGGATTACCGAGGTGAAGTGGCGCGAAACCGCTGCGCTGAACTGGACGGAGGCTTAGGCAAACCGAATTGTTCAACTGATTTTGCAGGTCAGCCATGCGCCCCAGAACAGACTGCTGAAAAACCGGGTCGCGTCGCCGAATCCGGCGTCATGCAGCAACGCCTGAACCGCTGCCTCCGAGTGCGGCGGGTCAGCGCCCTGCAAGATCTTCCCGAGTTTCGCCTGCACCTCGTCGGCGGTTGCGCCCTGCTGTCGCCAGCGCTGGCTCCAGGCTTGCAGCAGCAACGGTTGACTTGTGTAAGCGTAATGATTGCCGGCCACGATCAACGGCGCGCCGGGTTTGAGACGAGCCTGAATGGAGTGCAGGATTTGCTGCTTGGCTGCGTCGCCGCCCAAATGGTGGAGCACGCCGGTCAGCGTGGCGGCGTCAAATGACGCTTGCGCTGGCAAGTCCTCGACGTGGCCCAGATGTATCTGAGTTCTGTGCAATAAATCATTGGCGCGCAGATGCTCGGTTGCAGCCTCCAGCATCGGCTCGGAAGGATCGAGCGCTGTGAAGTTCCACTGCGGCTCCAGCGCGGCCATGGCGATGATTTCCTGCGCCGTGCCGCCCGCGCCCACCACCAGCACGTTTGCCGAACGCGACGGGCCGAGGCTGGCGGCGAGCATGCAGGCGGACAAGTCGTGGCAGGCATCGTAACCCGCCAGGGCAATGCGGCTTTGTCGGGCGTATTCGTTGGCGCGAGAGGTGTCGAATTTGGCGGTGGAATCAGTGGCAGGTTGGGTCATGGCGATGCTCCTTGTCTTCACGGCACGCTACGCCGTGGGAGCGGAGAAGAAAAATCCAATGATTTCATAGGGGACATTCCGCTGGGGAATGTGCAGTTGTTTAAATGGTTCGGCGCTGCTGTTTAAAAGACACGCCGTGTTACCGGCGCAAGACTACAACGTCTTGCGCCGCTACCTACGACTACGCCAGAATCCGCCGGCTTGTGCGTCTGGAGGGCCATCGGTAACTTGGTTCGCGTCACTGATTTCCAGTGATCGGGTTTAGTAGCCCGTGGCAAAAGAAGGTTGCACCGGTGTTCATCACACAGGCTTTTTCAGGCCTGCACTTGATGGCGGCTGTGCGTAGGGCGCTTTCGGGCGCGCCGGCTTTCTTCTTTTCCCCGGTCTACTAACCTGCGTACAGCTGCCACCCCCTGTTTAGTAGCTCGGAGTGGCCGCTTCCAGACAGGAAAAAGAAGATCATGTTCAAACCCACACCGAATCCACCTGAAACAGACCCCACCTCCCCCTACGAATCCCTCGATTCAAAAAAACTCCACGAAGCCGCCGACCGCGCCCTCGACCATTACCTCTGCCCGCCCGGCTCCACCCCGCCGCCGCAAAGCCCCCGCGCCATGTACGCCGTCACCGCCGATACCAAAAACGAAGATCTGCTGGCCAACGCCTGCGAAACTCTCGCCTCGGCGAAAACCATCGCCCAGGAATTCGCCGGGCTGGTGAAACCGTCGCAGCGCCGGACGTTGATGGGAATTGCACAGCTGATCATGCTCAGTGAGCTGGCGGTGAATCGGGTGCTGGATAATCTGGAATTGGCGGGGTAATGCCGGCCGGCTGAGTTAATCGCTGTTCAAGCCGGCCTCTTCGCGAGCAGGCTCGCTCCCACAGTTTGACCGCGTTCCATAGTGGGAGCGTGCCTGCTCGCGATGGACACATGAACAGGTTGACGGCTGTGCGCCGCTTCAGCGCCTGCGCGTGACCACCTTTCGGTGACAATCGGCCGGGGTCAGCACCACGCCGGCCCTGGAGCGCACGGTGATGGTCTCGACGGGCTCGGCTTGCTCGTTGTCGAGCAACACCGAATGCTCCTCCCCTTCCGCAAACAGGAAACGCTCGCCCCACTGGCGCAGGCTGACGACGATGGGAAACACCGCGCGGCCCATGTCGGTGAGCACGTACTCCTTGTAGGCACTGCCGTCCGACGCCGGCTGAATTTCCAGCACACCCAGCTCGACAAGCATTTTCAGTTTGACCGTCAGGATGTTCTTGGCCAGGCCAAGACGCTTCTGAAACTCACTGAAGCGACGAACATCATCAAACGCGTCACGAATGATCATCAGAACCCAGCGATCGCCGATTGCCTCGAGTGTACGGGCCACGGGGCATTCGCTCTGTGCCAGTAGTTGCTGTCTGGCCATGTCTCTCCAAGGCTCCAGGTCTGATGAATAGAATGATCCAACGTCAGACGAAAATGTTTTTGAAATGTGGTTGTATTTAACAACCTGATTTGCTAAAAATCAACGCATCGGTTTCGATTCGAAACCACAATCCAAGGATGGAATGATGCCGTACAAGCCTCATGCCCCGGTAAAAATGGACGTCGAGGGCGACAAAGCGGCCGGTGGCTACGCCCGGACGTCTCGAGGTACAGCGCCTTCGACTTTAAGCCGCTACCAGACTTTTCTCTTCGCAATTACCTGCGCCATGGCGGTAGCAAACGTCTACTTCGCCCAGCCTTTGCTGGAGTCCATGGCCGCCAGCCTTTCTGTATCACCCGGCACGATCGGCATTGTCGTCACCGCCACTCAGGCCGGTTATGCGATCGGTTTGCTGTTCATCGTGCCCCTCGGCGACCTGCTGAACCGCAAGAAACTTATCCTTACACAGCTGTTGCTTTCAGCCGTGGCGCTGTCCGCCGTTGGCCTGGCTCAGGATTGGGGCATGCTGCTCGGCGCGATGGTCCTGGTCGGATTGATGGCCGTCGTCGTGCAAGTGGTGGTCGCCTACGCTGCTACTTTGGCCAGCCCCGAGCAACGCGGCGAAGCCGTTGGCACCGTCACCAGTGGTGTCGTGCTGGGTATCCTGCTGGCTCGCTTCGTTTCCGGAGCCGTTGCCGATCTGGCGGGCTGGCGCGGCGTTTATTTCGTCTCGGCAGCGTTGATGGTGGCGATGGCCCTGGTGCTGTTTCGAACCATGCCCGCCTCGACCAAGCCGCCCGCGCAAGGCAGCTACTGGAGACTGCTGGGGTCGGTGTTCGAGCTGTATCTGACTGAGCGCACACTGCGTGTCAGAGGCACTTTCGCGCTGCTGATCTTCGCCGCTTTCAGCGTGTTGTGGACGTCAATGGTCTTGCCGCTGAGCGCTCCGCCCCTGTCACTTGCGCATACGCAGATCGGGCTGTTCGGCCTGGCCGGCGTAGCGGGAGCACTGGCGGCGTCCAGGGCGGGACGCCTGGCGGATCAAGGACTGGGTAATCGCACCACGGGCGTGGCGCTGGCGCTGTTGACGCTGTCCTGGTTACCCACCGCGTTCGTCGAAAGCTCGCTGCTGGCGATGGTCGTGGGGGTCGTCCTGCTGGATTTCGCCGTGCAGGCGGTGCATGTGACCAACCAGAGCCTGATCCTTACCGCACGACCCGACGCCCAGAGCCGCCTCGTCGGTGCCTACATGTGTTTCTACTCGGTGGGCAGCGGCCTGGGTGCGATCGCGGCTACTTATACCTACGCGCACTTCGGCTGGGTTGCCGTGTGCCTGTTGGGCGCAGGCATCAGCGTCGTCGTCCTGCTCTATTGGTTATATCTTCAACTGATCACCAGATAACTCACCGTCAGACAAACAAACTGCTCGAGTGCGTAGTGATACGCAGCGTGCAACTGTGTGCCTGCCACACAAACTTCAATAGGGAATCGAGGCAAGTATGGCGTTGCACACACTCACCATTCCGTCGCAAAAGTCTGACTCTCCGCATGAGTTCCATGCGCGTTGTCCGACCGGGTGAGCCTCGCCGGCAACCTGACTTCCGTAGCGTGAGCCAATCCATTTCTCCACAAGGCAAATAACCATGAAACCAATGCACGTAGTGTTGGCTGTATTGATAACGGCGATCTGGGGTGTGAATTTCTCGGTGATAAAACTGGGGCTGGCGACGGTAGATCCGTTCATTCTGGCGGGTATCCGCTTCAGCTTGTGCGCCTTGCCAGCGATCTTTTTCATTCGCAAACCCGATGTCCCGTGGCGCTACATCATCGGCTACGGCCTGGTGTTCGGCATCGGACTGTGGGGCGTGGTCAACCTGGGCATCGAGGCCGGTCTGTCTGCGGGCATCGCTTCGCTGGTGCTGCAGTTCAGCGCGTTCTTCACCATCCTGCTCGGTGGCTGGGTGTTCAAGGAAGCCCTGACCCGTTTTCAGGTTCTGGGAATGTTGATCGCGCTGGCCGGCCTGCTGTGCATCATCAGCATCAGCGACGGATCGGTAAGCCTTTGCGGGGTATTGCTGGTCCTGGTGGGTGCGGCGTCGTGGAGCGTTGCCAACATCATCAACAAGAAAGCCAGCACCCGTGATGTCTTCGGTTTTCTGGTCTGGTCGAGCGCTTTCGCACCGATTCCGCTGTTTGCGCTCGATTACGCCGTCAACGGTAGCGTCGGTTACACCACACTGGTCAATCAGATCGATACCACGGCGCTCTTGTCGATCCTGTTCCAGGTCTACCCCAATACCTTGTTCGCGTACTGGATCTGGAACTCGTTGCTCAAGACCTATCCGGTGTCGACAGTCGCTCCGCTGTCGTTGCTGGTGCCGATTTTCGGCATGCTTGGCTCGGTCGTGGTGTTCAACGAAAGCGTGCCGCTGAACAAAATGCTGGCGGTGGTACTGATCGTGATCGGTCTGGCAGTGGGTCTCTATGGCCAGCGCACTTTCAATGCCATGTTCGCGCGCCCTGCGCGCACTTCACCATGAGTCGACTGGGAATCGATATGGGCCTGGGAAGCCCGCTTCGCAAGAGGGCAGGCCCCCATCGAAACCGTAGGGGCCTGACACCGGCGGGTAAGGAGGCGGTCCACCATGGACTGCCTTCGCGAGCAAGCTCGCTCCCACCGGGTTTGAGTGTGTCGTGCGCCTATGGCCGCGAGAAGTTACTCGGGCTAATCCGCCTTCTTCTGCTCCATTTGCACGGATGCCTTGCTGTTGTCTTCGTCCTTGCTGGTGGCTTTGTTGGAATCGAAGCAGCCGTGCAACAGAAACATTGAGCAGAAGCCAAGGCATACACAGATTTGTTTCATGACGATCTCCTTAAAGCAGTGGTCAGTTTGCATCAAATATCAGCCCTTGCTGTGCTCCGGCGACGAAGGACCTTCCTTGATGCCGCGCGGGCCGGCGATGCCCCACACGATCAGGCCGAGCACCGGGAACACGATCAAGCCGATCGCCCAAGCGGCTTTGACGCCGACGCTTTTGTTGCTGCGAAACACGCTGACGATCGCCCACAGGTCAACCAGCAGAATGATCACCGCCACGGCGATGGAAAAATAACTCGCTGCCTCGTTCATTTCGCGATCCTCCAATGACTGGTAAGCATTGGGCTGCGGGGCCTTTTGAGCGTTCAAAAAAATTGCGAGCGCATGGCGCCAAAGGCTCAGCCGCCTTCCGGATCCTGACGGATCACGGAAATCTTGCCGTTGCGCTCGATGATCGCGAATTTGATCTGTTCGATGGTTTCAATACCCTGACTGGAGCGCGCCGCCTCCATGACATCGGCCTCGACCAACCGCGCATGGCGCAGTCGCCGGTGCAACAGCTTGCCGTTCTCGACGATGATCGTCGGCTCGCCATCGATCAAGCGCGAGATCCAGCTGGAACGCTGCTTGAGCAAGGAAAACCCAACGTCGATGGCGATCAGGGTGATGATCACCAGAAACGCATTGGTCAGGGAGAAATCATCGCCCAGCAAGGCTTGCTGAGTGGCTTCGCCAATGATCATCAGCAGCACGAAATCGAACGTTGTCAGCTCGGCCAGCGAACGCCGACCCGCTATTTTGAACAGCACCATCAGTGCCAGATACATCGCGAGCGCGCGCAAGACCGAGTCCATGGTTCACCTACGGAAAAATGAATTGAGTAAGCGGCACGTCGTTCGAGCCTGCCGCCTTGATATGACTGCGAAACAGGCCCAGCCCGTCGCCGCGCAGGGTCAGATAAAGCGTGGCCTGGCCCTGCGCGTCGGTTTGCAGCCACAGGCGCATGCCCTGCGCGGAACTACGCATGCGTACAGGCGCCGGCTGCATCGTTTCGATGCTGAAGCCATCGAGCAGCTCGCCGCCGATGTCCACTTCTACGGTCGCTTCAGGCGCCGCGTGCACGCTGAGTTTCAACGGGTTGGTGGAGCCGTTGCGGTGGAACATTTCGTATTCGACCTGGACTTTGCCATCGTCGCTGCGGGCGTCCTGCGAACTGAGCACACCACGGGAAAACAGCCCCAACAGGCCCAGCAGCATGCACACCACCAACAGACACCAACCGATGTGCTCAAAGCGCCAGACCTTCAATTGATAGGCCATGTCCTCCTGCACCGGGAACTGCCGACTGTGCAGATCGGGATGATCAGTATCTTCCTTCATTGGCGCCTCCCTCCTTCTCCGCGCAAGGCGCGACGGTGGAAATCAGGTAATTGCTGCAAGGCGAATTCCGAGGCGCGGGTCTGCACTTCGCAGCGCGATCCGGGAAACCATTGTCGGGTACTGAACAGAAAATGCCGGTCATCGAACTGAAATGCCCAGGCGAAACACACCGTCCCCGCCTTGATGCCATCCATATCGTCGGGGCCGAGAATGCCGGTGGTGGCGACCGCAACGTTGGCGGTGCTGTCGCGCAGCGCACCGATGGCCATTTCACTGGCGACTTCAACACTGGTCAGGTTGAACGTTTCCATGGTCGCCGGGCTGACGTGCAGCAAGCGCTGCTTGGCCTGCGGTGAATAGACCACGTAGCCGCATTCGATCAGTTCGCCGCTGCCGGGCACCTCCGACAGCAGCATGACGATTTCCCCGGCCGTACAGGACTCGGCGGTGGTGATCATCAGCGAGTGCTGGCGCAGGTATTCAATCGTATCGTTGGCAATGGACATGGCGTGCTCTCGACGTTTTTATTGCCGGTTGACCGCTCGCTGCGCCGAACATTCCGCTGAATTCGCTGGGCACGTAAAACCCCCTTCCCGAGAAAGTTTTCCGCCCCATTCGGCGCGATCACCTACCCTCATAGACTGTGTGATCCATTCGAGCCCGCCGCCCCCATGCGCTGTTCATTCAAGTCATTGTTTCTGGTCCTGTTCCTGCTGCTGATACCGGGCAGCTCGGCGCTGTCGGCAGCAGACCTTCCCGCGCCAGCAAGCACAGGCGCAGCACCGCTGCCGGTGATTTCGCAAAGTGATCTGCAAGCCTTGCAACAACGGCTCGACGGTCTCAAGCAGCAGATTTCGGCGGCGAACAATTACAACCAGCTCGAAGGCCCGCAGGATCGGGTCCAGGCGTTCATTCTCGATGTCGATCGGTTGTCGGCTGCGCTGTTGCCGCAACAGGCGCAACTGGCGGTGCAACTGGGCGTTCTGGGCACCGCGCCAGACGCCGAGGTGGCCGCCGAGCAAGCCGATATCGTCGCGCAGCGGGCCGCGCTGGCGGAGCAGAAAAGCAAGGTCGATGGCACCCTGAAAAGTCTCGCGGCACTGAAACAGAACGCCGCCGATCTGATCACGCAGATTGCCGGCATCCGCCGCACACTGCTGGAAAGCGAACTGACCCTGAGCACCCGCAGCGTGCTGAGCCCACATTTCTGGGCGCCTCTCGTCAATCCAAGCGAGGACGACCGCCAGCGCCTGCGACTTTTCATCGAGCAGGTGGGTGACGTCTGGACCACGGTCTGGGCGCCGGGTGAGCGTTTTTATACCTGCGTGCTGGTGCTGTTGGCACTGCTGGTCTGGACCTTCGGCCGACGTCTGGCCGAGCGCGGGCTGACCTGGTTCTGCATTCACCGCGTGGCGGAGGGTCGCTTGCGCCGCAGTGCATTGGCCTTCGCATCGGCCATGGCGACCTTCATCACCACCGCCATCGCCTTGAAGTTGCTGTTTTACGCTTGCACGCGCCACGAAGCCCTGCCGCCTGTGCTGGAAACCTTTTCCGAAGAGTTCGAAAAAGTCGTATATGCCTGCGTGCTGATCACCGGGCTCAGCCGCGCTTTGTTATCGACCGAACATCCGTCATGGCGCCTGCCGGCGATCGCAGATCCGGTGGCGCTGGCACTCAAGCCCTATCCGCGCATTCTCTCCTGCGCTTTGCTGGTGCTGGTGACGCTGGTGCAGGTCGGTAATGCCACGGGCATGAGCAGCCACATCGTTATGGCCGGACGCGGTGTGATTTCCATGGTGGTACTGGCGATCATCGGCACCCTGCTGTTGCGCGTCAGCAAAGTGCGCAAGGTGCTGGTCGCGGCCAATGACGCTTCGGCGGCAAACAGCGTGTTCGCCGGGCTGATTTACAGCGTCGCCAGTGTCTCGATGTTTGTGACGGCCCTTGCACTGCTTGCCGGTTACGTGTCGCTGGCGCGGTTCATCAGTTATGAACTGGTGTGGAGCTACATCGTGCTGTCGGGCTTCTACCTGCTGATTCAGTTGGTCAAGGACGCCTGCGAACACCTGTTTTCGCCGAAACACGCGAGCGGCAAGGCGCTCAAGCAACTGCTCGGCATCAGCGATCGGCGCCTCGATCAGATTTCGATTCTGCTGTCCGGTTTCAGTCGCGCGGGACTGATGCTGATGGCGCTGATTGCATTGTTTGTCGGCGGCATCGGCACCACGCTTGGCCAGTTGCTCACCAACATCATGTCGATCCTCGGCGGCGCCGGTTTGCGCAAGCTGAACATCGTCCCCGGGCATCTGCTCAATGCGCTGCTGGCGCTGATAATCGGCATCTGGCTGATCCGCGCACTGAGCCGCTGGCTCGACAACGAGTTCCTGCCGAAGACGGACATGGACCCCGGGATGTGCGCGTCGCTGAGCACGCTGTTTTCCAATATCGGCTACGCCTTTGTGATTCTGCTGACGCTGTCGTCGCTCGGCGTGCAGTGGACCAATCTGGCGTGGATCGTCAGTGCACTGTCGGTGGGCATTGGCTTTGGCCTGCAAGAGATCGTCAAGAACTTCGTCTCCGGCCTGATTCTGCTCACCGAACGCCCGGTCAAGGTCGGCGACCTGATCAGCATCAGTGGCGTGGAGGGCGACATCCGCCGGATCAACGTGCGCGCCACGGAAATCCAGCTCAGCGACCGCTCGATCGTGATCGTGCCCAACTCGCAGTTGATCTCGCAGAACCTGCGCAATGTCACCCTCGGCGGCAGTGCTCAGGGCGTGGCGTCGCTGGAGCTGATGTTTCCACTGGATATCGATCCTGAGGAGGTCAAACAGCTGCTGCTCGACGCTTATCACGAAAATGAAACCATCCTCGATAAACCGGCGCCGTTCGTGCGCTTCAGCAAGTTGTCGCCGGATGGGATAACGCTCACGGTCACCGGTTACGTCGGCAGTCCGAGGATCGTCGGGCTGACCAAAAGTGATCTGTTGTTCGAAGTGCTCAAGCGCTTGAGCGCCGCGGGCATTGCGCTGGCGAAGCCGCCGGCGGCGTGATTCGGTTACCCCTCGCCCGAATTGCCAACGCTGGCCGTGCTGCTGCGTGGCGTCAGCTCGAACGGCAGAGTCACGTGTTTTTCTGACAGCGGCTGTTTTTCGATCAGGGCGATTAGCATCTCGACGGCTTTCTCACCGAAGGATTCGGCCGGTTGCGAAATAGTGGTCAGAGGCGGATCGCAGTAGGCAGCCATTGGAATGTCGTCGAAGCCCACCAGGGAAATGTCCTCAGGCACACGCAACCCCGCTTGGCGGATGCGCTTGAGCGCACCGATGGCCATTTCATCGTTTTCACAGAACAGCGCCGTGGGTCGCTCAGCCATTGCGAGCATTTTTTCCGCGCCTGCGAAACCGGCCTCGAGGGTGAAGTTGCCATGGCAGATCAGCGCCTCGTCGAAGGCGACATCGGCTTCGCGCAATGCCGCTTCGTAGCCAGCCAGGCGATCCCGGGTCAGCGGGCTGTTCTTCGAGCCTTTGATCAGGCCGATGCGTCGGTGTCCCAATGCAATCAGGTGTTCGGTCATGGCTTTGGCGGCTGCGACATTGTCCAGGCTGATGGTCGGATAACGCCCGGCCTTGATCACTTCGCAGGCGTTAACGATCGGCGGCAAATCAGCGTCGGCCGGGGCGTTTTCGAACGGGTCGTAGGCGCGCAACTGGATCACGCCGTCGGCTTGATGGGCGTAGACCAGCTCGGCGAATTGCCGCTCCAGTTCTTCCCGGCCCTGAGTGTCGCAGAGCAGCAAGCGATAACCGGCCGCCTGCGCCGCTTGCTGCGCGCCGCTGATGACCCGGGCGAAAAAGGTGTTGGCGATGGTGGGCACCAGAATCACCAGATTGCCGGTGCGCCGCGAGCGGAACTGCACGGCCATCAGATTCGGCCGATAGCCGGCCTGCTCCACGGCGGCCATGACGCGCTCACGGGTTGGCGCGAGGACGCGCTCGGGCGATTTCAACGTACGAGACACTGTCGCCACGGAAACGCCGGCCAGCCGAGCCACTTCGCGAATATTGGACAAAACCACCTCGTTGTTCATATCGATCAGGCGCGGAGCTTACCGCAGGCGACGAGGGATCGAAACGCTGTCGATCATCCGCTGGCATTTGACACTCGGCTAATTCACGCCTAGATTTCGCCCACGATGTAACCGGTTACATCACTCATCAAAATTGCACCCAGCAACCGAGACGACTGCCATGTACGCTGCCGCAAAAAAAATAAGAATGGGTTTTGTCGGAGGCGGTGAAGGTTCCTTCATCGCCCGCGCCCACCGGCAAGCCGCCGGCCTCGATGGACGCTTCGAACTGGTCTGCGGAGCGTTCAGCCGCGATTCCGAGAACAATCAGCGCACCGCTGCCGCGCTGGGTCTGGCCACCGAGCGCTGTTACGACGATTGGCAAACCCTGCTCGCCCGCGAGGCCGCCCTGCCCGCGGAGCAGCGCATGCAACTGCTGATCATCGTTACGCCCAATCATCTGCACGCACCGATTGCCCGTGAAGCATTGAGCGCCGGTTTTCATGTGTTCAGCGAGAAACCCGCGGCGCTGAACCTGGCCGAGGTGCAGGCGCTGCATTCGGTGGTCGTTAACAGTCAGCGCATTTATGGCCTTGCGCACACTTACTTGGGTTACGCGATGGTCTGGCAGGCCCGCGAGATGGTCGCCAGCGGCGTGCTCGGGCACGTGCGCAAAGTCATCGTCGAGTATCCGCAAGGCTGGCTCAGCACCGATGTCGCCGGGCAAGGCAACAAGCAGGCCGGCTGGCGCGACGACCCGGCGCAATCCGGGATCGGCGGCTGCATCGGCGATATCGGCACCCATGCTTTTTCCCTCGCAGAGTTCGTTGCCGGACAGTCGATCCAGTTCATCAGCGCAATGCTCGGTGCACATGTCGTGGGCCGGCAGCTGGATGATGATGTGGCGATGTTGTTCAAGATGAACGACGGCGCCAGCGGCGTACTGCTTGCCAGTCAGGTCTGCGCCGGCGAAGAGAATCCTCTGAAGATTCGCGTCTACGGTGACAAGGGTGGGCTTGAATGGCGTCAGGAGGAGCCGGCCAGTCTGATTCATCGTCCGTTGAACGAGCCGATGCGCATCCTGCGTTCGGGTGTCGGTCAGCCGTGGTTGTGTGCTGCCGCAAACCAGCGCATGCGCCTGCCCGCCGGGCATCCCGAAGGGTATCTGGAGGCCATGGCCAATCTGTACGGCGACCTCGCCGAGGCGATTCTCCAGGACACCCACGGTCATCAAGCTCCGGGCGTGCCGGGCATCGAGATCGGCTTGCGCGGCATGGCTTTCATCGAAACGGCGATCGCCAATCACCTTGGCACCGAGAAGTGGAGCGAGATCCCCGGCCAACTCACAGGAGCCACCCACAATGAATAGTGATCAGCACAACGCGACAGGCCTGAAAGGTCCGGGGATTTTCCTTGCGCAATTCATCGCCGACGAGGCGCCATTCGACTCGCTCGCCAACATCGCCGAATGGGCGGCCTCTCAAGGCTACAAAGCCATCCAGGTACCTACCCTCGGCACGCGCTTCATCGATTTGCAGCGCGCCGCTGAAAGCCAGGACTACTGCGACGAACTTATCGCCGTCTGCGCCCGCGCCGGTGTGGTCATCAGCGAATTGTCGACGCACCTGCAAGGGCAACTGGTCGCGGTACATCCGGCGTTCGACAGCCTGTTCGACGACTTCGCCCCGCCAGCACTGCGCGGCAAACCCCGCGAGCGCACCGAGTGGGCGATCAAGCAGTTGAAACTCGCCGCCCGTGCCAGCCAGCGCCTGGGGCTCACCGCCCACGCAACCTTTTCCGGCGCCCTGCTCTGGCCGTACGTCTATCCGTGGCCGCAACGTCCTGCCGGGCTCGTGGAGCAAGGCTTCGCCGAGCTGGGCAAGCGCTGGTTGCCGATTCTCGACTGCTTCGAAGACGCTGGCGTTGATCTGTGCTACGAAATCCACCCTGGCGAAGACCTGCATGACGGCGCGTCGTTCGAGCAGTTTCTCGAAGCGGTGAATCACCACCCTCGCGCCGCGATTCTCTACGACCCGAGCCATCTGCTGCTGCAGCAAATGGATTACCTCGGCTTCATTGATCGCTACCACGAACGCATCCGCATGTTTCACGTCAAGGACGCCGAGTTCCGCCCCGATGCGCGCTCCGGCGTCTATGGCGGTTATCAGGGCTGGGTCGACCGTCCCGGGCGCTTCCGCTCGCTGGGCGACGGTCAGATCGATTTCAAATCGATCTTCAGCAAATTGTGCCAATACGACTTCAACGGCTGGGCGGTACTGGAATGGGAATGCTGCCTCAAAGACTCGGCACAGGGTGCGGCCGAAGGCGCGGCGTTCATCGAGCGGCACATGATCCGCAAGACCACCAAGGCCTTCGACGATTTCGCCGGGGTCAGCGCCGATGCCGCTTCCAACCGGCGCCTGCTCGGCCTGGCTGACGACTGATTCATCCGCGTTACCGACATAAAAACAATACGGTGATCTGAAATGAACGTAATGAATGCGCGACTCAGCGTAATGATGTTTTTGCAGTTCTTTATCTGGGGTGGCTGGTTCGTCACCCTCGGCACCTTTCTGGCCACCACGCTGGCTGCCAGCGGAGGTCAGGTCGGCATGGCCTTCGCCACGCAATCCTGGGGCGCGATTCTGGCGCCGTTTGTCATCGGCCTGATTGCCGACCGGTTCTTCAATGCCGAACGCATTCTGGCGGTGCTGCATCTGCTCGGCGCGGTGCTGCTCTTTCAGCTTTATCGCGCAGCGGATTTCAGTGCGTTTTATCCCTTTGTGCTCGCTTACATGATGGTCTACATGCCGACGCTGGCACTGGTCAACGCCGTGGCGTTCCGCCAGATCAAGGACCCGGCGCTGGAGTTCTCGCGAATTCGCGTGTGGGGCACGGTGGGCTGGATTGTCGCCGGCGTGGTGATCAGCTTCGTGTTCGCCTGGGACTCGCAACAAAGCATCGCCGCGGGAGGCTTGCGCAATACGTTTCTGATGTCCGCTGTGGCGTCGCTGCTGTTGGGGCTTTACAGCTTCAGTCTGCCGAACACTGCGCCGCTGAAAACCGCAGCGGGCGCATCGAGCCTCAAGCAGATGCTCGGCGTCGATGCGTTGGGTTTGCTCAAGGATCGCAGCTATCTGGTGTTCTTCCTCGCCTCGATCCTGATCTGCATTCCGCTGGCGTTCTATTACCAGAATGCCAACCCGTTTCTGGCTGAGATCGGCGTGACCAACCCGACGGCGAAGATGGCCATCGGTCAGGTTTCGGAAGTGTTGTTCATGCTGCTGTTGCCGCTGTTCATCCATCGCTTCGGCATCAAGATCGCCCTGCTGGTCGGCATGGCAGCGTGGGCATTGCGTTACGTGCTGTTTGCCTTCGGCAATAACGACGATCAGGCGTTCATGCTGCTGATCGGCATCGCCCTGCACGGCGTGTGCTATGACTTCTTCTTCGTGTCCGGGCAGATCTACACCGATGCCAAGGCACCGGAACGCTTCCGCAGCTCGGCGCAAGGCTTGATCACTTTGGCCACGTACGGTTTGGGCATGTTGATCGGGTTCTGGATTGCGGGACGGATCACTGACCACTTCACTTCAAGTGCGGGTCATGACTGGAAAAGTATCTGGCTGTTCCCCGCCGGTTTTTCCGTGGCGGTGCTGCTGTGTTTCTGGGCGACATTCAAGGGCCGCGATCGCGACAAGGCTGTGTTGCCGAGTGCGGTTTAGAGCAGAGTGGTAATGCTTGAATAGAACGAATGCCGCCTGTGGTTGGGGCGGCATTCGTTATCGGTGCTCATGGTTACGCTCAAGCAGTGCGGCGTTCGAGCAGACGGTCGGCACCACCTTCGGCGACCCGATTGCCTTGCAGGTGATCGGCACCGTCAGAGGCTACTGCATCGCTGAACAGTGGATCGGTTTCGGTCGCGGCTACGGCGTCGCTGAACAGTGGATCGGTTTCAGTGGCCGCTACGGCGTCGCTGAACATCGGGTCGGTTTCAGTGGCGGCGAAGGCATTCAGTGCAAAAACCGAGAAAGCGATACCGAGAATAGTCTGGCGTTTCATGATGATGTGCTCCGAGTTGCAGTGGTTGGGTATGGAGCCGATCTTACGCCGCGCCATGGATATGAGAACTTCATTGACTTAATGATTGTTATTGACGCAATCAATGATTGACCAAAGACAGGCCGCTGTTTATCCCATCGGTAAGCTTTTGCTAACGTATCCAGGCGAAACGCGCTACAACATGGAAAGCGTAAAAACTGAAAAAAATTATTTCTGACAGTTTTACTCGAGCAAAAAAAAGACCCGAATCGATCGAAACCGAAACGGGTCTTCCCCGCTCAGACGACCCTTATTTCAGGTCGTCAAAGCGGTCTCGCAGGAACTCGTCAAAGCGCAAGGCTTTGAACAATCTCCATACAAGGCTCAGCGTACGCAGCAAAAGCTTCATACGTTTTGGCCTCCAGGGCTGGCGGCCAAACCTCCAGCAAACTTACCGGACCACGCATGCTTTCAGCCTACATGTTGGTGTGGCTAGTGAGGCGGCCGGTTGAAATCCCTCCGAGACATCATTCCGGCGCGGGTGCGAATCCGCGTCAAAGGGCGTGAAACCTTGTGCGCCCCCAGCCAAACCTCACCGCTCTACCAACAATATGAGCGCTGGCATCTTAACGCAGAAATCGGAAGAGAAAACCCGAGTACCAAGGTTATTCTGCGGCTACGCCTGAACCTTTGTAAAATCGTATTTCTGACAATGTTTATTGACAACACTGAAATCCATTGCATGCGCAGAGCGCTGCTGGAAAACTTCGTACATCCCGATAAACCTACGTTGCGCTGGTGGCCGAAACTCAATACCATGCGCGGACATGTTGGTGTGGCTAGTGATGCACACGGCCTCGGCTCCAACCCGAGGTATGGAAGAACCGCCCCGCGAAGGCGGTTTTTTTTCGTCTGCGTTTTCTTGCGAAGCCCTCTCCCTTCGCGCCACCCGACTCAATTCCCCATCTCCCGTGCACAAATCTTCTAAACACTCTCCTCCCCCACGCGCTATTTTAAAAACGCACCTGCTCAATCGCCCTCGGAGTACTCCCATGGACAAACGCAACTGGATCTCCCTGTCCCAGGATGTCGATACCGGGATCGAGTCGATTCGTGCGCATTTCCGTGGGCATGCCTACGATCCGCACTGGCATGACAGCTTTCTCGTCGGGCTCACCGAGCAAGGCGTGCAGCAATTCAATTGTCGCCGTGTGCGTCATCGCAGTACGCCGGGGCATGTGTTCCTGCTTGAGCCGGGTGAAATTCACGATGGCCATGCGCCAACCGAGGATGGCTTTACCTACTCGATGCTGTACCTCGATCCGTGCTGGCTGGAGCGCGAACTGCACGCGCTGTTCGAAGAGGCGCCCGCCGACAGTCAGCCTGGCTTTGCCGACACCCTGAGCCACGACCCGCGCCTGTCGACTGCGATTGGGCAAGCCTTCCACGCATTGCACGACGGTGACTTGCGCATCGTCCGCCAGACCGCCATCGATGGCCTGCTGGCGTCCCTCACCCGCCACCTCGACTGGCGCAAGCGTCAGGCTTTCGATCCGCGCCTGCCACTGGTTGCGCAGGTCGCGCGGGACTATCTGCATGCCCACACCTATGAAGACATCGGCCTCGATGAGCTTGCGCAAGCCTGTGGCGTGGACCGCTTTCGCCTGACCCGCGCGTTCAAGGCCGCTTTCGGCCTGGCCCCCCACGCTTACCTGATCCAGTTGCGACTGGCCAAGGCGCGGCAATTGCTTGCCCGCGGTGAGACGCCGGCGCAGGTCGCCAGCGTGCTCGGTTTTGCCGACCAGAGTCACTTGGGGCGCTGGTTCCGCCGCGCCTATCAACTGACCCCGGCGGACTACCGCAAACGCTGCTCAAATCTTCCAGACTGAGGCTCCGCCGCTGACGATCATGGTGTCCTGTTTCGACTTTCAGGAATCTGCACCATGGCTTCTTTACTACCCTTTCTGCTGTTTGCTTTCGTCGCCTCGATCACGCCGGGGCCGACCAATATTCTGGTGTTGAGCCACAGCTCGCGACGTGGGTTGATCGCGACGTTGCCAATCATTTTTGGCGCTTGTGGGGCGGCGGCGTTGATCGTGCTGGTGGTCGGGCTCGGTGCTGGCGAAACCCTTTTGCGTTTTCCCCGGGTGCAGCAAGCGATGGCCTGGGGTGGCGTGATCTGGTTAAGCTGGCTGGCATGGCAGATCTTTCGCAGCCCGCCGCCGTCGCTGGACCCGAGTGCCGCACAAGAACAAGGCTTGAGCGTATTCGGCGCGGCGCTGCTGCAACTGGTCAATCCCAAGGTGTGGATGATGGCGGTGGCCGTGGTCAGCGTATTTGTTGGCGGTGGCGACAAAACGCTGCGCCTGCTGGTGTTGTCACTGGCGTTTCTGCTGGTGTCGCTGCCGTGCATGACGCTGTGGGCGTTGCTCGGCGTCGGCAGCGCACGGTTGCTCAGCTCACCGCAAGCGTTCAAGCGAATGAACGCGGCACTGGCCTTTCTTCTGCTGCTCTCGGCGTGGCTGGCCGTGCTGATCTAGTGCCCGGTCGCGTGACGATATTCACGCGGAGTGAATCCGGTCGAGGCCTTGAACTGACGGGTAAAAGCGCTGTGATCGGTGTAGCCGCATTGCAGCGCAACCTCGGTGATCGGCAAGTCGCTGAGCAGCAAGCGATGCGCATGCTCCAGACGGACTTTCTGAATCATCTGCCGTGGCGTCAGGTGAAAAACGCGTTTGCAGTAGCGCTCCAGTTGCGCCACGGAAATTCCGGCGATCCGCGTCAGTTCACTCAAGGTGACCCGTCGATTGAAGTTGGCGCGAATGTATTCATCGACAGCCGCCAGGCGCTCGAACGCCGGGTGGGTTTCACTGGCTGACTGCAGATCCACCGAGATTCCCGCCAAGCCCAAGATCACCCCGTCACGATCATAAATGGGTCGTTTGTGGGTCAGGCACCAGCCCGGTTCGCGACTGCCATACAGGTGCAGTTCGAGCTGATCCTCCAGCACGAAGCCCTCCTCCAGCACCTTGCGATCCTGCTCGGTGTAACCCGGCCCCAACTGCGCGGGGAAAACCTGCGCACTGGTTTTGCCGAGCAACGGGCGCAGGCCCTTCAAGCCACAACGCTGCACCAGCGTGTGGTTGGCCAGCACATAGCGCGCATGCAGGTCCTTGATGAAGATCGCCGCATTGGGGATCACATCGAGTATCGGCAACAGCTGCGCGGCAGCGGCGACCACTTCTTCGAGGGTCTGCGGACGCACGCCGTCAGCGCCTTGGCACAGGATCGAAAACGCAGACTGCATCAAAGACTTCCCCCCTCAAGATGAACCGCCAGAAAAGCTGTCCGCGAGCAGATTGCAGCAACGTTGCGGCCCTGTCGAGGCCGCGCATTCATCGGCGCCATTGTGCTGAATTCGTCATCGATCCCTGCATAAAACATCAATCGCCGCCGTGGTCGACCGGTGCAAAGTCTGGTCGTCCCCGTGACACAACTGCCTATCCAATAACTCACAAGAAGGCGATGCCATGTCAGGCCAAGGCAAGTTCAAAAAACAGCTTTCATTGATCGACCTCACCTTTATCGGACTCGGCGCGATCTTCGGCTCCGGCTGGTTGTTCGCCGCCAGCCATGTCTCGGCGATTGCCGGTCCGGCGGGGATTTTCTCCTGGTTGCTGGGCGGCTTCGCCGTGTTGCTGCTGGGCATCGTCTACTGCGAACTGGGCGCGGCATTGCCCCGTGCCGGCGGCGTAGTGCGCTACCCGGTTTATTCCCACGGCCCGCTGCTCGGCTATCTGATGGGCTTCATTACGCTGATTGCGTTTTCCAGTCTGGTGGCGATCGAAGTGGTCGCCTCGCGGCAATATGCTGCGGCGTGGTTTCCGGGCCTGACCAAGGCCGGCAGCGGCGATCCGACGATCCTCGGCTGGCTGGTGCAGTTCGGCCTGCTCTGCGTGTTTTTCCTGCTCAACTACCGCAGTGTGAAGACCTTCGCCAAGGCCAACAATCTGGTCAGCGTATTCAAATTCATCGTGCCACTGCTGGTGATCGGCGTGCTGTTCACTTTCTTCAAACCGGAGAATTTCCAGGTTCAGGGATTCGCCCCATTCGGACTGTCCGGTGTGGAAATGGCCGTCTCCGCTGGCGGGATCATCTTTGCCTACCTCGGCCTGACGCCGATCATTTCCGTGGCCAGCGAAGTGAAAAACCCACAGCGCACCATTCCCATCGCGCTGATTCTCTCTGTACTGCTGTCGACTTTGATCTACGTACTGCTGCAAATGGCTTTTCTCGGCAGCATTCCGACGGAAATGCTCGCCAACGGCTGGGCCGGTATCAGCAAGGAATTCGCCCTGCCGTATCGCGACATCGCCCTGGCCCTTGGTGTCGGCTGGCTGGCCTGGCTGGTGGTGGCTGATGCGGTGATCTCACCGAGCGGTTGCGGCAATATCTACATGAACGCCACCCCGCGAGTGATCTACGGCTGGGCGCAGACCGGTACCTTCTTCAAGGTCTTCACCCACATCGACGAAAAGTCCGGCATTCCGCGTCCGGCGCTGTGGCTGACCTTCGCCCTGTCGGTGTTCTGGACCTTGCCATTCCCGTCGTGGGAAGCGCTGATCAACGTGGTCTCCGCGGCACTGGTGTTGAGCTATGCCGTGGCGCCGGTCTCGGTTGCTGCGCTGCGGCGCAATGCGCCGGACATGCCGCGCCCGTTCCGGGTCAAGAGCATGGGCCTGCTCGGGCCGGTGTCATTCATCATCGCCGCGCTGATCGTCTACTGGTCGGGCTGGAACACCGTGTCGTGGCTGCTTGGCCTGCAAATCCTGATGTTTGTCATCTACCTGTTCTGCGGTCGTTTCGTGCCGACCGCACACCTGAGTCTTGCGCGCCAGGTGCGTTCTTCGGCGTGGCTGATCGCGTTCTACGCGGTGACCATCGTGCTATCGAAACTCGGCACCTTCGGCGGCCTGGGCATCCTCGCCCATCCGTTCGACACGATTGTCGTCGCCGCTTGCGCCACGGGCATCTACTACTGGGGCGCGGCGACCGGTGTGCCTGCGCATCTGCTGCGCCTGGACGACGAGGACGAGGAAAGCGAAAGCCCTGCGCCCTCGCCTACCGTCAATGCCCGCCCTGCCGGCGCCTACTGAAATCATCCAACGGGATCTCTTCATGAAACGAGTACACGTCATTGATTCCCACACCGGCGGCGAACCGACGCGCCTGGTAATGAGCGGCTTTCCCGAGCTCTCCGGCAACAGCATGGCCGAGAAACGCGACGCCCTGCGCAGCCAGCACGACCAGTGGCGCCGCGCCTGTCTGCTCGAACCGCGCGGCAACGATGTGCTGGTCGGCGCGCTGTATTGCCCGCCGGTTTCGCCTGATGCCACCTGCGGGGTGATTTTCTTCAACAATGCCGGATATCTGGGCATGTGCGGCCACGGCACCATTGGCCTGATCAATTCGTTGCAGCATCTGGGAAAAATCCAGCCGGGCGTGCACAAGATCGATACGCCGGTGGGGCAAGTCAGCGCGACGCTGCACGACGATGGCTCGGTCACTCTGGGCAACGTGCCCGCTTACCGTTATCGCAAACAGGTGCCGGTGGATGTGCACGGTTTTGGTCGCGTGGTCGGTGATATCGCCTATGGCGGCAACTGGTTTTTCCTCGTCTCCGAGCATGGACAGACATTGACCATGGACAACGTCGAACACCTGACGGCGTACACCTGGGCGATGCTCAAAGCGCTGGAAGATCAGGGCATCTTTGGCGAGGACGGTGCGGTCATCGACCACATCGAACTGTTCGCCGCTGACGATCAGGCCGACAGCCGCAACTTCGTCATGTGCCCCGGCAAAGCCTACGACCGCTCACCGTGCGGCACCGGCACCAGCGCCAAACTCGCCTGCCTGGCCGCCGACGACAAGTTGCAACCGGGCGCGCCGTGGATCCAGGCGAGCATCACCGGCAGCCAGTTCGACGGCCGTTTCGAATGGGAAGGCGAGCGCATCCGCCCGTTCATTACCGGGCGCGCTTACATGACCGCCGACAGCACCTTGCTGATCGACGACAGCGATCCGTTTGCGTGGGGCATCTGAGCCGACACGCCGTTTTTTCACCTCGAATCAAACGAAATGCCAAGGAGTTGAACCATGAGCGACAACATCTTCACCGGTTGCATGCCGGCCCTGATGACCCCGTGCACTGCCCAGCGCAAACCGGACTTCGATGCGCTGGTGGCCAAGGGTCGCGAGTTGATCGATGTCGGCATGAGCGCCGTGGTCTATTGCGGCTCCATGGGCGACTGGCCGCTGCTCACCGAAGCCGAGCGCCAGGAAGGCGTGGCGCGTCTGGTCGCCGCTGGGGTGCCGACCATCGTCGGCACTGGCGCGGTGAACTCCCGTGAGGCGGTTTCCCATGCAGCGCACGCGGCGAAAGTCGGCGCGCAAGGCTTGATGGTCATCCCGCGCGTCCTCTCCCGTGGCGCCTCGGCGACCGCGCAAAAGGCGCACTTCGCCGCCATCCTGCGAGCCGCGCCGAAGCTGCCGGCGGTGATCTACAACAGCCCTTACTACGGCTTCGCCACCCGCGCCGAGCTGTTTTTCGAACTGCGTCGTGAATACCCGAACCTGATCGGCTTCAAGGAATTTGGCGGCGGCGCGGACCTGCGCTATGCAGCCGAGAACATTACCTCCAAGGATGACGACGTGACGTTGATGGTCGGCGTCGACACGCAAGTGGTGCACGGTTTCGTCAACTGCAACGCCACCGGCGCCATCACCGGCATCGGCAACGCCCTGCCCCGCGAAGTGCTGCAACTGGTGACGCTGAGCAAGCAGGCCGCGCAGGGCGATGCCAAGGCCCGCCGGCAGGCGCGGGAGCTGGAGTCGGCGCTCGCAGTGTTGTCGTCGTTCGATGAGGGTTGCGATCTGGTGCTCTATTACAAGCACCTGATGGTGCTCAACGGCGACAAGGAATACACCCTGCACTTCAATGAAACCGATGTGCTGAGCGACTCGCAACGCCGCTATGCCGAGAAGCAGTATTCGCTGTTCCGTCACTGGTACGAGAACTGGTCCGCCGAGCAGAACTTCGCCTGACCGCCACCTGCCGCGAGCCATCACGATTCGCGGCAGGCCTCGCTCATTTCACAGGAAGACACCATGACTCTGACGGGCAACATGCTGATCGGCCAACACTCCGTGGCGGGCCATCGTCCAGCCTTTCGCGGGATCAATCCGGCGACCAACCAGGCACTTGAACCGCAGTACGCCGGCGCGTCGGCCGAACAGGTGGAACAAGCCTGCGCCGTGGCCTGGGAAGCTCAAGACGCCTTTCGCGAAACCAGCCTGCGTGACCGCGCAGCATTTCTCGAATGCATTGCCGAGCACATCGAAAAACTTGGCGATGAACTGATCGAACGCGCCCATGCCGAAACCGGTTTGCCCCGTGCACGTCTCCAGGGAGAATGCGGCCGTACCTGGTCGCAACTGCGCCTGTTCGCCCGTACGGTGCGCGCCGGTGAATGGCTGGACGTACGTGTCGACACTGCGCAACCGCAGCGCCAACCCTTGCCGCGTTCGGACCTGCGCCAGCGGCAGATTGCCTTGGGGCCGGTCGCGGTGTTTGGGGCGAGCAACTTCCCGCTGGCATTTTCCGTGGCCGGTGGCGATACCGCTGCGGCACTGGCGGCCGGTTGCCCGGTGATCGTCAAAGCGCACAGTGCGCATCCCGGCACCAGCGAACTGGTCGGCCGCGCGGTGGCGCAAGCGGTCAACGCCTGCAATTTGCCCGAAGGCGTGTTTTCGTTGTTGTTCGATTCGGGCTACGAAGTGGGTATCGCACTGGTCAGCGACTGGCGCATCAAAGCCGCTGGTTTCACCGGCTCACGCGCTGGCGGTATGGCGTTGATGAAAGCCGCGCAGGCGCGCCCGGAGCCGATTCCGGTGTATGCGGAAATGAGTTCGATCAACCCGGTGCTGCTGTTCCCCGCCGCTCTGGAAAATCGGGCGCAGGCGTTGGCCGAAGGTTTTGTCGCGTCGCTGAAACTGGGCGCCGGGCAATTCTGCACCAACCCAGGGTTGCTGATTGCCTGCAAAGGCCCGGCACTTGACGGGTTTCTCGGCGCGGTAGCTGAACTGATCCCGCGCAGTGCGGCGCAAACCATGCTCACGCCCGGCATCTTCAAGGCTTATGAAACGGGCGTGGCCGCTTTACAAGACAATCCTCATACGCACGCGGTAGCGGCTGGCCAACCCGGCAGCGGCCCGAATCAATGTCAGGCGCAGGTGTTCAGCACCGAGGCGGCGGACTTTCTTGCCGCTCAGCGTTTGCAGGCTGAGGTGTTCGGCGCGACATCGCTGGTGGTGCAATGCAGCAACGACGAAGAAATCCGTCAGGTCTGCGCCCACCTCGAAGGCCAACTGACCGCGACCCTGCACATGGACGACGCCGACCTTGCACTGGCGCGCGCGTTGCTGCCAACCTTGGAGCGCAAGGCCGGGCGCCTGCTGGTCAACGGCTGGCCGACCGGCGTGGAAGTCTGCGAGGCGATGGTCCATGGCGGGCCTTACCCGGCGACCTCGGATGCGCGCAGCACCTCGGTGGGCACCGCGGCGATTCAGCGTTTCCTGCGGCCGGTGTGCTATCAGGATTTCCCCGACAGTTTGCTGCCGACGGCACTGCAACAGGCCAATCCGCTGCACCTGCGGCGGCTGCTCGATGGCCAACGGGAAGCGACACGCCATGACGAATAACCCTTCGCACGACATCGCCGTGGTCGGCGCCGGGATCATCGGCGTGGCTTGCGCGCTGCGTCTGGCGCGCCAGGGTTTGCGCGTGGTGGTCATCGATCAGCAGGAACCGGGGAATGGCGCCTCGTTCGGCAATGCCGGACATCTGGCCACCGAGCAGGTGTTTCCGATTGCAGACGTGTCGATCCTCAAGCGCTTGCCGGCCATGCTCATGGACCCGATGGGGCCGCTACGCCTGGACTGGAAGTACCTCCCGCGCGCCCTGCCGTGGTTTACCCGATTGTTGCTGAACCTGCGACCCGAACCGTTCCAGCAAACCGTCGCAGGTTTGCGTGCGCTCAACGAAAGCAGCCTCGACGCGTGGCAACGCTTGCTGACTGATATCCAGCGCCCGGATCTGCTCAGGGTTGACGGCTCGTTGCTGGTCTTCGAAAAACCTGAATCGCGGCAATCCCTCGAAGGTTTGCAGGCGCGCCTGAATCAGCAGCAGGTGCCGGTGGACTATTGGCAAGCGGGGGCGATCCGTGAAACCGCGCCGCAGCTCAGCGAACAGATTCAGGGCGGACTGTTTTTCCCGCGCACCGGGCATTTCCTCGATCCCTATCGGGTCGTGTGTGCGCTGGTCGAGGCGGCTCGCAGCAGCGGTGTGAGTTTTCTCAAGCAGCAGGTTCAGGGTGGGTACGTGCAGGAAAACGGGGTCTTGTTGGTCACCGGCAATGGCGGGGTTACGGCCAGCCGAGTGTTGCTGGCCTGCGGTGCGCATTCGACGAAACTCACCGCCGCGCTGACCAGCAAACAGGTGCCGCTGGACACTGAACGCGGCTATCACCTGATGCTGCCTAACGAGCATGATCGCCTGCCCTTCCCTGTCACCTCGCTGGAGCGCAAGTTCATCATGACGCCGATGAGCGAAGGCCTGCGTCTGGCCGGCACGGTCGAGTTCGCCGGACTGGAGCGACCAGCCAACATGGCGCGCGCCTGGCAGTTGCAGCGCTTGAGCCAAGGTCTGTTTCGCCATGACCTGAACGCTGATGGCGCAACACCGTGGATGGGCTTTCGCCCATCGCTGCCGGATTCGCTGCCAGTCATCGATCAGGTCTGCAATGGCAAGGTGTTGCTTGCTTTCGGTCACCAACATCTGGGGCTGACGCAGGCGGCGGTCACAGCGGAGATGATCGGGCAGATGGTCTCGGGCGCCACCGTCGCGTTGCCAGACATCGAGCCCTACCGACTGGGACGTTTTTAAGCGTGCCTCAGCGCGTCGCCGTGGTGCATGGCGAGGTGGCCGGTCTTGTCGCTCTTGACCTCGTACTGCGGGGCGTCTTTCGAGGCCGGGCGGTGGCGGCCCATGAACTCGGTGTCACGGGTGTGCACCTTGACCACTTTGCCGTGAATCTCGCCGGCCTCGGAATTCCAGCGCACCGCATCGCCGACCTTGAATGAGCTGCTCATCATTGCGTCCTCGCCTCTGGCTTGTTGGTGTATGGAGCCGCACGCGTCGGAGAAATTCCGCTTTTTTGCGAGGCGACCGAAGGCAGGCAAAAAAATCGAACGGTGAAAATCGCCCGCACCTCCAACCTGCACACGCCGTACAAAACGGCTATAGCGAGGTGTGAGATGAACAACGACCAAGGCAAGCAAGGTGACGATCCGCTCCCAACCACTCCGGATCCGCTGAGTCCAGGGCGCACCGAGGTCGATCCGATGAAGGAGCGCGGCATCGACGAACTGCCCGACAACGAAGGCGAAATCCCGCTGGATGATGACGATGCCGGGCTGGATCCCGAACGCGTACGTCAGGAAACCGATAACGCCGAGATGGACGATCAGCCCAATCCGCGTTGAGCCTGGAAAGGCGGCCGGCGCAATACAGCTGCCTTTCGGTTCTGCAATCAGCGGCAGAATCAGGCAAGCATTTCACAGAAATGCACTACTTCGCCCTCGGACCCAAGCGCAACAATGGGCGTCCGACTACCCCATGGAGGATGCTCACATGCTCGTACAAGCCTACGGCGCCCACGCTGGCGACAAACCCCTTGAGCCCATGCAGATCAACCGTCGCGCCCCGGCGGCGCATGACGTGCAGATCGATATCGCCTTCTGCGGCATCTGCCATTCCGACCTGCACCAGGTGCGCGCGGAATGGGCTGGCACGCAATTTCCCTGCGTTCCCGGCCATGAAATCGTTGGCCGCGTCTCGGCCGTTGGCGATCATGTCAAAGATTACAAGGTCGGCGATCTGGTCGGTGTCGGTTGCATTGTCGACAGCTGCAAACACTGCGATGACTGCGAGTCCGGTCTGGAAAACTACTGCGACGGCATGATCGGCACTTACAACTTCCCGACCCCGGACGCGCCGGGCTGGACCCTCGGCGGTTACTCGCAAAACATCGTCGTGCACGAGCGCTATGTGTTGCGCATCCGTCATCCCGAGGCGCAACTGGCCGCCGTCGCGCCGCTGCTCTGCGCCGGCATCACCACCTACTCGCCGCTGCGTCAGTGGCAGGCCGGCCCCGGCAAGAAAGTCGGCGTAGTCGGCATCGGTGGCCTTGGTCACATGGGCATCAAACTGGCCCACGCCATGGGCGCCCATGTTGTCGCGTTCACCACTTCCGAATCCAAGCGCGAAGCGGCCAAGGCGCTGGGTGCGGACGAAGTGGTGGTGTCGCGCAATGCCGAAGAAATGGCGGCACATGCCAAGAGCTTCGACATGATCCTCAATACCGTCGCCGCGCCGCACGATCTGGACGCCTTCCTCGTCCTGCTCAAGCGCGACGGCGCCTTGACCCTGGTCGGCGCGCCCGCCTCGCCGCACCCATCACCGAACGTGTTTAACCTGATCATGAAACGTCGCACCATCGCCGGTTCAATGATCGGCGGCATCCCTGAAACCCAGGAAATGCTGGATTTCTGCGCCGAGCACGGCATCGTTTCCGATATCGAACTGATCCGTGCCGATCAGATCAATGAGTCCTACGAACGCATGCTCAAGGGCGACGTGAAATATCGCTTCGTCATCGACAACGCAACCCTCGCCCGCTAAGCGCAAGCAGCCATCGGCAGCGCTGTGCTGCCGATGGCTCGAGGGACTCCATCGGCGCTATTTGACAGCGCCCGCGTTGCTCGCCAGAGTCGCACCCCTTTTTCCACCACTGGGTGAACAGGGGTCGCCGTTGAACCAACAGACATTGTCCATGCGCCTTGAACGGGTCGCCGCCCACGTGCCGCTCGGCGCACGGCTGGCCGATATCGGCTCCGATCATGCTTACCTGCCGGTTGCCCTGATGTGCCGTGGCCTGATTACAGGGGCGGTGGCTGGCGAGGTCGCGCGCACGCCGTTCCACGCGGCGCAACGCACCGTCAATGACCACGACCTCCACGGACAAATCAGCGTGCGCATGGCAGATGGTCTGGCAGCGATCAGGCCTGACGATGCGATCACCGCCATCACCCTCTGTGGCATGGGTGGCGAAACAATTCGCGATATTTTCCAGAGCGGTAAAGCCCACCTCAATGGCCACGAACGGCTGATCCTGCAGCCCAATGGTGGCGAGCAGGCGTTGCGCCGGTGGCTGATGGACAACGGCTACCGGATCGTCTGTGAAGAGGTGCTGCACGAGAACCGCTTCGACTATGAAATCATCGTTGCCGAGCGAGCCTCTGAGCCGGTGACTTACGATGCCAGGGAACTGTTTTTCGGACCGCTGCATCTGCAGGCGCGCAGCGCGGCGTTTGTGCAAAAGTGGCAACGCCGGCTAAGTCAGCGGCAAAAGACGTTGGGGCAGTTTACGAGAGCGCAACAGGTATTGCCGCAGGACAAAGTCCACGCGATCAAGCAAGAGGTGCAGTGGATCAGCGAATTGCTTGGGTGACTGTGCCGCCGTCTTCGCGAGCAAGCTCGCTCCCACAGTTGACTGTGTCGTCAGGCCACACGCGATCTCCTGTAGGAGTGAGCCTGCTCGCGATAGCGGTACATCAGCCAACGGAGATGTTGAATGTGCCGACGCAATCGCGAGCAGGCTCACTCCTACAGTGACCGCGTTGCAAATTCACGAGCGCAAAAAAGCCTGCTTTCGCGGCAGGCTTTTGCGGTGGGTTGAAGGCTTACTTCTGCTGCGTCAGCGCCGTGTAGCTGTTCATCAGGTTGCGGTAGTTGGGGATGCGCTGCGACAGCAGATTACCCAGGCCTTCAATGTCGTTGCGCCAGTCGCGGTGCAGTTCGCAGGCCACCGAGAACCAGTTCATCATCTGCGCGCCGGCTTGAGTCATGCGGCTCCACGCGGCTTGCTGCACGGTGGTATTGAAGGTGCCGGACGCATCAGTCACCACAAACACATCAAAACCTTCCGCCAGCGCCGACAGGGTCGGGAACGCTACGCACACATCCGTTACAACACCGGCAATGATGATCTGCTTACGGCCGGTGGCTTTGATCGCCTTGACGAAGTCTTCGTTGTCCCAGGCGTTGATCTGACCAGGACGAGCGATGTACGGCGCGTCCGGGAACATCTCTTTCAGCTCCGGCACCAGCGGGCCGTTCGGGCCTTGTTCGAAGCTGGTGGTGAGGATCGTTGGCAGGTTGAAGAACTTGGCCAGATCCGCCAGCGCCAACACGTTGTTCTTGAACTCGTTCGGCGAGAAGTCCTGCACCAGTGAGATCAGACCGGTCTGGTGGTCAACCAGCAGCACGATAGCGTCGTCTTTGTTCAGGCGGTTGTAGGTTGGAGTGGTCATGGTGTGCGTCCCTTTTCAAGTTTGAAGTTTTGTTGTTGCGTTCAAGTTGGGTACAGATTACTGACGCACAGCGAAGGGATAAATCGGCTGAAAAGCGTTTCACCGTCCACTCAAACGGGACAATCAAAAGGTGCCCTCCTGTAGGAGTGAGCCTGCTCGCGATAGCGTCATGTCAGCCAACGTTTTTTATCGATTGAAATGACGCCATCGCGAGCAGGCTCACTCCTACGAACGCACCCTGATTAGATACACCGAAGTACAAATGAAGTACCTGCGCCCCCATTTATCAACTCGTCGCAACTTCCTAAAGTCCTCTCCAAGAGCCACCCGCCATTCCGACGGGCCAGCGACAGAGGAAATCATCATGAGCACATCGAAAAAAGTAGTTGTCATCACCGGCGCCTCGCAAGGCATTGGTGCAGGTCTGGTCGAAGGCTTTCGCGCCCTTGGCCATCACGTAGTCGCAACCTCGCGCTCGATCAAAGAGTCGAGCGACCCGGATGTTCTGACCGTCGCTGGCGACATTGCCGATCCACAAACCGCTGAGCGAGTGATTCGCGCTGCGGTCGCCCGGTTCGGTCGCGTCGATACGCTGGTGAACAATGCCGGGATCTTTCTGGCCAAGCCGTTCACCGCTTACAGCCAGGCGGACTACGCCCAGGTCGTGGCGACCAACATGAGTGGCTTCTTTCATATCTCGCAACTGGCCATCGGCGAGATGGAAAAACACGGCAGCGGCCACGTCGTCAGCGTGACCACCAGTCTGGTCGATCATGCGGTTGATGGCGTGCCTTCGGTATTGGCATCGCTGACCAAGGGCGGTATCAACGCGGCGACCAAATCCCTCGCTATCGAGTACGCCAAGCGCGGCATTCGGGTCAACGCGGTATCGCCGGGCATCATCAAAACGCCGATGCACGCTGAGGAAACCCATCAGGCGCTGGGCAGCCTGCACCCGGTCGGCCACATGGGTGAAATCGACGACATCGTGCAAGCGATCCTCTACCTCGACAGCGCGAAGTTCGTCACTGGCGAAATCCTGCATGTCGACGGTGGCCAGAGCGCCGGCCATTGATCGAATTTCCTGCAACGCCGCCGGTGGATACCGGCGGCGTCGTGGGTTGTGGTACACAGAGGGTGAACGTCCGTCGATCTTCGGTGCGAGCCACAATGAAACGCCATTTTGAAGACCTGCAATTAGGCAGTATCGAACTCTTCTGCCTGGCTGCCGAAGCCGGCAGCTTCACCGCCGCCGCGCAACTGGCCGGGGTCACGCCGGCGGCTGTCAGCCGGTCGATTCTGCGTCTGGAGCAACGCCTGGGATCGCGCCTGTTTGCGCGCACCACGCGCAGCATCCGCCTCACCGACGCCGGCCGCAGCTTCTTCGAGCAATGCAGCCAGGCCCTGACGCAACTGGTCGAAGCGCAGCAGGAAGTCATGGGCGCGCAGACTTCGCCGTCGGGGCGACTGCGCATCAGCCTGCCAACCACTTACGGGCATCACCGCATCCTGCCGCTGCTGCCGAAATTCCGGGCGTTGTACCCCGAGGTTACGGTGGACGTGCACCTGGGCAATCGCAATATCGACTTCGTCGAGGAAGGCTACGATCTGGCGATACGCGTACGCGCGCAACCGGACTCGACTCTGATCGCGCGCCTGCTGGAAGACGCCAGCCTGGTGGTGGTCGCCTCCCCTGAATATCTGCAGAGGGCCGGCACGCCGCAAACCCTCGACGATCTGATCGAGCATGAGTGCATCCAGTTCGAGCTGCCCAGCAGTGGCCGGCGGATTTCCTGGCTATTTCAGGAAAACGGCCGGGATCGGGAGGTGATCTCGGATGGCGGCTACTCCTGCTCCGACGATGTGCTCGGCGGCGTGACGCTGGCCAGGCACGGCGCCGGACTGTTTCAGACGTACCGCTTCATCGTCGAGCAGGAACTGGCGGATGGCCGCCTGATTGAAGTGCTGCAGCCGTACACCGGCCGTTCGCGGCCCTATACCCTGCTCTACCCGCACGGCCGCTATGTGCCGCAACGGGTGCGGGCGTTTGTGGATTTCCTGTTGGGGTTTCGTGATGAGTGGGCGGAACCCGCGCGCTAAACAGGGCGTCAGGCCGTCAACCGGTCTGGCGCAGGCGACTGAGTTCTTTCGATGGCGGGCAGCCGAACTGGCGGTTGTATTCGCGGCTGAACTGCGAAGCGCTTTCATAGCCAACGCGATAACAGGCGCTGGACACGTCCAGCCCTTCGTTGATGATCAGCCGCCGCGCTTCCTGCAAGCGCAACTGTTTTTGATACTGCAGCGGGCTCATGGCGGTGACGGCTTTGAAGCGATGGTGCAGCGCCGAATTGCTCAGGTTGGCCACCTGCGCCAGCGCGTCGATGCGCAGCGGCTCGGTGAAATTCCTGTTCAGCCAGTCGATGGCTCGGGTGACCCGGTGGGTCTGCGAATCGCTGACGGCGATTTCATACAGCAGATGCCCGTGCTGACCGCGCAGCAGGCGGTAATACAACTCGCGCAACGCCATTGGCGCGAGCATGCCGATGTCGCGCGGGTTATCCAGCAGGCGCACCAGACGCAGCATGGTGTCTAGCAGGGTCACGTCGATCTTGTCGAGAAACATGCCGCGTCCGGCTTCCTGCGGCACCCCGGTCGGCGGCGATTCGGCAATCAGTTGCGTCAGTTGTGCAGGGTCGAAATCCAGGCGGACGCAAAAATACGGTGCCTCGGGCGAGGCTTCGATCACCCGGCCCGATACCGGCAACGTCACCGACACCACCAGATAATTCAGCGGGTCATAGAGGAAACGTTCGTCGCCCAGCCCGACTTCCTTGCGTCCCTGCACAATCAGGCACAGCGCCGGGCGATGCACGACATGGATCAGCTCGGACGGCCCATCGAGACGGATCACGTGCAGCGGCGCAATGGCCGTTTCGTAGGTGCCCGGCGCGTCGAAACGCTGGGTCAGCAGGCGCACCAGTTCGGCGCGATACACCGCCGTGTCGTGAAGGATGGAAGCGTCGTGGTTATCCATGCAAAGGGCCTCGAAAGCAGACGAAGGTGGGTCAACTGCGGATGAAGATTAGCCACTTTTACCCAGCGGCGACTAGATCAAAGATGCTGCAGATTTGCCTGATTCTGCGTCGCTCGGATCCTGGTAAAGCCATGGGCACGTGATCGCACGGGCCCATGGCTTGCGATGCCGCTATCAGCCTGCGGTTACCGTCATGCCGCCATCGGCCATGACCACTGAGCCGACCATGAAACTGGCGCGGTCAGAGGCGAGAAAGGTGACGATTTCGGCGATCTCTTCCGGCTGCGCCGCCCGACCGATCGGTGCCGCTTCACCGTGTTGCGCAAGGAATCCCGGGCCGTCCTCTACCACATCATTGAGGATATTGGTCACCACATCGCCGACGCCGATGGCATTGACGCGTATGCCATGCTCGATGACTTCCAAGGCAAGCGTGCGGGTCAGTTGTGCCAGCGCACCTTTGGAGGCGGTGTAGGCGGCAATCGTCGGGAAGGCGAAGTACGAGGCATAGGAAGCGATATTGACGATTGCACCGGACTTGTTCGGGATCATCGCCTTGACCGCTTCGCGGCAGTGCAGGAAGGCCGCCGTGGCATTCACTGCCTGGATTTTTTCCCAATCGTCGCGGCTCATGTCGATCACCGCTTTGTTGATGATGATCCCGGCGTTGTTGACCAGAATATCCAGGCGCCCGAACTGCTCGACGGCAAGGCCTACTGCGCGTTCGGCGGCGCCGTCCTCGGTGATGTCCGCTACCAGCGGCAGCAGATCGGGACGAGCCAGCTCTTCGACAGCCGGGTTGAGGTCTTCGGCAATCACCTTGGCGCCGCGAGCATGCAGCATCAGCGCGATTGCCTTGCCGATGCCGCTTGCCGCGCCGGTGACCAGTGCAACTTTACCGGCGACTTCTTGTGGCAGGGTGTGGTTGAAATCAGTCATGGTTCTTACTCCTCGATAGCGAATCGGTGTTGCGCCGTGGCGGCGCATTCGTAAACACGGCTTCACTGTCGCGCACTCTCCGCCGCCGGGCTTTCGGGTGATTGCCGAGACTGTCGGAGTTTTGCGCTGGAGTTTCCTGTCCGCCCGCCCTAATCTTCGAATCCATCCGCAGCCGAAGCTTTTCATGGAGCGTCCTGTGCCCTCTGCCAGCCCCGCTACACCGACCATCAGCCAGCCCGCGCGCATCGCTGCTGAAGCCATGCCGGAGCATTTGCCCGGTGTTGCGGAAACGACGTCACCGCGGCCGCAGATCAAGGATGCGGTGGTGCAGCTGTTCCGCCATCAGACTCTGCTTGAGCCGATCCGCGTGCCATGCGTGGCCGAACCGCTGCTGGTGCTGGTATTGGCCGGCACTGCCCGCGTCGAGGAACGTTCATTGGGTGGCGAATGGCAGGCAAGCCGAGTCACGGCGGGTGATTTCTTCCTGACCAACACCCGCGAACCCTACGAAATGCGCTGGCAGACCGAAGGCTGTGAGATTTTCGAAGTCATGCACCTTTATCTCGGCCTGGGTTTGATCGAACGAGCGGCGCGGGAAGCGTTCGGCGAACAGGCCGGCACAGTGACGTTCATCGACGTGTCTGGTGCACGTGACGAGCAGGTCAGCTTCGTCCTTGAGCAACTGCGCATCGAACTGACCGAACAGCGCCAGCCCAGCGCACTGCTGGTGCACAGCCTGGCTCAGGCGTTGGCGATCCATCTGCTGCGTCACTATCTCGACCCCGACAGCAACCCGCGCCGCGACAACGCCCTGCCCGCCTACAAACTGCGCCGGGTGCTTGAAGCGATGAATGCGAATCTGGCGGAGGATTTCAGTCTCAGTCATCTGGCCGGCATCGCCGAGTTGAGCGACTACCACTTCAGCCGCACCTTCAAGCGCGCCACCGGCTTGTCGCCCTCGCAATACTTCATCCGCCTGCGCATGAGCCGCGCGCGTCATCTGTTGCTGGAGACCGCGCGCAGCGTGATCGACATTGGCCTGGAGGTCGGCTACTCGAGCCCCAGCCACTTTTCCCAGGTGTTCCGCCGTGAAGTCGGGGTCACCCCGAGCGCCTACCGCGACGCGCCACGGGGCGGCTGAAAACCGCTCGAAAAGCGATGCAGCAGAATTGGGCAAATTGCGTGGAGGAATCGATTAATAGCCTGAGAGCCGCCGCGCATAACCTTCTTCCAAGCCCACTCCCGGGCACCGCGAAGAGGAAGACATCATGCTGAACATTCAAGACAAAGTGATCGTGATTACCGGCGCCAGCAGCGGCATCGGCGAAGCCACCGCACGTCTGCTCGCCAGCCGTGGCGCCAAAGTGGTGTTGGGCGCCCGGCGCACCGAGCGTCTGGCGCTGATTGCCGAGGAGATCAACGGCGCCGGTGGCCACGCGCAGTTCCGCGCACTGGACGTCACCGATCAGCAGGATGTGCAGCGCTTCGTCGATTTCGCCGTCGAGCATTACGGCCGCGTCGATGTACTGGTCAACAACGCTGGGGTCATGCCGTTATCGCGGCTGGACGCGCTGAAGGTCGATGAGTGGAACCGCATGATCGACGTCAACATCCGTGGCGTGCTCCACGGCATCGCCGCCAGCCTGCCGTTGATGCAGCGCCAGCGTGCCGGGCAGATCATCAACATCGCCTCGATCGGCGCCTACGCGGTCAGCCCTACCGCGGCGGTGTACTGCGCGACCAAGTACGCCGTACGGGCCATTTCCGAAGGCTTGCGCCAAGAGGTCGGCGGCGATATCCGCGTCACCGTCATTGCACCGGGCGTGACCGAATCGGAACTCGCCGACAGCATCTCCGACGAAGGCGGCCGCGCCGAGATGAAGTCTTTCCGCAAGATCGCCATCCCCGCCGAAGCCATCGCCCGCGCGATTGCCTACGCCGTAGAACAACCGGCGGACGTGGACGTCAGCGAACTGATCGTGCGCCCAACGGCAAGCCCTTACTGAGGCGATGAGTCAATATGTGGGAGCGAGCCTGCTCGCGAAGGCGGTGTGCCAGGCGGATAGGATGTTGAATGTACCGCCGTCTTCGCGGGCAAGCCCGCTCCCACAGGGGGTTTGTGGCACCACCAAATCAATGGTCAACACGCGGTATTGTGGGAGCGAGCTTGCTCGCGAAAGCGGCCGATCAGTCAATAAAGAGGTTGAATGTACCGCCGCCTTCGCGAGCAGGCTCGCTCCCACAGGGAATCGTGTTGTTGACGAAACGGGCTCGCACTCACCTCTAACCTAACGCGCCCCCGGCCCGATCAACATGCTTTCGATCTCGGCGCCGGGCATCATTTGCTGCAAACCTTCGATCAGCCTGTCGCCGGCCTCGGTCAGCGCTTCCAGCGGCATGGCCGGCAGGCTTTCGAGGATGAACCACATGTGCTGGGCCTGGGCGTCAAGGCGTGTTCGTACGCCCTGGCGCCAGTTCCAGCGTCGGCAGGTCACGCCTTGGTCATCGCGCCAGACCACTTCCCCAGCGTCCGGAAACTCATGCGCGGGCTGACCTTCCTTCATCGTGTCGAACGGTTCGCTGCCATCGGCCACGACCAGGCGCGGGGAGCCGATATAGGCTTCGGCATTTTCGCCGCCTACGGGAATCGCGTATTCGAGGCTGATGGCGTTGTACAGGTCGACCACCGGATCGATGCTCGGCAAGTTGCCGTCGCGCAATACGCGTTTGCGCAGTGCTTCGGCCGAGCAAGGCGTGCGCTGCGGCTTGGCGCCGAACTGGCGAAAGACATCGGCCCAGGCTTGAAGATGCGCAGGCGCCCACTGCGGGCCACCGGCGGCGACGGCCTGGCAGGCTCTGGCCAGCTCAACACCTGCCACCTCAGCGTCAAGAATCGGTGCGGCTTGGACGACAATACTCAGCGCTCTGAAGCCCGGCGCGAGTTGCGCCACAGCCGGATCGATTGACGGCACGACAGACAGCATCCCAGAATCCCCCTCATACCCGAATTTCCAACGATGCTAGCGATCAATGACCAATAAAGTCAATATACCGACCGAGGCCGGCGCCGACGTCCAGACCGTCAGCGCAGCGGTTTCCCGCACGCTCAAACAGGCACGCAAACAGCGGAGCATCACACTCGACGAACTGTCCCGACGCTCGGGCGTGAGCAAAGGCATGGTGGTCGAGATCGAGAAAGGCTCGGCCAACCCGAGCATCGCCACCTTGTGCAAAATCGCCGCGGCGCTGGGCTTGTCCGTGGCGGACTTCGTCAATGTCGCCGCGACCCCGGCGGCGCACCTGATCGACAGTCAGGACATCCCCACGCTGTGGCGCGGCGAGCTGGGCGGTTCGGCACGACTGCTGGCCGGCACCAGCGGCCCGAACATGCTCGAGTTGTGGCGCTGGGAGTTGTTTCCCGGCGAGTCGTTTGCTTCAGCCGGGCACCCGAACGGCACCACCGAGTTATTTCACGTCGAGAAAGGCACGTTGCATTTAAGGGTTGGCGATGCCGAGCTGATGATCGGGCCCGGGTGTTCGGCGGTAGCGCGGACGGATGTGACGCATGGGTATGCCAACCATGGGCGCTCGAAACTGGTGTTCACGATGTCGGTGACTGAACTGCATCAGGCAGCCAGGGAAAGCCCCTCACCCTAGCCCTCTCCCCGAGGAGAGGGAACTATCCGGGTTGACCATCACAGGGAGCATTCCCCTGATACCACTCTATCAGCGTGAAGGTGGATGCTCCGTCGAAACCGAATTGGCCGCATCCACATCCGACATGTCTTCCTCAACCGGCGCCTCATCGTCCGGCGGCAAAGGCACCTCGGGATTTCCGCGCTTGGGATCGTGCCCGGTCTCGTTGTCGGTAGTGCGGGTCACGGCTTGCTGCGACTGGTTGCCCGGTGCGTTTTCGTCAATGTCCATGTCGTTCTCCGATGTGGTTCAGCGATAGGTACCTGGACGTGTGAAATGCCAGCGCATGACAAGTGCCCGGCAATGGACGAACGGTGGCTGGCCTGGCGGTCATAAACGCAAAAGCCTGCTTTCAAAGCAGGCTTTTTAGTTAGCGATGACTCACTTCTGCTGCGTCAGCACCGAGTAGCTGTTCATCAGGTTGCGGTAGTTGGGGATTCGCTGCGACAGCAGGTTGCCCAAGCCTTCAATGTCGTTGCGCCAGTCGCGGTGCAGCTCACAGGCGACCGAGAACCAGTTCATCATTTGCGCGCCAGCCTGAGTCATACGGCTCCACGCGGCTTGCTGCACGGTGGTGTTGAAGGTGCCGGAAGCATCAGTCACCACAAACACATCAAAACCTTCCGCCAGTGCCGACAGGGTCGGGAACGCTACACACACATCCGTTACAACACCGGCAATGATGATCTGCTTACGGCCGGTGGCTTTGATCGCCTTGACGAAGTCTTCGTTGTCCCAGGCGTTGATCTGACCAGGACGAGCGATGTACGGCGCGTCCGGGAACATCTCTTTCAGCTCCGGCACCAGCGGGCCGTTCGGGCCTTGTTCGAAGCTGGTGGTGAGGATCGTTGGCAGGTTGAAGAACTTGGCCAGATCCGCCAGCGCCAGCACGTTGTTCTTGAACTCGTTCGGCGAGAAGTCCTGCACCAGCGAGATCAGACCGGTCTGGTGGTCAACCAGCAGCACGATAGCGTCGTCTTTGTTCAGGCGGTTGTAGGTTGGAGTGGTCATGGTGTGCGTCCCTTTTCAAGTTTGAAGTTTTGTTGTTGCGTTCAAGTTGGGTACAGATTACTGACGCATAGCAAAGGGATAAATCGGCTGAAAAGCGTTTCACCGTCCACTCAAACCGGACAATGCCAAAAGTCGAAATGCTTGTCGGTTAATCCCCCAGAACGACGCCATGCTATGCTCCGACAGAGACAACGAGGGGTTAGAAAATGAGCGAATCAGCCACTGACAGCGTCGCGAGCGAAGTTCGCAAGCTCGCGGAAAAACACCGGGTGGGCGCCGAGCGTGACGGACTGAGTCGCATGGCGCTGACGATAACGCGGCTGGCCGGTGATGCCGTTGAACTGGACAGTGTGGAGCAACTGCTGGTCAACCTGAAGCGAAAGGGTGTCTTGAACAAGGCTGAAATCATGGCCTTGCAAGGACGTTACCTTCAGGAAAAAAGGCATTCGAAGAAGCAGCTCAGCGCATGACGTTCGACCCCTTCGGCGATTTCGAAACTGAAGGCTACCTTCGCAACTCGCTCAAGCTCAAAGACCCGGTTGAAGTCAAGGAATCGGAACATCTCTCTTTCGAGGCCAGTATCGAAGAAGCGCTTGCCTATCTGGCAAAAAGAAGACCCATCAACTATCAAGCGGTACTCAAGACTCATGAAATCCTGTTCGCCGGTTTCTACCCATGGTCAGGTAACGACAGGAATGAGCTGGTTCCCCATCTGGCGGTTTTCAAAGGATCGATAGACGATCCGCATCACACACCATTCGAGCGTCCAGAGCTGATCAAAAGATCCATCGAATATGCGCTGGAGCTCGCTGCAAACAAAAAACGTTTTCGTGATCGCCCAGGCGAGGTGATGGGGCAATTGGCTTCGGCTCATCCGTTTCTGGATGGAAACGGACGGACTATCCTGCTCGTTTACATGGAGCTGTGCTATCGGGCCAGGTTTGCCATCGATTGGTCCAAGACCTACAAAGATGCATATTTGCGAGCGCTCAGCGACGAGATCCGCGATCCCTTCAGAGGTCACTTGGACGAATGTCTGAAGCCCCACGTCGTAGAAATCTCAAGCCGTGAGGAATGGCCCGGAGTGATTGGCGGTATCAAAGGGCTAGACGGTCTGGATAAGGAAGGAATCATTTACGCGAATCTCGACAATCCCGACATTCAGCAACTGTATAAAACTTACAGAACGCAGCCAATCGAGTGAAAACGCAAAAGCCTGCTTTCAAAGCAGGCTTTTTAGTTAGCGATGACTCACTTCTGCTGCGTCAGCGCCGAGTAGCTGTTCATCAGGTTGCGGTAGTTGGGGATGCGCTGCGACAGCAGATTACCCAAGCCTTCAATGTCGTTGCGCCAGTCGCGGTGCAGCTCACAGGCGACCGAGAACCAGTTCATCATTTGTGCTCCGGCCTGGGTCATGCGGCTCCATGCGGCTTGCTGCACGGTGGTATTGAAGGTGCCGGACGCATCAGTCACCACAAACACATCAAAACCTTCCGCCAGTGCTGACAGGGTCGGGAACGCTACGCACACATCGGTCACCACACCGGCGATGATGATCTGCTTGCGCCCGGTGGCCTTGATCGCCTTGACGAAATCTTCGTTGTCCCAGGCGTTGATCTGGCCTGGGCGAGCGATGTATGGCGCATCCGGGAACATCTCTTTCAGCTCTGGTACCAGCGGGCCGTTCGGGCCTTGTTCGAAGCTGGTGGTGAGGATCGTCGGCAGGTCGAAGAACTTGGCCAGATCCGCCAGCGCCAGCACGTTGTTCTTGAACTCGTTCGGCGAGAAATCCTGCACCAGCGAGATCAGACCGGTCTGGTGGTCAACCAGCAGCACGATAGCGTCGTCTTTGTTCAGGCGGTTGTAGGTTGGAGTGGTCATGGTGTGCATCCCTTTTCAAGTTTGAAGTTTTGTTGTTGCGTTCAAGTTGGGTACAGATTACTGACGCATAGCAAAGGGATAAATCGGCTGAAAAGCGTTTCACCGTCCACTCAAACCGGACAATCCACCTCAATCGTAAAACGGCTCAACCAGCGCCCGGCTGCCCACAAAGAAACTGTCCGCCACCAGCCGCAACGGTTGCAGATCCAGGTCGCTGGCCTTGTCGCCGATCAGTTGTTGGAAGTGGCGGTAGACCGCTGCGTACTCGCCCTCTTCCGACACGCTTTGCCGGACGCCGTCGATGCTCAGCAGAGCGCCGCCGTTGTCCAGGCGCAGGACGCCTTCGGCGCAGCGGATTTCGATGCTCCACAGTTCGTCGTGGCCGTGGTCGAAATCGAACTCGGCGCGCACGTCGAGGCGACGCACATCGGACATTTTTATCGATGCGGCAATCGGCGACTGGCAGTTGCTCGGCACGCGCAGTTCGGCGGCTTCGACAAACAGCGGCAACGCCAGCAGGTGGGTGATGATCGACAAAGCGTTGATGCCCGGATCGAACACACCGAGGCCGCCCGGTTGCCAGATCCACGCCTGGCCCGGATGCCATTTGCGCACGTCTTCCTTCCAGTCGATCTGCACGCTTTGCAGGGTCCGGCTGGCGAGCCAGTCACGGGCGGCGGCGATGCCCGGCGCATAGCGCGAGTGCCAGGCGAACAGAGCGCTCACGCCTTGTGCCGCAACTTGATCGACCAAGGCCATGGCCTCGCCTAATGTCGCGCAGGGCGGCTTTTCCACCAGTACATGCTTGCCGGCCGCCAATGCCTGTTGCACCAGCGCAAAACGCCCCTGCGGCGGCGTGCAGAACGCAATCGCGTCGACGGCCGGGCCGTTCTCGAGCAGTTCGCCAAGCGACTGGAAGTTTTCCACCCCGGCGCAAGGTTTGCCCTGAGTGGCGACCGCCACCAGCTGGAACGCCGGGTTGGCGAGGATGGCGGGGACGTGTTGATCCTGGGCGATCTTGCCGTAGCCCACCAGGCCGAGACGAATCGGTTGCATTACAGACTCCTGTTGTTGTTTTGGTCTTTGCAGCGCAGCGGCAAGAGTACGTGTTTCTGCGCCGGCCTCCAATCGTCATACTATTTAAATCGCGCATCAACGCAACGCACACATTGACGCTTGATTAAACGCAAGTTCAAACGTTGTACTAGGATAGGATCCAAACCTGCAGAATTTTCCCGGCCAAGGAGCGTTACGCCGGGCTGCAAGGACACGAGCCCCCATTGCCAATCACGGATGAAGTCATGAACTCACACCTGTTTCCGCACATCGGCAAGGTCATTGCCAGCACCGGCAGCCGCCATTTCCCGCGCATGCTGCATGACTTGATCCGCACGCAACTGGCGATTGACGCCACACATATCCGCCAGATGCGCGTCGAACCGGTGACGCAGCACTGCGAACCCGAGCCGATGAAGGACGAGGCGCTGCGAGCCGACACCCTGTTCAGCGAACACAGCGACCGACCGCCACCCGAGCCGTCCTCGACTGCCGCCGACGCAGCGCAATTGCACCTGACCCGGCGCAAGGACGGTTACCGCTACGTGATTTCGGTGTACCGCAACGATCAGTCGGAACGCTTTTCCGCGCAGGAACGCAGCCTGTTGCAGGACATCTCCCCGGTGCTGCTGCCGATGGTGGAAAAACACATCCACGCTGTGCAGCCGCTGGAGATCGATGCGCAAAGTCTGGCGTCAGCCAGCGAAACCAGCGGGATCGAGACCCTGCGCCTGCGCTTCAACGAGCGTTTGCAGCAGTTGGGGCTGAAGCTGTCGAACCGCGAAAGTGAAGTGTGCATCGGCCTGCTCGCCGGGCACACCGCGCCGGAACTGGCCGCGCAGTTGCAGCTGAAGGTCAACACCGTCGAGAGTTACCTCAAGCGCGCCGCGATCAAACTGGGCATCAGCGGCCGGCACTCGCTGATGAAGTGGATGTATTCGCCGCAGGACTGCACGGCCACACCCTGAACACGGGAGGTCAGTCCCGCGCCAGCGCTTCGATCGGGTCGAGCCGCGAAGCGTTGCGCGCGGGCACGAAGCCGAACACCACGCCGATCAGGGTCGAACAGAGCACCGCCGTCATTACCGAGGCCATTGAAAACACCATCTCCCATTCCTTGATGAACAGCGAAAACAGATGGCCGATGGCATACGACAGGGAAATGCCGATCGCGCCACCGAGCAGACAGACCATTACCGCTTCCACCAGAAACTGCTGACGAATGTCCGACTGCCGGGCGCCGACCGCCATGCGGATACCGATCTCGCGGGTACGCTCAGTGACCGACACCAGCATGATGTTCATCACCCCGATACCGCCAACCACCAAAGAAATCACCGCAATCAGCGACAGCAGCAACGCCAGCGAGCGGCTGGTTTTCTGCACCGTCTGTAAGACGCTGTCGAGGTTGTTGGTAAAAAAGTCCTTGGTGCCGTGGCGTTGCAACAACAGTCGGGTGACGTGTTCCTCCACCACTTTGCTCGGCTGGCCCTCCTTCATGCGCACGCTGATGCTGTCCAGATAACGCTGGCCCAACACCCGTCCGGCGGCGGTTTCGTAAGGCACCCAGACGTTGAGGGTCTTGCCCGAGGCAAACAGGCTTTTATCCTGCGCGGCCACACCGATCACCGTGCACGGCAGGTTACCGATCAGGATCACCTGGCCCAACGGATCGATGTCTTGCCCGAACAGGCGCTGCCGGGTGTTGTGGTCGATGACCACCACCTGTGCCTGGCGCCGAGCATCGTTTTCGCTGAACGCAATACCCGCGGCCATCTTGATGCCGCGAACCTTGAAGTACTGATCGCTGACGCCGTTCACCTGCGCATCCAGATCGATATTGCGGTAACGCAGCAACAGGCTGCGGCCAATCATCGGCGTAGCGCTGTCGACGTAGTACAGCTGATTCAGCGCGGTGACATCGGCCGGTGTCAGGGTTTCGATGGCCGCTGCACGTTTGTCGCCGTAGCTCGTGCCGGGATAGACATCGATGGTGTTGCTGCCAATGGCCGCGATGTCCTTGAGCACATAGTTCTTCGCGCCCTCCCCAACCGCCGAAATCGACACCACCGAGGTGATGCCGATGACGATGCCCAGCATGGTCAGCAAGGTGCGCATGCGATGGGAAATCAACGCTACCCAGGCCATGGCGAACGCTTCTTTGAACAGGCCGAGGCTGGCTACCAGACGCCGCGAAGCGGTGGCTTTCGGCGTCACCGGTGCGTCGCTGAGCAGATGCGTGGTGTCACGTTCGTTGGCGCGGTCGCTGAGGATTTCGCCGTCGCTGACTTCGATGATGCGCTCGGCGTTGGCCGCGACTTTCGGGTCGTGGGTCACCAGAATCACCGTATGCCCCGCCGCGTGCAGCTCCAGCAGGATGCGCATCACCTCTTTACCGCTGGCGGTATCGAGGGCGCCAGTCGGTTCGTCGGCAAGGATCACTTCGCCACCGTTCATCAAGGCCCGGGCGATACTCACGCGCTGCTGCTGGCCGCCGGAGAGCTGGCTCGGCCGATGTGTCAGGTGGCCTTCCAGGCCCAGCCGCGCCAACAACTCCCGGGCGCGGGCATGGCGCTGAAGCTGCGGCGTGCCGGCGTAAATCGCCGGCATCTCGACGTTGTGCATCGCGCTCAAATGGGGCAGCAAGTGATAACGCTGGAAGATGAAGCCGAAGTAGTCACGGCGCAGTTCAGCCAAGGCCTGATTGTCCAGATCGCGGGTTTCCTGGCCGTTGATCCTGTAGCTGCCGGCGGTGGCGTAATCAAGGCAACCGAGGATGTTCATCAGCGTCGACTTACCGGAACCCGAGGCGCCAATGATCGCGACCATTTCCCCGGCATTGATCGTCAGGTCGATGTTCTTCAGCGCGAGGAATTCGCGGTCACCGGCGGTGAAACTGCGGGTGATGCCGGTGAGCTGTAACAGTGGCTCGCTCATGCTCAGGCTCCCGCCACATTGGTCAGCGGATCACCGATGACCACGCGATCACCTTCAGCCAGACCATCATTGATCTGCACTTTGACGTTGTTGTTGATCCCGGTGTGCACATTGCGCGACTGCGCGTGGCCCTTGGCGTCCAGCACCCGTACCGGGAAACTGCCATCGTCATTGCGCGGCCCGAGTGCCGCCACTGGCACGGTCAGCACAGCCTTGGCGGTGTCGAGGATAATGCGCACCTGCGCGGTCATCGAAATGCGCAGACGATGGTCGGGGTTCGGCACCTCGAACAAGGCGTTGTAGAACACCGCGCTGCTTTGCTTCGGTGTACCGGCGGGCGGCGTTTCAAGAAAGTTCTGTGGCGCCGGGTCCGTGCCGCGCAGTTTCGCGTAGTAGCGTTTGTCCTCGCCAAGAATGGTGAAGTACACCTCTTGCCCCGGGGCGATGTGGATCACATCGGCCTCGGAGACCTGCGCCTTGACCGTCATGGTGTCCAGATCCGCCAGTTTCAGCAGGACCGGCGCCAGTTGGCTGGCGATCACCGTTTGCCCTTCCTGCGTTACCACGCCGACCACGTCGCCATCGATTGGCGCGACGATGCGCGTATACGCCAGATTGACCTTGGCCGTGTCAATCTGGATGTGCGCACTTTTGATCTGCGCATCCAGAGACATCAGATTGGCCTGCTGGACCTGATAGTCAGACTCGGCGGTTTCAAAATCCTGGCGCGAGATCGACGCGTCGTCCTGCAAGTTCCTGTAGCGCTCGTAAATCGCTTTGGTCTGCCGCAGTTGAGCCTGGGTGGCACGTTTTTGCGCCTGCAGGTTTTCCTCATCAACCTGGGCCTGACGCAGGGTGTTCTGCAATACCAGTGGATCGATTTCCGCCAGCCACTGGCCCTTCTTCACCTTGTCGCCGACCTTGACCTTGAGCGACTTCAATTGGCCGGATACTTGCGCGCCGACGTCCACTTGCTTGATGCCTTCGAGCAACCCGGTGGCCAGCACCGCGTTTTCAATATCACTGCGCTCCACCGGCGCGGTCAGGTATTGCGGCGCCTCGGCTGGTGCCTGCACCGCGTAGAATGCCAATCCCGCTACTGCCACTAACGCCAGACCCATACCGACTTTGCGCAACTTCGACTTTTCCATAAATGACCACAAGTCCGTTCAGGGGTGAGCCCGGCCAGCGGCCGGGCTCTGGTAGATAAACAACAATCAGGACACCACTTGGCCGGCCGGCACTTTCAGGCCGTCATGCCACCACGCAGCGAGACTGAAGACGTTGGGCGCCTTGAGAATCGTGAAGTGATTGCCCGGCCCGTACCACACCGCCAGATCCGCGACCTGGCGCTGCCAACCTTCAACCATTGCCGCTTGCTCGCGCTGATTGCCCCACGCATCCAGCGTCGGGTCATCGACCAGCGCCAGCCGCACCGGGCCGGTGTAGGCCAGTTGTGGTTGATAGACCGTGCGCAATGCCGTGGCGAAGGTGCGGACCGGACCGTGCATCGCTTGCGCTGACGAACGCGCAGACAACACACCGGCGCGCACCATGCCCTCGTGCAGCAGGGACATTTGCGTAGGCTCGTCAGCCTCGGCGAACGCCAGCGGATCAATGCCCAGCGATTTGCCGCTGGACAGTTGCAACGTCTCGATCAAACGTTCCAGCGCGGCAGTCGTGGTGTACGGTTTGCCGGCCGTACCGTTGCCACCGGGAGATTCACTGTCGATCAGGGTCAAAGATGCCACTTCACGCCCGGACGCCTGCAACTGCGCCGCCATGGCATGCGCGACCCATCCGCCGAAGGAATGACCGATCAAGTGCACCGCACCTTCCGGATACAACTGCTCGACAGCTTGCAGATAGCACTTCGCTGCCGCTTCAACCTGGCTGTGCGGCACGCCACTGCCATCGAGCCCGCGCGGTTGCAGACCGAAAATCGGCCATTCCGGGCCCAGTGCTTCGGTCAGGTGGATAAACCCGGTAACACTGTCGCCCGCGCCCGGCACACAGAAGACCGGCGCATGCCCGGCGTGTCCGCTCTGGATGGTCAGCACCGGCTGATAAGCCTGTGGCTGCGGTGCCTGTGCTACCGCCATTGCCTGACTGAGCGCTTGGCCGAGTGCCTCGATATCCGGGCTTTTCATCATGCTGCGATGATCCCCCGGCACATCGATGCAACGCAGAAAATCGCTGGCGACTTTCGATTCCCAGCCACGAGTCGGACTCGGCTTCGCCTGCCCTGGCATCAGTGCCCGAGCGCGGAACAAATGCACTGGCTGGCTGGCCGGGCTGACCCGGTAATGCGCCAGCGCCAGGCCATGAGCGGCCTCGCGATCAAAGTAACTCCAGGCATCCGCTGCGCTCAGTGCGGCCAGTTCCGGGTCCGGCAACTGCTGCTCGCAGCAACGCTGGAACAGTTGGTCGAACGCGATGAGCTCGACTTCAGCCTCCAGCCGCTCGACCTCAGCCAACGCTGACAGCCCTTCTTCTCCACGCATCTGCGAACGCGCACGGCAATGCTCGATCAACTGACGTTTATCGCGATGCTCGCCGCCCCAACGGGTTTTATCCTGGCTGGCCGGATGCGGTGCATAGGTATCGAGCAGGCCGACAAACGCCACCGCCTCATCGAGACCGAGCAATTGCTGGGCGATTTCATACGCCAGCAAACCACCGAAAGACCACCCGGCCAGACGATACGGCCCATGCGGCTGCAACGTCCGGATAATTCCGACCAGCCGCGTGGCCATGCATTCAAGGGTGCGCAGTTGCGGTTGTCCCAGCGGCACGCCGGGCAAACCATAAATCGGAAACTGCCCTTCGATATGCATCCCCAATGCTGGGAAATACACGTCCCGGCCGCTGAACTCATGGATCAGGAACAGCGCATTGCCGCCCTCCCCCGGTCGCACCACGACCACGCCTTCGGGCTGCGCGAGCGTTGCGTCGGACCGACTGAGCAACGCGGCCAGCGCCTCAATGCTCGGACGCTGGAATACCTGCGCCAGCGTCACCTGTTGCCCTGCACGTTGCAGCAGGTTGACCAGCCGAATCGCCAGCAACGAATGCCCGCCCAATTCGAAGAAGTTGTCGTGACGTCCGACCTGCTCGACATTCAGCACTTCACTCCAGACTCGTGCCAGCAAGGTTTCGATTTCGCCTTGCGGCGCTTCGTAGTGACGGCTGAGCACCGCGTCGAGGCCCGGTGCCGGCAGCGCCTGACGGTCGATCTTGCCGTTGGGACTCAACGGCAAAACGTCGAGCGCAACAAACGCACCCGGCACCATGTACTCGGGCAATTGTTCGAGGATGAACGCGCGCAGCGTGTCGATCGCAGGCACAGCCCTGCCATCAACCGCAGTGAAATACCCGACCAGACGCTCGTCGCGCATCAGCACCACCGCTTCGCGAACCTGCGGGTGCTGGATCAACCGCGCTTCGATTTCACCGGGTTCCAGACGCAAGCCATGCAGCTTGACCTGGAAGTCGTTGCGCCCGCGGAATTCGAGGTTGCCGTCAGCGCGGTAGCGCACCAGATCGCCGGTGCGGTACAAGCGATCACCGGCCACGAACGGGTTGTCGATAAAGCGCTCGACCTGCATCTGCGGCAGCCCCATATAACCGCGCGCCACGCCGATGCCGCCGATGTGCAACTGGCCAATGACGCCGAGCGGCACCGGTTGATCGTGCGCATCGAGCACATACAGGCGGGTGTTGCAGATCGCTTTGCCGATCGGCAATTCGGTGGACGGCACCGGCGTGTGCGGTTCCAGCGTCCATGCCGTGCTGTCGACCGTGGCTTCGGTCGGGCCATACACGTTATGCAGGCGCACCCACGGCAGTTGCTGGCGCACAGCAGCGGCCAGCGCCGCAGTGAGTTCGCCGCCACCACAGAAAATATCGGTGAGGCTGGTGCATTCACTGACAGCCTGCAATTCGACAAACTGCTGCAACAGCGCCGGCACGAACTGGACCACCGTCACGCGTTGCTGGCGAATCACTTGCGCCAGATACGCCGGCTCACGATGACCACCCGGCCGTGCCAATACCAGACTTACCCCCGCCGTCAGCGGCCAGAAGAACTCCCACACCGAACCATCGAAACTGAAAGGCGCCTTCTGCAACAACGCGCCGTGCGCGGTTGGCGGGCAAATCTGCGAGCCCCAATGCACCAGATTGCACAAGCCACGGTGTTCGAGCATCACGCCTTTTGGTGTACCGGTCGAACCCGAGGTGTAGATCATGTAGGCCAGATTCGAGGCGTTGAGGCCGGGCACCTGCAGATTGCTATCCGATTGCTTGTGCCACGTGCATTGGTCAAAGTCGATGACTGCTGCGTCGGTCCCGGCAAACAGTGATCGAGTCGCCGTCTGCACCAGCACCGCCACCGGCGCACAGTCCCTGAGCATGAAGTCCAGGCGCTCCGCCGGGTAAGCAGGGTCCAGCGGCACGTAAGCGCCACCGGCCTTGAGAATGCCGAGCAACCCCACCACCAGATCGAGTCCACGCTCGACGCACAGCGCCACCCGCGCATCCGGCCCCACACCCTGCTCGCGCAGGTGACGGGCGAGGCGGTTGGCACGCGCATTAAGTTCGCGGTAAGTCAGACAGTGTTCGTCAGTCTGCACGGCAATGGCGTCCGGCTGACGCTGGACTTGCGCTTCGAACAGGCTCTGCACCGGTTGCTCGACCGGACAATCAACCGCTGTCGCGTTGAAATCGCCAAGCAAACGCAGTTGTTCATCCGCCGCCAGCAGGTTGATCTGCGCCAACACGGCCTGGTCATCACTGACCAATGCTGCCAGCAAACGCTGGAAATAACCGACAAACCGCCGCACGGTCGCCTCATCGAACAACGCCGTGGCGTAGCGCAGCGAGCCACGAATTCCTTGAGGGGTTTCGCCCAGGCTCAGCGACAGGTCGAACTTCACAAAGTGACTTTCCCCGGCAAGGCCTTCCAGCGTCAGCCCGCCCAGCGCCAGGGCTGGCGCGACGCTGCTGTCCCAGCTCACCAGGGTCTGGAACAACGGTGTGTGGGAAAGACTGCGCAGCGGCCGGGTGATTTCCACCACGTGTTCGAACGGCAGATCCTGATGCGCCTGCGCGGCCAGGGTCTGTGCCTTGACCCGCGCCAGCAGCGCTGCGCCCGTCAGATCGCCTGAGGTATCGATACGCAGTGCGAGGGTGTTGACGAACATTCCGATCAACCCTTCGATCTCGGCGCGGGTACGGTTCGCCACCGGCGAGCCGATCACCACATCGGACTGCCCGGACAAGCGAGCGAGCAACATCGCCCAGGCGCTCATGATCACCATGTATGGCGTCACGGCGTGGCACTGACACAACGCCTTGAGACCGGCGCTGGTCTGCGCGTCCAGCAGAATCTCGACGCTGCCGCCGCGGTGATCCTGTTGCGCCGGACGCGGACGGTCGGTCGGCAGGCTCAACAATGCCGGGGCGCCGGCCAGGGTCTGCTGCCAGTAGTCGCTTTGGCGCTGCAACACCTCGCCGCTGAGCCAGCGGCGCTGCCACAGCGCATAGTCGGCGTACTGCAAGGTCAGCGCCGGCAGCGGATCGTCCTCGCCGTGGCTGAACGCCCCATACAGCGCCATCAATTCACGGGCGAGAACGCCCATCGACCAGCCGTCGGAGATGATGTGGTGCATCGTCAACAAGAGCACATGGTGTTCATCGGCCAGACGCACCAGACGTCCACGAATCAACGGGCCATCCTGCAAATTGAATGGCCCGCGCGCCTCCGTGTCGAGCAAGGTGCGCAAGGCCTCTTCGCTCTGTGGCTGTTGCCGCCAATCTTCCTCAGTCAGCGGCAGGCCACTGTCGACCGGGGCAATCAGCACCTGCGCCTGGTCGTTCGATTGCACGAAACGGCTGCGCAGGGATTCGTGCCGCGCAACGATCCGCGCCAATGCCCGTTGCAATGCCACGGCGTTCAGTTGGCCACGCAAATGCAGGCCCAGAGGAATGTTGTAGGCGGTGTTGCCGCCGTCCATCTGCGCCAGGAACCACAAACGTTGCTGGGCGAACGACAACGGCAACGCCTGATCGCGCGGTGCCGGCATAATCTCCGGCAAGCTACTGCGTTCGGCCTGACTCAACACTTCGGCGACCGCCGCCAGTTCCGAGTTGGCGAACAGATCCGCCAGCGCCAGCTCCACGCCCAATTGCTGGCGGACCTGGGAGAGCATGCGCATTGCCAGCAACGAGTGGCCGCCGAGTTCGAAGAAGTTGTCGTGGCGACCGACTTGTTCGACCTGCAATACCTCGGCCCAGACTTGTGCGAGGCTGATTTCCAGTGGATTGGCCGGGGCCTCGTAAACCCGACTGCGCAGCGCCTCCTGCGTCGGTGCCGGCAGTGCCTTGCGGTCGACCTTGCCGTTGTTGTTCAACGGCAACACCCTGAGTTGCACCCACGCGGTGGGCACCATGTATTCCGGCAGACGGGCATGCAATTGCGCGTACAGTCCGGCGCTGTCCAAGACGCCATCGTGCGCCGTGTAGTACGCGACCAGACGCGGGGTGTCCTGTCCGTCACGGCGCGCCAGCACCACCGCTTCCTTGATGCCCGGGCAGTTCAGCAGGCGATTTTCGATTTCCCCCAGTTCGATGCGGAAGCCACGGATCTTCACCTGATCGTCGTTGCGCCCGATGCAATCGAGTTGCCCCGGCGCCAGCCAGCGTGCGAGATCGCCGGTGCGATAGAGCAATGCGCCAGGCTTATCGCTGAACGGATCGCGGAGGAATTTCTCAGCGGTCAGATCCGGCCGGTTCAGGTACCCCAGCGCCACGCCCTGCCCGCCGATGTACAACTCACCGGTCACGCCCATCGGCACCGGTTGCTGATACGCGTCGAGCACATAAACCTGCGTGTTGCCGATCGGCCCGCCAATCGGCACGCTCTCGGCGCTTTCCGCCACTTCGCGCACTGCAAAGGCTGTCGCGTACGTGGTGGTTTCAGTCGGGCCGTAGCAATGCACGATGCGCAGTGCTGGCGCCTCGGCCAGCATTCGCCGGAACGCCGCTGGATCGCCACGCTCGCCGCCGCACAACAGAATGCGCAAGCCTTTGAGCGCCTGCGGGATCAGTTGCACGTACTGGTTGAACAGCGCGGTGGTGATGAAGAGAATTGTCGCGCCAGTGGCACTCAGTTCACGGCCGAAAGCATTCGGATCAAGCAAGGTCTGATGGTCGATGACCACCACGCGACCGCCATTGAGCAGCGGCCCCCAGATGTCCATGGTGCTGGCGTCGAACGCAGGGTTGGAGGCGAACACCACACGATCCTGCGCATTGAAATCGGCGTAACCGTTGTTGAGCACCAAGCGACCGATGCCCCGGTGCGGCACCATCACCCCTTTCGGGGTGCCGGTGGAGCCCGAGGTGTACATGATGTACGCCAGCGTCTCCGACGACTGCAACAGATTCGGGTTGTGCGTCGGCTGACCGTTGAGGGTCAGCGTGTCCAGATCGATACGCGGCGCGACGTAGTCGATGACTTCACCGCTCAAGGTCAACAGCGCCACCGCCCGGCAATCCTCGACCATGAACGCCTGGCGTTCGCTCGGTGCATTGATGTCCAGCGGGACATAGGCCGCCGCGCACTTGGCGACGGCCAGTTGCGCCACGAGCAGTTCCAGCGAACGCGGTAGCAGAATCGCAACGTGATCGCCCGGTTGCACGCCGTGCGCGATCAGGTGATGGGCCAGGCGATTGGCCTGAGCGTTCAGCTCAAAGTAGCTCAGCGAGTGCGCGCCGTGCACCGCCGCCACAGCCCTGGGATGCGCCGCTGCCTGCTGCTGGAAGATCCCCTGCACGGTGAGTGTTTGCGGGTAGTCACGCGCCGTGGCGTTGAAGTCATACAGCAGGCGCTGACGCTCATCGGCCGCCAGCAACGGCGTGTGTTCCAGGATTATTTGATCATCCGTCACCATCGCTTCGAGCAAGCGTTGCAAGTAATCGACGTAACGCTCGATCGTCGACGCGTCGAACAGCGCCGTGGCGTAGTTCAGCGAGCCACGCAACACTCCGTTGGCCTCGCCCAGTGTCAGCGTCAGGTCAAACTTGGCGACATCGCCCGATCCGGCAATGGCTTCCAGCGTCAGATCGCCCAACGCCAGTTGCGGGCCGACGCTGCTGTCCCAGTTCAGTGTGGTCTGGAACAACGGGCTGTGCGCCAGGCTACGCGCTGGTCGGGCGATTTCGACCACTTGTTCGAACGGCAGATCCTGATGCGCTTGCGCCTCCAGTGTCCGCGCCTTGACCCGTGCCAGCAGCGCTGCGACGTTCGGTGCGCCCGAGGTGTCGATACGCAAGGCCAGCGTGTTGACGAACATGCCGACCAAGCCTTCGATTTCAGCGCGGCTACGGTTGGCCACCGGCGCACCGATCACCACATCGGACTGCCCGGACAGACGACTCATCAGCAATGCCCAGGCGCTCATCACCGTCATGAACAGCGTCACGCCGTGACGTTGGCTCAACGCTTTGAGGCCTGCGCTCAGGCGCTGGTCCAGCAGCACTTCGACGTTGCCGCCGGTGTAATCCTGCTGCGCCGGACGCGGGCGATCGGTTGGCAGCGTCAACAATGCCGGCGCGCCTTCGAGGGTTTGCTGCCAGTAGTCGCTTTGCTGCTGCAGCACTTCACCGTTGAGCCAGCGCCGCTGCCACACGGCGTAGTCGCCATATTGCAGCGTCAGGGCTGGCAGCGGATCAGGCTGACCCTGGCTGAACGCTTGATACAACGCCATCAACTCAGCGGTCAGCACGCCCATGGACCAGCCATCGGCAACAATGTGATGCACGGTCAACAGCAGCACCTGATGCTCGTCGGCCAGACGCACCAGCCGTCCGCGAATCAGCGGATCGTGCTGCAGATCAAACGCTGTCGAAGCTTCCTGTGTCATCAATGCCTGCAAGGCGTGTTCGGCTTGTGACTGTTGACGCAGGTCTTCAACGCGCAAGAGCAAACCGCTGTCGAAAGGGGCAATCGACACATGTGCGCTGTCGTCGAAGCGGATGAAGCGGCTGCGCAGGGTTTCGTGGCGGGCAACGATCCGCCCCAGCGCTGATTGCAGGGCATCGACGTCCAGGTGACCACGCAAGCGCAGACCAACAGGGATGTTGTACGCCGAGTTGCCACCCGCCATCTGCGCCAGGAACCACAGGCGTTGTTGGGCGAAGGACATCGGCAGTGCCTGATCACGCGGTGCCGGCAAAATGTCCGGTAGCACGCTGCGCCCGGCGCGATTCAATACTGCGGCAACTGCGCTCAATCGGGTGTCGGCAAACAGATCACTCAGCGCCAGTTCGACGCCGAGACGCTGGCGAATCAGCGAAACCATGCGCATCGCCAACAGCGAATGACCGCCGAGTTCGAAGAAATGATCGTGACGGCCGACCTGCTTCACTTGCAGCACTTCGGCCCAGATCTGCGCCAGTGCTGTTTCCAGCTCGCCTTGCGGCGCCTCGTATTCGCGGGTCGGCAATGCGGCCAGATCCGGTTTCGGCAAGGCCCGGCGGTCGACCTTGCCATTGGCGGTCAGCGGCAAAGCCTCGAGCCGGACAAACGCTGCCGGCACCATGTAGTCCGGCAACTGCGTCAACAGCTGTGCGCGCAATTCGCCCAGCGCCAGTGGCTCGGCCCCGGCCTGTTCGGTGAAATACGCCACCAGTCGCGGCTGACCGGGTTGGTCCTCCCGGGCCAGCAGTACCGCTTCGTTGATCCCGAGGAGCTGATTGAGGCGGGTCTCGATTTCACCCAATTCAATGCGCATGCCACGAATTTTCACCTGATCGTCGTTACGGCCCAGGTAGTCGAGCGAGCCGTCTTCGCGCCAGCGGGCAAGGTCACCGGTGCGGTACATGCGCGCATTCGGCAAGGGGCTGAACGGGTCGTGCAGAAAGCGCTCGGCGGTCAGATCGACGCGGTTCAGGTAACCTCGCGCCACACCGGCACCGCCGACATACAACTCGCCCATGACGCCCATTGGCACCGGGCGTTGCTGTTCGTCGAGCAAGTAAACCGCCGCGTTCGCCACCGGTTTGCCGATGTGCAACGCCGCGCCGACTTCGATACGCCCGGAAGTGGCGACCACGGTAGCCTCGGTCGGGCCGTAGTTGTTGATCACGGCAAAGCGCTGGTCGCGGTTGAACTGGCGCAAGCGATCGCCACCAATCAGCAAGGTGCGCAAAGTCGGGTGATCGAGGTTCTGGCTGAACGCGTATTCAGCAATCGGCGTGGGCAGGAAGCTCACATCCAGTGGTTGCCCGCGCCACCATTCGAGCAACGCGTCGATGTCTTCGGTGCCGTCATGGGTCGGCGCCAAGTGCAAGGTCGCGCCCACACACAGCGCCGGCCAGACTTCCCACGCCATTGCATCGAAGCCAAACCCGGCAAGGCTTGAGGTGTGGCTGCCGGCGCGTAAGTCGAACGCATCACAGTGCCAGTCGACCAGGTTGGACAGCGTCTGATGCTCGACCATGACCCCTTTGGGCAGGCCCGTCGAACCCGAGGTGTAGATAACGTAGGCCAGATGCGCAGCGCTCAGTCCCGGAACCGCAGGGTTGTGCTGCGCCTGCGCCGGCCACGCGCACAGGTCGACATCGATTACTGGCACGCTCAGCTGCGGCAGTCTCTCGTGCAAATCGCTTTGAGTGAGCACCGCAACCGGCGCGCTGTCGCCGAGCAGATAGCTGATCCGTTCAGTGGGATTCGCCGGGTCAACCGGCACGTAGCCGGCGCCGGCCTTGAGTATGGCGACCAGCCCGACCAACGTGTCCAGCCCACGACGGGCGACTATGGCCACGCGGTCATCGGCTTTCACCCCGATGGCGATCAAGTGATGAGCCAAGGCATTGGCCTGACGATTGAGTTGCAAGTACGTCAGTGGCTGCCCGGCAAACAGCGCTGCCACGGCCTGCGGACGCGCGGCGACCTGCGATTCGAAGAGCTGCGCAATCGTCAGCCCACGCGGGTAGTCAGCCTCGGTCGCGTTGAAGCCCGCCAGCACCTTTTCACGCTCGTGCATCGGCAGGATCGACAACCGATCGAAACCCACCTGCGGCTCAAGCTCCAGCGCATCAAGCAATACGCTCAACGCAGCCTGCATGTACCCGCAAATGCGTTGCGCATCAATGCCGGCCCCGGCCAATACCTTCAGGCTGAAATCTTCGCCACGATCATCGACGCTGAGGGTCAGGCGATAGTTGGTGTGTTCCTCGGCATCGAGCAATTGCATGCCGTGCCAGGCGGCTTGCACCTCGGCGGATATCGGCCCGACCGGAGCGCTGTGACGATAGTTGAGCAGCGTGCTGAACAGCGGCGTGCCCGCCGGCATGGCGCTGCACTGTTGCACCTGCGCCAGTTGCGCATGCTCGTGGGCGAGCAACTGACTCAGGCGTTCATGGGTCGCCAGTGCGGCACCTTTGACGCTATGAGCGCTCAGCTCGATGCACAACGGCAAGGTGTTGATGAACACACCGAGCGCTCGCTCCGCCCCCGCACCGCCCTGCAATCGGCCGAGCAACACCGTGCCAAACACCACGGTGTCACGCCCGGACAACTGCCCGAGTACCTGCGCCCAGGCGAGGTGCATCAGGCTGGCGGCGCTGACACCCAAGCGTCGCGCCTGCTGACGCACGCTGTAGCTCAGTGGACTATCCAGATTCAGTTGCGCCTCTTGTGCGGGACCGTCGTCGGCCAGACTCTGTCCGTAGGGCAAGGTCGGCTCATCAATGGCGCCGAGCATCTCGCCGAAGAACCTGGCGTGCTCTTGCTCTGTCAGGCCGGAGCGGGTGTGCGCCACGTAATTGCGGTACGGCACCGGATCGCCCAGTTGCCCGGCGTTGCCCAGCAAAAACGCCTGCATCTCGTGCTGCAACACCTCGAGCGCCACGTGATCCATGACCAGGTGATGGAACAGCAGCAGCGCCACCACGCGTTGATGGGCGGCATCACGGCTGTACACCACGCGCATCAGCGGTGCCTCGGTAACCGGCATACGGTAGTTATCGACGTTGAATCGGTTACGCAACTGGCTCAGCGCATCGCCTGCTTCGGCATCCAGGTGCAATGCCTCGCAGCTCAGCGAAGCCTGACGCCAGACCACTTGCACCGGCTCTTCCAGTCCCTCCCAGAACAGCGACGTGCGCAGAATGTCATGGCGCTCGATCACCCTTTGCAGTGCCTCGGTGAAGGTCTGCAAACGCTGTTCATCGGCGAAGGCGAACTGCGCCTGCAACACGTACGGATCACCCTGCGCGGCCGACAGATGATGGAACAGGATGCCGGTCTGCAAAGGCGCCAGCGGGTAGATGTCCTGAACATTCCGGACGCCGCCGGGGACACTCGCGACGATCCGGTCGATGGCCGTTTGATCAAGCGCCATCAGCGGCAGCAGTTCGGGGGTGATGCGCAGGCAATCGGCTGGAATCAGGTTCGCTGGCACCGCCGCCTCGGGTTCGCCGCCAACCGCTGCAGCGAGCGCGGCCAGCGTTGGTTGGCCGAACAGCACGCGAATATCCGCAGACAGGCCGGCCTGGCGCATGCGCGCAACCAGATTGACCGCCAGCAACGAATGCCCGCCCAGTTCGAAGAAATGATCAAAGCGCCCTATCCGCTCGACCTTCAGCAGTTCGGCCCAGATACCCGCAATCACGGTTTCGACTTCACCGACCGGGGCTTCGTACGCGCGAGTCAGCAGCGCCGACGGGTCAGGGGCCGGCAAGGCCTGGCGATCCAGTTTGCCGTTGGGGCTCAGTGGCAAGGCCTGCAGATGCACAAACACCGCAGGCACCATGTAATCCGGCAAGTGCTTGAGCAGTTGGCTGCGCAACTGATCGATTTGCAGCGGCTCGCCGCTGTAGTACGCGACCAGACGCTGATCGCCCGGCACGTCTTCACGGGCCAGTACCGCCGCTTCGCGCACACCATCGACGTGCGTCAGATGTGCCTGAATCTCGCCCAACTCGATGCGCAAACCACGAATTTTGACTTGATCGTCGTTGCGCCCCAGATACTCGATGTTGCCATCAGCCAGATACCGTGCGACGTCACCGGTGCGATATAAACGCGCGCCAGCCTGATCGCTGAACGGATCGTCAAGGAAGCGTTCGGCCGTCAGCTGCGGCCGATTCAGATACCCCCGCGCCACCTGCACGCCACCCAGATACATCTCGCCTGCCACCCCCAGCGGCGTCGGTTGCTGGTGAGCATCAAGGATGTACACGCGAGTGTTGCACAGCGGTTTGCCAATCGGCGGCGCGCCATGCGGTACCGGCGAATGCGGTTCCAGCGTCCACACGGTGCTGTCGACAGTGGCTTCGGTCGGGCCATAAACGTTGTGCAGGCGCACCTGCGGCAGACGCTCGCGGACGCTGCGCACCAACGCGCCGGTCAGCTCACCGCCACCACAAAACACATCGCTCAGGCTGCTGCACTCAACGACTTCTTCCACTTCAAGAAATTGCTGCAACAGCGCCGGTACGAACTGGATGACATTGACCTGTTGCTCACGAATCAGCTGCACCAGCGCCGCCGGATTGCGATGACCGTCCGGGCCCGCGAGGATCAGGCGCATGCCGCAGGTCAACGGCCAGAACAGCTCCCATACGGAAGCATCGAAACTCAACGGGGTTTTCTGCAACAGCGCAGCGCCGGTCGCCAGCGGACACAGGCTGGTGCTCCAGTGCAGCAAATTGCCCAGGTTGCGGTGCTCGACCATCACGCCTTTTGGGGTGCCGGTGGAACCGGAGGTGTAAATCACATAAGCCAGGTTCGCGGCGTTCAGGCCCGGTACCTGCGGATTGTTTTGCGCAAGGTTTTGCCAGCTGCAATGGTCCAAATCGACCCGCACGCCCGCCCACTCGCCGATCAGCGCGCGCGTCGGCGCATGCACCAGCACCGCCACGGGCGCGCTGTCCTCGAGCATGTAAGCCAGACGCTCGGCGGGATACCCCGGATCCAGCGGCACGTAAGCACCGCCAGCCTTGAGAATCGCCAGCAGACCGACCAGCAGCTCAGCGCCGCGCTCGACGCAGATCGCCACCCGCGAATCGCGATCCACACCGCACTGGCGCAGGTAATGGGCGAGCTGGTTGGCGCGGCGGTTCAATTCGGCGTAACTCAAACGCAGTTCACCGGCGACCAAGGCCTCAGCGTCTGGCGTGCGCAGCACCTGTGCCTCGAAGCGGCCATGAACGGTCTGTTCGAGATCGTGGGTGACGGCGGTGGCATTCAGATCGACCAGCAGGTGCTGACGCTCGTCGTCCGCCAACAACGCCACGTGTTCAAGAACCGCTTGATCATTACTGACCATCGCCTGCAACAGACGCTGGAAGTAGCCGACGTAACGCTTGATAGTCAATTCGTCGAACAGGGCAACGGCGTACTCCAGTACACCGCGAACTCCGCCCGGCGCGTCTGCCAGCGTCAGCGACAGATCGAATTTGGCAAAGTGGCTCGGCTCAGCCACGCTTTCAAGGGTCAAGTCGCCCAGACTCAGGCTCGCGCCATGGCCGCTGTCCCAACTGAACATCACCTGGAACAACGGACTGTGCGCCATGCTGCGCGCAGGTTTGGTGATTTCAACCACTTGTTCGAACGGCAGATCCTGATGCGCCTGCGCTTCCAGCGTCCGCGCCTTGACCCGCGCCAGCAGCGCTTCACTGCTCAACTCACCCGAAGTATCGATACGCAGCGCCAGCGTGTTGACGAACATGCCGATCAAGTCTTCGATCTCGGCGCGGGTACGGTTGGCCACCGGCGAACCGATGACCACTTCGGCTTGCCCCGACAAACGACTCAACAGGCTCGCCCAGGCGCTGAGCATGAGCATGTACATCGTCACGCCATGACGGCGGGCCAAGGCCTTGAGTCCGGCACTCAGGCGTTCGTCGAGCACCACGTCGACGGTGCTGCCGGCGTAATCCTGCTGTGCCGGGCGCACGCGGTCGGTCGGCAGCGTCAACAGTGCCGGAGCGCCGGCAAGGGTCTGTTGCCAGTATTCACTTTGGCGCTGCAACACCTCGCCACTGAGCCAGCGCCGCTGCCACACCGCGTAATCGGTGTATTGCAGCGCCAGCGGTGGCAACGGATCCGGCTGGCCATGGCTGAACGCCTGATACAACGCCATCAGTTCGCGGGTCAAAACGCCCATCGACCAGCCGTCGGAGATGATGTGGTGCAAGGTCAGCAACAGCACATGGTGATCGTCGGCCAGACGCACCAGGCGTCCGCGAATCAGCGCATCGTCCTGCAAATCGAACGGCCCCGAGGCTTCACCCTGAATCAGCGCCTGCAAGGTTTCGTCCGGTTGCGGGTGTTGGCACAGATCTTCGACGCGCAGCAGAAGACCGCTGTCGACCGGCGCTATCAGCACTTGCGCCTGGTCATTGAACTGGGCGAATCGGCTGCGCAGGGTTTCATGCCGTGCGACGATGCGCGCCAATGCCTGTTGCAGGGCTTGTTCATTGAGGCGGCCACGCAGACGCAGGCCGATGGGAATGTTGTACGCCGTGTTAGCGCCTTCCATTTGTGCGAGAAACCACAAGCGCTGCTGAGCGAACGACAGCGGCAAGGCGCCGTCACGTGCCACCGCAACAATCTCCGGTTGCGTGCTGCGCCCGGTCTGCGCCAACGCCTCGGCGACCGCTGACAGTTCGGCGTTGGCAAACAGATCGCCCAGAGCCAGCTCCACGCCAAGGCGCTGGCGAACCTGGGACACCATGCGCATGGCCAACAGCGAATGGCCGCCGAGTTCAAAGAAATGGTCCTGGCGCCCGACTCGCTCGACTTGCAGCACCTGCGCCCAGATCTGCGCCAGGGCGCTTTCCAGTTCGTTGTGCGGAGCCTCGTATTCGCGGGTGAACAGCGCCGCACGCTCAGGCTTCGGCAAGGCCTTGCGGTCGACCTTGCCATTGGCGGTCAACGGCAGTGCGTCGAGTTTGACGAACGCCACCGGCACCATGTACTCCGGCAACTGGCTCAACAGGTGCGCGCGCAACTCGGCCACCGCGAGCGGTTCAACCTGACTCTGCTCGGTGAAATAGGCCACCAGGCGCGGCTGACCGGGTTCATCTTCGCGCGCCAGCAGCACCGCTTCCTGAATGCCGGGCAACTGGTTGAGGCGAGTTTCGATCTCGCCAAGTTCGATACGCAAGCCACGGATTTTCACTTGATCGTCGTTGCGCCCCAGGTACTCGATCGTGCCGTCGGTGCGCCATCGGGCGAGGTCGCCGGTGCGATACATGCGCGCATTCGGCACGGGGCTGAACGGATCGTGAAGGAAGCGCTCGGCACTCAGGTCGGCACGGTTCAAATAACCGCGCGCTACCCCGCCACCGCCAACGTACAACTCGCCCATGACGCCAATCGGCACCGGTCGCCGCTGTTCATCCAGCAGGTACACCGTGGCGTTGGCCACCGGTTTGCCGATGTGCAAGGCGTCGCCTGCCTCGATTCGCCCTGAGGTCGCGACCACGGTGGCTTCGGTCGGGCCGTAGTTGTTGATCACATCGAATTGCTGGTTGCGGCTGAACTGGCGCAAACGGTCGCCACCGATCAGCAGCGTACGCAATGTCGGGTGTTCGAGGTTCTGGCTGAAGGCGTATTCGGCCACGGGTGTCGGCAGAAAACTCACGTCCAGTGGCTGCGCGCGCCACCAGTCGAGCAGTGCATCGATATCCTCGGCACCCTCCTGAGTCGGCGCCAGATGCAGGGTCGCTCCGGCGCACAACGCCGGCCAGACTTCCCAGGCCATGGCGTCGAAACCGAAGCCGGCAAGGCTTGAGGTGTGGCGACCGGCGCACAGATCAAATGCGGTGCAATGCCAGTCGACCAGATTCGACAAGGTGCGGTGTTCGACCATCACCCCTTTGGGCAGGCCGGTGGAACCGGAGGTGTAGATCACGTAGGCCAGATGTGCGGGGGTCAGCCCCGGCACCTGCGGATCGAGGGTTTCGCTCAGCGGCCAGGTGCGCGGGTCAAGATCGATTACCGGCACCGCCAGCGCCGGCAAGCGCCCACGCAGATTGTTTTGGGTCAGCACGGCAACGGGGGCGCTGTCGCTGAGCAAGTAGTGCAAACGCTCGGCCGGGTGCGCCGGGTCGACCGGTACATAACCGGCGCCGGCCTTGAGAATCGCCACCAGTCCGACCAGCGTATCGAGGCCACGCCGGGCGACGATGGCGACGCGATCGTCGGGCTTCACCCCAAGCGCGAGCAAATGATGGGCCAGCGCATTGGCATGCCGGTTGAGTTCGGCATAACTCAATTGCTCACCCAGGAACTGTGCTGCCAGCGCTTCTGGTCGCTGCGCCACTTGCGCTTCGAAACGTTGGGCAATGGTCAACGTTGTCGAGTAATCAGCGTGGGTAGCATTGAACGCCAGCAGTACCTGTTCGCGCTCCGCCGCCGGAAGAATCGGCAATTGGTTGAGCGCGGTGTCCGGCGCCTGCTCCAGCGCCAGCACCAGACTTTCCAGGGCGCAGTGCAGGTAATCGCAGATACGCTGTGGATCGACCTCGGTGGTGGCCAGCAAGGTCAGGCTGAACGCATCGCCGAAATCATCGACACTCAAGGTCAGCGGATAGTTGGTGCGCTCCTCGGAGCTGAGCGTACTGATCCCTTCCCACGCAGCCAGGGTCTCGGCACTCGCCGTCGCCGCCGTATGGCTGTGCCGGTAATTGAGCAAGGCACTGAACAGCGGCGTCGGTGCGACCACGCCGCTGCAACGCTGGGCCAATGCCAGCGGCGCGTGTTCGTGGCGCATCAAAGTAGTCAGGCGTGTGTGCGTCGCCTCCACCGCCGCACGTACGCCCTGCGCATCGACATCGACCCGTAGCGGCAAGGTGTTGATGAAAATCCCCAGCGCCCGTTCAGTAGCTTCGGCGCCTTGCATGCGGCCCATCAGCACCGTACCAAACACCACGTTTGGCTTGCTGGTGAGCGCCGCGAGCACCTGCGCCCAGCCCAGGTGAAACAGGCTCGCGGCGCTCACGCCGAGTTGCCGCGCCTGCACCCGCAAACGCTGGCCGAGCAACGCATTGATCGGCAGGCTCAGCTCGGTGATACCGCGGCCGTCGCCCTGCACATCCTGCAAACCGTACGGCAGCGTCGGCTCGGCAATGTCCGCGAGCATCTCGCGGAAAAACGTCTCGTGTTCTGCTTCGCTGATGCCCAGCCGCGCTTGCGCCACGTAATTGCGAAACGGCACCGGCCGGCCAAGCGATTGATCCTGTCCGGTGAGGCAGGCGAGCAGTTCGTGACGCACCACGTCGAGCGCCGAGTGGTCCAGGGCCATGTGATGGAACAACAACGTCGCGACCACGCGCTGACCGTCCTCGTCCCACGCGTAGGCCAGACGCATCATCGGCGCACACCGGACGTCGAGTCGGAAATGCCGCGCATCGAAGCGATCGTGCAATTGCTGCAGCGCAGCGCTTTCGCCGTCTGCCAGCACAACCTCTTCCATCGGCAACTGTGCCTGACGCCAGACTACTTGCAGCGGCACGTCCAGCCCCTCCCAATGCACCGCCGTGCGCAGGATGTCGTGGCGATCGATGACCTTTTGCAACGCTTGAGCGAAGTCCTGCAGACGTTCACGGCTGCTGAACGCGAAGTACGATTGCATGACGTAGGGATCGCCCTGCTCGTTGCTCGCGTGGTGATAGAGAATGCCTTCTTGCAACGGCGCCAGTGGATAGATGTCCTGCACATTGGCGGCGCCGCCCGGTACGTCGGCGATCAAGCGGTCGAGTGTCGGCTGATCCACTTCAGCCAGGGTCACCATCGCTGGCGTGATGTGCGTGCTGCCGGGAAGAATGCCGTTGGCCGGCACGTCGATCTGGCCGACGCGAGTGGCCGAGTATTGCCCGGCCTTGATCAGTTCGATCAGTGCCGGTTTGTGTTTACGCAGCGCGGCCAGCATTGCCGGATCGCTCAACGCCTGTTTGTTGCCGTTGACGCGCAATTGCTCATCGGTCACCGCCAACTGAATGTCTTTTGCCTTCAGGGTTGCCAATAGTTCGAGCACATTCACAGGACGATCTCCATTCTTTCGGTAATTGCGGCGTAGCCGGCCAGGGTCGGTTGTTCGAACAACGCCCTGACATCGGCTTCCATGCCTTCCTGACGTAACCGGCCGATCAGACTGACCGCCAGTAATGAGTGACCACCCAGTTCAAAGAAATGATCGTGACGCCCTACTCGTTCGACGTTGAGCAGCTCGGCCCATAGCCGTGCGAGGGTGATTTCGACTTCACCGACCGGGGCTTCGTATTCGCGGGTTTTCAGCGATTGCTGATCCGGCGCCGGCAGCGCCTTGCGGTCGAGCTTGCCGTTGGGGCTCAGCGGCAAAGCGTCGAGATGCACGAACACGGCGGGCACCATGTAGTCCGGCAAGGGCTTGAGCAAATGACTGCGCAGCAGGTCGATTTCCAGGCGTTCGCCGGTGTAGTACGCGACCAGACGTTTGTCGCCCGGCACGTCTTCGCGGGCCAGCACCACCGCCTCTTGCACGCCGTGGACCTGGGTCAGGCGTGCCTGGATTTCGCCCAGTTCAATACGCAGACCGCGGATCTTCACCTGATCATCGTTACGCCCCAGGTATTCGATATTGCCGTCCGGCCGATACCGTGCGACGTCGCCAGTGCGGTACATGCGCCCATGCGGATGAAACGGATCCTCGAGGAAGCGTTCGGCCGTCAGTTGCGGTCGGTTCAGATACCCGCGCGCCACCTGCACGCCAGCGATGTACAGCTCGCCGATCACGCCTTGCGGCACCGGTTGCTGTTGCGCATCAAGGATGTACAGGCGGGTGTTGGCGATCGGTTTGCCGATCGGCGTGTTGTCCGGGGTCTGCTCGATGGAGCCGGCGCAATCCCACGCCGTGACGTCGACGGCCGCTTCGGTCGGGCCGTACAGGTTGTACAAAGCGCTGCCCGGCAGTTGCAGTTTGAAGCGCCGCACCAGACTGCCCGGCAACGCTTCTCCGCTGCACATCACCTGACGCACGCCATCGCAGCGTGTGGTATCGCTGTTAGCGAGGAACACGTCGAGCATCGACGGCACAAAGTGCAGCGTGGTGATGTTCTCACGCTCGATGACTTCGCTCAGATACTGCGGATCCTTGTGTCCGCCAGGCTGCGCCATGACCAGTCGCGCGCCGGTCATCAGTGGCCAGAAGAACTCCCACACCGACACGTCGAAGCTGAACGGGGTTTTCTGCAACACCGAATCGGCCGCGGTCAGCTGATAGGCGTCCTGCATCCACAGCAGACGATTGACCACCCCGGCATGTTCGTTGACCACACCTTTGGGCTGGCCGGTCGAGCCCGAGGTGTAGATCACGTAAGCGCTGTGCCGGGGCGTCAGCGCCGGGATTTGCGGATTGTCGGCGGACAGTGATTGCCAGCTGTTCCGGTCAAGATCGACCACTGCCGCCGTGACATCCCCCAGCAACCCGCTGGTAGCAGCGTGTACCAGCACCACGGCTGGCGCGCTGTCCTCAAGCATGTAGGCCAGGCGCTCCGGCGGATAGGTCGGGTCCAGCGGCACATACGCGGCGCCGGCCTTGTTGATCGCCAGCAGGCCGATGACCATTTCCAGACTGCGTTCGACGCAGATCGCGACCCGCGAATCCACCTGCACACCGAGGTCGATCAGGTGCCCGGCCAGGCGGTTGGCGCGCTCGTTCAGTTGCGTGTAGCTCAATGCCTGTTCGCCGGCGACGACGGCCACAGCCTGTGGCGTACGCTGCACTTGCGCTTCGAATAAACCGTGCAGTGTCTGCTGCAAATCGTAATCGACGTCGGTGGCGTTGAGGCCGAACAACAACGCCTGCCGCTCCTCGTCCGGCAACACCGTCAAACGGTTCAACGGTTGCTGTGGTGTCTGCTCCAACGCCTCAGCCAGCGCAACCAGCGCGTTCTGCATGAACCGGCTGATGCGTGCTGCGCCGATGCGCGACGGGGTCATCACCGTCAGTTGGAAGCCGCTGCCGAAATCGTCGACGTTAAGAGTCAACGGGTAATTGGTGCGCTCCTCACCGGTCAGGGATTCGATGCCCTGCCAAGCCTCACGCTTGGTATTTTGCTGAGCTTCGCTGTCGCTATGGCGGTAATTGAGCATTGCGCTGAACAGTGGCGACGGCGCCGCCACACCGCTGCAACGCTGGGCCAATGCCAGCGACGCATGTTCGTGGGCCAACAGCGCACTGAGTCGCGCATGGGTTGCCTTGACCCCGGCGCGCACGTTGCTTTCGTCAACATCCACACGCAATGGCAAGGTGTTGATGAACATGCCCAGCCCGCGATCCGCGCCTGCGCCGCCCTGCATGCGCCCGAGTAACACGGTGCCAAAGACCACGCGCTCCTGGCCGGACGTTGCCGCCAGCACCCGTGCCCAGGCGAGATGGAACAGGCTGGCGACGCTGACACCGAGCAACCGCGCCTGACTGCGCAAACGCTGCGCCACCGCAGCAGGCAGCGCCCGGCGGACTTCCTCGATGTCATTGCCGTCGCCGTGCACATCCTGCAAACCGAACGGCAGTGTCGGTTCGTCGATGTCGCCGAGCATCTCGCGGAAGAACACTTCGTGCTCTTGTTCGCTGACGCCAAATCGGGTCTGCGCTACATAGTTGCGGTACGGCACAGCGGCCACCGGCCGCCGCTCATCACCCTGCAAAATCGCCTGCATTTCTGCGCTGACCACCGCCAGCGCGGTGTGGTCCATGGCGATGTGGTGGAACAACAGCATGGCAACCACGCGCTGATGGTCCCGATCGAGGGCATACACCAAACGCAGGAGTGGTGCCTGATCCAGCTCCAGACGCCAGTTCCGCGCATCGAAGCGCGCGCGCAACTGCTCGATGGCTTCACCCTGCGTGGGCTCCAGCGCCACGGCCTGCACCGGCAGTTCGGCATGACGCCAGACCACTTGTACCGGCGCTACGAGCCCTTGCCAGACAATCGAAGTGCGCAGAATGTCGTGGCGGCTCATGACTTGACGCAGCGCCGCGGCAAACGCCTGAAAACGCTCGACGCTGTCGAATGCCAGACACGATTGCAGCAGGTACGGATCGCCCTGCGCCGCGCTGAGATGGTGATACAGAATCCCTTCCTGCAACGGCGCCAGCGGATAAATATCCTGCACGTTGGCCGCGCCGCCCGGCACCGTGGCAACGATGCGCTCGATGCTGGCCTGATCCAGTTGCACCAGCGTCAGCATGTCCGCGTTGATGTGCGTGCAATCGGCCGCAATCAGATTGTCCGGCACTGCGACCTCGCGGCCACTGCCCACCGCTGCAGCTAGTGCGGCCAGAGTCGGCTGGCTGAAGAGCACACGCACATCGGTGCTCAGATCGACCTGACGCATGCGTTCGATCAGCGTCACTGCCAGCAATGAATGCCCGCCCAATTCGAAGAAGTTGTCGTGGCGGCCGACCTGTCCAACGTTCAAAACGTCCGACCAGATCTGCGCCAGCGCAATTTCCACCGAACCTTGCGGCGCGGCGTATTCGCGGCTCAGCCACGCCGTTTGATCCGGCTCCGGCAACGCCTTGCGGTCGAGTTTGCCGTTAGCGGTCAGCGGCAGTGCTGGCAGACGTACGTAAGCGACGGGCACCAGGGCTTGCGGCAACTGCGCTTGCAGATGACTGCGCAAATCATCGATCTCGACGTTCAGGCGTTCGGTAAACCACGCCAGCAACTGCCCGTCGCGCACCAGCACCACGCAATCCTGCACGGATTCGTGACCACACAATGCCGCTTCGATTTCGCCCAGTTCGATGCGCACGCCGCGCAGTTTGACCTGATCATCGTTGCGCCCCAGGTATTCGATTGTGCCGTCGGCGAGCCAGCGTGCGAGGTCACCGGTGCGGTACATGCGCGCCTGCGGTTCGTCACTGAACGGGTCGTCGAGGAAGCGTTCGGCAGTCAGCTCGGGGCGATGCAGATACCCGCGCGCCACACCGGCACCGCCGACATACAACTCGCCGGCGACGCCGACCGGTACCGGGCGCTGCTGATCGTCGAGCAGGTAAATCTTCGCATTGGCCATCGGCCGGCCGATGTGCAGCACCTGTCCGGCCTCGACCGCGCCGGAGGTGGCGACCACCGTGGCTTCGGTCGGGCCGTAGTTATTGATCACCGCGAAGGTCTGCTCGCGGGGGAACTGGCGCAGTTTGTCGCCACCGATCAACAGCGTGCGCAAGGTCGGGTGGCCGAGGTCGCGACTGAACGCGTATTCGGCGACGGGCGTCGGCAGGAAACTCACCTGCAATGGCTGCGCGCGCCACCACGCGAGCAACTCGTCCAGGTGCTCGTTGCTCACCGATTGCGGTGGCAGATGCAGGGTCGCGCCGACGCACAGTGCTGGCCAGACCTCCCACGCCATGGCATCGAAACCGCAGCCGGCGACGCTTGAGGTTTGGCTGCCGGCGCGTAGGTCGAAAGCTTCGCAGTGCCAGTGCACAAGGTTTTCCAGCGTTGCGTGTTCGACCATCACGCCTTTCGGCTGGCCGGTGGAGCCGGAGGTGTAGATCACGTAGGCCAGATGAGCCGGGGTCAGCGTCGACAGTTGCGGATTGCTGTCGGACAACTGCTGCCAAGTGGGATGGTCCAGATCAATCAACGGCACTGCGCCCAGCAAATCAGCCGTCGCAGCCTGCGCCAGTACCGCCATCGGCACGCTGTCCTGCAACAGATAAGCGATGCGTTCCGCCGGATACGCCGGGTCGACCGGCACATAACCGGCGCCGGTCTTGAGGATCGCCAGCAACGCGACGAGCATGTCCGGGCCACGGCGCAGACACACGGCGATGCGGTCATCGGGCTGCACGCCGAGGCCGAGCAAGTGATGGGCCAGGCGATTGGCACGCTGATTGAGCTGAGCGTAAGTCAGCTGCTGCGCGCCCTGCACCACGGCCGGTGCATGCGGCTGCTGCTCGGCCTGAACCTCGACCAAGCGCTGAATCGTCGCGCCACGCGGATAGGCCGCGTCATGCTGGTTGAAGCCGACCAGCAAGTCTTCGTATTCCGCCACCGAAAGCACCGGCAACCGGTTGAGCAGACGTTGCGGTGCTTCTTCCAGTGCGGTCACCAGATGTTCGAGTGCGGTGTGCATGTAACTGCATATCCGTTGCGCACCGATCTCGGCGACCGCCAGCACGTCGAGGGCAAAGCCTTCGCCCAGATCATCCACCGACAGGGTCAGCGGATAATTGCTGCGCTCCTCACCGCCAAGCATGCGCACGCCCTGCCAAATTCCTTGACCATCGCGCGGCTGTTGTGCGGCGGCGCTGTGCCGGTAGTTGAGCAAGGCACTGAACAGCGGCGCGGAACCGACCATGCCACTGCAACGCTGGGCCAGCGCCAGTGACGCGTGTTCATGGCCAAGCAGCGCCGTCAGCCGCGCATGGGTGGCTTTCACTCCGGCGCGCACGCCTTGTGCGAGATCAACCCGCAGCGGCAAGGTATTGATGAACACCCCGAGCGTGCGGTCGGCGCCCTCGCCGCCCTGCATCCGTCCCATCAGCACGGTGCCGAACACCACATCACAGCGTCCGGAGACCATGCCCAGCACCTGCGCCCAGGCCATGTGCATCAGGCTCGCCGGGCTGACACCCAACTGCCGCGCCTGTTCGCGCAGGCGCAAATTGAGCGTGGCATCGACCGCTTGCAGCGCTTCTTCGATGCCACGCCCATCGCCCTGAACATCCTGCAGACCGAAAGGCAAGGTCGGCTCGTCGATATCGCCAAGCATCTCGCGGAAGAACGCCTCATGTTCCTGCGCATCGGCGCCCAGGCGCGCCTGCGCCACGTAGTTGCGGTACGGCATCGGGGGAGTCAGCGTGTCGAGCTGATCAAACATCAGCGCGTGCATTTCCCGACCAATCACTTCCATGGCGGTGTGGTCGAGAATCGAGTGATGGAACAACACGATGGCGACGACTTGCTGCTGCGCCGGATCCTCGGCGTAGACCATGCGGATCAGCGGTGCCTGCGTCAGGTCGAGGCGGTAATGCCGGGCATCGAAACGCGCGTGCAACTGTTGGAGAATGTCGCCATCCTGCGCCTCCAGTGGCACCTGTTGCACGACCATCTGCGCCTCACGCCAGACCACTTGCTGTGGGTTGGACAAGCCTTCCCAGACTACGCTGGTGCGCAGAATGTCGTGACGCGCGATGACCTGCTGCAAATGCGTGGCGAAGGTTTGTAAACGTTCGAGGCTGTCGAAGGCCAGACGTGATTGCAGCAGATACGGATCGCCCTGCTCAGCACTGAGGTGGTGATAAAGAATGCCTTCCTGCAACGGTGCCAGCGGGTAGATGTCCTGCACATTGGCGGCGCCGCCCGGCACCGTGGCGACGATATGATCGATGCTGGCCTGATCCAGCGTGGCCAGGGTCAGCATGTCCGGGGTGATGTGCGTGCAATCGGCCGCAATCAGATTGGCCGGCACTGCGATTTCCCGACCACTGCCCAAGGCCCGCGCCAGCGCGGCGAGGCTCGGCTGGTTGAACAGCACGCGTACATCGGCGCTCAGGCCGGCCTGACGCATGCGTTCGATCAGGCTCACCGCCAACAGCGAATGGCCGCCGAGTTCGAAGAAGTTGTCGTGACGACCGATCTGTTCGATGTTCAGTACGTCGGCCCAGATCTGCGCCAGCGCTACTTCAACCGGGCCTTGCGGCGCCTCATATTCACGGCTGAGCCACGCGTCCTGATCCGGCTCGGGCAAGGCCTTGCGGTCGAGTTTGCCGTGAGCCGTGAGCGGCAGGCTGGCCAGTCGCACATAGGCGGCCGGCACCAAAGTGTCCGGCAGTCGCGCTTGCAGATGGCGGTGCAAGTTGCCGATCTCGACCTGCTCGATGTCAGTGAACCACGCAACCAGACGCCCGTCGCGCACCAGCACCACGCATTCACGGACCGCATCATGTGCGCTTAGCGCCGATTCGATTTCCCCGAGTTCTATACGCACACCGCGCAGTTTCACCTGATCGTCGTTGCGCCCCAGGTATTCGATATTGCCATCGTCCAGCCAGCGCGCCAGGTCACCGGTGCGGTACATCCGCGCGTGCGGTTCGTCGCTGAACGGGTCGTCGAGGAACTGCACAGCGGTCAGTTCCGGTCGATTCAGATAGCCGCGTGCAACCCCGGCGCCACCGACATACAACTCGCCCTGCACCCCCGTCGGCACCGGCTGTTGCTGGCGGTCCAGCAGATAGATCCGCGCATTGGCGATCGGCCGGCCAATGTGCAAAACCCGCCCGGGTTGGATGCGCCCGGACGTCGCCACCACCGTAGCTTCGGTCGGGCCGTAGTTGTTGATCACGGCGAACGTCTGCTCCCGTGGGAACTGGCGCAACTTGTCGCCACCGATCAGCAGCGTGCGCAGGGTCGGATGGCCCAGTTCACGACTGAAGGCATATTCGGCCACCGGGGTCGGCAGAAAACTCACCTGCAACGGCTGCGCACGCCACCACTCGAGCAGTTCGTCGAGGTGTTCATTTTTGATCGAGGGCGGTGGCAGATGCACGGTCGCGCCGACGCACAACGCCGGCCAGACTTCCCAGGCCATGGCATCGAAACCGCAACCGGCGATGCTGGCGGTGTGGCTGCCGGCGTGCAGATCGAAAGCTTCGGCGTGCCAGTGCACGAGGTTTTCCAGAGTGCGGTGCTCGACCATCACGCCTTTCGGTTGCCCGGTGGAACCCGAGGTGTAGATCACGTAGGCCAGATTCGCCGGGGTCAGGCCCGACCGTTGCGGGTTGTCGTCGGGCAAGTGCCGCCAGTCGCTGGCGTCCAGATCAATCACCGGCGCAAAGCCGAGCAAGTCGCGCGTCGACGCCTGCGCCAGCACCGCGACCGGGTCACTGTCCTGCAACAGGTAGGCAATGCGTTCTGGCGGATAATCCGCATCGATCGGTACATAACCCGCGCCGGCCTTGAGAATCGCCAACAGCGCAACGAGCATGTAAGGGCCGCGACGCAGGCACAGCGCGACACGGTCGTCGACTTGCACGCCGAGGCCGATCAAGTGATGGGCGAGGCGATTGGCGCGCTGATTCAGTTCACGGTAGCTGAGCTGTTGCTCGCCCTGCACCACCGCTAGCGCCTCGGGATGCGCCAGGACTTGCGCTTCAAACAGGCGCGGCACTGTTTGCGCGGGCGGGTATTCACGACCGCTGATATTGAAGCCGACCAGCACCCGTTGGCGCTCGCCCGGCGACACGATCGTCAGTTGCTGCAACGGCGCCGTCGGCGTGTACTCCAGCGCCGTGACCAGACTGTGCAACGCGGTTTGCAAGAAATCACAGACCCGCGTGCCATCCACCTGCGGCACGGCTTGCACGCTCAGACGGAAACCTTCGCCAAGGTCGTCGACGCTGACCACCAACGGATAGTTACTGCGCTCGCGCGAGCTGAGAATCTGCACGCCGTCCCACGTTACCGCGGCCGATTCCGGCGCACTGTGGCGGTAGTTGAGCAAGGTGCTGAACAGCGCCTGCGAACCGGCAACACCACTGCAACGCTGGGCCAGTGCCAGCGAGGCTTGCTCATGGCCGAGCAACTGCGCCAGACGTGCATGGGTCGCACGCACGCCGCTCTCTACCGAATCCGCCCCGACGCTGACGCGCAGCGGCAAGGTGTTGATGAACATGCCCAACGCCCGATCAGCGCCCTCCCCACCTTGCATCCGTCCGAGTAACACTGTGCCGAACACCACCTCTTGCTGGCCGGAAACCTGCGCCAACACCTGCGCCCAGGCCTGATGCACCAGACTGGCCACGCTGACACCCAGGCGCCGCGCCTGCTCGCGCAGACGCTGACCAAGGCTGGCGTCCAGCTCGGAATGACTGTCGAGGATCGCGCTGCCGTCGCCGTGCACGTCCTGCAAACCGAAGGCCACGGTGGGTTCGTCAATGTCAGCAAGCATCTCGCGAAAGAAGAGTTCATGAGCCTGATCATCGGAACCGAGCCGCGCCTGCGCGACGAAATTACGGTACTGCACCGGCGGCGGCAGATCACTGCTGACCCCGCGCATGACGTCGTTCATTTCCGCGACCAGCACATCCAGCGCGGTGTGATCAAGGACGATATGGTGCAGCAGGAGAATGCCGATCCAGCGGTTGTGCGGCTGATCTTCGGTGTAGACAAAGCGCATCAGCGGCGCGCGATTGAGGTCCAGATGATAGTGGCGCGGATCGAAACGCGCTTGCATCTGTTGCAGTACATCGCCGACGAGTTCATCGGCATCGACGCGTTCCAGCGCCAGTGGTGCCTCACGCCAGACCACTTGCACCGCCTCTTCAAGCCCTTCCCAGACAATGCCGGTGCGCAGAATGTCATGGCGTTTGATCACGCCATTCAAGGCACGAACGAAGTCTTTGATCCGCGCCAGGCCGTCGAAGGCGAATTGCGCCTGCAACACATAGGGATCGCCGGCGCTGGTTGCCAAGTGGTGATAGAGAATCCCCGCCTGCAACGGGGCAAGCCCGTAGATGTCCTGCACATTGGCAATGCCGCCCGGCACGCTGGCAACCACGCGGTCGATCGCGGCCTGATCGAGATGGGCCAGCGGCAGCATGGCCGGGGTAATGCGCGAGCAATCCGCCGCGATCAGATTGTCCGGCACGACGATCACGCGTTCGCTGCTCAAGGTCGCCGCCAGCGCGGCCACGCTTGGCTGACCGAACAGCACGCGCACATCACAATGCAGATCCTGTTGGCGCATGCGTTCGATCAGTTTTACCGCAAGCAGCGAATGGCCACCGAGTTCGAAGAAATTGTCATGGCGACCGACTTGCTCGACACCGAGCAAGGTCTGCCAGAGTTCGGCAATCAGCTTTTCCACGACACCGACCGGTGCTGCGAAGCCACGATGGGCGAAGGCCTCGCTGTCCGGTTGCGGCAAGGCTTTGCGGTCGAGCTTGCCATTGGTGGTCAGCGGAAAAGCGTCCAGACGCACGAAGGCGCTCGGCACCATGTAGTCAGCCAGCACCGCCAGCAAATGATCACGCAACTGCGCCACGTCCGGCGCGGCGCCTGCGTCGGCCATCCAGTAGGCAACCAGACGCTGATCACCGGGGCTGTCTTCGCGGGCGATGACCACGGCTTCGCGCACCCCTGCGCAAGCGCAAAGGCGCGCTTCGATTTCGCCCAGTTCGATGCGGAAACCGCGAATCTTCACTTGATCGTCGTTACGGCCCAGGTATTCGAGGCTGCCGTCGGCGGCCCAGCGCGCAAGGTCACCGGTTTTATACAAACGCGCCTCGGCGTTTTCGCTGAACGGATCATTGATAAAACGCTCGGCCGTCAGTGCTTCGCGATTCAGATAACCGCGCGCCACCCCCGCGCCGCCGACGTACAGCTCACCGATCACGCCGACGGGGACCGGCTGGCGCTGCGCATCGAGGACATACAGTTGCAGGTCGGGAATACGCACGCCAATCGGGCTGACGCCGAGCAATTGCGCGTCGGCGGCTTGCAGCGGTCGATAGGTCACGTGCACGGTGGTTTCGGTGATGCCGTACATGTTCACCAGCCGTGTACCGGCATTGCCGACCCGTGCGTACCACGGTTTGAGCAGGCTCGGCTCCAGGGCTTCACCGCCGAAAATGACTTCCCGCAACGAGTGTTGAAGCTGACTGCGGCCCTGCGCGGCGATCAATTGGCGGAAGGCGCTCGGCGTCTGGTTGAGCACGGTCACGCCGCTTTGGCAGAGCAATGCATAGCAGTCATCCGGCGACCGGCTGACAGCTTGCGGGACCAGCAGCAATTGCCCTCCGAGCGCCAGCGCGCCCCAGATTTCCCACACCGAGAAATCGAACGCAAAGGAATGGAACAGCGCCCAGGTGTCCTGCTGATTGAACTGGAACCAGTCATGGGTAGCAGAAAACAGCCGCGTCACGTTGCGGTGCTCGACCATTACGCCTTTGGGCAAACCGGTGGAACCGGAGGTGTAGATCACGTACGCCAGATGCGCCGGGGTCAATTCGGGAATCTGCGGATTGCAGTCGAGTCCGGCCTCGAGGTGAGCGCCGTCGATGTCAATCTGCGGCACGTCGAGAGCGGCCACACGATCGCGCGTTGTCGCCTGCATCAGCACCGCCGCCGGTGCGCTGTCGTGCAAGGTGAAGCTGATTCTGTCGAGCGGATAAGCCGGATCGATAGGCACGTACCCGGCGCCGGCCTTGAGTACACCGAGCAGGCCGATGATCATTTGCGGGCCGCGCTCAACGCAGATGGCGACACGGTCATCGGGGCGGATGTTCACAGCCAGTAAATGATGGGCGACCTGATTGGCGCGGCGATTGAGCTCGCCGTAGCTGAGCGTCTGCCCCGCGAAGATCAACACCGTGGCGTCAGGTCGGGCCTGCGCATGGGCTTCGAATTGCTGGTGGATCAGCGGGGTTTCGGGAAACTGCATCAGCGGCAGATTGCTGCCGTGCAGCAGGTGTTCGAGTTCGCTGGCGGGGAGGATGTTCAGCTCTTGCAGCGCCACATCGGCGCTGGATTGCAGCGCCGCAGCCAGGCTCTCCAGCGCAGTGCTCAGGTAAGCCGCCATGCGCTCGGCACCCAGCGCTGCATCTGCCAGGGCGGTGATGCGCAAATCTGCGCCGAGGTCATCGATGTTGATGGTCAGCGGATAGTTGGTGCGCTCGCGGGCGCCGAGCAGCTGCACACCGGGGGCAATGTCGACCACGTCAGCGACTTCTTCGACACTGCTGTGCCGGTAGTTGAGGATCGCGCTGAACAGCGGCGTCGGCACGGACACTGCGCTGCAGCGTTGCGCCAAAGCCAGCGAAACCTGCTCATGCGCCAGCAACGCCGTCAGGTGCTGATGGGTCGCCCGCACGCCGGCACGCACACTTTGTTCGCCGACATCAACGCGCAGCGGCAAAGTGTTGATGAACATGCCCAACGCCTGCTCACCACCCTCGCCCGCGTCCATCCGCCCCAGCAGCACGGTGCCAAACACCACCGCCGTGCGCCCGGACAATTGCCCCAGCACCCGCGCCAGCGCCAGATGCGTCAGGCTCGCAACGCTCACGCCGAGCTGCCGCGCCTGCTCGCGCAACTGCTGGCTCAAGCGGCTGTCGAGCATCAACGAAGACTCCTCGATGGCGTGGCCGTCACCCTGCACATCCTGCAAACCACACGGGAGTGTCGGCTCGTCGATGTCGGCGAGCATCTCGCGGAAAAACGCTTCTTGCGCCTGCTGATTGCCGGCACTGCGCGCCATCGCCAAGTGATCGCGATACGGCACCGGCGCAGGCACCTGCGCGGTCTGCCCGAGCAGAAACGCCTGGATTTCCCTGCGCATTACATCCAGCGCAACGTGATCCATGATCATGTGATGAAACAGCAACAGCGCGACCACGCGCTCCTGAGCAGGATCCTGCGCATAGACCATGCGCAGCAGCGGCGCTTGCTGCATGTTCAGGCGCAAGTGCTGCGGGTCATGGCGTTCGAGCAATTGCGTGAGTACGTCGCGGTCATCGTCGACGCTGATTTTCTCACACACCAGCGGCGCCTCGCGCCAGACCACTTGCACCGCCTCGTCGAGGTATTCCCAGACAAACGAGGTGCGCAGAATGTCGTGACGCTTGACCACCCAACGCAGCGCGTCGGCAAACGCGTCCAGCCGTTGCAGGCCGTCGAACACGAAGCGCGCCTGCGAAATGTAGGGGTCGCCAGCAGCAGCCGAGAGGTGGTGATAGAGCATGCCCTCCTGCAACGCGGACAGCGGATAAATGTCTTGCACATTGGCGGCGCCGCCCGGCACGGTGGCGACGATGCGGTCAAGCGTCTCCTGATTCAGCGTCACCAGCGGCAGCATGTCCGGGGTGATGCGAAAGGCCGGGCTCAGCCAGTCACCGCCGTGTTCTGCAACCAGTTCCAGCAGTTGCGCCTTGTGCGCCGCGAGGCTGTCCCACAACGCATCATCCAGCGCGTCGTCGCTGCCCAGAATGACCAGGTCTTCATCTTCCTGTTGAAGGCGGATCGCATGGGTGGAAATAACAGCCATCAGTTCGCTGAAATGCATGAGGTAACCTGCTGTAAATACGGAAAATAGGGGCGCGCAGCAGCGAGTCCGTGCAGACGGCGCGCAGCCTGGAAAAACTAAAACATCGGGGCGTGGGCGTCTGACATGGGAAGCGGGGACAAGCCGCCCTGCCCGAGCACCGCAAGTCCCCTGTGGGAGCGAGCCTGCTCGCGAAGGCGCTGGTTCAGTCAATGTTGATGGCGACTGATACACCGCTTTCGCGAGCAGGCTCGCTCCCACAGGGTTTGTGTCTGGCGGTCAGAGCCGGCGTTTGCGGTTGAGGTTCGGGATGGTGGTCTGGGCGATCTCGACCTGCTTCGCCTGTCGCGAGGTCTGGGCCGCCAGCGCGGCCAGTGTCGGCTGGCTGAACAGCGTGCGCGCGTCGACATGCAGGCCGGCCAGGCGCATGCGCGCGACCAGACTGACCGCGAGCAAGGAATGCCCGCCCAATTCGAAGAAGTTGTCGCCGCGCCCCACCTGCTCGACCTTGAGCACCTGCGCCCAGATCTGCGCCAAGGCGGTTTCCACGTCGCCTTCAGGTGGCGCATAAGGCCGACTGAGCAGCGCTTGCGCCCCCGGTTCCGGCAATGCCTTGCGATCGATTTTGTCGTTGGGCGTCAACGGCAACGCCGCCAGCATGACGTAAGCGCCGGGCACCATGAATTCTGGCAACCGCGCCAACACATGATTGCGCAACGCCTCCAGCGTCGGTGCAGCCCGTTCGGCCCGCACGCTGTAATAAGCCACCAATCGCTCGTCGCGAACCAGCACCACTGCCTCGCGAATGTCCGGATGCTCAAGCAGACGCGCTTCAATCTCGCCCAGCTCGAGACGAACCCCGCGCAGCTTGACCTGAAAGTCATTGCGACCGAGGAACTCGAGATTGCCGTCAGCGCTGTAACGCACCAGATCCCCAGTGCGATACAACCGGTCACCGGTCACAAACGGACTGTCGATAAAGCGTTCGGCCTGCAATTGCGGCAGTCCCCAATAGCCCCGCGCCACGCCCACCCCGCCAATGTGCAAATGACCGCTGACGCCAAGCGGCACCGGTTGATCGCCGGCATCGAGCACATACAGCCGCGTGTTGCTCAGCGCCTTGCCGATCGGCACTTGTGTCTGTGGCACCGGCTCACCGGGTTCCAGCGTCCAGCCGCTGCTGTCGACGGTGGTTTCGGTCGGCCCGTAGACGTTGTGCAGGCGCACCCACGGCAGGCGCTCGCGCACTTGCCGGGCCAGCGCAACAGTCAACTCGCCGCCACCGTTAAGCACGTCGGTGAGGCTGGTGCACTGGCTGACATCGTCCTGTTCGATGAACTGCTGCAACAACGCCGGTACGAACTTGACCACCGAAATGTTCTGCTCGCGGATCACTTGCGTCACATAAGCCGAATCGCGATTGCCGTCGGCCCGCGCCAGCACCAGACGCATGCCCGAGCACAGCGGCCAGAAGATCTCCCACACCGAACTGTCGAAACTGTACGGCGCCTTTTGCAACAATGACCCGTGTTCGCTCGGTGGCGCCAGTTGCGAACCCCAATGCACCATGTTGCAAGCGCTGCGGTGTTCGATCATCACGCCCTTCGGTGTACCGGTGGAGCCGGAGGTGTAGATCATGTAGGCCAGATTCGCCGCGCCGAGTCCCGGCACCTGCGGGTTGTCGTGCGGCTGGTCCTGCCAGGCGCCGAGGTCGAGATCGATCAGCCGCACGCTGGTTTCGCCGAGCAGATCGCGCGTCGCGCCATGCACCAGCAGCGCGACCGGTGCGCTGTCCTGCAACATGTAGTTGAGCCGTTGCAGCGGATAATCCGGATCGAGCGGCACATACGCACCACCGGCCTTGAGAATCCCCAGCAGACCGATCACCAGTTCCGGCCCGCGCTCGACGCAGATCGCGACCCGCGAATCCGGCTGCACGCCGAGCTCGCGCAGATGATGAGCCAGGCGATTGGCCTGCTCGTTCAACTGGCGATAGGTCAGGCGTTGCTCGGCGAACTGCACGGCGATGGCATCCGGCTTGCGCTGCACCTGTTGTTCGAACAGCGCCTGCAGTGGCTGGTCGATCGGGCAATCGACTTCAGTAGCGTTGAACTCGATCAGCAGCCGTTGCCGTTCCTCCTGCGGTAACAACGGCAGGCTGTTCAGCGGCCGCTGCGGCGTGTTCTCCAGCGCCTCGACCAAACCGCTCAACGCTGTTTGCACGTAAGCGCAAATCCGCTGCGCGCCAATATTCGACAAGGTTCTGGTGGTCAGGCGCAAGCCCGTACCGAGATCGTCAACGCTCAGGGTAAACGGGTAATTGGTGCGTTCCTCGTTGGCCAGGGTTTCGATGCCTTGCCACGTTTGCCGGGAGGTTTTTTGCTCAGCATCATCGCTGTGTCGGTAGTTGAGCAAGGCACTGAACAGTGGCGCTGGCGCGGCAACGCCACTGCAACGCTGGGCCAGCGCCAAAGACGCATGTTCATGGGCGAGCAAAGCGGTCAGGCGTGCGTGGGTGGACTGCACCGCCGCGCGCGCGCCTTCACCGACATCGACCCGCAGCGGCAAGGTGTTGATGAACACCCCCAACGCCCGGTCGGCACCCACGCCGCCCTGCATGCGCCCCATCAGCACCGTGCCGAATACCACGCTTCGCTGCGCGGAGGTCGCTGCCAGCACTTGCGCCCAGGCGAGGTGGATCAGGCTGGCAACGCTCACACCCGCCAGACGCGCCTGCTGCTGCATGCGCTGATAGAGATCGGATGCCAAGGCTTGCTCAGCTTCTTCAATGTTGCTGCCGTCACCCTGCACATTCTGCAAAGCGAACGGCAAGGTCGGCTCGTCGATATCGCCGAGCATCTGGCGAAAGAACGCTTCATGCTCCTGCTCGCTGACGCCCAGTCGCGTCTGCGCCACGTAGTTGCGATACGGTACTGGCGGCGCTAGCGTCTCCGGGTGCCCGGACAGGCTGGCGTGAATCTCTTCGCGCATCGCTTCGAGCGCGATGTGATCCATCGCCAGGTGATGGAACAGCAAGATGCCAACCACTCGGTTGTGCGCCGGATCACGGGCATACATCAGGCGCAGCAGCGGTGCCTGACTGACATTGAGGCGATAGCGCCGTGCGTCGAAACGCTTGTGCAATTGATCGATGATCGCGCCGTAAGCAGGCTGCAGTTCGACCTCCTGCACTGGCAGAATCGCCTCGCGCCACACCACTTGCACCGGCGACGTCAGCCCCTCCCAGACCACTGCCGTACGCAGGATGTCGTGCCGTGCGATGACCTGACGCAGCGCAGTGGCGAAGGCCTCGACCCGTTCGAGGCTGTCGAACGCCAGCAGCGATTGCAGCAGATACGGATCGCCCTGCGCGGCGGTGATGTGGTGATAGAGAATGCCTTCCTGCAACGGCGCCAGCGGGTAGATGTCCTGCACATTGGCGGCACCGCCGGGTACGGTCGCGACAATGCGCTCGATCATCGCCTGATCCAGTTGCACAAGTGGCAACAGGTCAGGCGTGATGTGCGTGCAATCGGGGGGAATGCGGTTGGCCGGCACCTCGACTTCGCGGCCGCTGCCCTCCGCCGCTGCCAGCGCGGCCAGTGTCGGTTGACTGAACAGCACCCGCACATCGCTGCTCATACCGATCTGACGCATGCGCTCGATCAGCCCGACCGCCAACAAGGAGTGGCCGCCCAGCTCGAAGAAATGGTCGTGACGCCCCACCCGTTCAACCTGCAAGACCTCGGCCCAGATCTGCGCCAGGGCGATTTCGACGTCACCTTGTGGCGCCTCGTATTGGCGCCGGATCAACGCTTCCGGCCCCGGCGCCGGCAGCGCCTGGCGATCAAGCTTGCCATTGGCGGTCAGCGGCAACGTTGCCAGGCGGATGTAAGCGGCCGGCAACATGGCGGACGGCAAGCGCGAGGTCAGGTGCGCGTGCAGTTGCAGGACATCCAGCGCCTCATGCTCGGTGAACCATGCCAACAGCTGACCATTGCGCACCAGTACAACGGCTTCCTGCACCGCATCATGGCTGGCTAGAGCGGCTTCGATTTCACCCGGTTCGACACGCACACCGCGAACCTTCACTTGGTCATCGTTACGACCGATGTACTCAAGGTTGCCATCGGGGCGCCACCGTGCGAGGTCGCCGGTGCGGTACATGCGCGCCTCCGGCTGCACACTGAACGGGTCGTCGAGGAAGCGTTCGGCGGTCAGGTCCGGGCGATTCAGATAACCCCGGGCCACCCCGGCGCCGCCCACATACAGCTCACCGATGATGCCGATCGGCACCGGGCGCTGCTGCTCATCGAGCAAATACGCCGTGGCATTGCTCACCGGTTTGCCGATGTGCAACGCCTGCCCAGGCATGATCAGCCCCGAGGTGGCGACCACCGTCGCTTCGGTCGGCCCATAGTTGTTGACCACCGCAAACGCCTGGGCACGGTTGAACTGGCGCAGACGATCACCGCCGATCAGCAAGGTGCGCAAGGTCGGGTGGTCGAGTTGTTTGCTGAAAGCGTATTCGGCAATCGGCGTTGGCAAAAAGCTGACGTCCAGCGGCTGCCCACGCCACCAGTCGAGCAGCACGTCGATGTCTTCGTTGCCTTCGCTTGCGGGCGGCAAGTGCAGGGTCGCCCCGGCACACAACGCTGGCCATACCTCCCACGCCATCGCGTCGAAACCGAAGCCGGCAAGGCTCGAAGTGTGCTGTCCGATGCCGAGGCCGAACGCCGCGCAGTGCCAGTCGACCAGATTGCCGAGTGTGCGGTGCTCGACCATGACGCCTTTGGGCAATCCGGTAGAGCCAGAGGTGTAAATCACGTAAGCGAGGTTGCTGGTGGTCAACCCCGGGACGTCGGGATCGACCATGTTGTCGAGCGACCATTCGCGCCGATCAAGCTCGATAACCGGCAGCGCTGTGGCGGGCAAACGCTCACGCAGATCGCTTTGGCTCAGCAACGCCACTGGAGCACTGTCGCTGAGCAGATAACTCAGGCGCTCGGGCGGATGCGCCGGATCAATCGGCACATACGCGGCGCCAGCCTTGAGAGTCGCCAGTAGCCCGACCAGCGTTTCCAGGCTCCGGCGGGCAACGATCGCCACACGATCGTCAGGGCGCACGCCGAGGCCGATCAGATGGTGGGCCAACCCATTGGCTTGCCGGTTCAGCTCGGCATAACTCAGAGTTCGTCCTTGGTACGTTGCTACCACGGCGTCCGGTTGGTCGGCCACTCGGGATACGAATCGTCTATGAATCAGTTGCCCGTGCGGATAACTGACGCGGGTGTCGTTCCACTCCTTGAGCAGGGCCAGCTCTGCCGGGCTATTGAGATTGAAATCGGCGATCGCCAGTGCCGGGCATTCCAGGCCTTGCTGCAGAATCAGCAACAAGCGCTCGGTGAGCGCCGCGATCTCATCGGCCGCGAAATAGGCAGGCGAGTACACCAGATGCAGCCAGGCCTTGTCGTTGAAACGGTTGCTGCGCAGGTGAAGGGCCAGCGGTGTCGCTTCATGCTGATTGGAGACCTTGACCACGTGCCCCGGCGTCTCAGCGTAACGGTAGTCATGGTCGTCCTGCTCGTAGGACACCGACAACTCGAACAGCTGCGAACGGTCTTCACGCAACAGGCCCAGTGCGCGGTTCATCTCGCTCAGTGGATAGCGTTGATGGCGAAAATCCTGCTTGAGGCTATCGCCGATCGCCTTGATCAACTCAGCGAATGACAATTCACGGCCAAAGTCCATGCGCATCGCACTGACCTGGGTGAACAAGCCCATGGTGCTTTTGAAGCGGGCGCCAGAGCGATTGAGAATCGGCAAGCCGACCACCCACTCGTCACGCTGGGCGGTGCGACTGAAATACACGTGCAGCGCCGCCAGCAACACATGAAAGGCCGAACCGCCGAGGTGTCGCGCGGTGTCTTTCATGCGCTCGTGCAGCAGGGCCGGAAAAGCCTCGACGTGGATGCGAGCTGGCGCCGTTTCAGGATCAAGGGGTTCGCGATAACCGGGCGCCAGCAAAGGTTCGGGAAGGCTGCGGTACTTGTCCAGCCAGTAGCTTTGATCGAGTTCATAGCGGGATGACTGGTGATAGCGCGCGTCATCTTCGATGAAGCCGACATAGGACGGTGCCGCCACGCCTGGATGCTCGCCGCGGGACAGCGCGCTGTAAATGTCGCCCACCGATTTGAACAGTAAACCAAACCCCCAACCATCGATAATCAAGTGGTGAGCCTGCGCTGCCAGCCAGTGGCGGTGATGATCGAGGCGAATCAGGCTGAAGCGGAACAACGCTTGGCCGCTCATCACGTAAGCCTGGGCCATTTGCTCTTCGACCAGCGCCCGAGCCGCCGACTGTGGATCGGGATGCCCGCTGAAATCAAATAGCGGCATGGCCACCGGCAGTGTCTGTGCGAACCCTTGTAACGGCAGCCCGTCGTGACCGACGTCTGCCAGCAGCACAATGCGCAAGGCATCATTCGCTGCCACCAGAGATTCAAGTGCCGATTGCATCAGTGCCGGATCCAGCGGCCCGGTCAGTTCGACATACCCGCCAATGTTGTACAGCGGCGAATCTCCGCGGCTCAGTTGGTCCAGCCAGATATCCCGTTGAGCGGCAGTCAGCGGGAATGTCTCGACAGGCACGGACAGATCGTCCGCCACGTTGGCAGAAGTAGGCTGCATAAGATCCATCTCATGTGATTTGCCGGATATTCAAGCATCGGCCCCGTTTACGGGATGACACCTGAAACCCGGACAAGCGCAACGCTTCCCTGCCCCACTCGCCCTGAACCCCCCGAACTCAGGGGCGCCGCGCCCTGTTTGCTGAAGCAACGACTGAAAAATCTGTAGGAAAAACACCATTCCGAAGTAGCGCTTTTCGCTGGGCAGTCGACGCCGGGAAGACTTCATCTGCCGATAATCCGGGCGTTCGGCATGACTCCTCAGTCACGCATGCCGATTGAGCGCAGCCGCCTGCCATCAGCATCTCAGCGGAAATAGTGGCACTTTGTGTCCCCGTTTTCCCCTACAGACGCAGGACAAATGCATAGGATTAAATTCCGCTGCAGCTCAGTTCAAGGAGAAATGATTGCGCGGTGACGTGTGCATGAACGGTAGACGAAGCGGTGATGACTCTGAACCAGGGATGAGAAGGATATGAATCTGACCGGCAGTATTCGCAACATGGAAAACCCGCACTTCTACTGGCAACTTGGAGAGCTGATAGCCAGCACCGGCGACGATCATTTCGCCAGCAATATGTTCCAGTTGGTCGACACATTGGTGCCGGTCAACCGCCTCGATCTCAGTGAGTGGACGCTGGATGAGCGCCAGGCCAGCGTGGTCGAGATCAAACCGCTGGGCAGCGCGGGTCTGCCGCAGGCCGGCGAATGCCAGGCAGCGATCGAACGACCGGACGATCATCCACTGTTGCAGAAAATGATCGAGATGAACGACTCACTGCTGATCCAGTTGAAAGCCTCCTTGCTGCCACGCCATCCGCAACACGGCGTGCATCAATGCAATCTGGTCTCGCGCACGTCCAATCGCCGGTGTGTGATCTCGGTGTACCGGCCGCACACCCAGCGGGTGTTCTCCCTGCCGGAACTGGCGTTTCTGAAAAGCCTGTCCGACACCTTGCTGCCGCTGATCGAACGTCACGCGCAGATGACCCGGCAAAGCCTTGCCCGGCAGCCACGTCCGGCCCTGGCCGAGCTGGAGCGGGCGCCGCTGGCGCAGGTCTTCGATGAACGTCTGGCCCTGAGCGACGTCGTCTTGTCAGCGCGCGAGAAGGAAGTCTGTCTGGGTCTGCTGACCGGCGCCACCGTGCCGCAAATGGCGGAAAAACTGCGGGTCAAGAACAGCTCGATCGAGACGTATCTCAAGCGAGCCGCTGCCAAACTGGGTGTCAGCGGGCGACATGGCCTGGCGAAATGGATGGCCGGCGCTTGAACCCTTCTCGACCTTTACCGCATGTGCAGCCGAACCGCAGCTGTTCGAGCTTACGCCTTCCCCTACTGTGCACGGCTCTACTCATGGCCGGGTGTTCGCTGATCCCTGATTATGAGCGACCGCCGTCGCCGAGCGCCGCGCAGTACCCGGTGGCGACGCAGCCGGTGACGAACCGCGAAGACTGGCGCACGCTATTCAACGATCCGGCTCTCAAGCAACTTATTGCAACAGCGCTGGCCAATAACCGTGACCTGCGCGTGGCGGCGCTGAATGTTCAAGCGTTTCAGGCGCAATACCGGATCCAGCGCGCCGACCTGCTGCCGGCGGTATCGGCCAACGCCAACGAGTTACGCCAGCGGATGCCGTCCAGCGTCACCGGCGGCCGGGCGCAAATCACCTCGACGTACACGGTCAATCTGGGCATCAGTGCTTATGAGCTGGATCTGTTCGGTCGGGTGCGCAGCCTCAGCGAACAAGCGTTGCAGAGCTGGCTCGCGACCGAGCAGGCGCGGCGCAGTGCCGAACTGAGTCTGGTGGCCAACGTGGCCAATGCCTACCTGACGTGGCGGGCCGATCAGCAGTTGCTGGAGCTGAGCCGTGACACGCTTACCGCCGACGAACAGAGCCTGCACCTGACCACGCGTAACCGCGAGGCTGGCAAATCTTCGGCGCTGGAACAGGCGCAAGCGCGGACCAGCGTCGACAGCTCGCGGGTCAATCTTGCGCGCTATCAACGACTGGTCGCCCAGGATCTGAACAGCCTTACGCTACTGGTGGGTGCGCCGGTATCCGAGCAATTGCCGGCGCTTCCCTTGGCCAGTGAACTGGTATCGCCGCTGCCGGCGGGGCTGCCGTCGGATCTGCTGCAACGGCGCCCGGACATCCTGCAGGCCGAGTACCGGCTCAAAGCCGCCAACGCCAATATCGGCGCGGCGCGCGCAGCCTTCTATCCCAGTGTGAGCCTGACCGCCAATGCCGGCACCGCCAGTCGAGATCTCTCCGGGTTGTTCAGCGCAGGCTCCGGCGCGTGGACGTTCCAGCCGCAGATCAGCCTGCCGATCTTCAATGCCGGGAGCCTGCGGGCGAGTCTGGATTATTCGAAATTGCAAAAAGATGTGGCGGTGGCTGAATACGAAAAGTCGATTCAGACCGCGTTTCAGGAAGTTGCCGACGGTCTCGCCGCACGCAGCACGTATCAGCAGCAATTGCAGGCGCAGCGCGATCTGGTCGCGGCCACGCAGAGCTATTACAACCTGGCGCAGAACCGTTATCGCAACGGCGTCGACAGCAGCCTGACGTTTCTCGATGCGCAGCGTTCGCTGTTCACTGCGCAACAAGCCTTGATCAGCGACCGCCTCGCGCAACTGGTGGCCGAGGTCAATCTGTACACCGCGCTGGGCGGTGGCTGGCAGACGGAGGAGCCAGCGCTGCGCTGACCTCCGGTCATTTCTTCTTACACCTTTTGTCGCCCGATCCGGCACCACGCGGCGATCGGCGGCCGGCGAACGGGCTCAGTTTGCTATCATGCGGCGCTTTTACGGTTAACCCCCCGCCAGTCCTGCCGACTTGCGGGCTGCAAAAGGCGGTATTAGATGACGGCTTTGTTGACTCGCCGCAAGGTACTTGCGGGAATGGGCGTGCTCGGGCTCGGCCTGCTCGCCGGTTGCGATACCCGTGGCCAACTGTCGTACAAGTACGGCAAGGATCTGAGCGACAAGATCCTCGGACGCACCTTCAAGCTGAAGAACCCCGAAGGCGAAACCATGTCGCTGTCGAGCTTTCGCGGGATGATGCCGATGATCTTCTTCGGCTTCACCCAGTGCCCGGCCGTTTGTCCCACCACCCTGGCCCGCGCCGCGCAGATCAAGAAACTGATGGGCCGCGACGGCGACCGCCTGCAAGTGGTGTTCATCACCCTCGACCCCGAACGCGACACGCCGCAGATCCTCGACGCCTACGTCAAAGCCTTCGACCCTAGCTTCGTCGCGCTGTACGGCACACTTGAGGAAACCAGGGCCACCGCCAAGGAATTCGACGTGTTCTACGAAAAAGTCCCGGCCGGCGACACCTACACCATCTCCCATACGTCCACCAGCTATGTCTACGACTCGCGTGGTGAGTTGCGCCTGGGCCTGTCCACTTCGCTGACAGCCCAAGAGTGCACGGAAGATTTGCTTACTGTTATGGAGGTCTGCTGATGCATCCCGTTTTGAATCAACTCAAACGCACCCTGTGTGCGCTGTCCCTGCTCGGCCTGGCGTTCCAGGTGTCCGCGCAAACCAAAGTCGACGACGCATGGGTCCGTGCCACCGTGCCGACCCAGTCTGCCAGCGGCGCTTTCATGACCGTCACTGCCGACAGCGACAGCAAACTGCTCAGCGTCGCCTCGCCAGTGGCCAAGGACGTGCAGATTCATGAGATGAGCATGAAGAACGACGTCATGACCATGGGCCCGGTAAAGTCGGTTGACCTGCCCGCCGGCAAAGCCGTGAGCTTCGACCCGAACGGCTACCACGTCATGCTGATGGGCCTGACCGGTCAATTAAAGGAAGGCGACAGCGTGCCGCTGACCCTGACCGTGGAAAACGCCAAGGGCGAGAAAGAAGCCATCGAGGTTAAAGCGCCGGTTCGCGCGCTGACCGAGATGGGCGGCCACGATCACAGCAAGATGCATTGATCGCTGGCTGAAATGCTGTTCGCCAGAAAACCTGTGGGAGCGAGCTTGCTTGCGAAGGCGTCAGGTCAGTCAAATCACCTGTGGCTGAACTCCGCTTTCGCGAGCAAGCTCGCTCCCACAGTAGTTCCGGGCGATGCCCCATTTCGCATACGCCACAAATCCCCTGTAGGAGTGAGCCTGCTCGCGATCACGGTGTGTCAGTCACGAAAATGTCGAATGACCTGACGCCATCGCGAGCAGGCTCACTCCTACAGTAGTTCCGGGTGATGCCGAATCCTTCAACTCCCCGCACCACCATGCGCTTCTTCAAAGAAGTAATCCTTCCAGCTTGCCGCTTTGTTCTTCAACACACCCAATTCCTGCAATTTCTCGGCGTAGATGAACGTGCGTTGCGGCACCACGGTGAAGTCGATTTCCGGGTCTTTGACGATTTGCTCGACCAGCGCCAGCGGCAGCTTCGATTGCTCTACGCGAATATAGGCTTGAGCGGCGGCAGGTTTGTCGGCCTTGATGATCTTCTCGGCTTCGGCCAGTGCGTCGTAGAACGCCTTGTAGGTTTTCGGGTTTTCGTTGTGGAATTTTTCTGTGGTGTAGAGCACGTTGAACGTCGCCGGGCCGCCGAGGATGTCGTAGGAACTCAGCACTTTGTGCACGTTAGGGTTTTGCAGAGCCTGATACTGAAACGGTGGGCTGGAGAAATGCGAGTTGATTTCCGAGCCGCCGGCGATCAGCGCGGCGGTGGCGTCCGGGTGCGGCAGGCTGACCGAAATGTTATCGAATTTCTTGAACTGGTCGTCGCCGAATTCCTTGGCGGTTTCGATCTGCAGCGTGCGCGACTGGAAGCCTACGCCCGCGGCTGGCACGGCGATGCGATCCTTGTCGCTGAAGTCCTTCAGGGTTTTGATGTTCGGGTTGTTGGTCAGCAGATAATTGGGCATCGAGCCCAGCGCGGCGATGGCTTTGACGTTCTGTTTGCCCTTGGTGCGGTCCCACACGGTGAGCATCGGCGGCACGCCGGCGGAGACCACGTCCAGCGCACCGGTCAGCAGCGCTTCGTTCATGGCGGTGGCGCCGGAAATGCTGTTCCAGTCGACCTTGATCTCCAGGCCTTGGGCCTTGCCGTGTTTCTCGATGAGCTGCTGATCGCGTACGACATCGAGAATCAGGTACCCGATGCCGAATTGCTGAGCGATGCTGATTTCGCCTTCGGCCTGGGCACCGCTGCTGAACAGCGCACCCGCTGCCAGAGTAGCCGCCAACAAAGTCAGCGCAGAACGTTTGAACGGTGTGGCCATGACAACCTCGCAGCATGGGGGTGGGCTAAAAGACCTGACTTTATAGCTATAAAAAATAGAACTTAAATACCTTTATCGCATATCGATAGCACTGAGGGATTTGACGTCTGCTGCGTGAATATCACCAGCGGTGGACGGACCTACAACAGTCTGAAACAAAAAACTGTCCTGGCTGAAAAGTCACAGCTGGTCCGAAGCGCCCGCCAGCACTGGGTATCCGCCTCATCAGAGAGCGCGAGCCGCCAGTTTAAAAAGCCGATCAGGATTCCTGTCCTTGTTATCATCACCCACACTTTTTTGACCCTTTGATGACATGCAGGCCTTTTTTGTGAGCGCTCTTTTCAACTGGCTACGGCAGCCGAATGCCCGCCTCCTCTCCCTCATCGTTTTGGTATTGATCGTGCCGGTGTGCCTGCGCGCGGCCCTGGGCTGGTCGACACCGCTGGGCTTTCTCTCGGATCTGGCCGTCGGCAGTCTGCTGGTGGTAGCACTGCATCGCCGCGCATGGTGGCTGGTCTTGCCGGTGCTGTTGTTCTGGGCGCTGCTGGCGATCGCCACGGCAGAACTGGTCAGCGCCGTCGGCCGCCTGCCGACGCCTTCGGATATTCACTATTTGATCGATCCGCAGTTCGTCGAGAATTCCACCGGCGGCGGGCTTGCGCACCCTGCCCTGGCGATCGCTTTGTTGGGGGCATTGAGTTTCTGGCTGCTGACTCAAGTGGCCGGACGTGGTCTGTCTCGTCCGGCACTGCCGCGTGCGGTCTGGGTCGCGCCAATCGTGTTGTTCGCCGCACACTGGGGTGCGCAAAACCTGTGGCCGAACGACGGCGACGCGTGGCGCCTGTACAACCTGCCGCATCAACTGCTCGCCAGTGAAGTCGCCGACCTGCAGATCCAGGCCGAGGAATGGCTCGACGGCGACGTTGAAGAACCCACACCGGCGATGGCTGGGCTCACCGACGTCGACCTCAGTGGCCAGAAGCTGCTGGCCGCGCCGGGTCAGGCGCGCAATGTGTTGATCATCGCGCTCGAAGGCATTCCCGGAGCCTACATCCGTGCCAACCGCGAGGCGATCGGCAGTCATTATCGGGAAGACCTGATGCCCAATCTCAGCCGCTGGGCCGAGCGCGGCATGAACACCCCGGACTACGTGCTGCACAGCCATCAGACCATTCGCGGTCTGTACGCCATGCTTTGCGGTGACTACGACAAGCTCAACAACGGCACGCCCAAAGGCGTGGAAATGCTCACCCTGAACGAGCGCAATCACGCCTGCCTGCCAGCGCAGCTGCGCGCTCACGGTTTCAGCACCCACTATCTGCAAGGTGCCGGCCTGCGCTTCATGGCCAAAGACAAAATCATGCCGCACATCGGTTTCGACGCGACTCACGGCCTGGAATGGTTCAGCAACAGCAATTATCTGGAGTTCCCTTGGGGCAAGGATGACAAGGCCTTTTTCGAAGGTGCGCTGGATTACGTCGGCCAACTGAAAAAGCACAAACAGCCGTGGATGCTTACGCTGCTGACGGTTGGCACCCACCAGCCCTACTCCGCACCTGACGATTATCTGCAGCGCTATGAGACGCCGAAGCAGGCCGCCGTCGGTTACCTCGACGATGCGCTGGACCAGTTCCTTTCGGGGCTGGAGCGCCAAGGCGTTCTGCAAGACACGCTGGTGGTGATCACTTCGGATGAATCTCACGGTATCGACGGCGTGCGCCTCGCCTCTTCGTGGGGTTTCAACCTGACGCTGGCGCCGGAACAGGCGCAACTGCCGCGTCTGAATGCCGGAGTTTATGGCCATGTCGATCTGAGCACGTCGATCCTCGACTATTTCGACCTGCCGGTGCCGACTGCGCTGAGCGGCCGGTCGCTGTTTCGCGACTACGATTCCGGCCGCGAAATCATGTCGTTCACCAACGGCAAGCTGCGCTACCACAACGGTCAGGGCATCTTCTCCGAGTGCGACCTGCCACGCCGCTGCCGCTATTACCAAAGCACCGGCTTCATCGCCGAAGCTGCCACCTACAAAGGCACCTACAGCGGTCACCCGGCCCGACAGATCGCCGCCCGGGCCGATGCCCTGGACCTGTCCCTGCTGCGCACGCCGCTCAACCATCGCTACCAGTTCGGCAGCAACAACATCATCCCCCTGCAGGCGCAAGTCAAGGACGACTGGGCCGACAACCTGATCGGCGCGCAGTATCTGGAAATGCCCAAAGGCTCGCAAACCCGCGTGCGCCTGACCGTGCGTTCGGTCGATCCGCAGCAGGCGGCCTACATCCAGCTCAAGGCGAAAGAGTTCGAGCAGGACGTGCAACTGGGATTGCCAGCGGAGATGGTCGTCACGGCAGAGCAGCCGCTGGAGATGGATTTCAGCTTTGCTAACCCGCAACAGCGCAAGGCGTTTTCATTTCACTTGCTGGGGTATGGATCGGGGGCCGTTGAGGTGACGGATTTCAGTGTCATTACCGAAGTGCCGGGTCAGGAGGATTTGCTGGATGATGTGCCGGAGGATGAAAGGAGCACAAGCTAGCGAATAAATCCGGAAGTGTGTTTTATGGTTTTATTGTTACAACCATAAACTTTTCATTTAATAAAAGGCAGAGTGTATACACACCCTGCCTATACAATCACTCATTCGATATATCGAAATTCCCACTCACTTTCGTTTTCCCAGATGAAAGCTTAAACTTACCGGATATACGCTTTTTTCCAGACGAATATTTGAAAGTTACAACTCCATCATCAGCTATATAGTTTTCATGCTCGATTTGGAACCCCCACCGCGCATCATCAGTATGAAACAAGACTGTATGTTCAGGTGCGTTCTCGTCCAGATCATTTGGAACTGAAAAAACTACCCAGCTCTGTTTAAAATTGTCGTCATGCTGCTCATTCCCGATGATAACCTCGTGCGTCTCCACACGCAGATAGTGAACGGTTTTACTGTTGAGAAACAGATCTGCATCTATATAGCCAAGAAGTGTTCCGCTTGACTTTGCTTTATTTTTTTTAACCAGTTTCTTCAATTCTTCAGACATGACATTCATGGCATCATCCTTTTTTTAACCATTAGGAATAAATAACTGAAATCTTGGGCTGCAGCTGAAAAACTAAGTGATTTTCTCCACTGGCAACACTGTAATAAATGACAGTTTTTTAGAATTATTGGCGATAAGGGAACGAAGAACCCAACAAAACATACTTAGGACGTAAGAGAGTTTCACTATCAACTCACAACAGTCGGCCTATTAGCCGACTTGCCAACTCGGGTCTAGCCTTACCAGTCCGAAGTCGGCACGAGCCGGCCGCAGACCTGATAGGGATACGAACATGGCAAACGAATCGAAATGCCCGTTCAACCACGCCGCCGGTGGCGGTACGACGAACCGTGACTGGTGGCCGAATCAACTCAATCTGAAAATTCTCAGCCAGCATTCACCCAAGTCCGATCCGCTGGGCCAGGACTTCGACTACGCCAAAGCCTTCAAAAGCCTCGACTTCCAGGCCCTGAAACAAGACATCAAAGCGCTGATGACCGATTCCCAGGACTGGTGGCCGGCCGATTTCGGCCACTATGGCCCGCTGTTCGTGCGCATGGCCTGGCACAGCGCCGGGACCTATCGCACCGCCGATGGCCGTGGTGGCGCCGGCTCTGGCCAACAGCGCTTTGCGCCACTGAACAGCTGGCCGGACAACGTCAGCCTCGACAAGGCCCGGCGCCTGCTGTGGCCGATCAAGCAGAAATACGGGCGCAATATTTCCTGGGCCGACCTGATCGTGCTCACCGGCAACGTCGCCCTGGAGTCGATGGGCTTCAAGACCTTCGGCTTCTCCGGCGGCCGCGCGGATGTCTGGGAACCGGATGAAGATGTGTACTGGGGTTCGGAAACCGAGTGGCTGGGCGGCGACAACCGTTATGGCAAGAGCAATGGCCCGGTACAGGAACCCGGCGACGGCACGCTGGTGGCGGAGCCCGACTTGCATGGCCGCGAAGAAAGCCGCACCGATCAGGGCGAACGCAATCTGGAAAATCCCCTCGCCGCCGTACAGATGGGCCTGATTTACGTGAACCCGGAAGGCCCTGAAGGCAACCCGGACCCGGTGGCCTCGGCCAAGGACATTCGCGAAACCTTCGGCCGCATGGCCATGAACGACGAAGAAACCGTGGCGCTGATCGCCGGCGGCCACGCGTTCGGCAAAACCCACGGTGCCGGCCCTGCTGACAACGTCGGCCCAGAGCCGGAAGCGGCCGGCCTTGAACAACAAGGTCTGGGCTGGAAAAACGCCTTCGGCACCGGTAAAGGCGCCGACACCATCACCAGCGGCCTGGAAGTCACCTGGACCACCACGCCAACGCAGTGGAGCAACAACTATCTGGAAAACCTGTTCGGCTTCGAATGGGAACTGAGCAAAAGCCCGGCGGGCGCCAATCAGTGGCAACCGAAAAACGGCGCCGGTGCCGGCACCGTTCCCCACGCTCACGATCCGAACAAGAAGCTCTCGCCGACCATGTTGACGTCCGACCTGGCGCTGCGCTTCGATCCTGCCTATGAACAGATCTCGCGGCGCTTCCTGGCCAATCCCGATCAACTGGCCGACGCGTTCGCCCGCGCCTGGTACAAACTGATCCACCGCGACATGGGCCCGCTCTCTCGTTACCTCGGCCCGGAGTTGCCGCAAGAGGAGTTGCTCTGGCAAGACCCCCTGCCCGACGTAACGCATGCGCTGATCGATGACAGCGACGCCACGGCGCTGAAGAACAAGGTGCTGGCTTCGGGGCTTTCGGTGTCACAACTGGTCTCCACTGCATGGGCGGCAGCGTCGACCTTTCGCGGCTCGGACAAGCGTGGCGGCGCCAATGGCGGACGCTTGCGGCTGGCCCCGCAGAAGTTCTGGCAAGCCAATCAGCCCGAGCAACTGGACAAGGTGCTGAGCACGCTGGAAGGCATTCAGAACGAGTTCAACAACGGCGCCGCTGGCGGCAAGAAAATCTCGCTGGCAGACCTGATCGTCCTGGCTGGCAATGCTGGTGTCGAAAAAGCCGCACAAAACGCCGGGCATTCGGTGTCGGTGCCGTTCTCACCGGGCCGCGTCGATGCTTCGCAGGAGCAGACCGATGTCGAATCGTTCGGCTTCCTCGAACCGATCGCCGACGGTTTCCGCAATTACAGCAAAGGCAAATACACGGTTGCGGCAGAAACCCTGCTGATCGACAAGGCGCAATTGCTCACCCTCACTGCGCCGGAAATGACGGTGCTGGTGGGTGGTCTGCGAGTGTTGAACACCAACGTCGGGCAGACCCGACATGGCGTGTTCACCGACACAACCGAAGCGCTGAGCAATGACTTCTTCACCCACCTGCTGGACATGGGCGTGGAGTGGACGCCGACCTCGCGGGATGCCGACGAGTTCGAGGGTCGTGATCGCAAGACCGGAGCGGCGAAATGGACGGCGACGCGGGTGGACCTGGTGTTCGGCTCCAATGCGCAATTGCGCGCCTTGGCCGAGGTGTATGCCAGCTCCGATGCGAAGACGCAGTTCGTCAACGATTTCGTCAAGGCGTGGACGAAGGTGATGAATCTGGATCGGTTTGATCTGCGCAAATAGCTGGTTGTTGTGCCAATGAAAATGCCGCTCGTTGAGCGGCATTTTTGTGTTTGCTTCGTATTATGGGGTGTCGGAAAAAACCAGCCCCTCACCCCAGCCCTCTTCCAATGGGAGAGGGGGAAAGGGAGCCGATCGAGGGCTTTTGAGATCCTGAGTTCGACTCGGTAATCCAGGTCGGCGGATAGAAAAAGACACCTCGATCAGTCCCCTCTCCCTCTGGGAGAGGGTTAGGGTGAGGGGCGGTGATCATCAAAATCAAAAGATCGCAGCCTCGTTTCACTCGACAGCTCCTACAGGATCGGGTTACGCCAGGCTTTTGCTCACCACTTCATACACATCGCTGGACAGCGCTCCGGACGCCAGAATCCGCTCCAGTTCGGCCTTCATCAGTGCCTGGCGGGCGCTGTCGTATTTGCGCCAGCGGGTCAGCGGGGCCAGTTGGCGTGAGGCGATCTGTGGGTTGAAGCCGTTCAGTTCGATCACCAGATCGGCGAGGAAGCGATACCCGGAACCGTCCGCTGCGTGGAAGTTGATCAGGTTCTGCCCGGCAAACGCGCCGATCAGTGCCCGCACCTTGTTCGGGTTCTTGATGTTGAACGCCGGGTGCTGCATCAACGCCTTCACTCGCTCCAGACCGCCCGGCAAGGTGCTGCCGGCCTGGACGCTGAACCACTGATCCATGACCAGCGGATTATCCTTGAAGTGCTCGGCGAAACTGGCCAGAGCCAGGGCCTTCTGCTCTTCGAACGGCGAGTTGACCAGCACGGCCAGCGCAGTCAGGCGCTCGGTCATGTTGTCGGCCGTCTCGAATTGCTCCAGCGCTGCCGCCAGCACTTCCGGCTTACCGCTGAGCATCAGGTACGACAGGGCAATGTTCTGCAAGGCGCGACGGGCGAAGTGCTCGGCCTCGGCCACGTACGGAGTCTTTTTCGACAGATCGCGGTTGGCCTGATAACGCAGCCACAGCGCTTCGAACAAGCCTTCAGCGAGTTGTTTGCGGGCGAATTCGCGCGCGACATGAATCGCCTCGACGTCGGCCACTTCGCTGATCTCGGTGAGATACGCCTCACCCGGCAGCGAGAGCATTTCGGCAACCATCGCCTGATCCAGCGACTCGTCGGAGAGCACCGTGCGCAGCGCCGACACCAGACGTGGGTCGAGCGTCAGGCTCTCGCCCTTTTGATGCTGGCCGATCAACTCCTGAAGCACTTGCACCGACAGCTGCTGACCGGCATCCCAGCGATTGAAGCCATCGCTGTCGTGCTGCATCAGGAACATCAGTTGATCGCGATTGTACGGGAAGCTCAGTTTCACCGGCGCCGAGAAGCCGCGCAGCAGCGATGGCAGCGGCTGTTCGTTGATGTCGACGAAAGTGAAGGTCTGCTCGGCTTCGGTGACTGAAATCACCCGAGTGGTGCCTTGTGCCGAGGCTTCGCCAGCCAGGCGCAGGGCGATTTCGTTGCCCTGACTGTCGAGCAGGCCGAGCTCGACCGGAATCACGAAGGGCAGTTTTTCCACCTTGTCCGGGGTCGGCGGGCAGCTCTGGCGGAAGGTCAGGCTGTAGGTTTTCGCCGCAGCGTCATAGGACTCGCTGACGGCTAGACGCGGTGTGCCGGCCTGGCTGTACCAGCGTTTGAACTGGCTGAGATCAACGCCATTGGCATCTTCCATGGCCTTGACGAAGTCGTCGCAGGTCACGGCCTGGCCGTCGTGGCGTTCGAAATACAGATCGCTACCCTTTCGGAAGCCTTCGGCGCCGAGCAAGGTGTGGATCATGCCGACCACTTCCGAGCCCTTTTCGTACACGGTCAGGGTGTAGAAGTTGGAAATCTCGATGAAGCTGTCCGGGCGCACGGCGTGGGCCATGGGGCCGGCATCTTCGGCGAACTGGTGGGTGCGCAGGTAGGCCACGTCCTGAATGCGCTTGACCGTCGCCGAGTTCATGTCCGAGGAGAAACCGGCGTCGCGGAACACCGTGAAGCCTTCCTTGAGCGACAGCTGGAACCAGTCGCGGCAGGTGACGCGGTTGCCCGACCAGTTGTGGAAGTATTCGTGGGCGACGATCGCTTCGACCCGCTGGTGCGCGGCGTCGGTGGCGGTTTCGGCGCGGGCCAGCACGGCGCTGGAGTTGAAGATGTTGAGGCCCTTGTTCTCCATCGCGCCCATGTTGAAATCGTTGACCGCGACGATCATGAAGATGTCCAGGTCGTACTCGCGACCGTAGACCTCTTCGTCCCAGCGCATGGATTTCTTCAGGCTGTTCATCGCGTGCTGGCACTTGTCGATGTTTTCCGGCTCGACATAGATGCGCAGCGCGACGTTGCGCTGGCTCATGGTGGTGAAGGTGTCTTCGACGCACCACAGATCACCGGCAACCAGCGCAAACAGGTACGCCGGTTTCTTGAACGGATCTTCCCAGGTCGCCCAGTGCCGGCCGTCTTCGCCAGGGCCGGAAGCGATCGGGTTACCGTTGGAGAGCAGCACCGGGTAGCTGTGCTGTTCGGCCACGACGGTGGTGGTGAACTTGCTCATCACGTCCGGGCGGTCGAGGTAATAGGTGATCTTGCGGAAGCCTTCGGCCTCGCACTGGGTGCAGAACATCGTGCCGGACTTGTACAGGCCTTCCAGCGCGGTATTGGTTTCCGGGTGGATGCGCACGCTGGTGTCGAGGGTAAAAGTTTCACTGGTTGGCTGCAGGGTCAGGTGGCTGTCGGAGACTTGGTAGTCCGCGGCGCTCAGCTCCTGATCCGCCAGCGTCACCGAGAGCAGCTCCAGTTGCTGGCCATCGAGCACCAGCGGCGGCAGGCCGGCGCCGCGCTCGGGGTTGCGGCGCATCACCAGTTGCGCGTGAACCAGGCTGTGGTCCTCGAACAACTCGAAGGTCAGGTGCGTTTCGTCGATCAGGTACTCGGGCGCCTGATAGTCCTTGAGGTAAATCATCTTCGGTTGTTCGGTGCGCATGCTGGAATCCTTATTGATGCACGGCGAGCTGGTAGGCCGTGTATTTACGAATGTTGATCACGCCGGTGTCGAAGATCAGGTACTGGCCTTTGATCCCCAACAGCGTGCCTTCGGCAATCGGGTTCTTGTCCAGGTTGAAGCTGACGATTTTCGCCGGGTATTGCTCGACGGGATAGCGGATTTCCAACGGTTCGACATCGGCAATCGTCTGAATTGCCTGTAGGCCGAATCGCTCCTGCAAGCCTTGCAGACCTTCGGCGCAGCTTTCGAACAACTGATCGCGCACCTGCGCCAGATCCACCGCCGCCGCATCGCCCTTGAGCAGTGCGCGCCAGTTGGTCTTGTCCGCCACCTGGCTGCGGAACAGGTCTTCGACAAAACCCGATTGCTGGCGGGTCGACACGCGCATGATCGGCAGCGCCTGACTCGCGCCCTGATCGAGCCAGCGGGTCGGTAACTGCGTGGCACGGGTGATGCCAACCTTGATGCCTGACGAATTGGCCAGGTAAACCACATGGTCGGTCATGCAGAATTTCTCGCCCCACTCCGGATCGCGGCAGGTGCCGGCGTCGAAGTGGCAACGTTCCGGGCTCATGATGCACAGATCGCATTGCGCCAGTTTGGTCATGCACGGGTAGCAATAACCCTGACTGAAACTGGTTTTGGTCCTGCGCCCGCAATGGGTGCAGTGGATCGCCCCCAGAAATTCCAGACGCAGGGTGCTGCCGATCAACGGGTTGACCGGCACCTCGACGTCATCCAGACGAAACGCGTACTGCACGTTCGACCCGTCCAGGCGCGCCGACATTTTGCTGATTGCACCGCGGCCAATCTCGATCAATGGATGGCATCCGACTTGAACAGGATGTTCGGCACTTCGATCGACTTCGACGCACACTCTTGCGGGCCCATGTAACCGGTGCGCTGGTCTTCCGGCAGGTTCTGGATTTCCCAGGCAATCATCGCCTGCAACGACAGCTCGCGCTGTTCGGCAGTGAGTTTGTTGCCGTCGGACCATTTGCCGATTTCCACGGCCAGTTTCAGGCTCTCGTAGATGTCCGGGGTGATGTTGCTGATCATGTCGTTGAAAGAGGACATCAGGGTCTCCGTGCTCTTTGCTGAAACAAAAATGTTAGACGGCGAGTTTACGGCGGTTATACAAACCGCCCAACAAACCGGTGAAGCATCCGATGAGTAACCCGCTCAGGTGCGCGGCGTTGGCGATCTGACCGAAACCGATCAGCGAAATCAGCCCGGACATGCACACCACCAGCCACACCAGCATCATCACCAGCACGCCGCGCGGCAAACGATAGGCCGGGTTCGGCGCCAGCAACTGGAAGATCCAGCAATGCCCGAGCAAGCCGTAAAGCACGCCGGACAGCCCACCAAACAGGCTCGGGCCGCTCCAGACGAACTGCGCGTAGTTGGACACCAGGCTGAACAGCAGCGTCAGACCGATCAGGTTGATGCTGCCCTGGCGCGACTCGATGCGCCGCCCCAGCTCCCAGTACCACATGCCGTTCATAGCCAGATGGAGGATGCCGAAGTGGATCAGCATCGGCGTGATCAGCCGCCACCACTGCCCTGCCGCCAGACTGTCGGCCAGCGGCGTGAAGTGGATGTACTCGCCGATCACGCGGAAATCGAGGAAGGTCAGCCAGCGCAGCGTTTCCAGGTTTTCGCCGAGGAAGGTCAGACCGCCGACGATCAGGCTCAGCAGCAGAACGAATCCGGTGGCCCTGGCGTGTTTCAGCTGTTCGGCAAAACCCGGCCTTTTGAAGGTCTGGCCCACGGGCATGTCCAGTTGCTGATCCGAGTCGCCGGCCGGAAAGCGCTCGTACAGCGAACGCACGTCCTCGCTGATTTCCTCCGGCGCCCACAGCACCTGCTCGCCCGCTTCTTCGCTGACCCGATGGGGCACTTGCATACGTTGCAGCAGCTTGACGAAGCCGCTCAAATCCACCGCCAACGGCAGGCGCAATACCGCTACCGCGCTCATTGCAGCACCTCCGGCCGCTCGACATCGACCCAGACGAATTTTTGCGGATCCAGGCGCGTTTCCTGATCCAGACGATAGGCCACCAGTTTGCCGTAGAGCACGGCGCTGTAATCCAGGCACGCGAGGTTCGGGCGGATCGGCGCCGGTTTGCCGCTGCGCCAGTAGTGGCCAACGAACAGCAACGGTTCGTCGACGCCATAGCGCAGCAGTGAGTTTTTTTCGGTTGAAGTCAGCGGCGTCTGCGCGACAGGTTCCGGCAACGCATCGGGCTGAAAGACGATATCGCCGTAGGTTTTCGGGTCGTCTTCCCAGAACTTGGTGCGGAAGAACGAACGCACCAGACCATCGCCGCTGGTCATGGTCAGGCCGCCCGGCAGGCGCATATCGGTGCCACGCAGCAAGCGGTCGAACACGGTGCAGGCGAAGCTGCCGGGAACGGCTGAAGCCTGGAGGAAATGCTCATCGACGCAGCCGTTGGGGAACAACGCCCGCAGCGGCTCGATCAATCCGGCGTCCCAGCAGGCGTGGACGACGCGGAAGCGCCCGGCATCGACGAACAGCGGCAGCTCGTAGAACCACTGTTGGAAGTCATGCCAGTCGCCTGGATGATCTTCAAATTGGCTCAGGGTTTCCTGCAGCAGCCGCGCGTGACGCTTGGTGTGTTCGCGCACGAACTGCTTGCCGCTGCCCGGTGGCGCCGGGGTCACCCAACCGAGCGCGTTGAACTCATGGTTGCCCATGATGCACAGCGCCTGCCCCGCCTCGACCATGTCGTGGACGATATGCAGCGCCTCGCGAATACGTGGGCCGCGGTCGATAATGTCGCCGACGAATACCGCCATGCGTGAAGGATGGCGCCAGACCCCGCCCTGCTTGTGATAACCGAGACGGTCCAGCAAGTGTTCGAGGGTCAGAGCGCATCCGTGCACGTCACCGATCAGGTCGTAACTGCGCGCGGGATCGAGCATCAGTCGCCTCCACCCCCCAGCTTGCTGCCCCAGCCAAGCTTGGTCCGGCACACCTCGTAGTAGTTGTGATCGAGCGGATGAATCAGGCGCAGTTTCTGCGCTTTCTTGCTCACGGTGATGGTGTCGCCCGGTGCACAGGTGAAGTGGTTCTGGCCGTCGCAGGAGACCTGCGGGTAGATCTGCATATCTTTGGACACGACGATTTTCAGCTCACTGTTGCCATCGACCACGATTGGCCGTCCCGACAAGGTATGGGGGTACATCGGCACAATCACAATAGCGTCGAGCTTGGGATGCATGATCGGCCCGCCGGCGGACAACGCATAGGCGGTGGAGCCGGTGGGCGTCGCGACGATCAGGCCGTCGGCCTTCTGGCTGCAGACGAACTGGCCGTCGATGTACAGCTCGAACTCGATCATCCGCGTCGATTTGCCCGGGTGCAGCACGACATCGTTGAGCGCATCGCCCTGGCCGATGGCCTCGCCATGGCGACGCACTTCGGCTTGCAGCAGGAAGCGGTTTTCTACCAGATAGTGGCCGTCGAGCACTTCGGCGACCTTGATTTCCAGCTCATCCGGACGAATATCGGTGAGGAAGCCAAGGCTCCCACGGTTGATGCCCAGCACCGGAATATTGTGCCTGGCCAGCGCCCGCGCGGCGCCGAGCAGGCTGCCGTCACCGCCGACGACGATGACCATGTCGCAGACTTCGCCGAGCATCTTGCGCGACGAGGTTTGCAGGCCGTGGCCCGGCAGGACTTCAGCGATGGTGTCTTCGAGGATCACATGCAGGTGACGGTCGAGCAGAAAGCGTTTCAGTCGGCGGACGGTATCCAGCACCTGGGAACTGCCCAGGCGACCGATGATGCCGATATTACGAAATTGCTCCATGGGACCTCTGCGGACAATCGAAAACGCGAAAACCCGATTATGGGCGAAAGCGCCAGATAGACAAAATCCTTTCAGCCTCAAGGGTGGGCTCAGGTTTAAGGCTATGCTCGCAAGATGATCCTGTTTCCCGATTTGCTGCAGCTGCCCCACCAATTACGCCATCCCGAGGTGCGGGACCTGGCGTGGGTGATCCTCGCGCCGCCGATGCTCGCCGCCACGCCGTGGCCGCAGCGCCATCCGCTGGCCGGCAGCGACTGGGTGCACGACCCGCAACGACTTGAACACTGGCTGCGTCAGCTCGACCGCGACAGTTACGGCCTGCTGCAATGGCTGTCCCAGGCGCGCACCCGGCGTCTGGGCCTGTATTACGAACGCCTGTGGCAGTTCGCCGTGGAGCACGCACCGGGCATCGACCTGATCGCCGCCAACCTGCCGATCCGCCGCGCCGGGCACACCCTCGGCGAACTCGACATGCTGCTGCGTGACCGCGACGGCGTGCACCATCTGGAACTGGCGATCAAGCTCTACCTCGGCCCGCAGGCTGGCGACGGTCGTGACCCGGCGCAGTGGCTGGGGCCGGGTTGCCATGACCGGCTGGATCGCAAACTGGCGCATCTGGCCGAGCATCAGTTACCGATCTCGGCGCGCCCGGAAAGCCGCGAAGTGCTGGCGGCGCTGGATATCGAAACGTTCAGCGCGCAGTTGTGGCTGGGCGGTTATCTGCTGTATCCGTGGCCCGGGCAGGCTGACCCACCGAACGGCGCCCATCCGCAACATCTGCGCGGCAGCTGGCTGCATCAGAGGGACTGGCCGGCGTTCGTCGCGCAACGTCCGCCGGGACGCTGGCAACCCCTGCCCCGCCACGCCTGGCTCGCCCCAGCGCATTACCCGGCAGATCAGGTCTGGGCGGATGAGCATTTGCGTTTGTGGCTGGAGGATCTGCCAGCGCTGGCCCCGGCGCAGCTGATGGTGCGCCTGACCGAGAATGCCCAGGGCGAATGGGAAGAGGCGGAGCGGTTGTTTCTGGTGGCGGATCTTTGGCCGAATGTCCCCGGCCAGGCTTAAAAGATCGCAGCCTTCGGCAGCTCCTACATTTGGAATGCGTACACCCTGTAGGAGCCGCCGGAGGCTGCGATCTTTTGATCTTGCTTCTAAAAAGACAACCGCACCGCCAATGCCGCCAACGTCACCAGCAACACCGGCACGGTCAATACAATTCCGACACGGAAGTAATAACCCCAGCCAATATGGATGCCCTTGCGCTCCAGCACGTGCAGCCACAACAAGGTCGCCAGACTGCCGATCGGGGTGATCTTCGGCCCCAGATCACTGCCAATCACGTTGGCATAGATCATCGCCTCCTTGATCACCCCGCTGGCCTGACCCGCGTCGATCGACAGCAATCCGATCAGAACCGTCGGCAAATTATTCATGATCGACGACAACAGCGCCGTCAAAACCCCGGTGCCCATGGCCGCACCCCACACGCCGTGGCCGGCAAATACATCCAGCCACCCGGCGAGGTAACTGGTGAGTCCGGCATTGCGCAGGCCGTACACCACCAGGTACATGCCCAGCGAGAAAACCACGATCTGCCACGGTGCTTCTTTCATCACTTTGCGCGTGGAGATCTTGTGGCCGCGCGCGGCGATGCCCAGCAGCAGCGCAGCGCACACCGCGGAAATTGCGCTGATCGGAATGCCCAGCGGTTCGAGGGCGAAGCAGCCGATCAAGAGGATCACCAACACCGCCCAACCGGCTTGGAACGTCGCCTTGTCGTGGATCGCAGTGCTCGGGTTTTCCAGTTGTTCAGGGTCGTAAGACGCAGGAATGTCGCGGCGAAAGAACCACAGCAACATGCCCAAGGTCGCCGCAACGCTGACGAAGTTGACCGGCACCATCACCGCGGCATAGCGGTTGAAGCCGATGTGGAAGAAGTCTGCGGAAACGATGTTGACCAGGTTCGACACCACCAGCGGAAGACTCGCCGTATCGGCGATAAACCCGGCGCCCATGACGAACGCCAGCGTCGCCGCCGGGGAAAAGCGCAGCGCCAGCAGCATCGAAATCACGATCGGCGTAAGAATCAGCGCCGCGCCGTCATTGGCGAACAGCGCCGACACCAGCGCGCCGAGCAGCACCATGAAGGCAAATAGCTTGCGTCCGCTGCCCCGCCCCCAGCGCGCCACATGCAGCGCTGCCCAATTGAAGAAGCCAGCCTCGTCGAGCAGCAGACTGATGATGATCAGCGCAACGAAGGTGCCGGTGGCGTTCCAGATGATCTGCCAGACCAGCGGAATATCCGTGAGATGAACGACGCCGAAGATCAAAGCCAGCACGGCGCCCAGCGTCGCACTCCAGCCGACGCCGAGGCCTTTGGGTTGCCAGATGACGAGGGTGATGGTCAGCAGGAAAATCAGTGACGCAGCGAGCATTCGCAGGAGCCTTCAAGGAGATGATGTGGAACGATGACAAATGCCAAGGTGAATAAATACCCCTGTGGGAGCGAGCTTGCTCGCGAAAGCGCTGGTCCAGTCAGCAATTTTGCACCGGCTGACGACGCCTTCGCGAGCAAGCTCGCTCCCACAGGTTCTGTAAGCAGCCAAAATCTCGGTGAGATTATTTTTTGTGTTGCTCTACGAACTGGCCGTAGGCATCGATGAATTTCTGCAGGAATGGCTTCACCGATTCGCTCAGCTTGCCCGCTTCATCAAACGCATTGCCCGCACCGCCCAGATACGCTTCCGGCTGTTGCAGGCAATGGATATCGAGGAAAACAAAGGTCTGGCGCAGGTGCTGGTTGGCGCCGAAACCGCCGATTGCGCCTGGCGATACGCTGATCACCGCGCCGGGTTTGCCGCTCCACGCGCTCCGGCCATAAGGGCGGGAGCCGACGTCGATGGCGTTCTTCAACGGTGCCGGAATCGAGCGGTTGTACTCCGGGGTGACAAACAGCACCGCGTCGGATGACGCCACTTTCTGACGGAAAGTGCTGTAGGCTGCGGGCGGAGAATCGCCGTCGATGTCCTCGTTGTACAGCGGCAGTTCACCGATTTCGACAATCTCGAGCTTGAGATTGGCCGGTGCCAGTTCGGCAAGGGCCAGTGCGACTTTGCGATTGATCGATGCTTTGCGCAGGCTACCGACCACTACAGCGACGTTGTAGACATTGCTCATGGAAGACTCTCGATGGTCTGTGGGAAGAGTCGCTAGTTATAGATGATCCAGTGACGCTTTCACCAGTGATCATTGGTTTTTCCTGCGCGAGGAATATTTTTTTCCTGTAAGAAAACTTACCGAGCTTGGTGACGGTCTACAAAGCCGCAAATCAAGCGTTTTATCTCCAGAGGTTCTAAGCAGATGGCAGCAGTACTCGTCGGTCAGTTTCATGCAAGAGACGCGGAAGGCCGTGTTTATTCCGTGCATGAATTCCAGGAATCGAACCCGTCTGCAGACGGATCCACTGGCTCGGAGCCCATTTACAGACTGGCTATTGGCGATCGGGTCAACAAGGTCAGTGACAGCGAGTTTCTCCTGGTTCAATCAGGCATTACCCTGATCCGCGAACCTGAGCCAACCGTCGCTCAATAACCCTGCGTTATGAGCAGAAGTCATGCGTGCAGACTTGGGGTAGGATTCAGCGTCTGACCCCACCTGCTGAACATGGACTTCACGCATGCGTTTACGCCACATCGAAGTGATTCAGGCGCTCTTGCAGACCGGTCACCTGGGCACCGCCGCCGAATGGCTGCAATTGCCGGTGACCGAGGTCGAAGAGCGTTTGCGCGAAGCCGAGAGTCAGCTGGGGTTCATGCTGTTTGCCAGCGTTCGCGGGCGCCTGCAATCGACCCCCGAAGCGCGCGCCTTGCAGGTGGAAATCGCGCACGTCTATGCAGCGCTGGAGCCGGTGCAGCGTCTGGCCAGCAGCCTCAAGCAATACCTCGCCCCGCCCCTGCGCATCATCGGCACCCCGCCGCTGGCTCAACAGCTGTTACCGCAAAGCCTGGCAGCCCTGCGCCGACGTTTGCCGGATGCACCTTGCAGCCTGCTCAGCGCGCCGACACGGGACATCGTCCGCAGCCTGTTACTGCGCGAGAGCGATCTGGGCCTGAGCCTGCACGACCCCGAACACCCCGACATCCACTGCCAACCGCTGGCCCAGGGCAAGCTGCAATTGCTTGCGCCGCACGGCTGGCTGCAACCGAAGCAGAAATACATATCCTTGGCAGACCTGGCCGGTCAGGCCATGGTCGGTCTCGAAGGGCAGGATCCGCTGAGCCCGGCATTGGAAAACAAACTGCAGGCCTTGCGCCCGGCACCGAGCATCCAGACCCGTGTGCAGACCCATCAGATGATGCGCAGCATGGTCGAGGCCGGCGAAGGCCTGGCCATCGTCGATCCGTTCACCGCTTTGGGCGCCCGCGCCGGCGGGCTGGACGTCTGCCCGCTATCACCGGCGGTGCCGGTCAGCCTCTACGCGCTGACCTTCAAACACGCCGCGCCGTCGGCGGCGATTCAGACCTTGCTGACAATCGTCACGGAACAAGCCGAGGCGATGCTGTCGATCTGAGCGGGTTTTCCAGCGGATTATCGAACAGCCGATACCAGAACAATGCGACTTCGGCGGTATGCGGATCGATGCCGCGATAGCGCAACTGGTCGATGCCGCCAATCACGTAACCGCAGCGTTCATACAGACGGCAGGCGCCAAGGTTGTTGTTCTGGGTTTCGAGCATGATGCCCGGCAGCTTTTTCTTGCGACTCCAGAACTGCGCTACATCGAGCAGCGCCTTGGCCACCCCGTGGCGCCGGGCCGGGGCGTGCACCGCCAGTTCATCGATGTGGGCGAACCCGTTCCAGTTGGTGCTGATCACCAGGTGGCCGACCGGTTCGTCGTCCAGATACGCCATGAAAATCGCGCTGTCGGGCGCGTTGTGAAAGGCGCTGAACTCCTCGGGATCGATGCCGTAGCACTTGCGATAGGGCACGATCGGCGTCACCGGCCATTGCTCGACCGGTTTGCCGATCACGGCGGCGCCATAGGCGGCGACCTCGAAACTGAAGTCGCTACCCCAGATATACGGCGCAAAACCTTCGTCGGCGACACGCACCGACAACCCTGGGTATTTCGGATTCATGACCGGTCGCATACTGGGAAAAGCCCTCATTCCTTGACGCAGCCGACGTTGTCGACCTTGATGTCGCGATGGAAGATCGCCAGCGCAAATTTCAAATCTTCGTACATGAGACTCAGTGTCCTGAGGCGGCAGATCTGCACCCGCCAATGCACTCAGGGTAGAGGGTTGCAGCGGATGTGGCGAGGGTGGCAACTTGGCTTCATGTCGCCAAAAGCAAAAAATCGCCGCCTTCCTCGTCCCTTACTATGGAATGCAATCCCCGTAGGAGCTGCCGAAGGCTGCGATCTTTTGTTCTTCTGATCGTTTGATTTTTCGATCTGTCAGGCCTGCGCATCAGCCTCGGCAATCTGCGTCCACAACGCCGGCGCTCCCGCCGATTTGGCGATGATTTCCAGCCGCATCAGATGCGCCGCCAGTTCTTCTTCGGTCGCGCGGATGATGCGTGCTGGCTGGCGATCGACCGGCAGGCGACGGATTTCCGTGGCCGAGTTGTCCGCTCCTTCACCCGTGCCATTGCCGTCGGACGCGTTGCCAGCCAGCGACAGACTGGTCTGACCGCCGGTCATGGTCAGGTAGACGTCGGCAAGAATCTCCGAGTCGAGCAAGGCGCCGTGCAGTTCACGGCCGGAGTTGTCGACGCCGTAACGTTTGCACAACGCATCGAGGCTGTTGCGCTGCCCCGGGTGACGTTCCCGGGCCATCATCAGGGTGTCGAGGATCGTGCAGTGCTGGGTGATGTCGGCGCGGTCGTGCTGGCCCATCAAGGCGAATTCGTTGTTGATGAAGCCAACGTCGAACGCCGCGTTGTGGATGATCAGCTGCGCGCCTTTGATGAATTCGAAGAACTCATCGGCGACTTCGGCAAAGCGCGGCTTGCCGACAAGGAATTCGTTGGTGATGCCGTGAACGCCGATGGCGCCTTCATCACTCTCGCGATCCGGTTGCAGGTAAACGTGAAAATGCCGGCCCGTCAGGCGCCGACCGATCAGTTCGACGCAACCGATTTCAATGATCCGGTGACCATCGGTCACCGGCATGCCGGTGGTTTCGGTATCGAGTACAACGGATCTGGTGGCCATCAATGTTCAGCTCTCAGCGGGTCGATCTTGCAAAAAACGCGGATGTTAACACGCTGGGGATGAAGCCTGTAGGAGCTGCCGAAGGCTGCGATCTTTTGATTTTTTTTACAGCAAGATCAAAAGATCGCAGCGTGCCGCAGCTCCTACAGGGAAATGCATTCCAATTGTAGGAGTGAGCCTGCTCGCGATTGGGGGCACCACGGTGCAACGGAGGGAATCAGGTCTGCTTGTAACCACGCACTTCGTCCACGCCACGGTTCGCCAACTGGTCAGCCCGCTCGTTACCGTGATGACCAATGTGCCCACGCACCCATTTCCAGGTGACCTTGTGGCGGTTGACCTGCTCGTCCAGTTCTTTCCACAGATCGGCGTTCTTCACCGGTTCTTTCGCGGCAGTTTTCCAGCCGCGCTTCTTCCAGTTGGCCATCCACTCGTTGATGCCTTTCATCACGTACTGCGAGTCAGTCACCAGCAGCACTTCGCAGGGACGCTTGAGTGCTTCGAGGCCGCGGATCGCGCCGAGCAGTTCCATGCGGTTGTTGGTGGTGTTGGCCTCGCCGCCCCACAGTTCCTTTTCAACGCCCTTGCACACCAGCAGCGCCCCCCAGCCGCCGGGGCCGGGGTTGCCCTTGCAGGCGCCGTCGGTGAACAGTTCTACGGTGTCGACGCTTTCCACGCTTTCGCTCATGCCAGTCTTTCCAGAAAAATGCCTGTCCTGCCAATCACGGATCGACAATGACCGCGGCCGGGGCAAGCCCGACCACAAATAAAAGAGGGTTTACGGTTCGATGTGGCGGCGGTTGACCTTGGCCATCGGCAGCGGAATCAGCTTGCCCATCGGCTCGCGGCGTTCCTGACGCAATGGCCTGAGCCCCACCACGATCTTGCGCGCCACCAGCAAATAGAAGCCACCGCCGGACAATTGCCAGTCCCCGGCCTTGCGCTCCCAGCCGGCCAGACGGTTCTGCCACTTGGGCGACGCGAGCGGCGGACGATAGCACCCGAAGCGGCGTTTCTCCAGCGCGAAGCCCAGCAGATTGAGCCAGTCGGCGACCCGCGACGGTGATATGCAGCGGGCCTTTCGCAGGGCATCGTTGGCGAAGAAATGCCGCAGGCCCCACGTGCTCCATGGATTGATGCCGATGATCAGCAGATGCCCGCCCGGACGCACGCTGCTGGCCGCTTCACGCAGCAAACCGTGGGGCGACAGGCAGAAATCCAGACCGTGCTGCATCACCACCACATCGGCGGCGTGCTCGCTCAACGGCCAGGCCTGTTCTTCGCAAACGATCTCGACCCCGGGCAGCGGCGCGCCGAGACGTACGTTGCGCTGCACTTGCGGCGCCGCCGGCGGGGTTTCGGCGGACGGGCCGTAATGCACCAGATAACCGCCGAAGAAGCGCCCGAGCTCGTCATCGAGCATGCGCCGTTCTTCATCCAGCAGAAATTGCCCGAGCGGCCCCGACAGCCATTCGCGGGCGGCGCTGATCAATGCCAGCCAGTCGGGATCGGCCTGAGCGAACGCTTTATCGGTCATGTCATTCTCCAACGCGCCAGGAACTACTAAGATGCGCCAATGTTTTCCGCTTGGCGAATTCCGACGATGATACAGATCAGTGCCCTGCCCGCCTTCACCGACAACTACATCTGGTTGTTACAGGATCATCAGACCCAGCGCTGTGCGGTGGTCGATCCGGGCGACGCCGCCCCGGTGCAGGCGTGGCTCGACGCGCATCCGGGCTGGGTGCTCAGCGATATTCTGATTACCCACCATCACCATGACCATGTCGGCGGCGTCGAACGCCTGAAAGCGGCGACCGGCGCCAAAGTCTACGGCCCGGCCAGCGAAAGCATCCCGGCGCGCGACGTAGCGCTGAAGGACAACGACAGCGTCAACGTGCTCGGGTGGGACTTCGCGGTCTACGCGGTGCCCGGTCACACTTTGGGACACATTGCCTATTACCACCACGGCCTGCTGTTCTGCGGCGATACCCTGTTCGCCGCCGGCTGCGGCCGACTGTTCGAAGGCACGCCTGAGCAGATGTATCACTCGCTCAGCCGTCTCGCGGCGCTGCCGGAAGATACGCTGGTCTATTGCACCCATGAATACACCTTGAGCAATCTCAAGTTTGCCGCCGCCGTCGAGCCAGGCAATCCGCACACTGCCGCTCGTCTGGAAAAGGTCATTCAGCAACGGCAGAACGGCGTCATGACTCTGCCGTCGACGCTGGCCCTGGAAAAGCTCACCAATCCGTTTTTACGCACTTCTGAAACATTGGTTACACAAAAAGTGGACGAACGGGAAGGCGCTCAAAACCGGGCGCCGAGCGAGGTGTTTGCGGCGTTGCGAGCGTGGAAAGACACGTTCTGAGCGAGCGGCTGGCGGGCACGGAAATTCTCAATGGTTGACCGCGGGGGGTGCGCTTTCTAGAATCGCCCGACATTTTTGCCCGGAACTTACTTCCAGCCAATGTCGTCATCCATACGTAAGTCCGTCAATTCAGATGCTTTGACCCGCCTGGCGCAAGCCATCGCGGTGGCTGTGTCCGCCACGCTGGCGGGTTGTTCCAGCCACGCTCCGCAGACTGAAGCGACGCACACGCCGAACATTGCTGCGCGAGCCAAGCAGAAGCCGATCTGGCTGACCGAGAAGCCCACCCCCGTGGCGCCCCAGGACATCTGGGAACGCATGCGCCAGGGCTTCCAGTTGCAGGAAGGCCTTGGCGTCAATCCGCGCATCGAGCAACAACGCCTGTGGTTCGCCAGTAATCCCTCTTTCCTCGAGAATGCCGGCGAACGCGGCAGCCTCTACATTCATTACATCGTCGAACGCCTCGAAGAACGCAACATGCCGTTGGAACTGGCCCTGCTGCCAGTGATCGAGAGCGCCTACAACCCGATGGCCTACTCCCGCGCCGATGCGGTGGGCCTGTGGCAATTCATTCCGTCCACCGGGCGTTACTTCAATCTGCGCCAGACGCGTTTCTACGATGGCCGTCGCGACATCACCGCTTCAACCACAGCGGCGATGGATTACCTGACTCGTCTGCATGACATGTTCAACGGTGACTGGCTGCTGGCTCTGGCGGCCTATAACGCCGGTGAAGGCACCGTGAGCCGGGCGATCGAGCGCAACGAAAAGCTCGGCCTGCCTACGGACTACTGGAACCTGCCGCTGCCGGCGGAAACCCAGGCGTATGTGCCGAAACTGCTGGCACTGTCGCAAGTGGTACTGGCGCCGGAAGCCTACGGCGTCAACCTCAACCCGATCGCCAACGAACCGTACTTCCAGGTCGTCGAAATCAACCAGCGCATGGACCTGTCCAAGGTCGCTGCGGTGGCGAACATCGACGAGGATGAACTGTTCCAGCTCAACCCGGCCTTCAAACAGCGCACCACCATCGACGGCCCGCAGCATTTGCTGGTGCCGACGTCCAAGGCACAATTGCTGACCGCCAGTCTGCAGACCATGCGCCCGGACGAACTGATCAGCCCGCGCTCGCTGAAACCGGTGTTCGAAGGCGCCGATCCGTCTGAAGTGGCGCAACTCAAGCGCGCTTATCGGGTCAAGCGGGGCGACAACCTCGGCTCCATCGCCAAGGCCAACAAGGTCGAAGTCAAGGATCTGCAGCGCTGGAACAAGCTGACTGGCAAGAACCTCAAGGTCGGCCAGACCCTGGTCATGCAGGACAACACCAAGCGTGCCCCGGCGCGCAAATCCGACCGGGTCAACACGGTGGTTGCAGCCAACAGCAAGACCAAAGGCAAGGACGAGAGCAAGCAGCAGACCCAATACAAGGTCAAGCGCGGCGACACCCTGTATGTGGTGGCCAAGCGGTTCAACGTCGAGATGCAACATCTCAAGCGCTGGAATCCGGGTGCGGGCAAGGCGTTGAAGCCGGGGCAGATGCTCACGGTTTATCAGCCGCACTGACAGAAGAGCCCCTGAGATTTCGGGGCTTTTTTTTGGATGAAGTTTTGTGGCGCCCTGAAGATCCATCCCCCTCACCCCAGCCCTCTCCCCCAAGGGGGCGAGGGGGAAAGGGAGCCGATCGGGGGCGTCTCAAAATCTGGTTTTCGACTCGGTATCGCACGTCGGTGCAATTCGCCCAGACACCACGATCAGTCCTCTCGCCCTCCGGGAGAGGGTTAGGGTGAGGGGCTCTTTAACCCGCATCTTTTTCCTGTCCAGACAAGCTGTTACTGTACGGCCCACAAAGCCCAAGCCGCTGGATCGGATCTGACTTGAAGCGTGCCCTCCTCCTGCTCCTGATCAGCCTGGCCTTGAGCTCACCCGCAAGCGCGACGATTACCGAAAGTCATGGTTATGCGCAGTTCGGCACGCTCAAGTACCCGGCCAGATTTACCCACTTCGACTGGGTCAACCCGCAAGCGCCCAAGGGCGGCACGTTGCGGGTGATGGCGTTCGGCACCTTCGATACGGTCAATCCGTACACCTTCAAGGGCACCAGCCCGGTCACCACAGCGAATTTCCTCCAGTACGGCATCAACGAACTGAACGAGCCGCTGATGGTGGGTACCGGGCAGTATTCGCCGTCCGGCGACGAGCCGGCGTCGAGCTACGGTTTGATCGCACAATCGGTGGAGTACAGCGAAGATCGCAGCTGGGTCGTCTTCAATCTGCGCCCCGAGGCGCGTTTCCATGACGGCTCTCCCATCACCGCCTACGACGTCGCGTTCTCCTATCGAACGCTGCTCAAGGACGGCCATCCGCTGTATCGCACCGCGCTGCAGGAAGTGCTGCGGGTCGACATCCTCAACAAGCAGCGCATTCGCTTCGTGTTCAAGCGCTCGGGCAATCCGCTGCTGATCCTGCGTCTGGGCGAATTGCCGGTGCTGCCCCAGCATTACTGGAAAGACCGCGACTTCAAGGCCACCACCTTCGAACCACCGCTGGGCAGCGGGCCGTACCGCATCACCTCGGTAACGCCGGGGCGGCAGTTGATCTTCGAACGGGTCAAGGATTACTGGGGCAAGGACTTGCCGGTCAATCGCGGCAAGTACAATTTCGATCGCATGGAAGTCGAGTTCTATCGCGACAGCGATGTGGCGTTCGAAGCGTTCAAGGCCGGTGAGTTCGACATCTACATCGAGCATCAGGCGAAGAACTGGGTCAACGGTTACAACTTCCCTGCCGTACGGCGTGGCGAGGTGATCAAGGCGCAGATCCCGCATCAGATTCCGACCCAGACCCAAGGCCTGTTCATGAACACCCGCCGCGCGACCTTCGCCGACGTCAAGACCCGCGAAGCGCTGGGGCTGATGTTCGACTTCGAGTGGACCAACCGCGCGCTGTTCAGCGATGCCTACAAGCGCACCACAAGTTACTACCCCAACAGCGAATTCACCGCCTCGGGCCTGCCGGTCGGGCATGAATGGCTGATGCTCAAGCCGTACAAGGATCAGCTCCCGGCCAAGCTGTTCACCGAGCCATTCACCCTGCCGCAAACCGACGGTCGCGGCATTCCCCGGGAAACCATGCGCAAGGCATTGGCATTGCTCGCGGACGCCGGCTGGAAGCTCAACGGTCAGCGCTTGCAGAACGCCCAAGGCCAACCGCTGCGCTTCGAACTGCTGCTGGTCAATCCGAGCCTGGAGCGTCTCTACCAGCCGTATATCGAGAACCTCAACAGCATCGGCATCGACGCACGCCTGCGCACCGTCGATCGCGCGCAGTACAAACAGCGCCTCGATCAATTCGATTTCGACATGATCTCGATGACACTGGGCCAGACCTTGAGCCCGGGCCTTGAGCAGTGGCAGTACTTCCACTCCAGTCAGGTGAACGTCAAGGGCAGCAAGAATTACGCGGGCATCGCCAATCCGGTGGTCGATCACCTGCTCGAACAACTGCTCGCCGCGCGCACCCGCGACGAGCAGGTCGCCGCCGGCAAGGCGCTCGACCGCGTGCTGCTCTGGCAGCACTACAGCATTCCCAACTGGTACCTCAATTATCACCGTCTGGCCTACCGCAACCGGTTGGCCTTTGTCACCACGCCGCCCTACACCCTGGGCCTGAGCGCGTGGTGGCTGAAGTCTTCGGAGAAAGATCGATGAACCCTGTTCGCTTACTGCTCGTGCAGGCCAGCGGCTTGCTGTTCGCCGGGCTGGCCTGTGCCGCCCCGCAACACGCCGTGACCCTGTACAACGAGCCGCCGAAATACCCGGCCGACTTCAAGCATTTCGACTACGTGAACCCCGATGCGCCCAAGGGCGGCGTGTTTCGTCAAGCCGGTTTCGGCGGCTTCGACAGCCTCAACCCGTTCATCAACAAAGGCGTGCCCGCCGATGACATCGGGCAGATCTACGACACCCTGACCAAACACAGCCTCGACGAGCCGTTCACCGAATACGGTCTGATCGCCAGCAAAATCGAGAAAGCCGACGACAACAGCTGGGTGCGTTTCTACCTGCGCCCGGAAGCACGTTTCCATGACGGCCACCCGGTGCGCGCCGAAGACGTGGTGTTCAGCTTCGAGACGCTGACCAAGGAAGGCTCGCCGATGTTTCGCGGCTACTACAACGACGTCGCCGAAGCCATTGTCGAAGACCCGTTGAAAGTGCTGTTCAAGTTCAAACACAGCAACAACCGCGAACTGCCGCTGATCCTCGGCCAATTGCCAGTCCTGCCGAAACACTGGTGGGCCAGTCGCGATTTCAACAAGGGCAATCTGGAAATTCCGCTGGGCAGCGGCCCGTACAAGGTCACCGAAGTGAAGGCTGGCCGTTCGGTACGTTACGAACGGGTCAAGGATTACTGGGGCAAGGACTTGCCGGTCAACCGTGGTTTCTACAATTTCGACACGATGACCACCGACTACTACCGCGACAACACCGTTGCCCTCGAAGCGCTGAAGGCCGGGCAGTTCGATTACTGGCTGGAGATGACCGCGAAGAACTGGGCCAGCGCCTATAACGTTCCGGCGGTGACCGAGGGCCGTTTGATCAAGGAACTGATTCCCAACAGCAACCCGACCGGCATGCAGGGCTTCGTCTTCAACCTGCGCCGTCCGCTGTTCCAGGATGTCCGCGTGCGCCAGGCGCTTGGGCTGTTGTTCGATTTCGAATGGACCAACAAGCAATTGTTCAATGGCGCTTACGTGCGCACCCGCAGTTACTTCGAGAACTCGGAAATGGCCGCCACCGGCCTGCCGGACGCCGATCAGCGGACAATCCTTGAGCCATTCCGCAGCAAACTGCCGGCCCAGGTGTTCAGCGAAGCCTTCGAAAATCCGCAGACCGACGCCAGCGGCATGATCCGCACCCAGCAGCGCGAGGCGTATCAACTGTTGCAAGAGGCCGGCTGGAAGATCGTTGACGACAAAATGGTCGACGCCGCTGGCAAACCGGTGGTGATCGAATTCCTCCTCGCCCAGACCGAGTTCGAACGGGTGCTGCTGCCGTTCAAGCGCAACCTCAGCGACCTCGGCATTGATCTGGTGATCCGCCGCGTCGACGTCTCGCAGTACATCAATCGCGTGCGTTCGCGGGACTTCGACATGATGGTCGGCAGCTTTCCGCAGTCCAACTCGCCGGGCAACGAACAGCGCGAGTACTGGATGAGCGCCGCCGCCGACAAACCGAGCAGCCGCAACAGCATGGGCCTGAAGGATGCGACCGTTGACCAACTGGTGGAAAGCCTGATCAACGCCGACTCGCGCAAAAGCCTGGTGGCCCACGCCCGCGCGCTGGATCGCGTACTGCAATGGGGCTACTACGTAGTGCCGAACTGGCACATCAAGAGCTGGCGCGTGGCCTACTGGAACCACATCGGCCACCCAAAAACCTCGCCCAAGTACGACATCGGCATCAACACCTGGTGGGTCAAGCCTGACGCCAAACCGGCCGTAGAAGTCGAAACCCAACTGCAAGCCGACCCTGCGGGCACGGAGTAATCAGATGCTGGCGTATATCTTTCGGCGACTGCTGCTGATCATTCCGACCCTGTTCGGCATCCTGCTGATCAACTTCGTGATCATCCAGGCCGCGCCCGGCGGGCCGGTCGAGCAGATGATCGCCAAGCTCGAAGGCTTCGAAGGTGCTACCAGCCGGATTGCCGGCGGCGGTGCCGAGGTGGCGGTGGCCGGCTCGTCCTACCGTGGCGCGCAAGGGCTGGACCCGGCGCTGATCAAGGAAATCGAGCACATGTACGGGTTCGACAAATCGGCCCCGGAACGCCTGTGGATCATGGTCAAGAACTACGCGCAGCTGGATTTCGGCGACAGTTTCTTCCGCGACGCCAAGGTCATCGACCTGATCAAGGAAAAGATGCCGGTGTCGATCTCGCTGGGGCTGTGGAGCACGCTGATCATGTACTTGGTGTCGATCCCGCTGGGCATCGCCAAGGCCACGCGGCACGGCAGCCACTTCGACGTCTGGACCAGTTCGGCGATCATCGTCGGTTACGCGATCCCGGCGTTTCTGTTTGCGATCCTGCTGATCGTGGTGTTTGCCGGCGGCAGTTATCTCGACTGGTTCCCCCTGCGCGGCCTGACGTCGAACAACTTCGATGAGTTGAGCCTGGGCGGCAAGATCCTCGATTACTTCTGGCACCTGGCATTGCCCGTGACGGCGCTGGTGATCGGCAACTTCGCGACCATGACCCTGCTGACCAAAAACAGCTTCCTCGATGAAATCAACAAACAGTACGTGGTCACCGCCAAGGCCAAGGGCCTGACCCGCCATCGCGTGCTCTACGGCCACGTATTCCGCAACGCCATGCTGCTGGTGATTGCCGGTTTTCCTTCGGCGTTCATCGGTATTTTCTTCACCGGCTCGTTGCTGGTGGAAGTGATTTTCTCCCTCGACGGCCTCGGCCTGATGAGTTTCGAAGCGGCGATCAACCGCGACTACCCGGTAGTGTTCGGCACGCTGTTCATCTTCACCCTGCTGGGGCTGGTGGTGAAACTGATTGGCGACCTCACCTACACCTTTGTCGATCCGCGCATCGACTTCGCCAGCCGGGAGCATTGAGATGAACCTGTCCCCTCTCAACCGCCGGCGCTTCGAACTGTTCAAGGCCAACAAGCGTGGCTGGTGGTCGCTGTGGCTGTTTCTGATTCTGTTCGGCCTGAGTCTGGGTGCCGAGCTGATCGCCAACGACAAACCGCTGGTCGTGCATTACGACAACAACTGGTATTTCCCGGCGATCAAACGCTACCCGGAAACCGCCTTCGGTGGCGAATTCCCGCTGGAAGCCAACTACAAGAGCCCATACATCCGTGAGCTGCTCAAAGCCAAGGACGCGTGGATTCTGTGGGCGCCGATCCCCTACAGCTACCAGAGCATCAACTACGATCTGAAAGTCCCGGCCCCGGCGCCACCCTCGGCGGACAACCTGCTGGGCACCGACGATCAGGGCCGCGACGTGTTGGCGCGGGTGATCTACGGTTTCCGCATTTCCGTGCTGTTTGCCCTGACGTTGACCGTATTGAGTTCGATCATCGGCGTGATTGCCGGGGCGCTACAGGGTTTCTACGGTGGCTGGGTCGATCTGGCCGGGCAGCGTTTTCTGGAAATCTGGTCGGGCCTGCCGGTGCTGTACCTGCTGATCATCCTCGCCAGTTTCGTCCAGCCGAATTTCTGGTGGCTGCTGGGGATCATGCTGCTGTTCTCGTGGATGAGTCTGGTCGATGTGGTGCGCGCCGAGTTCCTCCGTGGGCGCAATCTGGAATACGTGCGTGCCGCCCGCGCGCTGGGCATGCAGAACGGCGCGATCATGTTCCGCCACATCCTGCCCAACGCCATGGTCTCGACCATGACCTTCATGCCGTTCATCCTCACCGGCGCCATCGGCACCCTCACCGCGCTGGACTTCCTCGGTTTCGGCTTGCCGGCGGGCAGCCCGTCGCTGGGCGAACTGGTCGCCCAGGGCAAATCCAACCTGCAGGCGCCATGGCTGGGCATGAGCGCGTTTGCCGTGCTGGCATTGATGTTGAGTTTGCTGGTGTTCATCGGCGAGTCCGCTCGCGATGCCTTCGACCCGAGGAAGTGAAATGAATCAGGACAATCTGATCGAAGTGCGCGACCTCGCCGTCGAATTCGGTTTCGGCGAGCGGGTACACCGTGTGGTCGAGGGCGTGAGCTTCGACATCAAGCGCGGCGAAACCCTGGCGCTGGTCGGCGAATCAGGCTCAGGCAAATCGGTGACGGCGCATTCGATCCTGCGCCTGTTGCCCTACCCCATGGCGCGGCATCCGACCGGCAGCATCAATTATGCCGGGCAGAATCTGCTGGGCCTGAGCGAAAAGACCATTCGTCACATTCGTGGCAACCGCATTGCGATGATTTTTCAGGAACCGATGACCTCGCTGAATCCGCTGCACTCGATCGAGAAGCAGATCAACGAAATTCTCGGCATCCACAAGGGCTTGAGCGGCAAAGTTGCGACCAGACGGACTTTGGAGCTGCTGGAAATGGTCGGCATACCCGAGCCGCACAAGCGCCTCAAGGCCCTGCCCCATGAATTGTCCGGCGGCCAGCGGCAGCGGGTGATGATCGCCATGGCCCTGGCCAACGAGCCGGAATTGCTGATTGCCGACGAACCGACCACGGCGCTGGACGTGACCGTTCAGCTGAAAATCCTCGATTTGCTCAAGGATCTTCAGGCTCGATTGGGCATGTCGCTGCTACTGATCAGTCATGATTTGAACCTGGTGCGAAGAATTGCGCATCGCGTATGTGTCATGCAGCGCGGTTGCATCGTCGAACAGGCATCGTGCGCAGAGCTGTTCCGTTCGCCGCAGCATCCGTACACTCGGGAATTGCTCGGCGCGGAGCCCAGCGGCGGCCCGGCAAACAATGCAATCGGTGCGCCGCTGCTCGAAGTCGAGGACCTGAAAGTCTGGTTTCCGATCAAGAAAGGCCTGCTCAAGCGCACGGTGGATTACGTCAAGGCAGTGGACGGCATCAATTTCAGCCTGCCTCAGGGTCAGACCCTGGGGATCGTCGGCGAAAGCGGTTCCGGCAAATCCACCCTCGGTCTGGCGATTTTGCGCCTGATCGGCAGCAAAGGCGCGATCCGCTTTGAAGGCAAGCAGCTAGACTGCCTGACGCAGAGCGAGGTTCGCCCGCTGCGCCGGGAGATGCAGGTGGTGTTTCAGGACCCGTTCGGCAGCCTGAGCCCGCGCATGTGCGTCAACGACATCGTTGGCGAAGGCCTGCGGATACACAAGATGGGCACCGCCGCCGAACAGGAAGCGGCGATCATCGCGGCATTGAAGGAGGTAGGTCTGGATCCGGAAACCCGGCACCGCTACCCCCACGAATTTTCCGGTGGGCAACGGCAACGAATTGCCATTGCCCGGGCCCTGGTGCTCAAACCGGCGCTGATCCTGCTGGACGAGCCGACTTCGGCGCTCGACCGGACGGTGCAGCGGCAAGTAGTGGAGCTGTTGCGTTCACTGCAAGCCAAGTACAACCTGACGTATTTGTTCATCAGCCATGACCTGGCTGTCGTCAAAGCGCTGAGCCACCAACTGATGGTGGTCAAGCATGGCCAAGTGGTCGAACAGGGAGACGCGCAAAGTATCTTTGCCGCCCCCCAACATCCGTATACACAGCAGTTGCTGGAAGCCGCTTTTCTGGCACCAGCCACTGCGCAATAACCTGAAAGAGGAGCAACACATGGGTTTTCTCGCCGGTAAGCGCGTACTGATCGTCGGTGTCGCCAGCAAGCTGTCCATCGCATCCGGCATCGCTGCCGCCATGCATCGCGAGGGCGCTGAGCTTGCCTTCACTTATCAGAACGACAAACTCAAGGGTCGCGTCGAAGAGTTCGCACAGGGCTGGGGTTCGAGCCCTGAGCTGTGCTTCCCGTGCGACGTGGCCAGCGATGAAGAAATCGCCAAGGTCTTCGAACAACTGAGCAAGAAGTGGGACGGCCTGGACTGTATCGTGCACTCCGTCGGCTTCGCGCCGGGCGACCAACTGGACGGCGACTTCACCGAAGCCACCACCCGTGAAGGTTTCCGCATCGCTCACGACATCAGCGCCTACAGCTTCGTGGCTCTGGCCAAGGCCGGTCGCGAAATGATGAAAGGTCGCAATGGCAGCCTGCTGACCCTGTCGTACCTGGGCGCCGAGCGCACCATGCCGAACTACAACGTGATGGGCATGGCCAAGGCTTCGCTGGAAGCCGGCGTCCGTTACCTGGCCGGTTCCCTCGGCCCGGACGGCACCCGCGTCAACTGCGTGTCGGCTGGTCCGATCCGCACCCTGGCCGCTTCCGGCATCAAGAACTTCCGCAAGATGCTGGCCGCCAACGAAGCGCAGACTCCGCTGCGCCGCAACGTCACCATCGAAGAAGTCGGCAACGCCGGCGCCTTCCTGTGCTCCGACCTGGCGTCGGGCATCAGCGGTGAAATCATGTACGTCGACGGTGGCTTCAACACCACCGCCATGGGCAACATCGAAGAGTGATCTTCGGTTAGCCAATAAAAAACCCGCCGAATCTGGCGGGTTTTTTACGCCCGGAGAAAAGATCGCCGCACTACATATGTACCGCCAACCACTGTGCTCTGCCTTCGATACTCGGCTCTTAATGCTTGTCAGCCGCCAGGGAGGCACAAATGAACGACACACCGGTACATGAACAGACGCTGCTCCAGAATCTCATCGCGGAATTGACTGCCGTTCCGGTGGTCACCGCCGCCACGCCGACGCGTACGCTGGACGTGCCCCGTCCGTGCCTGCTGCGCGAGTGGATGGAGCTTTACTGGAACGCCCTCGAACGCCCCGAGTTTCTCGACTGGGCCAGCCGCTTCCATATCGACCTGGACACCCTGCAGATCAAAGGCGACACCCTGCACGCACAAACGCCAGCCAATGGCTCAAGCGGTGTTCGCACTTTCACTCTGGAAGATGATTCTGGCTGGTGGCAGATGGCGCCCATGTTGCTGTCGATTTCCCAGCGCATAGATCCTGCCGGCTTGGGTTTGCCTTACATCGGCGGCAAGTCGGCCAACCCCCTGTACCGCTTTCCACGGCAAGTGGTATTGGCGTTCTACGGTTATCCGGAACCGCAAAACGCGGTGCAGGCCGGGGTCATTGTGACCGAACTGAAAAACACAGGCTTTGCCCCCATTGATGATGACGGCCACACCACTTCAGCCGTAGTCAAGGAACGTAACGAGCAACTGGAGGATTTCAGGGCCATCGCCGAGTGCATCGATGAAGTGTTGCTGACGAGGGATCCCTTCGAGGAGCGCAGCTTTCTCGACACTCCCGTAACGCTCACTTCAGCCTCTGTTTCCGCTCCTGTCAGAGGGCCGCGCCTTAAACTGCGCGAGCTTCTGGCTCGTTACGAGTTTCCATCGCCGGAAGATGCCGGGCAAGCCGAAGCGCTTGCGAAACGTCTGCGACAACACCGCTGGCCGGAACTGCCCTACGTCAGTGACTACGTGCAGACCGCCGACCCCATCCGCAGCTATCGCGAAAGCTTCGCCGACCTCGAAGACGGTCGGCATATTGTCCGGCGCCTTGAGGCACTGAGCTGGAACAAGGCACCCGACGCCAAAATCGATTACGAGGAATTCAGCGAGCCCCATCCGGATTCCGCGCTGGCGGAGTGGATGACGCTCGGCCAGCGTCAATTGCAGATATTCAGCTCCAATGCGGATTTTCAAGCCATTCTGCAGCAGCACGGGTTGCCTGCCGACAGTCAATTGCTGGTGAGCGACACCGGGCATGTCGGTACCGCCAGTGCCAAAGGCTGGGTGACTTTGACGACTCAGGTAGAAAAGAACACTGATCTGAAACTTCATCGCGATCGGCTTACAGCCAAGGCACGCAAAGCCGGCGGAGCCCTCCGTTCGAGCGGTAAAGTCACGCTTGGGCAGATGTTGCGCTTCTACAACCTGCCTTTGCCGAAAACTGTCGAGCACGCACTCGCCATGGCGAAATGGTACAGGGTCGATCTGCACACGCGTCCCGGACACATGAACCACTGGTATCTGTTAGGTCAGCCCTGGACACAAACCGAGGGGTTCACGACGTCACAACGTCAGAGCATTATCGACACCACCCAAAGGTTTTTGCCCGAAGACTCGCCGCCCTTGATCGACTACCTCAGTGAAGGCGTCGATACCGACCTGCCGCTCAATACGCTCAAGGCAAAAGCCGATTACCTGATCAGCTGTATCCTGATCACGCCACGCGCCCGGACGCTGGGCAATCAATTGGTGAAGAACCTGGGGGCGCCGGTCGGAAAAAAACGTCTTTTGGCCACCAATCGCGATCGCCTGTTGCTCGCTGCATTGATTCTCAGCCTGGAACCGAGCGCCGGTGAGGATTTGAACCGAATCGTCGACCAGCGTCTGGAGGGCCACGATTTCTGGGGCGACAACTATGATGAGGTACGCCGGTTCATCGACCGGCAGCCGCAGCTCACGAGGGTCAACAACAAGACATTGGCGACCCACCTGTTGTTGTCGGGCATAGCGCCGGAGTTTCTCACCCGCGACATTCCTGCATCACTCTCCTACATGAGTTGCCTGCACTGGGTGTGGTTCAAGCAAGTCGTGCTGTATATCGAAAGCCGCCTGCCGGGCGTGGCGCGCTTGATGAGCTACCCACAACTGAGCCAGCTGACCAAAGGCCCGGCTCCGACGGACTTCTACCAATTCCTGCGCGGGGAGGCCTGTGCCTCGATTGTCATAGACTGGGCGGTTGCCAGAGGGTTGATCCAGCGCAACGCCGAATTTCAGGTCACGATTTATGACGCCACGACGATGAAGCAGGCCGACCTGCTCTTTCGCGGTCACACTCGTTTGCTGGACGATTTAGACCGGCAGGCGTTTCTGACGACGCCGCCCACTCCTTCCACGGTTGCCCTGACGGATCTGCGCCAGGTTTTCTCCGATAACCCACACCTGACGGAGAAGGTGCTGTTTGTCCCAGCCTCGAATGCCGAGTCCGATGCGCCGCATTACTCTCTGGGCGAACTGCATATGGCCGGCAAGCTGGCAGGCGACCTGCAGGGTTGGCAATCGAGCAATCCACAGCTGCAACTGGCGTCCATGAAGGCGTCGCTGCCCAGACTGCAAAGCGTGGCAACCTCTTTCCATGCGGCACTGGCTGCACGCCTCAAGCAGATGAAGGACGCGCATACCGCGTTTCTCAAGGAAGCGTTTTGTAGTTTGCCGCTGGCGCAACGGCTCGACATCGAAGACTACAGGCTGGAATTGCTGGCCCTGCGGCCCACATCAACGACCGCGAACAAGTCAATTTCCGACGCCGCAGCGCCCTTCGGCATCCTTGCACTGCTGCATGGGGAGACAACCCGGGTGTGCGAAATTTTCACCTGCAGGAATGAAGTGGTCGTGCGTCGTGATATCGATATCACCTTGCTCACGCCATCGGTGGCGAAAGAAGCGCCGAAATCGCTGCCCCTGGATGCCGAAGCCTACCGGCACGGCACCCTTCCCCGCTCAAACGCCACCTGCAACGCGTTCATCAGTCTACTCGACATTGAAGGCGCCCCCCTGGAGCAACAAGCACGCCCCGCCGTGCCTGACACCTTTGCCTCGAGGAAGGTCAACGCCATCGCCAGCACCGCCGTCCGGCACCTGTTCGACGCCTATGAGGCGCAAGCCTTGCAAGAGGCGCTGCGAGTGCCCGACCTCAAGGATGCTGCTGCCAGTCATGAGAAATGGCTGGCGTTTTACCGCAAGCTGAGTCCGCCCAAAGTCTGAGCCCTGGCGAGATTGCATTGAATGAGCTGACGCCTTCGCGAGCAGGCTCGCTGCCACAGGGGTTGGCGGCCAAACAAAAAATCAACAACACCGCCAAACCTGTAGGAGTGAGCCTGCTCGCGATAGCATTTTATCTGTGACTTGAGGACTGCCTGACACACCGCTATCGCGAGCAGGCTCACTCCTGCCTTTGATTTGCGGCTGAACTAGCAGCCTTTCAGAGTCTGTTTGTGCGCATACATCGCGCTATCCGCATCGGCCAACAGGCGATCTACGGTGTCATGACGCGCGGGATCGTATTCGATCTGGCCAACGCTGAAGCGAATCGCGTAACCCCGGTGCAGCGTCGCGTTGCGCTCTTCAAGGATTTCCTTGAGCCGCGCCATGATCCGTGTGGTTTCGACGTGACTGGAGCCGGTCAGCAACGCGACAAACTCATCGCCACCCAGGCGCCCGACCACATCACTCTCGCGAAAGGCAATGCGCAACACATCGGCGAAGGTCTTCAGCGCGCTGTCACCTTCGGCATGGCCGTACAGATCGTTGATCTGCTTGAAGTCGTTGAGATCGAAAAACAGCAGCGTCGCCGGTCGGTTCAGGCGCGCGCAGGCGTCCAGCGCGTGCTGGGCCAGTTGTTTGAAACCGCGACGATTGGACAACAGCGTCAGTTCATCCATGCTCGCCAGCTGCACCGCCGTCAGCTCTTGCTCGGCCATCTGCGCAAGGTCACGCAGCAGGGCCCGCTCTTCGTCGTCGAGGTTGCGGGGTTTGGTATCGATCAGGCACAAGGTGCCCATCTTGTTGCCGTCGGGCACGGTCAGCGGATAACCGGCGTAAAAGCGAATATTCGGCGCGCCCGTGACCAGCGGATTGTCATGGAAACGCAGGTCTTCCCGCGCATCAGGCACCAGCATCAACTCGTCCTGCAAAATCGCATGGCCGCAGAACGAGACATCGCGCGACGTCTCGCTGACATCAAGCCCCACACAGGACTTGAACCACTGACGATCCTTGTCCACGAGTGTGACCAACGCGATCGGCACATTGAACAAGCGCTTGGCCAGGCGCGTCAGGCGATCGAAGCGTTCTTCGGGAGCCGAGTCGAGGTTAAGGCCGTGCAACGCGTCAATTCGGGCAGCTTCATTGGCAGGTTTTCCGGGCACCAGCATGCGCACACTCCGTAGACAGTCATGCGTTCAGCGTAGCGCTAAATCGTGGTGGCTTCACATCTGCGCCACCGGACACGGCCCGCCGGCATCGGCCCAGAGTTTGAATTGCGCGACGAAAATATCGTGCGGTACCGGCACCGGAGCGCGCCCTGCCCCGGGATTCCAGCCCCAGAGCACCAGTTTGTCTTCGCTGACGTGTTTTAACAGTGCGGCGAAATCGCGATCGCCGTTGCTCGCGCGGTCCTTGATCATCGCGCAGAGCTTGTCCGAAGGCAGGCCGATCCAGGCCATTTTGTGCGCCGCCGGTGGCAGGCTCCAGTGCGGCGCGCCCGGAGGTGCATGGGGGCCGTAACTGGCCGGTGGATTGCTTTCAGCGTGGCAGGTGGCGCAGGGCAAACCGGCGGCGCCCTTGCCGTCCATGCCGCGCACCACGTTCATCGCATGGGGAATGCCGGCATCGAACTGCAACGGCGAATCGCCGGGAATGTGACAGTTCTGGCAGCGCGGGCTCTGGAAAACTTTCTGCACCGTGCCGAAGGCTTGCAACGCCTGCTGATCCTCGGCAAACAGGTCCGAGGCGTAGCCACCAAGGCCCAGCAACACGACGGTGCCCAGCACCAGATGTCGTTTCATCTCACACCCCCGACAGTTGCAGTGGCAGTTCGCGCAGACGTTGCCCGGTCAAGGCGAACACTGCATTGGCCACTGCCGGCGCGGTCGGTGGCACGCCGGGCTCGCCGATGCCGCCGGGTTTTTCGCTGCTGGGGACGATATGCACTTCGACCACCGGCATTTCATTGAGCCGCAGCACCTGATAATCGTGATAGTTGGACTGCACGACACCGCCGTCCTTCACGGTGAGCTTGCTGTGCAGGGCCATGCCGAGGCCGAAGGTGATGCACGATTCCATCTGCGCAGCGATGCTCTGCGGATTCACCGCAATGCCGCAGTCCACCGCGCACACCACCCGATGCACGCGAATCGCCAGATTGTCCTGCGACACCTCCGCCACTTGCGCCACGTAGCTGCCGAACGACTCGTGCACCGCCACGCCGAGGGCATGCCCGTCGGGTAGCGCCGCGCCCCAGTTGGCCTTCTCCACCGCCAGGTTGAGCACGCCAAGATGCCGCGGATGCGCCTTGAGCAGCGTGCGCCGGTACTCCACCGGATCCTTGCCTGCCGCCGTCGCCAGTTCATCGATCAGCGACTCCATGACGAAACCGGTGTGGGTGTGGCCCACCGAACGCAGCCACAGCACGTTGATGCCGGTCTGCGGCGAATGCAGATCGACCTGATGATCAGGCAGGTCCTTGATGTACGGACTGTCGGCCACACCCTCGACCGAGGTCGCATCGATGCCATTCTTGACCATTGCCGCCTCGAGCATCGTTCCGGTCATGATCGATTGCCCGACCAGCACATGCTGCCAACTCATCGGCAGGCCATCGACGCCCAGCCCAACCTGGGCGTGATGCAGGTACATCGAGCGGTAATAGCCGCCGCGAATGTCATCTTCGCGCGCCCACACGGTTTTCACCGGCAGGCCTGCCGCTTTCGCGACTTGCACGGCTTCGGCGACAAAATCCGAGGTCGGGTTGGCGCGGCGCCCGAAACCACCGCCGAGAAATTCCGTGTGTATCTCGACCTGCTCAGGTTTGAGCCCGGTGATCTTGCTGGCGACCATCTGGTCGAGGGTCTGAAATTGCGTGCCGGTCCAGATTTCGCATTTGCCGGTGCTGATCTTCACCGTGCAATTGAGCGGCTCCATCGGCGCATGGGCCAGATACGGCACGCTGTATTCGACATCGATTTTCTTCGCAGCCTTGGCGAAATGGGCCTTGGCGTCCCCGGCCTGAGTGGCGGACGTACCCGGCGTCGCCGCGAGTTTGCGGAAACTCTCCAGCAGCTTTTCGCTGCTCATATCGGCAAGCGGTCCCAGGTCCCAATCGACCTTCAGCGCATCGCGCCCCAGCTTCGCCGCCCAGAAATGCTCGGCCACCACCGCTACTCCGCTGGGTACCTGCAGCACTTTGTGCACGCCGGGAATCGCCAGCGCTGCGGCGCCTTCGAAAGATTTGACCGTGGCGCCGAACACCGGCGCGCGAGCGACCATGGCGGTCATCAGGCCCTCGAACTGCACGTCCATGCCGAATCTGGCGCGGCCGGTGATCTTCTCCGGGGTGTCGAGACGTTTGGTCGGTTTGCCGATGACTTTCCAGTCCTTGGCTTCCTTGAACGTGATGGTTTTCGGGTCCGGCACCGGCAGTTGCCCGGCGGCATCGGCCAGATCGCCGTAGGTGGCGCGCTGGTCCCCGGCGATCACCACGCCCGATTCAGTGCGAATCGTCGACGGCGCGACGTCAAAGCGCTTGGCGGCAGCTTCCACCAACATCTGCCGCGCCGTCGCCCCGGCCAGGCGATATCGGTCAAATTCCATCCAGGTCGAAGTCGAGCCTCCGGTGATCTGCATGCCGCCGAACGCTGGCAAACCGTAATCCGCCGCCGAGGCTGGCGAGTGTTGAACGCTGATTTTCGACCAGTCGGCGTCGAGCTCTTCGGCGATCAGCATGGTCAGGCCGGTCCAGATGCCCTGGCCCATTTCCGAATGGCCGAGCAGCACGGTGACGCTGTCGTCCGCCGCGATACGCAGAAACGCATTCGGCGCGAACGTCTTGTTCTGATCCTCTGCCGCGCGGGCAAAGCGATGGGCGCCGGGCACCACAAACGCCACCATCAGGCCGCCACCCAACACGGCACTGCCCTTGAGAAACCCCCGACGCGATACCGGACTGTTCATCGTCCATCTCCCACAGAATGAATCAGCCGATTTCGGCGGCGCGTTTGACCGCTGCGCGAATGCGCGGATAGGTGCCGCAGCGACAGATGTTGCCGGAGAGCGCCTGATCGATATCGCTGTCGGTGGGCTTGGGGATTTTCGCCAGCAGTGCGGCGGCGGACATGATCTGCCCGGACTGGCAGTAACCGCACTGGACCACGTCGAGTTCGGCCCAGGCCTGTTGCACCGGGTGCGAACCATCGGTGGACAAGCCTTCGATGGTGAGGATTTTCTGCCCGTGGGCGACGGCGGTAGCCGGGGTAATGCAGGAGCGTAATGGCGCACCGTCGACGTGCACGGTGCACGCGCCGCACTGGGCCATGCCACAGCCGAACTTGGTGCCGGTCAGGTGCGCGACATCACGCAGAACCCAGAGCAACGGCATGTCGGCGGGGACATCGAGCTCCTGATCCTTGCCATTGATATTCAGGGTCAGCATCGGCGGGTTTCCTCAGACTCACGGTGTTGCGAAGGGACGTCGCTGTGGCTGCAAAACCTACGGACGCCCGCGCTTATCCCTTTCAGCAAAGCTTAATTTGCGCACGAAGCCAGACGTTGTGACCAGCGGTCATGCAGAGGCCGACATTAATCCTACAGTTGATAACGGCTCGCACTGAGTCGTCGTATCTCTGCGCAACCGGTCCGCGAAACTCGCGGTTGTCCATCACAGGTCAGGAGTAACGAATATGGGTTTTGTCACCACTCGAGACGGCGTCGACATCTTCTACAAGGACTGGGGCCCGCGCGACGCTCCGGTGATCCATTTCCACCACGGCTGGCCGCTCAGTTCGGATGACTGGGACGCGCAGATGCTGTTTTTTCTCGCGCAGGGCTTTCGGGTGATTGCCCATGATCGGCGCGGGCACGGGCGCTCAAGCCAGGTCTGGGACGGCCACGACATGGACCACTACGCCGACGATGTGCTGGCCGTGGTCAATCATCTGGGTACGAACAACGTTGTCCATGTTGGCCATTCCACGGGCGGCGGCGAAGTGATCCATTACATTGCCCGGCATGGTCAGGACAAGGTCAGCAAAGCGGTGCTGATCAGTGCCGTGCCACCGTTGATGGTGCAGACCGAAAGCAACCCGGGCGGTTTGCCGAAATCGGTGTTCGATGGCTTTCAGGCGCAATTGGCAGCGAACCGGGCGCAGTTTTATCGCGATGTGCCGAGCGGACCTTTCTACGGCTACAACCGTCCTGGCGCCGAGGCGTCGGAAGGGATCATCGCCAACTGGTGGCGCCAGGGCATGATCGGCGGCGCCAAGGCGCACTATGACGGCATCGTCGCGTTTTCGCAGACTGACTTCACCGAAGACCTGAAAAAAGTCAGCGTGCCGGTGCTGGTGATGCACGGCGAAGACGACCAGATCGTGCCGTACGCCAACTCCGGGCCGTTGTCGGCGAAACTGCTGCCCAATGGCACGCTGAAATCGTATCCGGGGTTTCCGCATGGCATGCCGACGACGCAGGCGGAGACGATCAATGCGGATTTGCTGACGTTTATTCGCGGGTGACATCACGGACCTACGCGATCCCCTGTAGGAGTGAGCCTGCTCGCGATGGCGGTGGGTCAGTCAATTCAATAGTGACTGACCCACCGCCATCGCGAGCAAGCTCGCTCCCACAGTTGGAATTGGGTATATCCGCCAGAGACTGGTCGGCTATAAGGCCGCCATCGCTGGCAAGCCAGCTCCCAGAGGGATCAGGGTAGATCCGCTGTTCATTCGTATCTTTGAGATAGCTATCGCGAGCAGGCTCACTCCTACAAGAGCAAGAGCAAGAGCAAGAGCAAGAGCAAGAGCAAGAGCAGGAGCAAAAGATCGCAGCCTTCGGCAGCTCCTACAGTCTCGCGTTCACCTCTGGGCCGAGTGTCAGCTCGCCTGCTTTTGATCTTGATCCACCGGCCCCGTCGGAAGGCTGAGCGGAGGGATTTATCCGGGGGTGGGAGCGCAGCGACCGTCTGGCGCAGCCAGACACAGCGGAAGGAGGTGCAGCGAAGCAAACCGGAGACGCTGCGCCCGGATCGATCCCGCAGCGAAGGAACCCCGAGCCCGCGAGGGGCCGAACGTCGGAGCAAGCCTTTTGGGTTACCTTTTTGGCGTTTGAAAAAGGTGACCCGCCGTAAGGGCGGAACCCTAAGCAGCCGTTACCGCAGCAACGGATATGTACTCACTCAAAAAATACCCCACCGCCCCAAAAAAAGCCTTCACGAGCAAGCTCGCTCCCACAGAAATCGCAGGTGTGCAGAAGGTTGAATCAATCCCTATCCCTCTGCCCGCCCTTTGCCTTCACGATCACCACGGTAATGCCTGGCCAGCGGAAAATCCGGCAGCCACGATTCACGTCGCACAATCCAGCTCTCATAAGTCGGATTCAACTGATCCGGCGCATCCAGCGCGCCGAGGTTCACCTCGACCTCATCACCACTGCGATTGAACACCGACGAACCACAGCGCGGACAAAAATGCCGCCCTTGGTAGTCATGGGTTTCACCGCTGATGGTCACAGCGTCCTCAGGAAAAATCGCCGAGGCATGAAACAGCGCGCCGTGGACTTTGCGACAGTCGAGACAGTGGCACAGCCCAACCCGGTAAGGCTCGCCAGAGGCTTGAAAACGCACATCGCCGCACAGGCATCCGCCGGTAAATGTATTCATGGTTCATCTCCATTGCGCCCTTGATAAACACAATCGCCAGGTGCCGTTCAAAGGACCCGTGGCGAACCCCACCCAGCCTATAACAGTCGGTGCCTACGCGCCCGGCACGCGCCGATCTACGGCACCGCAATCTGCCGAAGAACTGACTACGCTGATAGTCCAGCCTGTAATCAGCCAAGGGTGACTGCCATGCAACGCGTTCAGAAACTCACGCCGTGCTTGTGGTTCGATGATCAGGCCGAAGCCGCTGCGGCGTTTTATTGTTCGATCTTCGATCATTCGAAAATCACCGCGCTGACTCACTACAGCAAAGTCGGCCAGGAATTTCACGGGCAGCCGGAGGGCGCGGTGATGACCGTCAGCTTCGAGCTCGACGGCCAGACGTTCACCGCGCTCAACGGCGGGCCGGTGTTCACCTTCAACGAGGCGATTTCATTTCAGGTCAATTGCCAGGATCAAGAAGAAATCGACCATTTCTGGGGCAACCTGTCCGCCGGCGGCCCGGTGGAAGCGCAGCAATGCGGCTGGCTCAAGGACAAGTTCGGCGTGTCGTGGCAGATCGTCCACGTGGGGTTTCTGCAGATGCTGCAAGACCCGGACACGCGCAAGTCACAGCGGGCGATGCAGGCGATGTTCCAGATGAAAAAGCTCGATGTTGCCGCACTGCAACGGGCATTCGACGGCCAGAGCTAATACACTCGGGCGCAGACTTGCCGGGAAGACCACGATGAAACACGCCGCTGCGAAAAACCCCGAGAAAGCCCCGCTTTTCTGGCGCGACGACGCCCTGCCCTTCATCGAGGCGCGCGCCATCGCCGATGGCCGTGAGGTGTGCTACGCGCGGCATTCCCACGCGCACTTTTCCATCGGCGCGATCACCGCCGGGCGCAGTACCTATGTGCATGAGCAAGCACAGTACGAGGTGGCGGCGGGCACCGTAGTGCTGATGAATCCCGGCGATGTCCACGCCTGCAACCCGATCGACGATCAGCCGTGGTCGTACGTGATGTTGTATGTCGAGACGCCGTGGCTGACGGATTTGCAGCACCAGTCGGGGTTTGCGGCGGAGCTGGAATTTCGCCGTTTTTCAGACACGCACCTGAGCGATGCCGGACTGTTCGCCAAGTTGATGGGGCTGTATGAAGTGTTGATCGACGACCAGCAGGAAGCGCTGTGTAAACAAAGCGCGGCAGTGGAGTTTTTCAGTGATTTGCAGCTGCGCCTGAACCCGGCTGATCAGCCAGTACGTGAGCCGAATTTCAAACTTGAACGCGCCGCCGGGTTCATCCGCGAACATTGCACTGAGGTGTTGAGCCTTGACGCGATTTGCGCGGCGGCGCAGCTGTCGCCGTCGTACCTGATTCGCGCATTCAAGCAGCGTTACGGGATGACGCCGCATGCCTTCGTGGTCAACCAGCGCATCCAGTTCGCCCGCGAACGTTTGCGCAGCGGGCAGTTGATTGCTGACGTGGCGCTTGAGGCCGGATTTGCCGATCAGGCGCATTTTCAGCGAGCGTTCAAACAACATCTGGCGGCGACGCCGGGGCAGTATCGCGGCTGAACCCAATCTCCGAGCACACGCCAATCCCCTGTAGGAGCTGCCGAGTGCAACGAGGCTGCGATCTTTTGATCGTTAAAAGCAAAATCAAAAGATCGCAGCCTCGTTGCACTCGTCAGCTCCTACAGAGGGAATGCGGTCAGGAAATCAAGTGAACAGCAGATAAATCGCGCTCGCCACCAACAACACCGCCATCAACCGATTGAACCAGCGCATCCCCGCCGCATTGCTCAGATAGCCGCGCAGGAAGGTCCCGGCATACACCCAGCAGCCCACCGACAGATAGCAAATCACCAGATACACCGCCGCGAACTGCCAGACCAGCCGCGCCTCGCCGTCGGCGACAAACGCGCCCATGCCAGCTACGCAGGCCAGCCAGGCCTTGGGGTTGAGCCATTGCATCACCGCGCCATAGAGCATCGAAGGCGCGCGGCCAGAATCGCTGGCATTCAACCGGCCGTCATCGCTGGCGAGTTTCCAGGCCATGAACAGCAGAAACGCCACCCCGGCCCATTGCACCACGCGAGTCATGAACGGCCACAACTGCAGCACTTCATGCAGGCCCAGGCCCATCAGCACCAGCAACAGCACAAAACCCAGCGTTGCCCCGGCCACGTGCCGTTGGCTGGCGCGAAAACCGTATTGCGCACCGGAACTCAAGGCAACGATATTGACCGGCCCGGGCGTGATGGAAGCGGCCAAGGCAAATGCCGCCATGGAAAGAATCAGACTCATTGCACACCTGCTTCAAATCGAGGAACGAGGTGGCTACGGTAGCCAGCGCGGGAGTGGCGGTATTGAAGAAAATGCCCCTGAGGATGCGAATCACCTGTGGGAGCGAGCTTGCTCGCGAAAGCGGTGGGTCAGTCAGCCCGATGTTGGCTGGGCTGACGTCTTCGCGAGCAGGCTCGCTCCCACAGGGTTTTGTGTGAGGCTCAAATCTCTCACACCCCACAAGACCTGTGGGAGCGAGCCTGCTCGCGAAAGCGTTCGGTCAGTCACAACAGATTTGTCAGGACTGAGGCCATCGCGAGCAGACTCCCCCTACAGCGCCACTCAGGCCAGACGCGGTACGGTAAAGCGGAACTCACTACCCTGCCCCGGCTCACTCTCGGCGACGATCTGCCCGCCGTGAGCTTCAACGATGCCCTGGGTGATATACAAACCAAGGCCGGTACCGGTCGGGTTGCCTTCTTTCACCGTCCAGTAGCGATCAAACACATGCGGCAAGTGCTCTTTTGGAATGCCCTCACCGCTGTCACGCACAGTGAAGACGATCTCATCGCCGACCGATCTGGCATGCACACCCACCGTACCCATGCGCGGGGTGAATTTGATCGCGTTGCCGACCAGATTCGACAACACCTGAAACAGCCGCTCAGGATCGGCATGGATGCGCAGATCAGGATCGGACTGGAAGGAAATGTTGATGTCCTTGACCTGCGCCAGCGGCAAAAGCAAGGCCTGCGCCTCTTCGAAAATATGCCCGACGTCCAGCGGCTGCGGGGTGATGGAGTAGCGCCCGGCGTCGATTTTCGAGGTATCGAGAAGGTCTTCCAGCAGCGTGTTCATCCGCGCCGTGGCCTGTTGCATGGTGTCGATGGCCGTGGAGATACGCCGCGAAGTGTGCGCGCCTTCCGAGCTGAAGGCTTTTTGCATCATGCCGCAGAGCATGGAAATCACCGTCATCGGGTTGCGCAGGTCATGGGACACCACCGCCACCAGATCATCGCGCGCCTGCACGGCCTCCTGCTCGCGCCGCACCTGGCGGGCCAGATCGTTTTCCAGCGCCGAGCGGCGCAGATCGTTGGCGGCGAATCGATCACCGTGGCTCCACTTGGTGGAGATCCCGGCCATCTCGACTTTCCAGATCTCGAACGAGGTACGCGGACGCAGGCGCAGACCGGCGTCGGAGTTTTCCAGGTCCAGCGGTTTGCGCGGGTCGCCGCTCCAGTTGATGTTTTCCTTCACTTCCGGACGGAACCACAGCACCCCGTTGTCCACGGGTTTGGGCAGGCTCATGGCGAGCACACCGCTGGCCACTGACTGATACTGCGCCGCTGGCGGGTAAACACTGGACAGATGATGGCTGGCAAACACCGGCTCGCCGCGTTCCTGCAACCATTTGTGCAACGCACGAATCTCTTCCGGCGCCGGGCAGTTGCCGTAACGGTGCAATTGTTTGTCTTCGATGATCGCGATGCCACCGGCGTTGGCCAGCGCCATCAGCGTCGCCGGCTGCTGAGCGAGGCCGTCGAACACGTTCTGCGGCGAATCGATCATCGCTTGATTGAGCCGCGCCAGCGCCTCGACCTTTTCTTCGCGCTGGCGGGTCAGTTCCAGGGTTTCCATCGCACTGATCTGCAACGACAGAACCTGGCCGATGGTCTGGCAGGCCATGCGCAACTCATGCGGCACGTGCAGCGGCTGGCGGTTGCCGCAGCTGATCAGGCCCCAGAGCTTGTCGCCCTTGAGCAGGGAAATGCTCATCGACGACAACACGCCCATGTTCTTCATGTACTGGCAGTGAATCGGCGAGACGCTGCGCAACGTGGCGAAACTCAGGTCCAGCGGTGTATGGGTATCGGGACGCAACTTCGGCACCAGCGGCACCGGCTGATAATCGGCATTGGGGATGATCCGCAGCCAGTTGGTGCGATACAGCTCGCGTGCCTGCTCGGGGATGTCCGAGGCCGGGAAGAACAGACCGTTGAAGACTTCCATCGACGGATCGGACGCTTCGGCGATGACCTGACCGTGGCCCTCTTCCTCGAAGCGATAGATAAGCACCCGGTCGTAGCCGGTCATTGCCTGGATTTCCTTGACGCTGATGTCGTACAAGGCCTGCAGCGTGGTCGCCGCTTGCAGACGCTGGAGCATGCGGCCCAGATGGGTGTTTACCCCGGCGACGTTGCGCGGCTGGAAATTCTTTACGTGGATCTCGAGCTCGAGAATCAGTACGCCCTGGTGCCGATGCAGCAAACCTTCGAAGGCGGTGCCGTTAAGCTCCAGGCGCAGCGGCGCCGCTTCGGAAAACGCCGTTTGCAAGGCTTCAAGCACTTGCCCGGTGTGCTCGGCGCCGATCAGGCTGTGCAGCGGCTGGCCGATCAACGATTCGGGCGCGCGGGCCAGCAGGGTTTCGACGTTGGCGCTGACCTGAATGATCTGCAGCGCAGGCTCGCTCAGGGTCAGCAGCAAACCATGAGGCTGTATCGCGCCGGGAAAGCGGATCGGCTCGTCGGCACAGTTGGCCAGCAGTTCTTCAAAGGCTTGTTGGTCTTGCAGGTTCATGCCAGTACCTCCTGGCGCTCGAGCCACTGCTCGAAACAGCTGAATGTGGTTTGTGCTGCGCTGACCACGGCCGCGCGTTCGCTGGCATCCATGGGCCGGATGCTCAGGTATTCGATGAACTCGCGCCAGCGCCGACCGGTGGCCGCGCCGTAGACATCCAGAAACGCGGCGCCATTGTCAGCATCCAGGTTCAGTCGAGCGGCGATTTCCCGACGCAGGATCTGCCCGCCGAGAGTGGCGCCTTCGAGCACGTAAAGAACCCCAAGGCTGGCGGCGCTGGAGTCGATCACCGGCAAGTCTTCGCACAGCGGCAAGTCATTGGCCATTGCGCCCAGCGCGCGCAGGTCGGCGTGCAAGGTGTCGGCCTTCAAACGAGGCGTCAGGTTGAAATCGTCCGGCACCGCCCCGCTGACCAGCAACGCCCGTTCCAGCGGCTGATAGAAACCGTAATAGGCCGCCATCAAGCGTTCGAAAGCGGGGGTATCGAGGGAGTCGGAGAAAAAAGGAAGGCGTTTTTCCAGTGCGATGTGCAGTTCGGCTGTGCCGGCCCGCAGATCCTGCAGCACCGGTGGCACATAAACCTCACGGGCCTTTGCTTGCATGTAGATCGCTCTTGGTGGGACCCGGCAGGGGCCATTCTGGGTGGGCACGACGTGGGGTGGGAATTTATCACGCTACGAGGCTTTTTCTGCCTGCAGAAGCGTTTTTTCTGTCGAGCCGCGCCCCTATGACAGTTTGAGAGTGGCGCCGGATCGAAAAAGTTCGACCGACGCCATTATCCTGCCACCCTCCACCGCCTCAGTCAGCGGCGCTGTCGTTCTGCACGGATGGATCACCGTTGGCTGGCACGCTGGTGTCGGGAACGCGTTTTGACGGGTTACTGTGTTCGGCGCCAGGGTAACCGGGCAAACCGCGAGTATCGTCCGGTGTCATGACATCTTCGCTGTCACGGCTGACGTCCCAGTCGGTGGTGGCGTTGGGATCTTCATCACGCCCGGCCGTACCGATGGCAAAGCCGTCGTCGTTGGGATTGCCGGTGTCATCGAGGGTTTTGTCGTTGCTGGATGGGTGGTTCATGTCTGCCTCCAGAACACGTTGATCGGACTTGTTTGGAAACGCCCTGGCCGCTCAAGTGCAATGGACAAGACCAACGGTGCATTCGCGGCACTGGTCGCCTGGCTTGAACCACCACTACTGCGGACTGTTCTCAACAGAAACACTCACCCGAGCACCGCCATGAGCCATCCGCGAGTCGGTATCGAGGAAGAGTATTTCCTCACTGATCTGCAGACCCTGCGCATGGTCGGCAGCCCGCCACCACAGGCGATCGAGGCTTGCCGGGGGGCGCTGGGTGTGTGGTTTGCCACGGAGATGTTTCAGGGGCAGATCGAGGTGGCCTCGCCGGTGTTCAGCGACTTTCTGCATGCCGGCGACTTTCTCCGTGGCAGCCGTCAGGCCTTGGGAGCAGTCCTCGAACCGTTTGGCCTGGGCGTGCTCAGCGCCGGCAGTCATCCGCTGGCCGACTGGCGTGAGCAGGTGCCGACCGACGAGGAACATTTCCAATATTTGTTCGAACGCTACGGCCATGTCGCGCGGCGCAGCGTGTTGTCAGGCCTGCATGTGCACGTCGAAGTGATCGAGCCGCTGGATCGCATTGCGGTGATGAACGAAGTGCTGCCGTGGACGCCGCTCCTGCTGGCGCTGAGCTGTTCATCGCCAATCTGGGATGGCGCCGGCAGCGGTTTCATGAGTTACCGGCAGACGGCCTGCGACGAATGGCCCCGCATGGGCATCCCGCCGCTGTTTGCCGATCAGCGCCATTACGACGAGCACCTGGCGTTTCTCACGCGCATCGGCGCGATCACTCAGCCGAGCGAGTGTTGGTGGGGTGTACGTCCGGCCGCGCGCTTTCCGACTCTCGAACTGCGCATGACCGACGCTTGCCCGCGGGTCGATGATGCGCTGACGCTCGCGGCGTTTTTTCGCGTATTGGTGGCTCATGCCAGTGCACAGCGGCGCCCCGGTCTGCTGTACGACCAGACCGCGCGTTCGATGCTGGAAGAGAACCGCTGGCGGGCCAAACGCCTGGGGATTCATGCGCGCTTTCTGGTCGAAGGCATCGACGGTGACTGTTCGACCGCGCAGTGGCTGGAACTGGCCGAGCAGCGTTTTGCCGAGACCGCGCAGGCATTGGGCGCGGCGCAATTGTTCGAACGTGCGCGGGCGATCATTGACAGCGGCACCAGCGCCGATCGGCAACTGGCGCTGTTCAACCTGGCGTCTGAACAACCGCAAAACGGCCGCTCGGCCCTGGCGCAAGTGACCGAACTGTTGCTTCAGGAAACGGCTGGCTGAGCGTCTTCGGACGGCCCCTTGAGTTCGACCTGATTGCCGTCCGGGTCGAAACAGTACAGCGACAGGCCGTAACCCTCAGCACCGAAACGTCTGGCGGCTCGCTCCACGGTCAGCCCGAACGACTGCAGGTGAGCGATGAGCGCGGCTTCGTCGAACGGCTCGATGCGCAGACAAAAGTGATCGACATTGCGTTTGTCCGCCCCAGCCGCACCACCGCCCTTGCGCCCGAGTTCGCCCGCCAGGTCAACCAGATCGATCATCGACGTGCCGGCCCGCAAGTGCACCAGCCCCAGCGGCTGGTTGTGCCTGACCACTTCGGCGCCGAATACCCTAGCGTAGAAATCGATGCTGCGTTGCAGATCGGCGACGCGCAGGACGATGTGATCGATGCGCTGAATGGAAAACGGATGCATGGGTTGGCTTCCTTGAAAGCGGCGACCCGCTCATTGTGCTGCACCAGCGAAAAAATTCACTGTCGATTTTTCGGTGGAGCCATCGACAAAGCGGATTTACTCTCAGGCCATGAACATACCAGCCGCTGTCCTGCCACCCCACGCCGAAATGGTTCGCGCCATGCTCGAACGCGACACTGCCTACGAAGGCGTATTCTTCACGGCGGTGAAAACCACCGGGATCTTCTGCCGCCCCAGTTGCACGGCGCGCAAGCCGAAACCGGAGAACGTCGAATTCTTTGCCCATGCCGACGAATGCCTGTGCGCGGGCTATCGCGCCTGCCTGCGTTGCAAGCCACTGGACGCGGCAGCCATCGCCCCGGACTGGGTGCAGCGCCTGCTCAACGCGGTAGACGCCGATCCCGAACGGCGCTGGAGCGATGCACAATTGCTCGCCGAAGGCATCGAGCCGCTGAAGTTGCGGCGCTGGTTCAAGCAGCACTTCGGCATGACCTTCCACGCCTGGCTGCGTACCCGCCGCCTCGGCATGGCCCTGGGCGGAATCAGGCAAGGCGCGTCGATAGATCACGCTGCGTTTGATTCCGGCTATGAGTCGCTCAGTGGTTTTCGCGACGCCTTTCAGAAGTCTTTCCACATTACCCCGGGCCGAGCCGCCAACAGTGAGCCGTTGCTGTTCACCCGCCTGACCACGCCGCTGGGGCCAATGATCGCCATGGCCGAGCGCCGTGGGCTGGTGCTGCTGGAGTTTCTTGATCGTCCGGCGCTGACCCGTGAAGTCGAAGCGCTGCAAAACCGTTATGGCTACGCGGTCGCGCCGGGGCACAACGGCCACTTGCAGCAGATCGAGGTGCAACTGGCGGATTATTTTGCCGGCAAACTCACGCAATTCAGCGTGCCGTTGCACCTGCCCGGCAGCGCGTTCGCCCGCGAGGTCTGGGCGGCGCTGCTGCGAATCCCCTACGGCCATACCAGCACTTACGGCGCTATCGCCGCCGCGCTGGGCAAACCCGGCGCCAGCCGTGCGGTAGGCCTGGCCAACGGGCACAATCGCCTGTCGATCGTGGTGCCCTGCCACCGAGTGATCGGCGCGGACGGCTCGCTGACCGGCTATGGTGGCGGCCAGCCGCGCAAGGCGTTTTTGCTCAGGCTGGAAAACGCTGTGCTGCAAATGACTCAGCAACTGGCTTTCTGAAGCATTCAATTGATCAAGCGACAAGGGATTTCAATGATTACGCTCGACCCACGGCAGCATGACTGACGCGTACGACGCGGCCAGCGCCTTTCTCGCCGCAATAGACACTGACTGGCAGCGCCATATCCGTGCCGTTGGCCCCTGCCTGCATCAGCCGCACCCGGCGCGGGATCCGTATGAGTCGCTGGTGCGCGCGATTGCCTATCAGCAACTGCACGCCAAAGCTGGCGATGCGATTCTCGGGCGTCTGGTGGGGTTGTTTCCCGGGCAGGCGTTTCCGCGTCCGGAGCAGATTCTGTCGACTGAGGTCGAGCAACTGCGTGCTTGCGGTTTTTCGGCGAGCAAGATTGCGACGATTCAAGGGATTGCCCAGGCGACGCTGGACGGCGTGGTGCCGGATTACCCGACGGCGCGGGTCATGGACGATGAAACCCTGATCGAACGTTTGACCAGCCTGCGCGGCGTCGGCCGCTGGACCGTGGAGATGCTGCTGATCTACAGCCTGGAACGCATGGACATCCTGCCGGCGGATGACTTCGGTGTGCGTGAGGGTTATCGGCGGTTGAAGGGGCTGGACGCGCAGCCGACGCGCAAACAGATGATCGAGATTGGACGGGCGTGGAGCCCGTATCGGACGGTGGCGGCCTGGTATCTGTGGCGGGTGGCCAAGGGTTAGGCCGCGTTATCGTTCTTCGCGAGCAGGCTCGCTCCCACACTGAATCAGCGTTCGGCGCTCTGTTTCCGCGCTCCCGGGGTGAGCGGGAGATCGAACTGGCGCTGCAGATCTTCAGCCTTGAGAATCTCGAACAACGCCTGCGCCGCCGCCGACAATTCATTGCCCGGCTCGGTCAGCACACCGATTGCCCGCTCGACCGAATCGTTCAAGGTCAGGCAATGTGCACCCAACTCGCGCATTTGCCCCGCACACAACGCCGGCACCGCACTGACCCCGAGCCCGCTGGCGACCATGCGGCCGACCGTCGCCAATTGATGACTCTCGAACTCCACCGGCAACTTCATTGCGCGTGCCTGCAAATGCTCTTCAAGCATGACCCGCACGGTCGATGGCCGCTGCAGGGTGATGAACGGTTCCTGCAACAAGGTCTGCCAATCGATGTCGGCGCGATCGGCCAGCGCTGAATCCGCTGGCACCACCGCGACGAAGCGATCGACATAGAGAGGCGTGAACGTCATCGACGTGCTCTGCATCGGCGCGAACGCGACGCCGAGTTCGACCTGCCGGTCGCGGACCATTTCCAGCACTTGCTCGTTGATCACGTCATTGACCGTGACGTTGACGTTCGGATAACGCGCGCGAAAACTCTTGAGAATCGGCGGCAGCAGATTGCCGGCAAACGACGGCATCGCCGCCAGCGTCACGCGCCCGCGTTGCAGGCTGAAACGCTGACGCATCTCGTCTTCAGCGTTGTCCCAGTCGGCAATCAACCGGCGTGCCAGCGGCAGCAGGGATTCGCCCTCCGGGGTCAGCGCGACATTCCGGGTATTGCGGCTGAACAGCCGCCCGCCCAACCCCTCCTCCAGCGCTTTGATGGTCAGGCTCAATGCCGACTGGGACAGGTGCAGGCGCTCGCAAGCGACGGCGAAACTCAAGCTGTGGGCCACGGCGAGAAACGCACGGATCTGTTTGATGGTCATGGTCGCTTTGCTCCAGTTGCGAGCGGCAAGCTTCAAGCTGCAAGCCGTGAAACGATGGCCCTCTGTAGGAGCTGCCGAAGGCTGCGATCTTTTGATCTTGAAAATCAACGGCAAAAGATCGCAGCCTTCGGCAGCTCCTACAGGAGATCGCCGAAACATTAATTATTGACGTTTATCAATCAATCAACCGCAAAAATCAACTTAACAAATATATTCCACGGAGAGACACTCCAGTCATTCGGCTAGCCAGCCGCCCGCAAATAATAAAAGAGGTGCCTATGGCAGGTTTCGACAAGCGTGTGAGTTCCTACGAGGAAGCGATGGCCGGGCTGGAAGACGGCATGACCGTCATTGCCGGCGGCTTCGGTCTGTGCGGCATTCCGGAAAACCTGATCGCCGAGATCAAGCGCAAGGGCACCCGCGACCTCACTGTCGTCTCCAACAACTGCGGCGTCGACGGTTTCGGCCTTGGCGTGCTGCTCACCGACCGCCAGATCAGCAAAGTTATCGCCTCGTACGTTGGCGAAAACAAACTGTTCGAAGAGCAGCTGCTCAAGGGCGACATCGAAGTCATCCTCACCCCGCAGGGCACCCTCGCCGAGAAGATGCGCGCCGGCGGCGCAGGCATTCCGGCGTTCTTCACCGCCACCGGCGTTGGCACTCCGGTCGCCGAAGGCAAGGAAGTGCGAGAATTCAAGGGTCGCAAGTACCTGATGGAAGAATCCATCACCGGCGACTTCGCCATCGTCAAAGGCTGGAAGGCCGACCATTTCGGCAACGTCGTTTACCGTCACACCGCGCAGAACTTCAACCCGCTGGCCGCCACCGCCGGCAAGATCACCGTGGTCGAAGTCGAAGAAATCGTCGAACCCGGCGAACTCGACCCGACGCAGATCCACACCCCGGGCATCTACGTCGACCGGGTCATTTGCGGCACGTTCGAAAAACGCATCGAACAACGCACCATCCGCAAATAATTCAGGCCCACGGAGAACAACAACATGGCACTTACCCGCGAACAAATGGCTCAACGCGTCGCCCGCGAAATGCAGGACGGCTACTACGTCAACCTCGGTATCGGCATTCCGACCCTGGTCGCCAACTACATCCCCGAAGGCATGGAAGTCATGCTGCAATCGGAAAACGGCCTGCTCGGCATGGGTCCGTTTCCGACCGAAGAAACCATCGATGCCGACATGATCAACGCCGGCAAACAAACGGTAACTGCGCGGATCGGCGCGTCGATCTTCAATTCCGCCGAATCCTTCGCGATGATCCGCGGCGGCCATGTCGACCTGACCGTACTCGGCGCGTTCGAAGTCGACGTCGAAGGCAACATCGCTTCGTGGATGATCCCCGGCAAACTGGTCAAGGGCATGGGCGGCGCCATGGACCTGGTGGCCGGTGCCGACAACATCATTGTCATCATGACCCACGCGTCCAAGGACGGTGAATCCAAGCTGCTGGCCAAATGCAGCCTGCCGCTGACCGGCGCCGGCTGCATCAAGCGCGTGCTGACCGACCTCGCCTATCTGGAAATCGAAAATGGCGCTTTTGTCCTCAAGGAACGCGCACCTGGCGTCAGCGTTGAAGAAATCGTCGCCAAAACCGCTGGTAAACTGATCGTCCCGGATCACGTACCGGAAATGCAGTTCGCTGCCGAGTGAGGAATTCGAAAATGCAAGACGTCGTCATTGTTGCCGCCACGCGTACCGCGATCGGCAGTTTTCAGGGCTCCCTGGCCAACGTATCCGCGGTAGATCTGGGCGCGGCGGTGATCCGCCAGTTGCTCGAGCAGACCGGCCTGGACGGTGCGCAGGTCGATGAAGTGATCATGGGCCAGGTGTTGACGGCCGGCGCCGGGCAGAACCCGGCGCGTCAGGCCGCGATCAAGGCCGGCCTGCCCCATGCGGTACCGGCGATGACTCTGAACAAGGTCTGCGGTTCCGGCCTCAAGGCTCTGCATCTGGGTGCGCAGGCAATCCGCTGCGGCGACGCCGAGGTGATCATCGCCGGCGGCCAGGAAAACATGAGCCTGTCCAACTACATCATGCCGGGCGCCCGCACCGGTCTGCGCATGGGCCACGCGCAAATCGTCGACACCATGATCAGCGACGGCCTGTGGGATGCGTTCAACGATTACCACATGGGCATCACTGCAGAAAATCTGGTCGACAAGTACGGAATCAGCCGCGAACAGCAGGACGCTTTTGCTGCTGCTTCCCAACAGAAAGCTGCTGCGGCCATCGAGGCCGGGCGCTTCGTCGATGAAATCACTCCGATCCTGATTCCCCAGCGCAAGGGTGATCCGGTCGCGTTCAAGGTCGACGAGCAGCCACGGGGCGATACCACCGCCGAATCCCTGGCGAAACTGCGTCCGGCGTTCAAAAAGGATGGCAGCGTCACCGCTGGCAACGCCTCCTCGCTCAACGACGGTGCCGCCGCCGTGATTCTGATGAGTGCCGAAAAAGCCAAAGCCCTCGGCCTGCCGGTTCTGGCCAGAATCGCTGCCTACGCCAACGCTGGGGTCGACCCGGCAATCATGGGCATCGGCCCGGTATCGGCCACCCGCCGCTGCCTCGACAAGGCCGGCTGGAACATCGACCAGCTCGACCTGATCGAAGCCAACGAAGCGTTCGCTGCACAATCGCTGGCGGTGGCCAAGGATCTTCAATGGGATCTGGACAAGGTCAACGTCAACGGCGGCGCCATCGCTCTTGGTCACCCGATCGGCGCATCGGGTTGCCGCGTGCTGGTGACATTGCTGCACGAAATGCTCAAGCGCGATGCGAAAAAAGGTCTGGCGACCTTGTGCATTGGCGGCGGTCAGGGTGTGGCTTTGGCGTTGGAACGCGCCTGATACGGAGTTCAAGGTTGACGGCGGATCCACGACATCCGCTGTTGGCTGGCAACAAAAAACCCGGTGCGATTTGCGTTGCACCGGGTCTTTTTTTGCCTGTCGAGAAGCTGTGGTGAATGTTCTGGCGCCTTCGCGAGCAGGCTCGCTCCCACAGGGAAATGCAGTCCAGAATGTGGGAGCGAGCCTGCTCGCGAAAGCGCTTGTTCAGGCGCCAACCACTCAAGGCTTGCGTAGCATATAGGTATCCATAATCCACCCATGCTCCGCCCGCGCCGCTTTGCGCACCCGCTCGATCTCCTCCGCCACATCCGCCAGCCGGCCGCTGAGCAGAATCTCATCCGGTGTGCCGAGGTAAGCGCCCCAGAAAATCTCGGTCTGCCGATCCGCCACGCGCTGGTATGAATTCTCGGCATCAAGCATCACCACCAGACTGTCTGCCTCACTCACCTGCCCCGCCGCCAGCCGCCGGCCCGTGGTGATTTCCACCGAACGGCCAATCGTGTTCAGCGGTATCTTGTGCTGCGCAGCCAGGGCTTGAACGCTGGTAATCCCGGGAATCACCTCGTACTCGAATTCACACTGTCCCGACGCCTCTATTGCCTGGAGGATCCTCAGCGTGCTGTCGTACAACGCCGGATCGCCCCATATCAGAAAACCGCCGCACTGGCCGTCGGACAATTCTTCATTGATCAGCCGCTCGAAGGTCAGCTGTTTGGCGCGGTTCAGTGCATCGACGCTCGCCGTGTAGTCGACATCGCCGCGCTCGCGCTCGGGACTGCGGGCTTCGACGAAGCGATAAGCATGATCGGTGATGTAGCGCTCGCAGATCTCCCGGCGCAGGTCGATCAGCGTCTGCTTGCTCTGGCCTTTATCCAGCAGAAAGAACACATCGACCCGATTCAGCGCTTTCACTGCCTGCATCGTGATGTAGTCCGGATTGCCGGCGCCAATGCCGATGACCAGCAGCTGTTTCATCAGAATGCCTCTTCAAGGGCCATGCCCGGCAAGCGCAGACGCCAGATACCGTTGAAGCGCAGCTCGATCACCGACAGCGGCTCGACGTCGATCGCATTGAACGCTGCGCCCTGCAGCACCTGCATCAGCGCCGCGCGAATGACGAACGGATGGGTGACCGCTACCACATGCCCGGGCGTTGGGGCGATTGTGTCCAGCCACTTCGTAACTCGTTGCGTCAGTTGCCTGACCGATTCGCCGCCATGGGGGGCTGCTTCAGGATCGACCAGCCAAGCGTGTAACGCTTCAGGCTCATAGGCTTGCAGCTCCTTGATCGATTGGCCGTGCCAGCGCCCCCAATCACAATCGCGCAGGGCCTGGTCAATCTGCGCATCGGCGCCAAACCACGCCGCCGTTTGCCGGGTACGCAACTCAGGCGCGCAAATCAGTCGCCGTGGCGAGGGGAATCGCGCCCTGAATACGTCAGACGCTAAAGCCAAATCTTCAACAGGCTCGTTCGTAGGAAAACGCGCCAGTTTTTGTGCGACGGTTCGCGCATGGCAAATCAACGTCAAACGGCTACTTGGCACAGGCAGGTACTCGGTCGAAAGATATGAAACCAACGGCAATCAGCCAATTCGCGGCCTATTGTGCCGCAAACGATAAACTTCAGTACTGCCGGCCGCAAACCGAATGGGCAATGTCTGACACGGTATAAGGCAATGGACTACAACATCCTGCTACTTCCACGTAGCCCTTGTTACACGGGCTCCTTGCACGCTTTTGGTGCTTTCTGCACCTGTACAAAAATTCGCTAGACATGTAGCGCCCATTACATAAATACTCTTTTAACGGATTGTGAAACGAATTCGACACCCTCATCCAGCAGGAGCCCGGATGCCCCCTCTCAGAGACCTGATCACCGACCCCGGTCTGGAACTGACGCCGTCAGAGCGCAAAGTCGTCCGCGCCCTGCTCGATCAGTATCCGCGCAATGGTCTCGGTCCAATGGCGCGTTTGGCCGAACATGCCGGAGTCAGCGATCCGACCATCGTGCGCCTGGTGAAAAAGCTCGGTTTTGGCGGTTATGCCGAATTTCAGGAAGCATTGCTCAGCGACATGGACCATCGCTTGCGCTCGCCGCGCACGTTGCTGCAGCCGCGCTCGCAGCAGAACAAGGACGATGCCTGGGGCCATTATCTGGCCGACAGCCACCGCTTGCTGGTCGACACCCAGGCGCTGACCCAACCCGAAGACGTGCGGATCCTCGTGGAATGGCTGCTCGACACCCGCCATCAGGTTTACTGCTTCGGTGGCCGTTTCAGCATCCTTATGGCCAATTACCTGCTCAACCATCTGCGCCTGCTGCGTCCCGGTTGCTTCGCCCTGGAAGACAACGCCCTGTTGCCCGACCGTTTGTTCGATCTGCAACGCCAGGATGTGGTGCTGGTGTTCGACTACCGGCGCTACCAGACCCAAGCCCTGCGCGTCGCCACCGCGGCGAAGAACAACAACGCACGGGTGGTGCTGTTCACCGATATCTATGCCTCGCCGCTGCGCGAGATGGCCGACCTGATCATCAGCGCCCCGGTGGAATCGGCGTCACCGTTCGACACCATGGTGCCGGCGCTGGCGCAGGTCGAGGCGCTGATTGCCTGCCTGACCTTGCGCGTGCCGGACCCGGCCGATCGCCTGGAAGGCATCGACGCCCTGCGCAATGACTTTGCGACTCACCTGCTGGAGGAAAAATAAGGATGTTCAGCCTTCCCCACCACTCGCCTCGGGACCTGCCGTTTGCGTTCGACCACACCGCCTTGTTGCTGGTGGACATGCAGCGCGCCTGGCTCGAACCGCAATTCGACCCGCACCTGAGCGGGCCGGATGCCGAGTATTTTCTCCAGCGTGCGCGCAGCCAGGTGGTGCCCAATCAACAACGTCTGCTTGGCGCCTTTCGCCAGGCGCGGCAGAACGTGCTGCACACGATTATCGAAAGCCTGACCGCCGACGGTCGCGACCGCTCGCTGGATCACAAGCTGTCGGACATGCACCTGCCCAAGGGCAGCGCGCAAGCTCAGGTCATCGCTGAACTGACCCCGGCCGAGAACGAAATCGTGCTGCCGAAGACCTCCTCCGGGGTCTTCAATTCGACCAACATCGACTACGTGCTGCGCAACTTGCAGACCCGTCATTTGATCATCGCTGGCATCGTCACCGACCAATGCGTGGACATGGCCGTGCGCGACGCCGCCGACCGTGGCTATCTGGTGACGCTGGTGGAGGACGCCTGCGCCACTTACACAGCCGAACGCCACCACGCCTGCCTGAATGCAATCAAGGGTTACTGCTGGATCACCGACACCGACACCGTGCTCGGGCGTTTGCAGGAGATGCAGCCATGAGCACACGCCTGACGCCGCTGCCGATGACCACTCTGGTGACCACCGATCTGATCGGCATCACCCGTGGCCGCTCGTTCCCTACCGACGAGCTTGAGCACTATCAGGCAGCGGGTTGCGGCTGGGTCCCGGCCAACAGCGCGTTGACGCCACAAGACATCATCGCCTCGAGCAATCCGTGGGGCGCATACGGCGACCTGCGTCTGATTCCGGATCCGAGCAGCCGCGTTACCGTCGGCAGCGGCCCGGATGCCAACGCGCCGGCGCTGGACTTCATCCACGCCGACATCCGCGAAACCGATGGCCAGGCGTGGGGCGCCTGTCCGCGCACGCTGCTGCGCGATGAAATCGAGCGCTATCGCGATGAACTGGGTTTGCAGGTCAACGCAGCCTTCGAACACGAGTTCAACCTGCACGCAGGCGTCGCCGAACACGCAGCGTTCTCTCTCGAAGCGCAGCGCCAAGGCGCCGAGTTCGGCGGCTGGCTGCTCAGTGCCCTGCGCGCCGGTGGCGTCGAGCCGGAAATGTTCCTGCCGGAATACGGCAAGCACCAATACGAAATCACCTGCCGCCCGACCTTGGGCGTGGCGGCGGCTGATCGTGCAGTCAACGTGCGCGAAATCACCCGGGAAATCGCCCGGCAGCTGGGTCTGGAATTGAGTTTCGCGCCGAAGACCGCCGCCGAAGCGGTGTGCAACGGTGTGCATCTGCACATCAGCCTGCTCGATCTGGCCGGTCAACCGATGCTGTATGACGCCGGCACCAGCAACGGTCTGTCGAGCATCGGTCAGCACTGGGCTGCCGGCGTTCTGCATTATCTGCCCGCACTCTGCGCCTTTACCGCGCCGACGCCGCTGTCGTACGAACGCTTGCAGCCGCATCACTGGAGCGCGTCGTACGCCTGCCTGGGGCAGCAGAACCGGGAAGCGGCGCTGCGCATCTGCCCGACCGTGACGTTGGGTGGCAAGTCCGCCGCGCAGCAGTTCAACCTGGAATTCCGCGCCATGGACGCCACCGCCTCGCCGCATCTGGCCATGGCCGCGTTGCTGATCGCCGGGCGACTGGGCATCGAACAGCGTCTGGCCCTGAACGCGATTACCGATGAAATTCCCGATTCACTCAACGACGAGCAACGCAAGGCCCGGGGCATCGTGGCCCTGCCCGCCTCACTGGCCCAGGCGCTGGATTGCCTGCGCGACAGTGCAGCCTTCAACGAATGGCTGCCCAAGCCGTTGCTCGACACTTATTACGCCCTGAAAACCGAGGAACTGGCGCTGACGGAACAGCTCTCGCCCGCTGACTTGTGTGAGCACTATGCACGCCTGTACTGAATCCGCCGAGCTGGGCTTGTACACCCGCCCGGTCTACAACCTGAGCCGCGAGGACTCGACGAATCCGTTGATCCTTGTGTGCGAACACGCCAGTCGTTACATCCCCGACGCCCTGAACAATCTGGGCCTGGACGAGCCTGCCGCGCGCGAACACATCGCTTGGGACATCGGCGCGCTGCAACTGGCCGAACAATTGTCGGAACAACTTGGCGCCACCCTGCTCAGCGCCAACTATTCACGGCTGTTGATTGACCTCAACCGCCCGCGTCATGCGCCGGACAGCATTCCAGTGCAGAGCGAGATCTATCAGATCCCCGGCAACCGCGAGCTCGACGAAGCGGCCCGCGAGTATCGCCGCCAGACCCTGTTCAAACCGTTTCACGCACGTTTGCAGACATTGATCGACGAGCGCATTGCCCAAGGCCAAGCGGTGCGCGTGGTCGGTATTCACAGTTTCACCCCGGTGTATTACGGCCAGCCGCGACCACTGGAAATCGGCGTGTTGTTCGGCCAGGCCAAAGCCTACGCCCAGCGCCTGCTCGACGGACTGCAAGCGCATCCGCTGAAAGTCGCAGGTAACCAGCCGTACAGAATTGATCCGCTGGGCGACATGACCGTACCGGTGCACGGCGATGCCCGTGGGCTGGAGGCGGTGTTGATCGAAGTGCGCAATGATCTGCTGCGCAGCCCCGAAGCCGTCTCGCGCTGGGCCGGCTACCTGGCACCCTTGCTGTAAGAATGGCGGTAAATGATCGACCGATAGAACAACTGAAACGACCGATGGCTGACAAGGAGTTGCGCTTCATGGAAATTGAAGATTTCGGCTACAAGCAAGAGTTGAAACGGAGCCTGACGCTGACCGATCTGGTGGTGTACGGGATGATCTTCATGATCCCCATCGCCCCGTTCGGGGTGTATGGCTACGTCAATGCCGAGGCACCGGGGATGGTGCCGCTGGCCTACATCATCGGCATGGTGGCGATGCTGTTCACCGCGCTGAGCTACGGCAGCATGGCCAAGGCCTTTCCGATTGCCGGCTCCGTGTATTCCTACGCCCAGCGCGGCCTCAATCAACACGTCGGCTTCATCGCTGGCTGGCTGATGTTGCTCGATTACCTGCTGATTCCGCCGCTGCTGTACCTGTATGCGGCGATGGCGCTCAACCATTTGTACCCGGAGATTCCCAAGGTCGGTTTCATTCTGGCGTTCCTGGTCAGCGCGACGTTCGTCAACCTGCGCGGCATCACTTTTACCGCACGGATGAACATCCTGTTCCTGCTGGCGCAACTGGTGGTGTTGGGCATCTTCCTGTTTTATGCCTGGAATGCTCTGCACAACGGCGGCGGTAACGGCGAGCTGACGCTGGCGCCGCTGTATCACCCGGAAACCTTCAACTTCGCCTTGCTGATGCAGGCGGTGTCGATCGCCGTGCTGTCATTCCTCGGCTTTGACGCGATCTCGACCCTCGCCGAAGAAATCAAGGAAGATCCGGGCCGCAGCGTCGGCAAAGCAGCACTGATTACCCTGGCGGTGATGGGCACGATTTTCGTCGTACAGACGTGGATTGCCACCGATCTGGCGGCAGGCATGGGCTTCAAGTCCGCCGATACCGCCTTCTATGAAATCGCTGAAATGGCCGCCGGCAGCTGGCTGGCGACCCTGACCGCCGTAGCGACGGCGCTGGCGTGGGGCGTCGCGGTGGCGATCACCTCGCAGGCCGCCGTGTCGCGCCTGCTGTTCGGCATGGCCCGCGACGGCAAACTGCCAAAGGTGCTGGCCAGGGTCCATCCGAAACACAACACGCCTTACCTGAGCATTTATCTGGTGGCGGTGCTGTCGCTGCTGATCTGCTACCTGTTCATCGAGGCGGTGGACATTCTCACTTCGCTGATCAACTTCGGCGCCCTCAGCGGTTTCATGCTGTTGCACCTGACGGTGATCAACCACTACTGGCGTCGGCAGAAGTCAGGCCAGTTTGTGCGCCATCTGCTCTGCCCGGTGATCGGCTTCATCATCGTCGCCGCCATCATGTACAACATGGGCGTCGATGCGCAGAAACTCGGCCTGATCTGGATCGCTCTGGGTCTGGTCTACCTGTTCTTCCTCAACAAGCTCGGCGCCAGTACGGTGTTGCCCGATCCGAGCAATGGCTGACAAGAAAAAGAGCGGCGTCTGACAACAAATCAGGCGACCGCCGATTCAACGCGTGGAAACCGACAGTGATAGTCAGGTTCGGCGAATGGGCCGAACCTTTTGATACAGGAGTACATCCATGCTGGTCTTACGTCCAGTCGAGCAGAATGATCTGCCCCAGCTACAGCGCCTGGCCCGCGAGAGCCTGATCGGCGTGACCTCGCTGCCCGATGACAGCGACCACCTGCGCGACAAAATCGCTGCCTCGTGCGCGTCCTTCGACAGCGCGGCCACGGCGCAGGGGCCGGAGAACTATTTCTTTGTGCTCGAAGATCCTGATCGTCAGCAATTGGTCGGCTGCTCGGAAATCCTGGCCACCGCCGGCTTCAAGGAGCCGTTCTACAGCCTGCGCAACCGCCATTTCACCAGCGCCTCGCGTGAATTGAACATCGAGCATGGCGTGCCGGCGTTGTCGCTCTGCCATGACCTTAGCGGGCATACCCTGCTGCGCGGGTTCCACATCGACGCCACGCTGGTGCGCACGCCGTTTTCCGAACTGTTGTCGCGGGCGCGCCTGCTGTTCATTGCCGCCCATGCGCAGCGGTTCTCCGAAGCGGTGATTACCGAGATCGTCGGCTACAGCGACGAGCAGGGTCACTCGCCATTCTGGGATGCGCTGGGCAAGCACTTCTTCGACCTGCCCTACGCCGAAGCCGAGCGTCTGTGCGGGTTGCAGAGCCGCACGTTCCTCGCCGAACTGATGCCGCAATACCCGATCTACGTGCCGATGCTGCCGCAAGCGGCGCAGGACTGCATCGGCCGGGTCCATCCGGACGGTCAGGAAGCGTTCGACATCCTTGAGCGCGAAGGCTTCGAAACCAACAGCTACATCGATCTGTTCGATGCCGGTCCGACCCTGTATGCGCGCACCGCGAACATTCGTTCGATCACTGGCAGCCAGACCGCCATCGTTCGACAACACGCTTCGATGGACGCTCGTGGCCGTTATCTGTTGAGCAACGACGCTCTGCATGACTACCGCGCCATCGTCACCGAGCTCGACTATCACCCCGATCAACCGCTGCCCCTCACCCCCGAGATCTGTGCGGCGCTGAAAGTGAGCGATGGCAGTTCGATACGGTTGGTCGCCTTGTGATCCGCCTCCCCCGTTCGCGCCTGAATCGGTACGCCGAAGGAGTTAGAGCATGATTGTCCGTCCAGTTAAAGTCAGTGACCTGCCTGCGTTGATGACCCTCGTGCAACAGGCAGGGCCAGGCTTCACCACCCTTCCGGCCAACGAGGATCGACTGGCGCATCGGGTACGCTGGGCGCAACGGGCCTTCGCCGAGCAGGTGGAACGGGCCGATGCCGATTACCTGTTCGTCCTCGAGGACGATGACCAGCGCGTAGTCGGCGTCAGTGCGCTGGCCGGCGCCGTCGGTTTGCGCGAGCCCTGGTACAACTACCGGCTGGGCGTGACCGTCAGTTCGGCACCCGACCTGGGTATTCAACGACAGATCCCGACGTTGTTTCTCAACAACGAGCTGACCGGGCAATCGGAACTGTGCTCGCTGTTCCTGCGTCACGACCAGCGCAGCGGCAGCAATGGGCGTTTGCTGTCGCTGGGGCGTCTGCTGTTTGTCGCCGAATTCCCGCACCTGTTTGGCGAGAAGATGATCGCCGAATTGCGCGGCAGTGCCGATGCAAACGGTTGTTCGCCATTCTGGGACAGCCTCGGCAGGCATTTTTTCCAGATTGATTTCACCCACGCCGATCACTTGGCCGGCCTGGGCAACAAAGCCTTCATCGCCGAATTGATGCCACGTCAGCCGCTCTATACCTGCCTGCTGACCGAACAGGCGCAGGCCGCGATCGGCCAGACTCACCCGAACACCCAGCCGGCATTGAAAATCCTGCAGGCCGAAGGCTTTGCGCACAAAGGCTACATCGACATTTTCGACGGAGGCCCGGTCATCGAAGCGCCGGTGCGCAGCATCCGCACGGTACGCGACAGCCTCGAACTGACCCTGAGCCTCGGCACCCCGGACGAGCAGGCGCCGCTATGGCTGATTCACAACCGCCGCCTGGAAAACTGCCGCATCACCGTGGCGCCCGGGCGACTGGTGGGCAATAGCCTGATGGTTGATCGTCTCACGGCCAAACGCCTGCAATTGCAGCCGGGCAATTCGGTGCGCGCAGTGCTGCTGCCCCATCAACAGCAGCACGCCGTGGCGGCCTGATAGGTTCAGCACAGAGGGTTAAACCTTTCAGCCGCCAGTCCTGCCGCGCAAATTCGTCATGATTCCTGACCCATCCGCGTGATAGCCTTTTCATTCTTCGGCGTTGACACCTTTGCTCAAGCCTCTCCATTCCTTATGTATTGGTGGACTCGTATGACCAGGCTTTCCCATCAAGATTTGCGCCGTAATTTCCGTCAGCTGCTGGCCTCCGACACCTGCTATCACACGGCTTCGGTGTTTGATCCGATGTCCGCCCGCATCGCCGCTGACCTGGGTTTCGAAGTGGGTATTCTCGGGGGTTCCGTGGCCTCGTTGCAGGTGCTCGGCGCCCCGGACTTCGCCCTGATCACCCTCAGCGAATTCGCCGAACAGGCAACGCGCATTGGCCGCGTCGCCCAATTGCCAGTGATCGCCGACGCCGATCACGGCTATGGCAACGCTCTCAACGTGATGCGCACCATTGTCGAACTGGAGCGCGCCGGTGTCGCGGCATTGACCATCGAAGACACTTTGCTGCCGGCGCAATTCGGCCGCAAATCCACCGACCTGATCACCGTTGCCGAAGGCGTCGGCAAGATCCGCGCGGCGCTGGAAGCCCGGGTCGACACGGAAATGGCGATCATCGCCCGCACCAACGCCGGCATTCTGCCGAATCAGGAAATCATCAGCCGCACCCGCCAATATCAGGCGGCGGGCGCTGACGGTATCTGCATGGTCGGCGTGCAGGACTTCGACCAACTGGAACAGATCGCCGAGCACCTGACGGTGCCGCTGATGCTGGTCACCTACGGCAACCCGGCCCTGCGCGACGACAAGCGCCTGGCCGAACTCGGTGTGCGCGTAACCATCGACGGCCACGGCGCCTACTTCGCCGCGATCAAGGCCACTTACGACAGCCTGCGCGAACAGCGGCAGATCTTTACCCAGGCCTCCGACCTGAGCGCGACCGAATTGACCCACACCTATACCCAGCCGGAGGAATACATTCTCTGGGCCAAGGAATACATGAGCGTCAAGGAGTGATGCACACGCTGCACCGGCCCCTTCGCGAGCAGGCTCGCTCCCACAGTTGAAATGCGGTCCCCTGTGGGAGCGAGCCTGCTCGCGAAAGCGTCTATTGCGGCACCGCTAAACCGGCGTCTTGTAACCCTCCTCCCGCTGCGCCGCCCGCGCCTGGATCACATTCAGAATCGCACAGCCCTCACGCATCAACAGATGAACCGCGCTGGTCACCCGCGTCAGATCACAATCGGAGATGCCCTTGAGGTTAAGGCTGGCAAAGGTATCGGCCAGATCCCGCACGACCACAAACCGGTGCATCGCACAGGCGGCCATGTCGCTGAGTTCTGTATGGGTATTGATGAAGAGCACCGGCGATTCGGCGTCGTAGGTGTCGATGGGGAGGTAGCGCGGCATTACTTGGTCGGTCATAGGGTTCACTCCAAAGAGGGGTCAGGTGCTGTATTCGACCGGCCAAGATCGTTGCAGAGGTATCTGCGAACCGAGACTATAAGAGCCGCGCCCAACGGTCGCAACGAGAGCTTCTGTCGGACTTTTCGGTATTGTTTGTGCGCCGTCCGCGACTTCCACTTTTCCCACAAAAGCCCCTCACCCTAGCCCTCTCCCTGAGGGAGAAGGAACCGATTGGGGAATGCTCAGGATCTGCGCCGACGTGGTGGACCGTGTTGAATTCGAAATTGAATTCAGCAGAAAATCTCAAGGTTGCCGCATTGACTACAAACAACACGGGCAGTCCCCTCTCCTGGGGGAGAGGGCTAGGGTGAGGGGCGAGTCAACTGACACCCCGCCCCAAACATTCACACCACCAATTCCATCACCGCGGCTTGGCCAACTCCATGATCATCCGCGACAACAGATAAATCCGCGGCGCCACGCTCGCCACTTCGGCGTATTCCTCGGGCGTGTGAATATTACCGCCAACGATTCCGAAGCCATCCAGCGTCGGCGTCCCTACGCCTGCGGACAGGCTGGCATCCGCCGCGCCACCACTGCCCTCCTCGGTCAACTTGCGGCCAATCTCACCGTAAATCCCCTGAGCCATGGCCATCAGGCGATCCGACTCGGCCGTTTGCGGCATCGGCGGCAGTCCGCGCTGCAAGGACGTTTTCACTTCGGTCTCGGCAATCAACTTGTCTTGCGAGACCCGCGCCAGATCCTTCTCGATACGATCAAACTCCTCCGGCACCGCCGCGCGCACGTCAGCCTTGGCCGTGGCCTGATCAGGAATCACATTGGTGCGATCGCCGGCCTTTAGCACGGTGAAGTTGATGGTGGTTTTCTTCGCCTCATCGCCGAGCTTGCCCAGTTGCAGAATCTGGTGCGCCGCTTCCATCGCCGCGTTCCGCCCCAATTCTGGCGCGACCCCGGCGTGGGCGGCTTTGCCTTTGACTTCGACCAGCGCCGTCGCACTGCCCTTGCGCCACACCACCAGGCCATCGGCCGGGCGCCCCGGTTCGAGGTTGAGGGTGACGTCGTGCTGTTTGGCGGTTTTCTTGATCAGATCGGTAGCGACGTCCGAGCCGGTTTCTTCGCTGGCGTCGAGCAGGAAGGTGATCTGTGCGTAATCCTTGAAGTCGAGGTTCTTCAGCACTTTCAATGCGTAGATGCCGGCGACGATGCCGCCCTTGTCATCCATTACACCCGGCCCGTAGGCGCGGCCGTCCTTGATGTGGAAAGGCCGCTCGGCGGCGGAGCCTTCCTTGAACACCGTGTCCATGTGCGCCATCAGGAGGATTTTCGCCTTGCCGGTGCCTTTGAGCGTGGCCAGCACGTGGCTGGATTTTTCCGGGGTGTTCGGTACCAGCTCAATGGTTGCACCGAGTTTCTTCAGCTCATCGATGGCAATGTCGCTGACCTGTTTCAGACCCGGCTCATAACCTGAGCCGGAGTCGATATTGACCAGCCGCTCCAACAACTTCAGGGCTTCGGGCTGGTACTGCTCGGCATCGGCGAGCACTTGTTTATGCGGTTCGGCGAAGGTGCTGACGGCCGAGAACGCGAGGGACAGACCGAGACTGGCGGCCAGCAGAGAGCGGGGAAATGAGAACGTCATGAAGCAGTCCTTGTTTCGTGTCGGGGGGATTGAACCGTAACCGACATTGGCGCAAGGCTCTATAGCGGATGCGACACTCTCCAGACCGACACCGAACAAACTGTAGGAGCTGCCGAAGGCTGCGATCTTTGATTTTGATCGTTCCCACCCTCTGCGTGGAAATACAGCCCCGGACGCTCTGCGTCCCAAAAAGATCGCAGCCTTCGGCAGCTCCTACACGGGGTCAACAAACACCTGTCACACCGAATCCAGCAACGCCTGCCTCGGCTTGTTGTCGCTGTTGCAAATCACCCGATTGCGCCCACTCGCCTTGGCTTCGTACAACGCCTGATCAGCATCGTCCAGCCACCGCGTGGCATCGGCATGACTCGGGTCATACGCAGCCAGGCCAATGCTCAGACTGACCTTCAACGCCGGGTTCTGCTCATAGCCCAGCGTCGCGAAGCGTTCGCGCAAGGCTTCCATGGCCTGAGCGGCGTTGAACAGCGGCAATTCCGGCAGGATCACGCAGAATTCATCCCCGCCGTAGCGCCCGGCGACATCGGTGGCGCGCAGATTGTGCTTGAGCAGTTTGCTCAACTGGCGCAGGACGATGTCGCCAGCGACGTGGCCGTAGGTGTCGTTGATTGCCTTGAAGTGATCGATATCGATCAGCGCAATCGCCGCGCCCTGCTGCTGCCGTTTGCAGTGCTGAAACGCAAGATCCAATTGGTCCTTCCACGCGCCGTGATTGAGCAGACCGGTCAGGCTGTCGGTACGACTCAGCGCCAACAGCTCACGCTTGTGCCGGCCGAGAGTAGCGGCCTGGAGAAAGCAGATCCAGCCCAGCGCCAGCGGATACAGCAACAACAACGGCAAACAGGCGTATAGCTGCAGCGGCGTTGTTTGCGGGATGAACGCCGGGGCAAACACCACCAGGCCCACGCCCATTCCGAAAAGCTGCGCCGCCGTCCCGGCGAGTAGAAATCGCCCGCCACCGATGGCGACATTGTTCATCGCCATCATGGAAATCGTGGTTGCGCTGGGCAGCGGATTGAACTGCATGGCGGCGACCCAGAAGCCGCCCATGAATGCGTCGATCAGCAAATTGCGGTGTTCGGCGCGAAACGGCACGCTTGAGCGGCGCGCCCATTGAAACGCCAGATGCGGCCAGATCAGGCCATTGAACAGCATCAAACCCCACACCCACAGCGGCGGATCGAGGGCATACATCGCCACGCTGACGCACATGAGCCCGAGCAGCAGCCCGAACACCCGCGACCTGTACAGCCTCCTGGCCAGTGAAAGTCCCTTTCCCCGCGTATTTCCCATAAGGGCCTCGACCGCGCGCTGCAATGGTTTCACCCCGACACGGATGTGTTCGGAGTCTATCAGGGCGCCGCTAAATAGCCATCACCGGCCAGCGGCCTGAATAGAGCGCTATCAGCGCCGCACACGAAGCCCAGAGTTGGCTATAAATGAAAGAGGGGAAATGGAAAAACAACTATAAAAAGGGGGCCCATGCACACCTACCATGTGTTGATCATCGGCAGCGGTTTTGGCGGCCAGTGCGCGGCGGTCAACCTGCTCAAAGCCGGGATCGACGACTTTCGCATACTGGAGCGACGCGACTTTTTCGGCGGCACCTGGTGCCAAAACACCTACCCCGGCGCGGCGGTTGACGTGCCGTCGCCGCTGTACTCGCTGTCGTTCGCGCCCTACCGCTGGTCGCAGATGTTCGCCGAACAGGCGGAACTGCAGCGCTACACCGAACAGGTGATCGAGGAGTTTGGTTTGCGCGACCGCGTGGAGCTGCAGGCGGATGTCCAGCGCGTCGAGTGGAACGAGGCGGAAAAACACTGGACGGTGCACACCCGTGCCAAAGGCATCTTTCACACGCAGTTCCTGATCAACGCCTCCGGGCCGTTAAGTCAGCCGGTCATCCCACACTTCCCCGGGATGGATCGCTTTCAAGGCAAGACTTTTCACACAAACCATTGGGATCACAGCTACGACTATCGCGGTAAACGCGTGGCGATTGTCGGCAGCGGTGCCAGCGCGGCGCAGGTGATTCCGGCAATTGCACCCCAGGTCGAACATCTGCATGTGTTTCAGCGCACGCCGCATTGGGTGCTGCCACGTGCCGATCGCAAGTTCGGCCGGATCCAGCGCTGCCTGCTCGGTTTGAAACCGGCGTACAAGCTGCTGCGCTGGCTGATCTACTGGCAATTCGAAACCCGGGTGATCGCCTTCAAATACTCGAAACCGGCGATTCACTTGGTCCAGCAACATGCGCTGCGGTTCCTCAAGCGCCAGGTTCCAGACCCGGTGCTGCGGCAGCAACTCACCCCGGACTTCACCATCGGCTGCAAACGCGTTTTGGTGTCCAGCACGTACTACCCGGCGCTGAGCCGCGCCAACGTCACGTTGCACAGTCGCGAGCACGGCATCGCTTCGATCGACGAAAGCGGGATCAACACCGTGGACGGTGAGCATGTCGATGTTGATCTGATCGTCTGGTCGACCGGTTACGACGCCACCGATGGGGTGATTTCCTACCCGGTCAGCGGCAAAAACGCGGTGCAACTCAGAGATGTCTGGGCCGAATACCCGCGTGCGTACCTCGGCACCAGCCTGCCGGATTTCCCCAACCTGTTTATCGTCACCGGACCGAACACCGGCATTGGCCACACCTCGGCGCTGTTCATCATCGAGTCGCAGATGAACTACATCCTCGACTGCATCCGCACCGTGCAGGCCAAAGGCCTGCGCAGCATTGAAGTGCGCCATGACGCGGAACGTACCTACACTGCAATGATCCACCGGGAAATGCAGCGCACCGTGTGGAAGTCCGGCGGTTGCCACAGTTGGTACCAGAGCAAGAGCGGTCATGTGATCGCGATGTTCCCCGGCTTCAGTTTCAGCTATCACCTGCTGACCCGAGCGCTGAAACCGGCCGACCATATTTTGTCCTGAACACGTAAAAGGAAGACGTCGATGCTTTTGCTGTTTGTCGCACTCGCGGTTTTTGTGGCCTGGAGCTGGTTGACTTACCCGGCGGTCGGCCATTGGCTGTACGACCTGACCATGGCCAGCGAGGCCAGGTTGTACAAACTGCACAAGATCGAAGTGCCGATCGCCGAAATGACTGTGTCGACCTGGCAAGGCGGGCCGTACGAGGCGTCCAGCGCGATTCTGATGCTGCACGGCTTCAGCGCCGACAAAAACCTCTGGCTGCGCTGCGCCCGGCATTTCGTCCGCCAGTATCGGGTGATCATTCCGGATCTGGCAGGCCACGGCGAGACCGGCTTCAAGGCTGGGGGCGGTTATGACATCGCGGTTCAGGCCAAACGCATGATTCAGTTGCTCGACGTCTGCGGCGTGGAGAAGGTCCATGTCATCGGCAACTCCATGGGCGGCTACATCGCCGCGTGGCTGGCGGCGACCTATCCCGAGCGGATCGTCTCGCTGGCCTTGATCGACCCGGCCGGCGTCACCGCACCGGAGCCGAGCGACATGGAGCGCCATCTGGCGCGCGGGCATAATCCGTTCCTGATCAACTCCCGCGAAGAATTTCAGCGTTTCTACGCGATGACCATGGAGTCGCCGCCGTGGGTACCGAAGCTGGTGCTGGACGCCGTCGCCCAGCGCTATGAGCAACAACGTGACGAGCTCGAAGAAATCTTCCGCGACTTCCGCGCCAGCCCGCCGATGGAGCCGAAACTGGCCGAGATCAAATGCCCGGCGCTGCTGCTTTGGGGGCGCAAGGATCGCCTGATCGACGTCAGCAGCGTGCCGGTGTGGAGCAAAGGCATCGCCAATCTCGAAGTGGATGTGTGGGATCACGTCGGGCACATGCCGATGGTCGAGCAGCCGGGAAATACCGCGCGGCTGTACGGGGAATTTCTGGAACGACAGCGATGAACATCCTTTACGACGAACGCCTCGACGGCGCCCTGTCCGAGGTGAACAAGGCCGAATTGCTCAAGGCTCTGCAACACGCCCTGCCTGACCTGGACATCCTCTGGCGCGAGGATGAACTCAAACCCTACGAATGCGACGGCCTCTCCGCTTACCGCACCACACCGATGCTGGTGGCCCTGCCCCGGCGTCTGGAGCAAGTGCAAACCCTGCTGAAACTCTGCCATCAGAACAACGTGCCCGTGGTTGCGCGGGGTGCCGGCACTGGATTATCCGGCGGCGCTCTGCCACTGGAAAAAGGCCTGCTGCTGGTGATGGCGCGGTTCAACAACATCCTGCATATCGACCCGGCCGCCCGTATCGCGCGGGTTCAGCCGGGTGTGCGCAACCTCGCCATCTCCCAAGCGGTGGCCCCGTTCGGCTTGTATTACGCGCCGGATCCGTCATCGCAGATTGCCTGTTCGATTGGCGGCAACGTCGCGGAAAACGCCGGTGGCGTGCACTGCCTCAAGTACGGCCTGACGGTGCACAACGTGCTGAAAATCGAAGTGCTGACCATCGAGGGCGAACGTCTGACGCTGGGCTCCGAGGCACTCGATTCCGCCGGTTTTGACTTGCTCGCGTTGTTCACCGGCTCCGAAGGTCTGCTGGGGATCATCACCGAAGTCACCGTGAAGCTATTGCCCAAACCGCAAGTCGCCAAGGTCTTGCTCGGCAGTTTCGATTCAGTGGAAAAGGCCGGCCGCGCGGTCGCCGAAATCATCGCCGCCGGGATCATTCCGGGCGGTCTGGAAATGATGGACAACGTCGCCATCCGCGCCGCCGAAGACTTTATCCACGCCGGTTACCCGGTCGAGGCCGAGGCGATTCTGCTGTGCGAACTGGACGGCGTCGAAGCTGACGTGCACGACGATTGCCAGCGCGTGCGCGAAGTGATGACAGCAGCCGGGGCCACTGAGGTGCGCCAGGCTCAGGACGAGGCCGAACGCGTGCGGTTCTGGGCCGGGCGCAAAAATGCCTTTCCGGCGATTGGTCGGTTGTCGCCGGATTATTACTGCATGGACGGCACTATCCCGCGCCGCGAATTGCCCGCTGTGCTGCAAGGTATCGCCAGCCTCGGCGAGGAATATGGCTTGCGCGTGGCCAACGTGTTCCACGCCGGTGACGGCAACATGCACCCGCTGATTCTGTTCGATGCCAACCAGCCGGGCGAGCTGCATCGCGCCGAGGCGTTGGGCGGCAAGATTCTCGAACTGTGCGTGAAGGTCGGCGGCAGTATCACCGGCGAACACGGCGTCGGGCGCGAGAAAATCAATCAGATGTGCGCACAGTTCAACAGCGACGAGTTGCTGCTGTTTCACGCGGTCAAAGCTGCGTTCGATCCGCAGGGCCTGCTCAACCCCGGCAAGAACATCCCGACCCTGCACCGCTGCGCCGAATTTGGCGCCATGCACATCCACGCCGGGCAACTGCCCTTCCCCGAGCTGGAGCGCTTCTGATGGCTGATTTCGATGCTGCCGGTGCCCTGCTCGATCAGGTCAACGCCGCGCGGGCCAATGCCACGCCGCTGAAGATTCAGGGCGGCAACAGCAAGGCGTTTCTTGGTCGCGAGGTGGCCGGTGAAGTGCTCGACACCCGCGCCCATCGCGGCATCGTCCAGTACGACCCGACGGAACTGGTGGTCACGGTGCGCGCCGGCACGCCATTGTCCGAGATGCTCGCGGCGCTGGATGACGCCGGGCAAATGTTGCCCTGCGAACCGCCGTCCTTCGCTGACAGCGCCACGGTCGGCGGCATGGTCGCCGCAGGACTGTCCGGGTCGCGCCGGCCTTGGTCCGGTTCGGTGCGCGATTTCGTCCTCGGCGCGCGGGTGATCACCGGTCTTGGTCAGCATTTGCGCTTCGGTGGCGAAGTGATGAAAAACGTCGCCGGTTATGACCTGTCGCGGCTCATGGCCGGCAGTTTCGGCTGCCTCGGCGTGCTCACCGAAGTGTCGCTGAAAGTCCTGCCGAAACCACGCCAGTGCCTGAGCATTCGCCTCGACATCGATTGTGTCCGCGCCTTGAGCAAACTTGCCGAGTGGGGCCAGCAACCGCTGCCGATCAGCGCCGCGTGCCACGATGGTCAGAGCCTGTATCTGCGTCTGGAAGGCGGCGAAGGTTCGGTGACGGCGGCGCATCAACGCCTGGGTGGCGAGCCGCTGGACTCGGTTTTCTGGCGCGACCTCAACGAGCAGCGCCTGAGTTTTTTCGACGAAGGCTTGCCGCTATGGCGACTGTCATTGCCGAACAACCTCGGCCCGCTCGAACTGCCCGGCGAGCAACTGATCGACTGGGCCGGTGCGCAACGCTGGGTGAAATCCGATAGCACTGAGATTCATGCCCTCGCCCATTCCTTGGGCGGCCATGCAACGTGCTTTACCCACGGCGCCACCGATTCGCCGTTCCAACCCTTGGCGCCAACCCTGCTGCGCTACCACCGGCAACTCAAGGCGCAACTCGACCCGCAAGGGCTGTTCAACCCCGGGCGAATGTACGCGGAGGTCTAGCCATGCAAACCACCCTCAGCGAGCAATCGCGGCAACTGCCCCGCGCCGCCGAAGCGGAAAAGATCCTGCGCACCTGCGTGCATTGCGGCTTCTGCAACGCGACGTGCCCGACGTACCAATTGCTCGGCGATGAACTCGACGGCCCGCGCGGGCGTATTTATCTGATCAAGCAAGTGCTGGAAGGCGCACCGGCCACGCAGCAGACACAACTGCATCTGGATCGTTGCCTGTCGTGCCGCAACTGCGAAACCACCTGTCCGTCCGGGGTCGATTATCACAACCTGCTCGACATCGGCCGCGCGGTGGTTGATGACGCGGTGCCGCGCCCGGTTGCCCAGCGCTTGCTGCGCGAAAGCTTGCGCGCGCTGGCGCCGAATCCGGGTTTGTTCAAGGGTTTGCTGCGAATGGGCGCGACCTTCCGACCGCTGCTGCCGCGTCTGCTGGAAAGCAAACTGCCGCAGCGCTTGGGTGTTATGGGGACGCGCCCTGCTCCTCGGCATGCGCGCCGGGTGTTGTTGCTCGAAGGTTGCGTGCAACCGGGTCTGTCGCCGAACACCAATGACGCGACGGCGCGAGTCCTCGATCGCTTGGGCATCAGCGTGACGCCGGTGAGCGAGGCCGGTTGCTGCGGCGCGCTCGACTATCACCTCGACGCCCAGACCAAAGGCCTCGACCGCGCTCGGCAGAACATCGATGCCTGGTGGCCGCAACTGCAGAACGGCGCCGAAGCCATCGTGCAAACGGCCAGCGGTTGTGGCGCGTTCATCAAGGATTACGGGCATTTGCTGGCGGGCGATCCTGTGTATGCCGACAAGGCTCGGCGGATCAGTGAAATGACCCGGGATCTGGTGCAAGTCATCGCGGCGGAACCACTGGAACAGGTTTGCGCCGCCAGCGAACGGCGCATCGCCGTGCATTGCCCTTGCACTTTGCAGCACGCACTGAAACTCGGCGGCGCGGTGGAAGCAGTGCTGAACCGACTCGGTTTCAACCTTACACCGGTGCCGGACGGCCATTTGTGCTGTGGCTCGGCGGGCACATACTCGCTGACCCAACCCGTGCTGGCGCGGCAATTGCGAGACCAGCGACTCAACGCTCTGGAAAGCGGCCGGCCTGAGTTGATCGTCACTTCCAACGTGGGCTGCCAGAGTCATCTGGCCAGCGCCGGGCGCACACCCGTGAGGCATTGGATCGAGCTGGTGGATCAGTCGTTGGCAGAATGAAGTTCGTAGGATTCTTCGTTTGCCCGCGTGGGCGAAGGCTGCGATCTTTTCCGGCATCCATTCCGTGACCGTGGCAGGAATTTTTTTCATGACCGTGCAGCCGTTCGTCAGCCCCGATTTGATCCGCCAGCGCTTCTCCCGAGCGATGTCCGACATGTACCGCGAAGAGGTGCCGCTGTACGGCGCGTTGATGAAACTGGTAGAGAACACCAACCGCGACGTGCTGGCACGTCAGCCTGAGATTGCCGGGCACCTCAGGCGCACCGGCGAAATCGAGCGGCTGGACATGGAACGCCACGGTGCCATTCGCGTCGGCACTGCGAGCGAACTGGCCACCCTCGCCCGCTTGTTCGCGGTGATGGGCATGCAACCGGTGGGTTATTACGACCTGACCCCGGCGGGCGTGCCGGTGCATTCAACGGCGTTTCGCGCGGTGCATGAAGAGGCGCTGCAGGTCAGCCCGTTTCGCGTGTTCACCTCGTTGCTGCGCCTGGAGCTGATTGAAGACCCTGAACTGCGTTCGTTTGCCGGGTCGGTGTTGGCCCGTCGTTCGATCTTTACCGACTCCGCGTTGCGGCTGATCGATCAGGCCGAAACGGCAGGCGGACTGAATGACGACGAAGCCGCAGAATTCGTCCGACAGGCACTGGAGACTTTTCGCTGGCACCACAGCGCCACCGTCACTGGCGCGCAGTATCAAAAACTCAGCGCCCAGCACCGTTTGGTCGCCGACGTCGTTGCGTTCAAAGGCCCGCACATCAATCATCTGACCCCGCGCACGCTGGACATCGACACCGTGCAGGAGCAGATGCCTGCCCATGGCATCACACCTAAAGCGGTGATTGAAGGCCCACCGCGCCGCAAGTGCCCGATCCTGCTGCGCCAGACCAGCTTCAAGGCGCTGGACGAGCCGATCGCCTTCACCGATCAGCCCGAAACCCGTGGCAGCCACAGCGCGCGTTTCGGCGAAATCGAACAACGCGGCGCTGCACTGACGCCGAAGGGGCGCGCGCTGTATGACCGCCTGCTGAATTCCGCTCGCGATGAACTGGGCGACTTCCCTAACGAAGCCAATGCCGCACGCTACGACGCGCTGATGACGCAGCACTTTGCCGAATTTCCTGACAGCATCGAGGGCATGCGCGAACAGGGGTTGGCGTACTTTCGTTATTTCGCTACGGAAAAGGGCTTGGCCGCTGAAGGACTTGGTGAGTCGTCCCTGGAGGACTTGCTGCGCGATGGCTATGTGAAAGCGGAGCCGCTGGTGTACGAAGATTTCCTGCCGGTGAGCGCAGCGGGGATTTTTCAGTCAAATCTCGGCGATTCTGCGCAGGCGCATTACGCCGAACATTCCAATCGCCAGGCATTCGAACAGGCGCTGGGGCGTTCGACTATTGATGAGCTGGACTTGTATGCAGAGACGCAATGGCGGTCGATTGAGGAATGTGCCGAGGTGCTGCGTTTCAACCTAACCTGACTTTGCTAACTACCCCGCCGATCCCCTGTAGGAGTGAGCCTGCTCGCGACAGCGGTCTATCAGTCGCCAATGATTCGCCTGAACAGCCGCCTTCGCGAGCAAGCTCGCTCCCACAGGTTTCGCGGATGAACACGAATTCGGGGCAACACACAAATCCCCTGTAGGAGTGAGCCTGCTCGCGATAGCGGTGTGTCAGTCGCCGAAGATTTGCCTGAACGGACGCCTTCGCGAGCAAGCTCGCTCCCACAGGTTTCGCGGATGAACACGAATTCGGGGCAACACACAAATCCCCTGTAGGAGTGAGCCTGCTCGCGATAGCGATGTATCAGTCGCCGAAGATTTGCCTGAACGGACGCCTTCGCGAGCAAGCTCGCTCCCACAGGTTTCGCGGATGAACACGAATTCGGGGCAACCCACAAATCCCCTGTAGGAGTGAGCCTGCTCGCGATAGCGGTGTGTCAGTCGCCGAAGATTTGCCTGAACGGACGCCTTCGCGAGCAGGCTCGCTCCCACAGGTTTCGCGGATGAACTCAGCTCTCAGGCAATCCATAAATCCTTGTGGGAGCGAGCCTGCTCGCGAAGCAGACACCTCGGTCCCGGCAAATACCCAACTGCGCAAGAAGTTGCGCAGTAGATCGTAATATTTCACAGGCAAAATGGCCTGCAGCCCACGCAGTGCGAGGCCTGCAGCCAAGTGCGCAAGAAGTTGCGCAGTACTGCGCAACTTCTTGCGCACTTTCTCCTGATTATTCCGCTGAAAATCGCCCCGGATGATCACCAACGACCGTGGTGCCCCCACCACCCGGGCACTTCACAAAACCTGGCACGCTCTTTGATAACAGTTCAGCCACCCACCGGGCGATTTCGCCTCCGGGCATCCTCAATTTATCCGCAAGGAGAGCACCCCATGGCAACACCAGCGTACATGTCGGTTACCGGCGAAAAACAAGGCCTGATCACTGCCGGCGCGTTCACCGCCGACTCCGTTGGCAACACCTACCAGGAAGGCCACGAAGACCAGGTCATGGTTCAGGCGTTCACCCACGACGTGATCATCCCGCGTGACCCGCAATCCGGTCAGCCAACCGGTCAGCGCGTACACAAGCCAGTTGTGATCACCAAGGTCTACGACAAGGCTTCGCCACTGCTGCAAGCAGCACTGACTTCCGGCGAGCGCATGAGCGAAATCGTTATCCAGTGGTACCGCACTTCGGCTCAAGGCACCCAAGAGCACTACTACACCACCAAACTGGAAGACGCGATCATCGTCGCCATCAACAACAAAATGCACAACTGCCAGGATCCAGGCAACGCGCACTTCACCCACCTGGAAGAAGTGCAGTTCACCTACCGCAAAATCACCTGGACCCACGAAGTATCCGGTACTTCGGGTTCCGATGACTGGCGTGCTCCAGTCGTTTAATTACGGCTGACCGTTACACGCATCGGCCAGCTCTGCTGGTCGATGTTGTTTACGCCCCTCCAGAATTTCGCGTACGTTGAGTCGCTTTTTTTGCGGCCGTCGACGAGCGCCGCTGTACAGCACGAGGAACAAGGGATGTTCGCGCCGGCCAATGAAACCCACTTTGCCCTGACCATCGAAGGGCTTTCCGCCGACTTTCAGGTGTTTACCCTCACCGGCCGGGAAGCCATCAGCCAGCCTTTTGTCTTTGAGGTGGAGCTGGTCAGTGAGCAGCCGTCGCTGGACCTCGAAACCCTGCTGCACAAACCGGCCTTTCTGCAGCTGTCGCCTGACGGCAGCGGCATTCATGGGCAGATCTACCGCGCCGCGCAAGGCGATTCCGGCAAGCGCCTGACGCGTTATTCGGTGACCCTGCGCCCGCAACTGGCGTACCTGGCGCACCGCATCAACCAGCGCATCTTCCAGAACCTCAGCGTGCCGAAAATCATCGGCATGGTGCTCGAAGAGCACGGCATTCAAAGCAATGCCTACGAATTCAAGACCGGCTCGATCTATCCCGAGCGCATCTACTGCGTGCAATACGACGAGTCGGACCTGCACTTCATCCAGCGCCTGTGCGAAGAGGAAGGTATTCACTACCACTTCCAGCACACCACAACAGGCCACAAACTGCTGTTCGGCGATGACCAGACGGTGTTCCCGAAACTTGCGCCCGTGCCCTATCAGCAAGACTCCGGCATGGTCGCCAGCAACCCGGTGATCAAGCGTTTCGACCTGCGCCTGGAAACCCGCACCAGCCGCACCACCCGCCGCGACTACGACTTCGAAAAACCGCGCCTGACCCTGGAAAGCGAAAACCGTGGCGACGCCCTGCCCGACCTCGAAGACTACGATTACCCGGGCCGCTTCATCGACCGCGAGCGCGGCAAACACCTGGCCAAACGCGCCCTCGAACGCCACCGCAGCGACTTTCAACTGGCCGAAGGCAAAAGCGATCAGCCGTTGCTGGTCAGCGGCCATTTCCTCGCCCTGACCGAACACCCGAAAGCGAAGTGGAACGACCTCTGGCTGCTCACCGAAGTCCTGCACGAAGGCAAGCAGCCGCAGGTGCTCGAAGAGTCGGTGACCAGCGACACCACGGCGCTGAAAGACGATTTCCATCAGGGCTATCGCAACCGTTTCCAGGCCACGCCGTGGGACGTGCCCAACCGCCCGCCGCTGCGCCATCCGAAACCGCGCATCCTCGGCAGCCAGAGCGCAGTCGTCACCGGCCCCAAAGGTGAAGAAATCCACTGCGACGAGTACGGCCGGGTCAAAGTCCAGTTCCACTGGGACCGCGAAGGTCAGGCCGACGACAAGACCAGCTGCTGGCTGCGCGTCTCATCCGCCTGGGCCGGCGCCCAATACGGCGGCATCGCCATCCCGCGCATCGGCATGGAAGTGCTGGTCACGTTCCTTGAAGGCGACCCCGATCAACCGCTGATCAGCGGCTGCCTGTATCACAAGGAAAACACCGTCCCCTATCCACTGCCGGCGAACAAGACCCGCAGCACCTTCAAGACCCTGAGTTCCATGGGTGGCGGCGGCTACAACGAACTGCGCATCGAAGACAAAAAAGGCCAGGAACAGATCTACCTGCACGCCCAGCGCGACTGGGATGAAAACATCGAGCACGACCAGAAGATCCGCGTCGGCAACGAACGCCACGACACCGTCGAACAGAACAGCTACAGCGAATTCAAGGCCGAAGAACACCACACCGTCTACGCCGACCGAAAAGTCGAAACCCGCGCCAACGACCACCTCACCGTCGGCGTCAATCAGCACATCAAGATCGGCACCGGCCAGTTCATCGACGCCGGCCAGGAAATCCACCTGAGCAGCGGCATGAAAGTGGTGATGGAGGCTGGTGCGGAACTCACGCTGGTCGGCGGCGGCAGTTTTATCAAGATCGACGCCGGCGGCGTGACCCTGAGCGGGCCGGTGATCAACATGAACTCCGGTGGTAGTCCTGGCAGCGGGACGGGTGCTGCGCCGCTGATGCCCGGTGTGTTGAAACAGGCGGATGCGGACAAGGCTGGCCAGGTCCTGACCCCGGCGCAGATCAACACCCTAAAACGTAACGCGCCGTTCTGTGAAGAATGCGAAAAATGCAAGGCAGGTGCCTGTGCCATCTGAACGAATCACCCCCAAGGACTGGCTGGCGCAACAGCCACTGCAAAGCGGCGAGCGCCTGTACCTGATCATCAGCGCCGCCAGCGACGCCGACGCACTGAAAACCCTGTACCTCACTGAACCCACCGCCCAGCTCCTGCCGATCTGGGGCGGCACGCCCTACTCCACCTGGCAACCGGTGATGCCCTACCTCACCGAACTCAAAGCCAACTCCGCCTTCCTGGCCTGGATAGCCGAAACCGATGCGCGGGACTGGGGCTGGCTGGCGGTATCGCGTTCAACGCCGAACGAAGTGTTCGAACATCTGCGCAGCCTGACGCAGGTGAAAATGCCGGATGGCACTCAAGTGTTTTTCCGGTTTTGGGATGGGCGGCATATTTATCCGATTCTGCGGGGTCTGGGGGAAACGGCTGGGGAAGTGCTGCCGGTGTTCGAGCGGTATCTGATCAATGGGCAGGCGCTGGAAGTGGGCACGCGGGTGGTGCCGAAGGTGCGGGACTGGCCGTGGTGGGAGGTGCCGAAGGGGTTGTTGGAGGGGTTGATGGCAGAAAATCCATCCACCGTTATCGGCAACATGCTGCAGTGGTTGCAGGAGGAACACGCCGATCTGTATTTCTCCTTTCCCGAATCGAACCTGAAACAAAAAGTGGCGCGCTTTGTTAACCGCACGCCACTCACGGAAGAAAACTTTACCGGGCTGTTGAAGGCCTACCTGGAAAAAGAGGTGGTGGTATGAGCGTTTTAATGGGCGGGATCGTT